>LQBH01000042.1 GCA_002030015.1 delta proteobacterium MLS_D
TTGAAAACCACTGGATTCCGGCTTTCGCCGGAATGACGAGTAGGTGGCTGGATTCCGGCTTTCGCCGAAATGACGGGTAGGTGGCTGGATTCCAGCCTTCGCCGGAATGACGGGTAGGTGGCTGGATTCCGGCCTTCGCCGGAATGACGAAACCGTGACGCCTTTCTCTTCTGTCATACCGGCGGATACCCCTACGGGCACACGGGCCGGTATGCATTCCCCACCCCGTCATACCGGCGCAGGCCGGTATCCAGTCTCTTCTGTCATGCACCCCCCTTGTGTTCCCCCCTTCAAGGGGGGAAAGAACAAAAAATAATGGGTAAGGGGTTATGGGTAAAAGGCGAGAGGCGATGGGCGGCTGAACCGCCGGTAATGGGTACGAGGTCAGAGGTAAGGGGCAAAGGATAAAATCTCGGATAATCACGTGTAGATCAAGTATGTTCGTCATACCGGCGCAGGCCGGTATCCAGTGGTTTCTGTCATTCACCCCCCTTGTGTTCCCCCCTTCAAGGGGGAAAAGAACAAAAAATAATGGGTAAGGGGTTATGGGTAATAGGCGAGAGGCGATGGGCGGCTGAACCGCCGGTAATGGGTACGAGGTCAGAGGTAAGAGGCAAAGGATAAAACCTCGGATAATCACGTGTAGATCAAGCATGTTCGTCATACCGGCGAAGGCCGGTATCCAGAGTCTCTTCTGTCATTCAACCCCTTTGTGTTCCCCTGCAAGGGGGGAAACGGGGGAAACTGGAAATCAGTACAGAAAGCCGAAGAGCCAGAGAGGGATTTTGGAACGGAAGCCGGTTTCAATTTCATCGGCTGCTATGAAGGCATCGTCGACGCCTTGTATCTGTCTGATTCCTTTGTTTTTCCCGCCGATTTCAAAGGTGAACTCTTCATTAACCAGAAAATCGCCTCTATCCGCGGTCCGTATCGGTTGTCCGGATTGGCGGGGATAGTGAGTGTACGCGTTCAGTATTTGATTCACGAAAAATGTCTCCCGTAAGGTCCCGGTGTTGATGCGCTCGGTTAAGGCGTGGGCGAGGTTCGGGTTTTCCAGGTAGATTTTATCGGGCTTTGAAAGGACTTTATAGCCGCTCCCGCCGTCTCTGATAAGGTTTAAGAGTCTCGCCTGATGGAGGCTTTCGAGGTATTCGTAGATTGTGGGCCTGGATATTTCTGTGCCGGCAGCCAGTTTCTGTATATTGACCCGCGAGGGGGAGCTCAGGGCAAGAAACATAAGCAGTTTCTTTAATTTACCAATTTGGCGCAGGTCAATACTCCGGGACTGGGGCAGGTCCGTTTCCAGCACATGGTTGATGACATTGGCCAGTCTTATGGGATAGGTATCCTTTCCTTCCAGGAAAAATGGATAGTACCCGTATGCCAGGTAATTCCGGAAATGTTCCAGCGGCCGGATGCTGCTGTTTACTTTACGCGCGTGCGCGGCATGATCCCTGAGAATATCGCTGAGCGTGAGAGCGGGGAAAGACTTCCCTGTTTCAAAGAGCAAAAACTCCCGAAAGGAAAGGCCGTGGAGGCAGTACATAATCGCGCGTCTGCTGAGATCGGCATCCTGGTCCTGCATTTGCAGAACGCTTGAACCGGAAAAAATGATCCGCAGTTCCGGGCAGGAATCATACAAGGTTTTGATATGAGTGGCCCAATTGGGATATTTATGTACTTCGTCCAGGATCAGGACACTCCCGCCGTATTCATGGAATCGCCTGCCGAAATCATGCAGAGACTGGGGTTGGAACCTGGGGTGGTCGATTGAGACGTACAGCGCTTTTTCCGCCCCCTGTTCATAGGTGGACAGATACTGGAGCATCATTGTTGTTTTGCCTGTGCCGCGCGCGCCCAGGATACCAAGACATCGGGCGGACCAGTCGATTTTTTCATGAAGATATCTTTTTTTGGAAGGCAGGTTGCGAAGCCTGACCTCCTGTTCGGCAAACCAGTAGTCCATCGTCAGCCTCCGTGATTATGTTAATTGCAGTTAACACTTTTACAATAATATTGTCAATCGTGATTTACATTCCTTCCTTTTGAGCCGGGCAATGGGTGGCGGAGCTGCCGGTAATAGGTAAGGGGTAAGAGGTAAGGGGCAAAGGATAAAATCTCGGATAATCACGTGTAGATCAAGTATGTTCGTCATACCGGCGGAGGCCGGTATCCAGTCTCTTCTGTCATTCACCCCCCTTGTGTTCCCCCCTTCAAGGGGGGAAAGGTAAGGGGGGTGTGTTCCCCTGCAGGGGAAAGGCAGGGAGGATAGTCCCCTGTCAGGGGTAAAGGGTTTTGGGGGTGGTACCCTGTCAGGGGAAAAGGGCTGGGGGCTTGAAGCGGCGCTGAATTATGTGATTGCCCACAGGCTATGGGCCCCATGTCCTCTCTCCCCTACACAGGCTATGGACCCCAAGCCCTCTCTCCCCTCCCCTGGAGGGAGGGGATAAAGGGGAGGGGGATACCGGGAAGGGATACCGGGTAATAGCTCCGGGGGTTTTGTCTTGTGAAATACGGGCGTATGGGTTATGAAAGTGTCCTGTATTATAAGGGTTTAGCCGGGGAGGGATCATCACGACTATAATTTTAAAGCCGGGGGTTTGTTGATTTTATCATGGACGAACGGGAATCTTTGGAAGAGCGTGCGCAACGGCGGGAGTATCTGGAGGAGGATGAGATCAATCTTCTTGATCTGGTGATTCCTCTTTTCAAGCACAAGTGGCTGATTGTCTGTATTGTCTTTCTCGCGGGGGCGGCGGCTGTCGCGTACAGTCTCCTGGCGACGGAAATGTATCGCTCTCAGGCGGTCGTGATACCCGTGGAGCAGGAACGGACATCGCTGGGCGGTCAACTGGGGGCGTTGGGCGGCCTGGGGGGCATGGTGGCCCAGCAGATCGGTATCGGCGGGTCGGGCTCGCTGGAAAAGTTTCAGGTTGTACTGAAAAGCCGGGAATTGACCAACAACCTGATTGAATCATATCAGTTGCTGCCTCTTATTTTTAAAGATGCCTGGGACGCGGATCAGGAACGCTGGATCGTCGAGGACTCGCCTACCCTCCAGGACGGCTACAAAGCCCTGCAGGACATGCTCGAAATCAACGTTGACCAGCGAAACAACGTGCTGACGGTGGGGTTCATTTCCGACGACCCGGTATTCGCGAAGCTGATGGTGGAGCGGTATATCGAGGGCATGAGCGAATTTCTGCGGGGGCAGGAACTGGAAAACGTGGCGGCGCAGCGGCAGACGCTGGAGCGGCAGCTCGCGCTTACGGAGGATCCCCTTCTCCGGGCCAAACTGGCCGATATCGTGGCGCAGTACGTGGAACGGGAAATGCTGACCACGGTGCAGAAATATTATGGATTTAATGTAATGGATTCTCCCTTCGTGCCGGAAAAGCGGTTTAAGCCCAAGCGGGCGCAGATCTGCCTGTTGTCCGTGATAGCCGCCTTTTTCGTGGCGGTGTTCCTGGCCTTTATCATGGAGTTCGCGGGAAACCTGAAGCGGAACGATCCCGAGCGCCTGGCCGAGTTGAAGCGGTATATAAAACCGTGGTGACGGGGGCGGCGGAGACGCCGGCAAGAGGTTAGAGGTAAGGGGTAATAGGCTATGGGCGAGGGGCCAGAGGCTATGGGTAAAAATATAAGACCTTTTACAACTAGATAAATCAAGGATATTCGTCATACCGGCGGAGTCCGGTATCCAGCTGAGAATATTCGAAAAAACGCTTGATTCCGGCCCGTGTGCTCGTAAGGGTATCTTCCGGAATGACTAAAAAATTGGGGTTTTGTATAGGTGTTCAAAGATCTCAGAGTGAAATTATTTCTTGATCTTCGTTTTCTAAGAATATATTCTTAACAAAAATGTTAGGAATGTGCCCCTGGTATGAATAGTGAAGCATGGCGCACCCTGAAAAACCGTCTTTTTTTTACGTCGCGGGATGTGGCGGTTCTTTTTGGCATTACCCCGGCGGCGGCTCATGTGCTGTGCAGCCGCCAGGTTAAAAACGGTGCTTTTGTCAGGTTGCGAAAGGATTTTTATGTGTCCGCCGATCGTCTGCCCTGGCTCGAGCAAAAAGATTTTTTTGTAATCGCCAATTATCTTCAGGTTCCGTCGTACATATCATGTACCACGGCACTCGCCTATCACGGTGTAACAACCCAGGTCCCCCGCGGATGGTACGAAAGCGCGGCCTTGAAACGTTCAATCCGCTATGGCGGAGACGGGTTCGACTTTCTCTATTTCAAACTGAAAAAGGAATTTTATTTCGGTTTTTCCAAAATCGGCTCTTTTTTCATGGCGTCGAAAGAGAAGGCTTTTCTTGACGCCTGTCACCTGGAAGCATTCGGCCGCTATTCACTTGACTGGAGCGCTCTGGGCGAAGACCGCCTCGACCGTGACGTGCTGGAATCCATGATGGTGGCGTTTCCCGAACGAACCAGAAAACTGGTCCGCCGTATAATGTGACACGGCGGGAAGGTAAAACGGATGCGACGATGCGGGATTTGATCAGGCAGGAACAATTTGAACTCGAGGTCCTTGACAGGCTGAACAGTGGCCGCTTCCTGGAAAGGTTGGTTTTCGGCGGCGGCACGATGTTGCGCCTTTGCCATGGTCTCGACCGCTTTTCAGTCGATCTTGATTTCTGGCTGCTTCCCGGAACGGCTGATGGGACACGGGAAGAAAAAGTCGACCGATGGTTCGACAGACTCAAACAGTACCTAGCTCGGTATTACAAGATCAGGGACGCGATGGACAAATTTTACACGCTGGTTTTCGAATTGCGTTCAACTTCGTACCCGCGCAGCTTGAAGTTGGAAATGCGCAAAAAAATGGAGATCCGCGGGACGGACCAAGCGATCGCTTACAGTCCCCATTCAACTGTGCAGGTTCTTGTGCAAACTCTTTCACTGCAAGAAATGATGGCGTCAAAGATTGAGGCTTTTCTGGATAGAGGGGAAATCCGAGACGCCTACGATCTGGAGTTTCTGGTCAAACGAGGCTTGAAAGCAGCGATATCGAGGGATAAAGCGAACCGTGTCGTATCGGCCATTGAATCGCTGACCCCCCGTGATTACAACGTCAAGCTGGGATCGCTGCTGGAAGCCGATCAGCGGGCTTACTACCGGGAAAAGAATTTCGCGATTCTGAAAGAAGCAATGGCGGACATATAGCCGGGTTGGTCGGGTAAACCAGGTCAGGGGGCGGCGGAGCCGCCGGTAATAGGTTAGGGGCGAGGGGTAATAGGTGATGGGCGAGTGGCCAGAGGCGAGGGGTAAAAATATAAGACCTTTTACAACTAGATAAATCAAGGATATTCGTCATACCGGCGGAGGCCGGTATCCAGAGGAGAGTATTCGAAAAAACACTGGATTCCGGCTTTCGCCGGAATGACGAAACCCTGATGTCTTTCTCTTCTGTCATACGGGTTCGTCATACACCCCCCTTGTATTCCCCCCTTCAATGGGGGAAAGGTATGGGAGGTGTATTCTTGCCTCAAGGGAGGAAAGGTAGAGGGGCCATACCGGCGGATACCCTTACGGGCACACGGGCCGGCATCCGTTTTCTCCCGTCATACCGGCGGATACCCTTACGGGCACACGGGCCGGCATCCGTTTTCTCCCGTCATACCGGCGAAGGCCGGTATCCAGAAAGTATTTTGAAAAGACTGGACTCCCTTACCGGATAAAGCCCGGAATGACAGGGAGGGACATTATTCAGATGTCTCGGGGTTTTCCTGTTTTTTCTATTATATTTTTTGCCGTTTACTTGTGTTTGTTATGTATTTTTTGTTATTCATTACTCGTCACTGATTACGGGCGTGTATGGAAGGAGCGGGACGCATGAAGAGATTGTTCGCGGGTGGTGTGGTTGCCCTTGTTATTTTCGGCCTGTGGTTCGGGACGGTCTTCGGGCAGGAGAGTTTATCGCCGGAGACCATGAGGGCTCTTGAAGCGCGGGGAGACGATCCCGGGCTGCAGCAGTTGCTTTCCGAGGGCGACAGTGACGCCGCCGTGGAGCAATTCCTCCAGGAGCATCGGGATGATCCCCGTGTCAGCGAGCATCTGGAGATCACTGACGACGCGGCGCCGCCTGAGGGCGAAGAAACGGCCGAGGAACCCGCCGATACGGAGGAGGAAGATGTTTCGGAGGATTCCGATGCCCGAGACCAGAGAACGGGTCCGCCGGTCTTCGGCGAACAGATTTTCAGGCGGGGTCCCGGCTCGTTCAGCCCGCCCTCCAACGTCCCCGTGAGTGCCGATTATGTCATCGGCCCCGACGACAGCGTTATTGTCATGCTCTGGGGCAGGATCAACGAACGTCACACGCTGACGGTGCAGCGCGACGGGTCGATATATTTCCCCCAGATCGGCACGCTGCAGGTTGCGGGGCTGACGTTCCGGGAACTCCAGGAGCTGGTCACGCAGAAGGCCGAGTCGATCGTCGGTGTTAACGCCAGTGTTTCGATGGGCGCGCTCAGGAGCATTTCTGTTTTTGTGGTGGGCTCTGTGAGTCAGCCCGGCGTGTATACTGTCAGCGCCTTCGACACGCTGCTCAACGCCCTGATTTACGCGGGCGGTCCCGATGTGGCCTACCCTTCCCTGCGCGGATCCATGAGGAAGATCGAGCTGAAGCGGCAGGGCAGAACGGTGACAACTTTCGACATTTACGACCTGATCCGCAAGGGCGATAACAGCCGCGATATGCGGCTCGAGGCGGGTGATATTATTTTTGTTCCGCCGCCAGGGCCGGTCGTGACGGTGGAAGGCGACGTGCGGGTTCCCGCCATTTATGAATTGAAGGGGGAGCGCGACCTCGATGCCGTCCTGGAACTGGCGGGCGGGCTGAAGCCGTCGGCCTTCGGCGAACAGATACAGGTACAGCGGTATTTTGAGAACCGGGAACGGATCGTCCTGGATACGTCGCTTGACGAACTTCAAAAGCGGAAAGCGCCCTTCCTGGTCAATGACGGCGATTCGATCCGGGTGTTTCCCGTGGCGCGTGAAGACACCAACGCCGTTTTTGTCTTCGGCAATGTGGTACGCCCCGGCCGCTACGCTTTTGCCGAAGGCATGAGGGTAAACGACATTCTGAAAAGCGTCGACGACCTGCAGCCTGAAACCTGTCTCGATTACGCCCTGGTACGGAGGTATCTCTCGGCCGGAACGCTTCGTACGCTTGTCCCCTTTAATCTGGCAAGGGCCCTCGGCAGGCCCGGTTCAGCCGACAACCTGCCGTTGCAGCCCGGCGACGAGGTGTATGTATTCGACACCTGGGAATTCAGGGATGTGCCGACCGTGGCCGTTGATGGCGAGGTTAGGAACCCCGGAACGATACAGCTTGAGGAGGGCATGCGGATCAAGGACGCGCTGCTGGCCGCGGGAAACGTCACGACGGACGCATCGACCGGCACGGGCGAGCTTGTGCGGGTCAGCGACCGGAAAAACTACACTACTGTTTATTTTAATGTCGGACGGGCACTGGAAGGCGACAGGGAACATAACCTGCTGCTGCAGAACCGGGACCTCCTGGTGGTTCACAGCATCTGGTCGGAGGTTGAGCAGAAAGAAGTCCATATCGACGGCGAGGTTCTCAATCCCGGCACCTTCCAGTACACGGAAGGCATGACAGTGAAGGATCTCGTCTTCAAGGCGGGCAACCTGCTGCGTTCGGCGTATTTGAGTGAAGCGGAGATAAGTTCGATTGTAATCGACGAGAATCGGCAGGAATCGAGCATGGAACGGCGCGTGGTGGACCTGGGCAAGGCCCTCGACGGCGATCCGCTCCACAATGTCCGCCTCACGCCCGATGACCGCCTGGTGGTAAAACGGGTCCCCGGATGGCGGGAAGAACAGTTCGCCGTCATCGAGGGAGAGGTCCTGTTTCCGGGACGGTACGTGCTCAAGAAGGGCGAGCGTCTGTCGTCGCTGATTGAACGGGCGGGCGGCTATACCGGGGAAGCGTACCTGCGGGGAGCGATTTTTACACGCGACAGTGTCCGTCGATTCCAGCAGCGCAACCTGGAATCGATGATCCAGCGCCTTGAGCGGGACCTGATCCAGCAAAGTTCGGAAGAAATCGCCGGAGCTCTTTCCAAGGAAAGCATCCAGGCGCGCACCGCCCAGGCGGAGCAGCAGCGGCTTTTCATCGAATCGCTGAAAGAGCTCGAAGCAACGGGGCGGATGCAGATACAACTCGCCCACCTGCGGCTGTTGAAGGGCAGCAATTACGACATTGTGCTGGAACCGGGCGACCGCCTGCAGATTCCCATTGAGCGGAACGTGCTGCATGTGACCGGCGCCGTCATGTCACCCGGCAGTTATGTCTTTACTTCCGACATGGAGGTCGACAATTATATCGAGCTCGCGGGAGGTTTTACCCGGTACGCCGATGAAGACAATATGTACATCATGAAGGTGGACGGCAGCGCCCGCAAGGTCGATTCATCGACCCTGAGCTGGAATCATTTCAAATCACGCTGGGAAGTCACCGCCTTCGGCGAACCGGTTGATGAGCTGGAGCCGGGTGACACCATCATCGTGCCCGAGGACTTCCAGCGTGTTGCCTGGCTGCGCGAGGTTAAGGATATTACCCAGGTGCTGATGCAGATGGCTGTGACGGCCGCCGTTGCCATAGAAATGTTCTGATGACGGCTGGGGCGGCGGAGCCGCCGGTACGAGGTCAGAGGCTATGGGCTAGAGGCGATGGGCGATGGGCTCCATGTTCTCTCTCCCCTCCCCTGGAGGGAGGGGATAAAGGGGAGGGGGATACCGGGAAGGGACGACAGGCAATGAGCACACAGGCCGATATCCAGAGGAGAATATTCTGATAAACACTGGATTCCGGCCTGCGCCGGAATGACGAAACTTTGATGTCTTTCTCTTCTGTCATATCGGTTGTCATTCACCCCCCTTGTGTTCCCCCCTTCAAGGGGGGGGAAGGCAGGAAGGTGTATTTCCCTTTACGGGGGGAAGGGTTTGGAGGTTGTCCCCTGTCAGGGGGAAAAGGCAGGAGGGTCGTCCTCCTTCCAGGGGAAAAACGCAGGAGGTTGTTACCCTTCAAAGGGGGAAGGGCTGGGGGTTGGTCCCCTGTCAGGGGGAAAGGCTGGGAGGTGTATTCCTCTTCAAAGGGGAAAAGGAAACACGAGGTACGAGGTTGGGGGTAAGAGGCGATAGGCGATGGGTTACGGGTAAAGGTCGAAAGATAAAACCCCGGTCAACCACGTGTAAATAAAGCTTGCTCGTCATACCGGCGAAGGCCGGTATCCAGTATTTTCAGGTATTTCCCTGACTCGTTCATTATCGGGGATGCAAACGGATCGAGTCGGGAATGGCAGGAAGGGATATTATTTAAAGGTTTCGAATTTGGTGATTGTATGGGGTCTAATATAAATCTCAACCCGACGCCGCGACGGAAAGCGGAGCGGTGATTCCCGGCCCCGCTACCGGAGGATTCTTCTTGAAGCGCATGGTTGTCTTTCTCGGGGCCCTGGCTGTGGCCGGAGGCCTCTTTTTTTCGCCGGCGGCCCGAAGCCATGACGAACCTTTTACCTTTCCGTCGAATTCCGGTGTCACCGGCCTCATGAATGTCCCCACGGCGCGGGTGATGCGGGAAAAACTGTGGCGCGCCGGCATCAGTTACGCCCGTCCTTACTGGTATTATTACGGCACTGTTTCACCTTTCGAGGGGTTCGAGGTGAACGGACGGTTCACGAAGGTGGAAGGACTGCCGGCGCTTTCCCCGGGTTACGGCGATTTCAAGGACAAGGCC
>LQBH01000043.1 GCA_002030015.1 delta proteobacterium MLS_D
ACCTGAGAGAACTGGGCGGCGAAACAAAGACCAAAGAATCGACGGCCGACCTGGTCAAAACGAGGCGGGTCCTGAAAAAACGTTATGGCCACGTCTATCTCAACATCGGCGAACCGATTCAGGTCAGGGAATATCTCGCACGGACCGTTCCGGCGATCGACGATCGCAACACCGAGGAACGACAGAGCCTGTACCGGAAGATGGGGTACGAAATCGCGCTGAGAATCAACAAGGTTTCCGTTGTAACGCCTTTCGCGCTGGTGGCAGCCGCCCTCCTGTGCCATTTCCGGAGGGGCATCGCTCAGGAGGATCTGAGGACCATTATCGACGAACTCTTTGATTATCTTCAGTATCGAAAGGTAAAATTTTCCTCGACCCTGTCAAACATGGATCGGGCCATCCTGGAGGCACTGAACAATTTTGAGTCGTCCGGGTTGATAACCAAAATGGGTATCGACGAAGAAGACGAGGATGAAGAATTCGCCGAAATTATCTATTCCGTCGACGACGAAAGCAGGATGGGTCTGGAATATTATAAAAACACGATTTTACACTTTTTCATTCCCCCCGCCTTCGTGGCCGCGTCAATACTCTCTACCGACGAAGACAGCGTGGAACTTGCTAAAATTCTCGCGGATTTCCGGTTTTTGAAAACCCTCTTCTGGAATGAATTTATATTCGACGACGAAAGCGACGACATGGAAGAAATCAGGGATACCCTGGCATACCTGGCCGACCGGGGCATGGTGGCCCGTCAGGCCTCGTTCGACGACACCGGTCGCCTCGACGTGACCGGCAGGGGACGGATCAGCCTGGTACCTTTCGCCGGTTTGATACAGAATTACATCGAGTCCTACTGGATCATGCTCCGCGGCAGTGCCTGCCTTAAAACACGCTCAAGGGGAGAACGGGACCTCATGAAGCGAACCCACAAACTCGGCATGAAAATGTTCAGAAAAGGCGAGATTTCGCGGTCGGAAGCACTCTCCCAGGCGAATTACCGTGGCGCGCTTCGCTATCTTCGCGATATGGGAATCGTCCAGACGGTCGATCGAGGCGCGGAACGTGAACGGAAAAAAGAAGGCCCCCACCTGATGCTTACCGATGATCGGAACAGGCTTGAAACAGCGAGACAGACCTTGTTCAAGTTCGTCACGCCCCGATGAGACGGTCCGCCTGATTATCGGGATCGGGTCCCGTCCGACGGGTTCGCTTCTTTTACTTCGTGCTGTACAAAGCGGCGCTCCCGCGGTAAACGGCCGAGGATCCCAGTTCCTCTTCGATGCGAAGAAGCTGGTTGTACTTGGCCAAACGCTCGCTCCGCGACACAGAACCGCTCTTTATCTGCCCACAGTTCATCGCCACGGCCACGTCCGCCATGAAGGAGTCTTCAGTTTCTCCGGAACGGTGGGATATGATCGTCGTGTACCCGGACTCTTTCGCGTATTGAACGGTTTCGAGTGTCTCCGAAAGTGTCCCGATCTGATTGAGCTTGATCAGTATGGAATTAGCCACGCCGCGTGAAACGCCTTTTTCGAGACGCGACTTGGTGGTGACAAAAATATCGTCGCCCACGATCTGAATCTTCGAGCCCAACCGCTCAGTCATGATCCGCCAGCCGTCCCAGTCGTCTTCGGCCAAACCGTCTTCGATGGATACGATCGGGTAGCGGGACAGGAGATCCTCGTAAAATGCGATAAGTTCCGTCGCCGATTTTTCCGGTTTTTGCTCGGCGGCCAGGATATACGTCCCGTCTCGGTAGAAGGAGTTTGCCGCAGCGTCCAGGGCAACGGCAATGTCCTTCCCCGGCTCGTAACCGCTTCGGGAGATTGCTTCCATGATCAGCGTGAGAGCCTCTTCGTTCGACTGGAGGTTCGGCGCGAAACCGCCCTCATCGCCCACGGCGGTATTGTATCCCTTCTCTTTCAATACCGCCTTCAGCCGATGAAAAACTTCCGCCGCCATGCGCAATCCTTCCGCGAAGGAGGGAGCTCCCAGCGGCATGATCATAAATTCCTGAATATCGACATTATTGTCAGCATGCTGCCCGCCGTTGAGAATGTTCATCATGGGAACGGGAAGCTCGCAGGCTGATACGCCGCCAATATACCGGTAAAGGGGAACACCGAGCACTTCCGCGGCCGCCCTGGCGCAGGCGAGCGATACGCCCAGCATGGCGTTGGCGCCAAGTCTGCTCTTGTTCGGAGTTCCGTCGAGTTCGATCATGTGTAGATCGACGGCCCGCTGGTCCAGGCAACTCAGACCGACGATCTCGGGAGCTATCGTTTTGACAACGTTCCGAACCGCCTCCCTGACACCCTTGCCGGAATAACGGTTCTGATCACCGTCCCGCAGCTCCAGCATCTCGTGCTCACCCGTAGAGGCTCCGGACGGAACGGACGCCCGCCCCCGTATGTCGGAACTGAGAATAACATCGACCTCAACGGTAGGATTGCCCCGTGAATCGAGAATCTCGCGTGCCTGTACGTCGATGATTTCCGTCATGACATTCTTCCCCTTCATGCTCGTGATAGACGCTGTATATAACGCTTTGCCCACGAATTCAAGAAAACACTGGAAAATCGCACCGTCTCCGGTCGGAGCGGCGGAACTGCTTGAAAAACCTCGAAAAGGAGAGCTACGATGTTTTGCAAACCGCCCGGCAAAGAACTGTGAAGAGTTGCATGACAAACCCGTCCCGCCGGCGGGCATGTGCCGGCGGGCAACGATTATCAGCGCACGCCCTTCATGTATTCGACGATTTCGTTGATGACTCCCTCGACTTGTTCGGTGGAAGACTTTCTAAGTTTCGCCGCCCGTCGCTCCGCTTCTTCTATCTTCCGGCGGGCTTCTTCCTCGGCCTGGGCAATGATTTCTTTCTCCACATCAGACGTGTCGCCGATGGAAATTTCCGACGCGAGAATTTCCCTTGCCTCGGCCCGCGCTTTTTCAGTTGTCGCTTTGGCGGTCGCTTTTGCTTCTTCTACAATTTTTTCCGCCTCGGCTTCTATATCCTTGATGCTCGTATAGGTATCCGCTGCCATGAATTACGCTCCTTGTCATGTAGTCCGTAACGCTTCGTATTTTTCAATGACCAGGTATATGCCGTGATCGAAAATACGAATCGTTCTGTTGATGGTTTCCACCGCCTGGTGATGATCCATGCCTGTGAGGAAGGGTGCCTGGAAATCGGCGTAGAGCCACATATGGCGACGCATCATGATGAGCGCGTATACCGCTTCCGCCAGTGGGATACCTTTCTTGAAAAACTCATCCGCGTAGCGGTTGAAGTATTTTTGCACCTCCGGGTAGGGTTTCTCATCAAAATACATGTCCTTCAACTTGATATAGTAATTGAGTGCGTGATCATAACATTCTTCCTCTGAAAGATTGTGCAACGTGGGCGTCCTCGGATTCGACCTGACCGCCCTGCACCATCGCCGGGACATTTCCTCCTTGTTCTGTGCCGTGATGTTGATCAACTTGTCGGAAAATGCTTGCATGATCAGGCTCCTTTCAAAATATTTATTATTACGCTACAAATATGTATTGCGTGCATGTTTTCAACACGCTCCGAATCACCGACAGATGCGGCTTAAAAAGAGGAACCCTGTTCATCACCGGTGACAGGGTCGTCCCGCAAATTTTCGACAGGACCTTTGCCTCCGTTCCTCCGGGCGATGGAACCGCGTAGGAATTGTCCCGCGATGATACCTCGATCAGCATCGGCAGCATGAAATCTTTTTTCTCTTCCTCATCCAGCATGTCGGCAAGCAGGGACAGCTCCTTCTTTCGAAAAAAGTGGGTGCTCCCGTCGCTGCAGTCTATCTGGGGCGCGCTTTCGCCGAGCAGTTCCTCGATGCTTTTGCGTCGTCGTGGAACATGGGCGTTTATGGCCCTGAACTCATTGTAGAGGTAAACCTCCGCCGGCGTGTCGCCTTTTTTTGTCGTATCAGTAAGCATGGGCCTCTTTCCGTTCAAGAAGCTGTTTGACGTATTTCAGCCTGGCCGTTTCCTCGCGGTCCCGCTCTTCGAATTTCATGTTCAGGTACCGGATCGTCACGTCAAGAGCTGGAATAACTATAAATTCCAACGCGTTGTTGACCCGCTTCACCTTGTTGATTTCCGTCCCCAGCAAATCGAGCGAGTTCTGAAGCTCCGTCAACTGAATGATCGTTTCCAGGCATTTCCGGGATTGCTCGATACTCTGATCGAGAACCGATGAACCATCGATCCGGTTCCTGAGCTGGGCCGTGGCGACTTCGCCTTTTTCAATCTCGAAGATGGGCAACTTGACGCCCGCCACGTTTCTGGTACCCGAGCTTACCGTAAAGGGCATCTCCGACAGGGCCATTTCCTTTTCAAGGGGCGTCTTGCCGTGATACCCGAAGGCGACGGAGTATGCCCTGTAGGCTTCCGAAAAATCGGCAATCAACCGTTCCCGGACGGCGGCACACTCCTTGACGGTCTGAAGAAATTCCATAATCAGAAGCGACAACCGATCCTTGACGATCTTCTGAATCCGCGTTGCCAGCTTATGCCGTTTCTTCAGGCGGGACAGCTCCATTTTAGTGGGCCGCGGCACCTGTATCTTGATGGCCATGTGACTCGCCTTTCAGAATCTGCCGGATTTCAGCCGCGTTTTGGCAGATACCGGTCGATATACTGTTGTTGTATCAGTTTCAAGTCCTCTACAGGAAGCACGGAAAACAAATTCCAGGCGATTTCCAGTGTTTCCTCGACGGACCTCCGCTCCGACTCACCCTGGGAGATAAATTCCTGTTCGAAACGATCTGAAACTTCGAGATATGTCTTGTCCCGGTCGCTCAGGGCCTCGGATCCGATAACCGTTGAAATCTCGCGCAGATAATTTCCCTCCGCGTACATGGCGTAGGACTGCATGAAGACATTATTATGATCTTCCCGGGTGTTTCCTTCGCCGATTCCCTCCTTCATCATTCGCGACAGGGACAGGAACACGTCGATGGGCGGGTAGATGCGTTTCCGCTCCAGAGCTCTCGAAAGAACGATCTGTCCTTCCGTGATGTAACCCGTCAGGTCGGCGATGGGATGGGTGATGTCGTCGTCGGGCATGGTCAGAATCGGCAGAATGGTGACCGATCCTTCCCTGCCGGATATTCGGCCGGCCCGTTCGTAGAGCGACGCCAGGTCCGTGTACATGTATCCGGGGTACCCGCGCCGGCTCGGTATCTCGCCCCGCATTGCCGCAAGTTCCCGCAGGGCGTCGCAGTAATTCGTGATATCCGTCAAAATGACGAGCACGTGCTTGTCCTGTTCCCATGCAAGGTATTCCGCGGCAGTCAAAGCCAGGCGCGGCGTCGATAACCGTTCGATGACCGGTGATGAAGCGGTGTTGATGAACGCCACGGCCCTGCTCAGTGCGCCCGTTTGTTCGAGATTGTCGATAAAATAGGCCGCGTCGTCGTAGCTGACTCCTATGGCGCCGAAAACGATGGCGAATTCTTCCGATTTGCCCCGCAGTGACGCCTGGCGCAATATCTGTGCCGCGATTTTATTGTGCGGCAGTCCGGATCCACTGAATATCGGCAGTTTCTGCCCCCGTACCAGGACATTCAGTCCGTCGATGGCTGAAATCCCCGTCTCGATAAATTCGGCAGGCGGTATACGGGAGGAGGGATTGGCCGGAATGCCGTTGATGTCCAGGTAGGATTCAGCAATGACAGGAGGTCCTCCGTCGATGGGATTGCCGCTCCCGTCGAAAATTCTTCCGAGAATATCCGGGGAAACGGGAAGCTTGAGTGTCTCACCCTTGTATATAACCTTGCTCTTCAGCAGGTCGACTTCGCTGACGCCGCCGAAAACCTGTACAACGGTCGTTTCCTTGCCGACCTCGATGACCTGCCCCGTTCTCAACTCACCGGTGCCGAGTTGAACGTCGACGATCTCGTCGTAACGGATTCCCGGAATGCTCTCGATCACGAGGAGCGATCTCCGGGCGACGGCTATCGCTTTCGTCTGCCGTGTAAAGAGTTGCGGAGCCTCCATCAGTTGTCTCCTCCTTCTTCTTCGTGTACCGAACTTTGTTCCATGTCGGACATGAGATTCGCCACGTACGCGTCGAATTCGTCATGGGGTATATCCTTCATGCGCGATATTCTCTGTTTCAGCTTGAGGGCGGAAATATCGCTTACCAGTGTTCCCGAATCGACCATGTCCCGGCTTATTTCGTAAAACTTCATAATGGCCCTGATCATCGTGTGGTTTCTTTTCGGCTCGGTATAGGTGTCCACCGGATGAAAGGCGCTCTGCATCAGGAAATCCTCCCGTATCATGCGGGCCACGAGCAGCAACAGCTTATCGTCTTCAGGCAGCGCCTCCGGCCCCACGAGACGAACGATTTCTTCGAGCTCGGCTTCTTTCTGCAGGGTCGCCAGCGTCTCGTTTCTCACGTCGCTGTATTCGTTACTGATCTTGTTCCACCACTTATCAACGGAATCGGCATACAGACTGTAGCTTTGGAGCCAGTTAATCGTCGGAAAGTGCCGCTTGTTCGCCAAAGCCACGTCGAGGGAATAGAGCGCGTCCACGATTCGCAGTGTCGCCTGGGTCACGGGTTCGCTGAAGTCCGCGCCGGGAGGACTCACTGAGCCGATTACTGTTGCCGATCCCATGCGGCTGGGGTTGCCGACGCATTCAACCCGGCCCGACCGTTCATAGAAGGACGAAAGCCGCGAGCCAAGGTATGTCGGGAATCCTTCTTCGCCCGGTGTTTCTTCCAGGCGGGAGCCGATTTCCCGCATCGCCTCGGCCCAACGGGACGTAGAGTCCGCAACAAGCAGCACGTCGTAGCCCATGTCCCTGAAATATTCGGCCATGGTAATGCCGATAAAGATGCTGATTTCCCGCGCCACAACGGGCATGTTCGACGTGTTGGCGATAAATATTTCCTTCTCCTGAAGCATTCTTCCCGTGGCCGGGTCTTTCAGTTGCTTGAAGCTGTGCAGAACGTCGGCCATCTCGTTCCCCCGCTCACCGCATCCCACGTAAATATTCAGATGAGTCTGGGACCAGCGGGCCATCTGCTGAAGATTGACCGTTTTCCCCGTACCGAATCCCCCGGGGATCGCCGCCTTTCCGCCGAGGGCCAGCGGGAAGAGATAGTCGATGATTCTCGTACCCGTCACCAGAAGATCGACGGGATCGAAGCGCCGCTTGTAGATACGGGGCTTACGGGCCGGCCAGCGTTGCACCATGGTGAGTTCCCTGCGCGTTCCGTCATGTTCGATCACGGCGACAGGCTCTTCGATGGTGAAATCGCCTTCGTGAATTTCGAGAATCTTTCCTTCAACGCCGATGGGCACCATGATCTTGTGTTCGATAAGTCCCGTCTCGGGGACGCTGCCGATGATATCCCCCTCGCCCACGGTGTCCCCGGATTTAACGGACGGCGTGAAACGCCATTTCTTGTCCCTGTCCAGGGCGAATGTCCGGGTACCCCTGAGGATAAAATCGCCTATGTCTTCCTGCATGGTGACCAGTGAACGCTGAACACCGTCGTAGATATTGCCCACCATGCCCGGACCGAGATCGACCATAAGTATCTCGCCGGTTCCCGTTACAGGTTCTCCGACCCGGAGTCCCGCCGTGTCCTCGTAGACCTGTATAACCGCCTTGTCCCCCTCAAGCCCGATGATCTCACCGGTAAGACGGTCGTCCCCCACGTCGACCACTTCGTAAACCTGGGAACCGCGCATTTTTTCGGCAATAATAACCGGCCCCGAAATTCTCCAGATTTTCCCCATAAGTCCCGCCTCGCTTTATGTATTTACTGTTGCCTGGTTCACCATGTTCCGCACCCTATACCCCCCTCCGCCGCCGAACGAGGGTTATATCTCCACGTTGAATCCGATGAGATTCCTCGTGTAATTCCTGTAGAATGCCTTCACGTCCATCGGCTCCGCCTTCAGCCCGAGCGGATACTCGATGATCGCCTTTTTTGGAACACCCTTCGCCTTTTGCATTCTTTCCAGCATATCCGCGACATGGACCCGCCAGTTTTCCGGAATCATGATAATACCGACGGATGGATCCTTGAGAAAGGTATCCAGCCCTTTTCGAATCTCCTGCCGCTGATTGTCGCCGCCATCTTCCGCAATGCGGCAATATTTATTCACACCCGCCAGACGCATGATCGATGTCTGGTCGTCCGTACCGATTATCGCTATAGACATGTCCTGCATTTTTTTCATGACACCGTCACCAGGTAATCCCGAATTTCAGCGGTCGCGAGACCGTCGAACCCGGTCTTCAAAAGCAGCCGGAGATTGCGTATCTCGAGCTCCTTAAGATAGAGGTACCAGAGAAGGTTACAGGGAGAAAGCGCCCGCGGAGACAAAAGATCCCGCAGAAGCCGGAACTTCTGTTTTTCCACGATCCGGTCCACGGAATCAATCATGCCCGATTTCTCGTACAATTTGACTATATCCTGGGCGGCCAGTTCGTAGTCGGTTCCTTCGAGCCGGGCGATGATTTCAAGCGGCTTCATGGAGGCCATCTCCCGCAGAACCGTTTCGGAAAACACGTACCCCCCCTCGAGGAAGAAATCTCCCGAGAACTCGCCGGATTCCGCAATCGCCGTCCGAAAGATCAGTCCCAGGTTGGTGCTGTCGATCATGACGGTCAGGGCCATGGTCAGCGCACCGCCGTCGGTCATACCCGCCACTGCCTGCCGCAGCTGCGAGAAATAACGATTGTCGAGCCGCGTTTCGCCTTCGATCAGGGACCGTCGGTCGATATCCTTGATGCCTTCGAGAATATCGATATAGTCGATAAGATCAGCCTTGATCAGGACCTCCGTGATGTCCCTGATCGTCTCCGCCAGCATCAGTTCGTCGGAATAACCCAGTTCATAAACGACGCCTATGGGTACGGCGGGCAGTTGCTCCCTGCCGACAACTTTTCTCAGGGCAACTTTCACATTCATGAGGTCGAACTTCCTCAGGTACAGTTCCAGCAGCCGCGACAAATCCCGGGGAAGCCTGAATTTTTCCAGGCGCTCACCGCAGAGGCGGAGATAATCCCAGAGCCGTTCGTCGAGCTCGCCGATAGTGTTGATGGACATATCCGCGAGGTATTCACCCAGATCGGTGTTCCTGATAACCTCCAGGCTGTCCCGTATTGTCGATGCCCGCTGGCTCAGTCCTTCCACGTGGTCCGACGTGAGACACCGGGCCTCTTCTCCCTTGAGATAAGCACAGGCAAAGGAATAAGCCGTGTTGATCAGCTTCAATTGTCTCTAGCCCCCGAACAGTTTCTTCCCGATTTCGGGCAATATTTTGGGAATCAGCATGGCAAGCCGTCTTTCGAAACTATTGTCGATGCTGATCATGCCGTCGGCCGTTTCGGCGATGATTCCCCCCATCATGTCCTGTTCCGTGACCTCGACGATTTTCTCCTTCAGTTCGTCACGCGTTTGTATGAACTCACGTACAGCCTCGCTGTCTTTCGGCGCCACAAAGAGTCGAACCGTTCCGTCAGTGACCAGTGCCTCGAGAGCCTCGTTGAGCAACGGCTCAATCTGGTTACGGTCCATTGGCTGCCGTTCCAGTTCTTTTCGTGCTCGTTCCAATATTTCCTGCATGACCCCGTCTTTCGCCCGAAGAATCGTCTGACGTTCTTTGAGCGTCGACTGGGCGAGTAACTTCGCCGCTTCCCGCTTTGCT
>LQBH01000044.1 GCA_002030015.1 delta proteobacterium MLS_D
AAACTGTAGCACGGAAATCGGCGCTGTCACCCGCAGCGGTATTCCGCATACTTCTCGGCGTTCCCGTCATCCCGCCAGGTAGGAGAATAACCCCTCCTGACAGTATTCGGCATCTTCGTATCCCTGATCATATGCGTCGACAAGCCTGTTTTTATTTCTGTCGATTCTTCCCGCCCTCACAGGCTCGCGGGGACGTATGACGAATATGCCTCCCTCCGCTTCGCGCCTGTCGATGTCGTTCATCGCCGCGTTATACCGTTCCGCGCGAAAGGCCATGGTTTTCCAGACACCCGGCAGGGAGCGGTAGCGTAGTCGGGCAATCCCGTTTACGAGGGGCGAGCGCTTTTTGCGGTATCCCTTTGGCCTTGTCAGCACAAGAACATTCCGCCCGTTTCCGTCCCTTATACTCTTCGCGAGGGGCACGGAATCGGCCAATCCCCCGTCCATAAACAGGCGACCGTCCAGCGGGACGGGCTTGCCGACGAAGGGCAGCGTGCTTGAAGCCTGGAGCAGTTTCATGTAGCCGTCCCCTATGTCACGCTTTTCATAATATACCGGCTCTCCCGTGATACAGTCGGTGACGACGGTGACGCAGACCTGGTCGTTTTCAAAAAAGGTTTTGAAATCAAAAGGAACTAGTTCCCGCGGAATGGTGCCGAAAATAAAGTCCATGCCGAACAGTTCGCCACGGACCAGCAGGCGCCGAAGGCTCATGTATCTGGGATCATGCACGAATTCTATGTTGACGATGCGATTCCTGCCTGCCTGGCGCGACACGTAACTGGCGGCATTGCATGCCCCCATGGAAATACCGATAACATAAGGAAAACAGATGCCCCGCTCCATGAACCAGTGAAGCACGCCCGAGGTGTAGATGCCCCGGAATCCTCCGCCTTCAAGCACCAGGCCCGTGTTCCGCAGATTTATCACTTTTCCCCTCACGCCTGCTCGCAGGTTTTATAAAATTCCACATCGGGCCAGGCTTCCATGACGTGCTCGAGTCGCCACTCGCTCGACGTGAGAAAGGCCGGCCTGTCATCGGCGTCAAAGAAAACCGACGACCGGTTTCTTTCCTCGAACTCCCTGAACCGCCCCTGTTCGCCGCAGGCGATCCACCGCGCGATAGTGTAGGGCGTCTCGTCGTACACCGTGTCAGCCCCGTACTCGTCCCGCAGTCTCTGGGCCGTCACGTCGAACTGCAACATTCCCACGGCGCCGAGAATATAATCGCTTTTCCCTTTCGGACGGAAAACCTGGATGGCGCCTTCCTCGGCAAGCTGCACCAATCCCTTCTGAAGCTGTTTCGCCTTCATCGGATTACGAAGCCGTACGCGCCGGAAATGTTCGGGGGCGAAATTCGGAATTCCCGTGAACGCCAGGGGCTCCTTTTCGGTGAAGGTATCTCCGATCTTTATGGCGCCGTGATTGTGAATGCCGATTACGTCGCCCGGCCAGGCCTCTTCAACATTGGTCCGATCCTGGGACATGAAGATGGTGGCGTTGGCGATGGCGATTTCCTTGCCGATCCGGTGGTGCATCACCTTCATGCCACGACGGAACGTCCCCGAACAGACCCTGAGAAAGGCTATTCGATCGCGGTGAGCGGGGTCCATGTTTGCCTGTATCTTAAATACAAAGCCCGAGAAGGCCTCTTCGCAGGGCGATACGACCCGGGTCAGGGTCTCCCGGGGAAGCGGCGCCGGCGACATTTCCACCAGGGCGTCAAGAAGCTCCCTGACGCCGAAATTATTAATGGCGCTTCCGAAGAAAACGGGGGTCTGGCTTCCCGACAGGTAATGCCGCACCTCAAAGGAAGCGGCCGCTCCTTCCAGAAGTTCCATGTCGGCACGCAACTCACCGGCCTGACTTCCCAGGAGCCTGTCCAGTTCACCGTCGTCGAGATCTTTGATCTTCACGCCGTCGTCGACGCGACGATCCGATCCGGGCCTGAAGAGGTTCATTTCCCGTCGATAGCGGTTGTAGACGCCCCTGAAGATTTTCCCCATTCCCACGGGCCACGTAAGGGGGACACACTCGATCTGAAGCTTTTCTTCGATATCTGAAAGCAGATCCAGCGGCGGCAGACCGTCACGGTCAAGCTTATTGATAAATGTGATGATGGGCGTGTTCCGCATGCGGCACACCTCCATCAGTTTCTCCGTCTGGGGTTCCACCCCCTTGCCGCTGTCGATGACCATGAGAGCGCTGTCCACGGCGGTAAGCACCCGGTAGGTATCCTCGGAAAAGTCCTGATGGCCGGGCGTGTCGAGAAGATTAATCTCGAAATTACGGTAATTGAACTTCATCACCGACGTCGTCACGGAAATACCGCGGTTCTTCTCCATGGCCATCCAGTCACTCACGGCGTAACGCTCCGCCTTTCGTGCCCGCACGGCACCGGCCTGCTGAATCGCCCCGCCGAACAGCAGCAACTTTTCCGTAAGCGTGGTCTTCCCCGCGTCGGGATGACTGATGATGCCGAAATTCCGTCGCCGTTCCACCTCGTTCCGGCGGCGCCTGTCAGTTATCGGTTCCTGTTGTTCCATATCGCCTTTCCACCTCGGAAACAGCACATCGAAAGAAGGTGAAGCGTTTAGCACAGTTCCCGCACTTTGTACAGTCCCCGCAGAACGGCAGGACGGAACAGTCCGCTCTTCCGTAACCGAATTCGCGCTTCGCGACAGGCTGCCTTCGAGTGTACAATATTTTTTCAGGGTCGTCGTTCGAACGCTTTGAAAATATGGACACCGGGGCCAGCCTCAGGTATCATCCCGCTAAAAAACGCGTCCCTGAAAATGAGCATTTTATTACGGAATTCCTTTAATCGTCATGCCGGCGCAGGCCGGTTTTAATCCTCCCGACGGAGACTATAGCCCGCAAAGCGGGACTATAGTACCCGTACGGGTTAATCCAGGAAGCCATTGATAATACCGGATTCCGGTTTTCACCGAAATGACAGAAACGGGGGGTTTCTATAGTTGCGCAAAGGTCTTAAAATGCTTAATAATTTTAAAAATTCAGCCCTTTTCTTCGCCCTGGTCGTCTGCGTCCTTCTGTTTTCCTGCTCCTCGGGCGACATCATTCGGACCGCCCGCATCGCCGTAGCGGGAGACGGTGCCGCCGCGGGTCGCCTGGCCGCAGAAAAAGCAGCAGCTTACGCTGTTCACCCCGGCAGGATCGGCGAAGACCTGCGCCGCGTGAAAGATCTCATCGACCGTTTCAGATCCCGTGTCGGCGGCGTGTGGGGCAGTGACGACACGCGGGAACCTTCGCCCAGCGAATATGTGAAATACACCCAGAATTACCTCTGCCGGGCGTCCGTCGATTTCAACCGGGGCGTCGTTGCCGTGGAAACCGTCGACGAAGAACACCCGCTGGAAAGCCTGAAAAACGCCGTCGTCACCACCGTTCTTACGCCCGAAGACCCGCGGGCTGTTGATCTCTACTCCGACAGCGAGATCCGGCTCGGCGGCGAACCCTTTCTGCTGGGACTGGTGAAAGATTTCGACGGCATGAATATTCGATGGCCCTGGCGTGCCGAGCGATTCGCCGACGAAGTCCTGCGACGGCGCCTGGAACGCCGCGTCGGCTCGGTCGAAGGCGGCAAACGCGTCGTTCACTTCGTCACCATCGACATGACGCCTGATTACCGGGACGTGCGGGCCATGAAATACCGTCACTTGGTGGAACGCTACGCCGGTGAGTTCGGTATCAGCAGAAGCCTGGTTTACGCCGTCATGAAAACGGAAAGCAGTTTCAATCCTTACGCGGTAAGCCGCTCCCAGGCCCTGGGACTCATGCAGGTGATGCCGTCAACGGCGGGGCGGGACGTATACAGCGTACTCAACGGGAAAGACGGCATTCCCTCCCGGGATTTTCTCTTTCTGCCGGACAATAATATCAGGTACGGAACCGCCTACCTGAATATTCTTCGAACCCGTTATCTCAAGGACATAGAAAACGAGCTTTCACTGGAATACTGCGTCATCGCGGCTTACAATGCGGGCGCGGGCGAGGTGCTCCGAACCTTCGACGGGGACCGGAACAGGGCGGCCGCGATCATCAACAGCATGCCGCCCCTGGACGTCTACGAGCACATCAGGAACACCATACCGAAGGAAGAGACCCGCCGGTATATCGTGAAGGTGCTCAACGCGAAGAAGGATTTTGTTAAATTCTGAAGGCGTTCGCGGATCCCCGCGAAAGGGCTTCCCTGCGGTGAAAACTCGTTCAACGCACATCGCCGAACAGGACGTCCGCCCGGCGGGAATCTTCGATGAGGGTAAGCTTGTCGGCGCGGGGCATGCGCTTGATTCTGCGCTCAAGTCTCAAGGCGGCGGAGCGGCCACCCGCCTCGCGGGAAAAGACGAGCCGCAGCGGCCCCCGTCCTTTCAGGTAACGCGCGGCCCGGGGGCCTCCGCGGACGTGCTCGACAAAGCGGCGTGCCGGGTCCGTACTGATACCCGTGTAGAGACTCCCGTCGCCGCACCTGATGATGTAGATATGCCATGTATCCATCGAAACCGTCCCGGCGTCATTGTACATCGCCGCAACGATGATAGCATCGTAAAAAATCGAATCCCCCTCCCCTTCATCGCCTCCCGCCAGGGGAGAGGAAAATGGCTTTTTACGGAACAATCACTGATAATTCATGCAAAAAGGAAAAAGGGACGCGGTTGTCTTTTCAGGGTGATTGTTTTACAAAAAATAACCGGTCGGCCCCTGATGCAACCGGCCGCACTGAACAAGGATTATTCCGCATGAAACGGTCGCTTGTCGTTACGGGACTTTCCGTCACGATCTTCTGCTTTTTTCTGTTCTCCGGACTCTCCGCGGCCCGCGAGATGAACGTTCTCGAGACGTCCGAGGTAACGGTCCTCTTCGACGACCGGCTGGAATCCGCCGCCCGACAGACGGCGGCGCTCTACCCGGAACTGGTCGATGAACTGGAGGAAAGCATCGGCTGGCGACTGCAGGAACCCTGCACGGTGGCGCTCATCAACGACAGAACCGCCTTCCGCTCGATGGCGGGTATGGATTACGTCGCGGCCGTCGCCGTTCCGTCGCGGCGCCTGGTCGTGGTAGATTACACACGAGCGGCGGTCCGCCCTTTTTCATTCAGAACAATCCTGAAACACGAACTCTGTCATCTCCTGCTTCACGGGCATATCGACAGCGAACGCCTTCCTCGGTGGCTCGACGAGGGCATTGCTCAATGGACCAGCGACGGAATGGCTGAAATCGCGATGAAGCGGGACAGGTTTCTCGTTCCGCGGGCGGCCGTGACGGGAAACATAATTCCACTTCGCCGGCTTGACCGGGGATTCCCGCGGACCGAGAAGGGAGCTCTCCTGGCCTACGAAATGAGTAAAAATATTATCGATTATATAATCAGGGAATACGGCCCGGAGACACCGGCTGAAATCCTGGAGAACCTGCGGCGGGGAAACGACATCGACGAGGCCCTGCAAACAGTTATCCTCGTCCCGCTAGACGAACTGGAACGTCGCTGGCACGCTGACCTTCGCGGCGGCGGTTCCTGGATTTCCTTCTGGGCTTATCATCTGTACGAAATACTCTTCGTCGCGGCAGCCCTGCTTTCGGCCGCGGCGTTCCTGCGATACCTGAAGCGCAGGAGGGATTACTCGCGGTTCGACGACGGCGACGATGGAACAGATTATTAAGGGGACACAAGACCTTTTCCGATCGACCGACCGCACCGATAAAAAAACCGGAGCCCGCCCCGTTCCATCTTCAGCGGCTCATCGAGTGATTCAGGGTCATCGCCGTCCGGTTCAGGAAAAATACTTCGCCACGATTCCTCGGGCGGCGATTATTCCCGATATGGCTGCGCCCACGATGCCGCGGCTCTTGCCGGTCCCGTCGCCGGCCACGAACAGACCGGGCACGCTGGTTTCCAGGTCTGAACCGGTCGGAAAATGGGTGTCGAAAAATTTTATTTCCGGCGCATACATCAGCGTCGACGGATGGAGAATCCCCGGGACTATTTTATCCAGTTTTTTTAATGATTCCCATAAATTGTCTATAATACGGGCCGGCATTCCGAGGGTGATATCGCCGGGAACAGCTTTGCATGTGGACCGGCAGAAATCAAAATGGCGGATCCTGCTCTCAAACGTGGCGGGAGAGCTTCTTCGTCCTTCGCGAAAATCGCCCACCCGCTGTACGATGGGCGAACCGCCCCCGAGAAGATGAAACTGCCGCGCGATCATCTGCCCGAATTCGGTGGTGTCCGAAAGGGGTTCCGTGAGCGCCACCGTGTTGATGAGCGCGAAATTCGTGTTGTCCGTTTTTCTTCGTCCCAGGGCGTCTCCGTTAACCAGCTTGAAGGCGCCGTAGTTTTCCAACCGGACCCTCCCGCCGGGATTGGTGCAAAATGTCCGCACCTTGTCGCGGTGGCGGTCGGTTTTAAAAATAAATTTCGGATCGTACACGCTGTCGGTAATCGAATCGTAGAGGGTGCGATTGAGTTCCAGTCGAATGCCAACGTCGATGGGACCGAAGTTGTTCTCCGCGCCGAGTTTCCGGGCCGCGTCCCGGAACCAGTAAGCACCGCTTCGGCCGGGCGCGGCGAGAACGACCCGGGCACAACAGGTCAGGCGGCGCCCCCGGTGGTCGCACAACAGCGTGAATTCCCCGGAGGATTCCTTTCGCAGCGATGATACTTCCGTTTTCAGCAAAAACGAGGTGTTCTTCAGAAATCCCCTGAGATAGTCAACGGCCGCCTTGCCTCGGTCCGTTCCCCAGTGCCACTGCTCCGGCGCTATGAACTGAACGCCGTGCTCGGCGGCGATTCGACGAATCACGTCGATGGTTTCGTTCCCCTCCGGAACGGTAACCTGTCGCATGTGGGGGAACCCCTCCAGGTCCTTCTTTATTTCATTCATGAGACGGGTCGTCTCCTCCGAGCCGATTTTCAATTCGGCCGGATCGATGCCCACGCGGGGATCAAAATTCAGCTTACCGTCATTGAGCAAACCGCCCGCCGGGTAGCTGTTCCTGTCGGCAACGGCGATGCTCCGGACGCCCCTGCGTTCAAGCCGCATGGCGGCGAACAGCGCCGCGGGACCTGATCCTATGATAAAAACGTCGTACCGTTCTTTTTCTTCCATAACCACGATCCCCTAACGCCTGATAATTCAGTCGCGGAAAATCCTTCACGAACAGTCGCAGATCGTCACCAGCCGATGAATTATTTGTACTCCCGACCACCCGCTTTTTCAATCTCTATCGCCCTGGAGGTTCACCGGCTCGGCGACCCGGTCGCCGGACCGCGCCGGTTGCTACACGTTTCGTTTCGCCTCGGCGACGTAGGTTCCGATCAATCCTTCATCGGCGAAGCTGAAAAACCGGTTGTTCCCGATGATGATGTGATCAAAACAGGTTACTCCCGTCGCGTAAGCGGCAATGACGAGATTCCGCGTGAATGCCTTGTCCTGATCGCTGGGCCTGATCGACCCGGAAGGATGATTGTGGGCAACGATGATCGACGGAGCGTTTTTTCGCAGGGCCTGCTGCAGAATCTCCCTGACGTGAGGATTCGCCTGATCCACCGTGCCGTGATCGACGTTGATGATGTCGGTGATGACGTTTTTTCGATCCAACAGCAGCAACACGAACCGTTCCTTTTTCAGGTCGCGCATGATCGGCATGAGACGGTTCGCCACGTCGGATGAATGACGCACGGGCTCATCGTCCGATTTCTCTTCGCTCACCATTCGTCTTCCCAGTTCCACGGCCGCTTTGATCTGGGCGATCTTGGCGTCTTTCAGCCCCGGCACTTCCCTGAATTCCGCGATATCGACACCGCTCATGGCGCGCAGGGACTTGAACCGGTGAAGCAGATCGCGGCCGATGTCGACGGCGCTTTTACCCCGTGTTCCCGTTCGAATGATAATGGCGACCAGCTCGGCGTTGCTCAGGGCGTGCTCACCGTATCGGAGCAGTTTTTCCCGCGGCCGGTCGTCTTCCGCCCATTCGCGGATGGAAAGCGACTGTCCCTTTCCCGATTCACTCATGTCGTACACCTCCCTGCGGACCGGCGCCGTTGCAGTATATCTTTCCATGAAGGCAAAATCTGAGCGGGAAACTGTTTGAAGGTGGCGATTATGATTATGAAGGAGGGAATAATCGTCGGACGCCTATATTTTTTTACTATCTTCGCGGCGTGACAATGTCAAGCAGGAGAAACACGGACGCAGGGATCGCTCGACCCCGCGTCCGTGCCCCGGTTAAAGAATCGCCCGTTTACACGTGCGGCTGCTGAAGAGGAATTATTCTGTGTCAGAGATAAACTGCCGATAGTGTATCTCGTCGGTCGCGTAGAGTACCGCGTCTTCAACGGAATCTTCCCGATATTTATGGACTTCGAGGTAATCCGGGTCGTTTGCCATTTTCAGGAATGCCTTCCGCGATGGATATTTCACAAGCATCACCAGGTCCCAGCGTGTATCGCCGTTAAGCAATTCGTTCGCCTTGCCCAGGTAAATCATCTTGCCTCCCACAGCGGCCACGTGTTTATTCGCCCCTTCCATGTACCGGGCATACGAATCCGCCCCGCCCTTCCTGAATCTCAGCAAATTCAGCATGACAAAGGGTTCGTCGTTCTTGCTTTCCGCCAGTTTTCTGAATTCCTCTTCATTCGACCGTACACCACCCATCAATACGTTCTCCTTTCTCTTCAATTGATTGACCCGAATTCCACCGGGCCTTCGAAATCTTCATGTCCCGCATGATCGGCCGTTCCCACGATCGGCGATACAGACGCCGCGCCGCCGGCACAACCGGCTCTACTGAAAAGAGATCGCCAGCAGAACCGTGATAAAGAGCAGAACGGCCAGCACGATCTGCCGCCTGAAATGCCTGATCCACGCGTCACGGTCGTCGATATGTTTCGTGTTGATACCCGTGATGGAAAACACGAGGGGATGATTGTCCCTGGTCCGGCGATGCGACTCGTACACGGCATCACCGTAAAACCAGAGCAGCACCGCGGCCGCGAGAACAATTACTATCAGTATCATACGCTCTTTACCTGTAACCGAATATTCTTCAGGATTCACAAATTTTTCGAAATCATGTTGACGAACGGCTCGTACTTTACTACATTCCACTCCCGAAAGGAAAGGCGGACTCCGAAAAAACACCGGCCACCTGGAAGTAAACTAATAAATAAAAGGGAGCATGCGTCATGGCACTTATGAACGCCAGGCAGTACGAGGAAAGCCTGAGAAAGCTTAATCTCAACGTGTATATGTTCGGCAGGAAGGTCGACAACCCCGTCGATGATCCCATTATCCGTCCATCGATGAACGCGGTCGCTCTTACCTATGAGCTTGCCTGTAAGCCTGAACATGAAGA
>LQBH01000045.1 GCA_002030015.1 delta proteobacterium MLS_D
TGACCGAAAAATAAAGCAATCCGAAGACGGGAACCAGAAAAAAGAGACCGAATATGACGTGCAACTTGTAAGACAGGGTCTTCTTCGCGAAGTCACAATTTTTTAACCACCTGTTCAGTTTCACCTGTTAATTCCGACTCCTCACATCGATCGACCACATCCACTGCACAGTAACTTTCCTCTGCCGTGTCCTGCAGGCATCAATTTTTTCCGAAACGGCGGAAGTCAGCGACAGAAATTATCGAAATCGTAAAATCGTTCCCGCTTCGCCCCGCAAACAGGACATGTTTCCGGGCTCACGTCTTCCGACACGTAGCCGCAGACCTCGCAGATAAAATAGGATGTATTCCTCCCTGAAACCATGGAATCAAGCGCTTTTTTGTAAAGCCGGGCATGAGTTTCTTCCACGTCCCTGCTCTGCGTAAAAAAGAGCTCGGCCGCCCTGTCGCCGGTCTCCACCGCTTCCCGTACGAACCGGTCATAGGCCACGCGGGCGACTTTCTCTTCCGATTCGAAGCCGGCGGCGAGATTCTCCTCAGTGGTACCGCTTCCCCGGAGCAACATCAATGCCCTTGTTCCGTGAACCGCTTCCGACGCTTCAACGACCCTGAAGAGCTTCGCAATCTCCGGATATCCTTCTTTATCGGCTTTGGCGGCGTATACCTTGAGCTTGAGAACCGCCTTTGCCTCGCCTTCGTAAGCCTCTTTTAAGGCTTCGTCAATTTTTTTATTGTTCATATCCGTTTTCTCTGCGCCGATTTTTCCAGCACGTTACTTCTATTCCGGCGAAAACTGGCTTTTGTCGGCACCGCAGACCGGACAGGTCCAGTCATCCGGCAGTTTTGCAAAAGGGGTTCCTGCTGGAACACCGTTCTCCGAATCTCCCTCTTCCGGAACATACACATACCCGCAGATATCACAGACGTATCGCTCCATTGTCACACCCTCCCTGTTCGCTGTTATTGCAACCGTTCAAGAAGTTTATCACCCAGCAGCACGCCCAGATCGCGGCACCGTCCCAGAACATCGACACCTGGCACGTTCTTGACCCGCACTGATTCTTCGGGAAGCTCAACCTTCATGTCGGAAAGTATCGCCTCGATCTGCGCGACCGACTCCCCGCTCCACCCGTAGGATCCGAACGCCGCCCCCAGCGGAGTCCTGGGCCGCAAACCCTTCAGATAGGTCAGCACGTCAGCCGCCAACGGAAACATGTTATTGTTCAACGTGGGCGACCCGACGGCCAGAATTCCCGCCTCCAGCACTTCGTAGGCCACGTCGCTCCGGTGATTTTCACTGAGCGACATGACTTTGACCGAAATTCCCCGCTCCGCCAGCCCTTCCGCGAGGGCGCGAGCCATAAGTTCCGTGCTGTGCCACATGGTGGCGTATGCCACAACGGCTTTTCTCGACGGCCGCCGACCCGCCCAGCGCGCGTACGAATCGAGGATGCCCGCGAAGTCTTTTCTCCAGACGGGACCGTGGTCCGGCGCGACAATGGCGAACTCGACGCCCAGGCCGCCGACCCGCTCCAGGAGTTTCTCCACCTGCGGTGAAAAGGGCATCAGTATGTTCGCGTAATACGTCGCCGCTTCGTACGCCAGAACCGCCGGATCGATTTCGTCATCGAAACGCTCCGACGACGCGAGATGCATGCCGAAGGCATCCTGTGAAAAGAGCAGCCTGTCCTCGGACAGGTAGGAAAACATGCTGTCCGGCCAGTGCAGCATGCGGGTTTCCCAGCAGGTAAGCGCCCTGTTGCCGAGATTGACGGTTTCGCCGTCCCTGACCGCCTTCACTTCACGGTCAAGTGAAAAGAGTTCGCCCAAAACCTTCACTCCCATGGGCGACGCGTAAATCTCGCCGGGATCGACCTCCCTGATAACCTCGGGAAGCGACCCGGTGTGATCCATCTCCGCGTGATTCGACACGATGACGGCGATGTCTCGCGGATCAATCACGGAAGCTACGCGGGCGAGCATTTCCTGCCGGAACGGCGCCTTGACAGTATCAATCAGCGCCGGTTTTTCCGCCAGAACCAGATAGGCGTTGTAGGTGCTCCCCCTTCTGGTCGCGTACCCGTGAAAATCCCGAATATTCCAGTCGATGGCTCCAACCCAGTAAACATTCTCAGTGATTTTTACGGCCCTCATGACATTTTTCACGGTAACCTCCCCTCGCCCCGCATAAACATGACACCTAATCTAACGATTTCGCGGCCTCTTGGCAATTGAAAAAGAAGTTATAATAAAATTTATTTCTGTCCGTTCTCCCGAAGCATGATCTTTCAAAAATTTGCACCGTCGCGTATGATGAGCGTCAGAAAGGAACCGCCGCAGCACCAATATCGCGTATCATGAAACGTGCCGTCCATATCTTCATTATAGCCTCGTGGATCGTGGCGATGCTCCTGCTTCTCAAACAGGAAGGAATGATCTTCGTCCATTCGGAGCCGGCACGGCCGTTCACCCCGGCTGACACAGACGTTGAAATCGACTCCTGGCGGAGCATCTACATGGACGGCCGGTGGATCGGGTATATTCATACCCGCCACGGAATGTCGGACGAGGGCTTCGTCCTGCAGTCTGCATCGCTGCTCCGTTTCAGCATGTTCAACCGGATTCATGAACTGGTCATCGAGAGCACCCAGCGCATGGACGACGATCACAACCTGGAGAAATTTGAAATACATTTTTCCGGAACGATCGACGCAACGATTGCGGGACACCGCGATGGAAACAGGCTGGTCACCGCGGCGACGTACGGCGGAACCACGGTGCGGAAAACCTTTGACGGGGCCGACGAGGTATTGCTTGACCAGGGCCTTCTCCGGGTGTACCGGGGAACCGGCCTCAGCCCGGGCGATACGTTCAGGTTCCGTGTACTGAATCCCCTGACGCTGGATGTCGATGACGCAACGATGACCGTCACAGGACGTGAAAACGACCACCTGGTTATGGAAACGCGCTTTGCCGGACTCTCCTCAAGGTCCCTGGTCGATGGACGCGGCATGGTCATCCGGGAAGAGACACCCGGCGGCTGGCTCATAACAGCCGAATCGGAAACAGACGTGACACGTCGCCTTGAAGCCTCCCGCATCGCCGCCGTCGACATTCTCGGACAGACATCGGTACCCGTGTCCACCAGGCTTACCTCGCCCCGCTCCGTACGCTCGATGACGCTCCGCATCACCGGCTACGATCCGGCGCTGATTCCGGAGACTCACACCCGCCAGAGGTTTCTCAACAAAGAGCAAGGAACCCTTCGTATCAAGGTCGAGGACGAGGCGGATTCCCCGGGACCTTTTCTCGAGGCGGACCCGCAATCCCTGGCGCCTTTTCTTGCCCCCTCGCTTTGGATCGACTCCGACGATCCCGCCATCCGACAGCAGGCACTCCTCATCGTGGGAGATGAATCCGACCCGCTTCGCGCCGCTCGTCTGATCGGCGACTGGGTTTACAGAACCCTCGAAAAAACACCCACCCCCGATATACCAGTCGCCACTAAGGTGCTGAAGGAACAGCGGGGCGACTGTAACGAACACACGTCGCTCTTCATCGCCCTGGCAAGGGCGGCAGGCATTCCCGCGGACATGTCGGCGGGTCTGGTGTATCTGGACGACGCCTTCTATTACCACGCCTGGCCCCGCGTTTTCGCGGGAACCTGGATTCACATGGATCCCACATTTGGACAGGATATCGCCGACGCCGCCCGGATCGAACTCGTCACCGGCGACTTTGCTTCCCAGGCGCAGATCGCCCTGGCGATCGGGCGAATCGGCATTGAAATAATTGACTACCGGTAACCTGATTTTTAGCGTAACATTTCGCGCCGATTGATCGGCGCAATACATCGCCGCGACTTGTTTTTCGGGAGAAGAAACCGGATGATCGAACTGCAGAAACTGACCAAGATATTCGGCGACAACACCGCCGTGGACTCGCTGTCGCTGACCGTCGCGGCGGGTGAGTTTTTCACCGTTCTGGGACCGAACGGCGCCGGCAAAACAACAACGCTGAAACTCGTGGCGGGCCTTCTGCGACCAAGCGCCGGCAGCGTTTCCGTAGGGGGAATAGACATGGCGGAAAAACCCGGTCGTGCCAAGGCGCTCATGAGTTACATACCCGATATCCCCTACGTGTATGAAAAGCTGACGGGCAGGGAGTTCCTGCATTTCACGGGCGAACTGTACCGGCTGGACCGGTCAGCCTACCGGGCGCAGTCCGAGGAACTACTCGAGCGGTTTCTCATGAGGGACGACGGCGACAAGCTCATGGAAACCTATTCCCACGGCATGCGGCAGAAAATCGTCATCTCCTCCGCTCTGTTATCCGACCCACGGCTCATTATTATCGACGAACCCATGGTCGGCCTTGATCCACGCAGTATCCGCATCGTCAAAAACCTGCTGCGGGAGCGTGCCCTGAGCGGAACAACCGTTCTCATGTCCACGCACACACTCGCCCTGGCCGAGGAAATTTCCGATCGTCTGGGAATCATGCACCGGGGAAAACTGATCGCCCTGGGCGGCGTCGGCGACATCAAGCAGGCAGCCCGCCGTTCCGAGGGTCTCGAAGACGTATTCCTGCGAATGACGGCGGAGACCTGAGGTCATGAACGACGCCCGAGCCCTTTTCTTCGCCCGAATACGAATCCTGAAGAACTCCGCCGCCGGCATAAAAAACGAACCCGTTCTCAAGACGACCTTCATCGCCGTTCTGACCGTATCATTCTGGGTTGGATCATTCTTCCTGTTCTACCGGGGATTGTCCTTTTTTCACGCCATTCCCGCGGTCGGTCCCGTTCTCGTCGACGAGACCATGTACATCTTTTTCGCCGTTCTGTTCATCATGCTTGTTCTCAGTTCCCTCGTCGTCTGCCACGCGACCTTTTTCAACGCACAGGAGATTGAATTTCTCCTTTCGAAACCCCTTGACCACCGAGCCGTCTTCTTCTACCGGTTCGTGCAATCCAGCATTTACAGTTCCTGGGCTTTCCTCTTTCTCGGCATTCCCTTTCTTGTCGCCTACGCGATTATCAGGGACGCCTCATGCTGGTTCTACCTGGCGCTTCCTGGATGGTTCATCCTTTTTGTCATTCTTCCCACGGCGACAGCCTCACTGCTGGTACTTCCCGCGGCCCGTTTTCTCGACTACCGCAGGGCGCGGCATGTCTTCATCGGGACCGCCGTCGTGCTTGCCCTGGCGGCATTCTGGTACTACCGGTCGGTCATCGCGCCGGCAGCACAGGAAGGGGGAGATATCACGGCTTTCATGGAAAGTTTTCTTTACCACCTGCGAATTCTGAAGCATCCCCTGTATCCCGGATACTGGATGGCTTCTTCCATAATCGAAGCGGCCAGCGGACGAGCGACGGCATCGGTCCGGTATTTTTTCGTCTATGCCGCGACAACGGCACTGGCGCTGCAACTCAATCATATCGCGGCGGGAAGACTGTATTACCGTGGATGGCTCGCTTCCCGGAACCGCTCCAGCCGACCGTTTCCCCCTCCGGACGCCGGCGCGGTGAACAGGATTCTCTCGATTTTTTCCGTGCTTCCGCGGCCCACGGCGGCCCTCGTCACCAAGGACATCAAGACCTTCGCCCGTGATTTCAGCCAGTGGTCCCAGTTTCTGATCTACCTTGCCATCCTGGGTGTATACATACTCAACCTCGGAAGCGTCCCCGGTTCGGTAAACAATCCCTACTGGAAAATGATCGTAACCTTTCTCAACTTTTCGGCGACATCTCTGGTTCTGGCCGGTTTTACGGTTCGGTTTCTCTTTCCCCAGATCAGCCTCGAGGGAACCAAAGTATGGATGCTGGGACTGGCGCCCGTTACGTTCAGAGATCTGGTGCTGCAGAAATTCTTCATAAACGGCGTGATGATCCTGCTGGTGAGTGAACTGCTTATGACGGCCACGAATGTCATGCTCGAAACATCGCCGGGACTCTTTTTCGTGTCCTGCGCCATGACGGCCCTGACGGCGGTGGGACTCACGGGTCTCGCCGTGGGATTGGGCGCTCTCTACCCGAATTTCAGAGAAGAAAACCCGTCGCGAATCGTCTCGGGTTTCGGAGGAACGCTCAATTTTATAACGGCCCTGATCTACGTGGCGGTCATCGTACTGCTTTTCGCGGTCCCCTATTTTTCATACCACATTCATCATGCCGTGACGGCGGGCACCTTTCGCGCGATGCTCGCTGCGGCGTGGACGGGAGGTCTCGCCGCCACGGCGGCCGCGGGCCTTTTTCCACTGGTCCTGGGATACCGGAAGCTCCAGCGGGCTGAATTCTGAATCGGCACACCCATTCACCGGCCCGTAATTAATTTTATTGCCGTCGGCCGGTTTGGAATGTTATAGAACAATTACGTTAAATTAAATAAAAAAACGGTGAAACCGATGGCGATTTTTCAACCCCGAACAGGTAAAAATGTATCTCTTGAGGCGAAACAACAAGTAACGGATCTGGAGCAACAACTCAACTACCAGAAAAAATTCCAGAACATTACCTACAAGATCCACGCCTCCCAGAATCTGAAACAGATTCTGGTCGACATGCGGGATGACATACGAAGCCTCTTCGACGCCGAAACCATGACGATCTACGTGGCCGACGAGTCGACGAACGAAATTTATTCGATGATGCTCACCGGTTCGGAACTCGATGAAATACGGGTCGCTATCAGCACGGAAAGTATCGCCGGCTGCGCTGCGGCGAAAAAAAAGACCATCGACATCGCCGATGCTTACGACGACGCCGAGCTGAAAAGCATCGACCCCGATCTCAATTTCGACAGTCGCTGGGACCGCAAATCAGGCCTGACCACAAAGCAGGTGCTCGCCGTTCCCATCATGCACGGCGGCAAAGTCAAGGGTGTCATTCAGGTCATCAACAAGAAGAGCGGCGGCCGTTTCACCGACGAAGACCGGAATGCCGTGGAAGAAATGGCAAAGGTCCTGGGGCTCGCCTTTTACAACCACGAACGGATCAAGCAGAAAAAGAAATCAAAGTTCGACTATCTGACCAGGGCCGGTCTCATCTCGGTGGAAGACCTGGAAAAGGCCTGGGGCAACGCGAGAGAGAACCGGGAGACGATCGAGCAGCATCTGATGAAACATTTCAAGATATCGAAAGGCGACATCGGGAAATCGCTCAGCGAGTTCTACCGGTGCGAATTCGTTCAGTTCAGCGACAAGACCGCGACTCCCTACGACCTTCTCAAGAACCTGAAGGAAGAATATCTCCGCAGGGAATTGTGGGTTCCCCTGGAACGGCAGGACGGCAAGATCCGCATCGCCATCGACGATCCGAACAACATTATCAAGCGGGACATGATCGAGACCCTGCTCAAGACGCGCAACGTCATCTACGACGTGGCGCTCTATGAAGACATTGTTCAATTTATCAACCATTTCTATCAGTCCGGGGACGCTTCAGGCAGTATTTCCGATATCATCGGCAAGCTCGACAGCGATGAGGAAGAAGGCGAGTTCGCCGACGACGAGGGCATTACTGAGTCTGACAGTATTATCATGCAGCTGGTAAACCGGGTTATTAACGACGCCTACGCGCGGAACGCCTCGGACATCCATATCGAACCCAGCGGTATCAAGAAAAACGTAGAGGTCCGTTACCGTGTGGACGGAGCGCTCATGATCTACCAGACGGTCCCCTTCAGCTACCGGAATGCCATGGTGTCGAGGATCAAGATCATGTCCAATCTCGATATCACGGAGCGACGGGTTCCCCAGGACGGCAAGATCAAATTCAAGCGTCCCCGCGGGGAGGAAATTGAGCTCCGCGTGGCCACGATACCGACACAGGGCGGCATGGAAGATGTGGTCATGCGTATTCTCGCCAAGGGAGAAACCATGCCCCTGGAAGACATGGGGCTGTCGCAACGCAACTTCAGCGGGCTGGTCGACAAGATTCTTAAAAAACCCTACGGCATGTGCCTCGTCGTCGGACCGACCGGGTCGGGGAAAACGACCACGCTTCACGCGGCCCTCCATTATATCAACACACCGGACACGAAGATATGGACCGCCGAAGACCCCGTTGAAATCACCCAGTACGGCCTGCGACAGGTCCAGGTAAATCCCAAGATCGGTTTCGATTTCGCCGCCGCCATGCGCGCTTTCCTCCGGGCCGACCCCGACGTCATCATGGTGGGTGAAATGCGCGATTACGAAACGGCGAAGACGGGCGTTGAAGCGTCCCTGACGGGACACCTCGTCTTCAGCACACTACACACCAACAGCGCTCCCGAAACCATTGTGCGGCTTCTCGACATGGGAATCGACCCGCTCAACTTCGCCGATTCCCTTCTGGGCATTCTCGCCCAGCGGCTCGTACGAACCCTCTGCAAGGCCTGCAAGGAACCCTACCATCCCACCAGGGAAGAATACGACGAACTGTCCGAAAATTACGGCGAGGAACTTTTCGCTCAACTTAACGTTCCCTACGACGACAATCTCACGTTTTACCGGGCCAAGGGATGTAACGCCTGCGACGGAACGGGATACCGCGGACGTATGGGTATTCACGAATTGCTGGTATCGACGCTTGAAGTAAAAGAACTAATTCAGAAAAGAGCGTCTGTCGAAGAACTTCGTAACAAGTCGATTCAGCAGGGAATGCGTACTCTTCTTCAGGACGGTATTGAAAAAGTCATTCAGGGGAAAACGGATTTCGCCCAGGTAAGGCGTGTGTGCATCAAGTAAAAAGAACCTGCGGGGCAGAGATTATTCTTTCTTCAGCCGGTCCTGCCAGATACTGATCATGTTCAAGGCGTCAAGGGGAGTCATGGCGTTCATCTCGATTTCCCTGATCTCACGGAGGACCCGGTCTCCCTCACTGGCAAAAAGATTCAACTGACCGGGGATTTTACGTCTGCCCAATCCGCTGCCTCCCGCAATTTTCGGCTGGCCCACGTCGTCCAGTTCTCCCTGCTCCAGGTTGTGCAGAACCTCCCCCGCCCGCACGATGACGGCCTCCGGAACGCCGGCGAGCCGCGCGACCTGGATGCCGTAACTCCGGTTTGTTCCACCTTCCACGATCCTGCGCAGGAAAATGACCCGGTCGCCCCACTCTTTGACGGCAATGCTGTAGTTTTTCACGCCCTCCCTGGTACGGGCGATGTCGGTCAATTCGTGGTAATGCGTGGCAAAAAGCGTTCTCGCCCCTATCCGCTGAGTGTCGTGAATATATTCGC
>LQBH01000046.1 GCA_002030015.1 delta proteobacterium MLS_D
CGGCGTCGCCGGGGCCGATGTCACAGGCCATCAGTGCCATGAGCAGGGCGTCGGTGCCGGACGCGCAGGCGACGGCGTGTTGTACGCCGACATATGATGCGAGTTTGTTTTCAAGTTCTTTTACTTCCGGTCCCATGATGTAACTGCCGTGTTCAAGAACACGCTGGATGTTTGTATCAAGTTGTCCCTTGATTCTTCTTTGCTGTGCTTTGAGATCGATAAAATCCATGATTATTTTATTCCCGCCTTCAAATGTTTCTATTGTTATGTCGCAAAAAAGGGACCTGTAGATATCTTGCGCAGTCCCTTGCCTTCTTTTTCGTAGATTTTATTGCAGGCTTTACAGGTGAGTTTTTTGGTCAGTTTCTCACCGCATTCGCAGACCCAGCCCACTTGTTTGGCCGGGTTTCCCACGACCAGTGCGTGGTCGGGCACGTCGTCGGTTACGACGGCGCCGGCCCCGATGAAGGCCCAGCGGCCGATGGTGACGCCGCAGACTATGGTCGCGTTGGCGCCGATGGTGGCGCCCCGGCGCACAAGTGTCGGCCGGACTTCATCCATGCGGCGGATTTCGGCGCGGGGGTTGAAGACGTTGGTGAACACCATGGAGGGACCGCAGAAGACGCCTTCTTCCAGTGTAACACCCTTGTAGACGGAGACGTTGTTTTGTATCTTGCAGCGGTTTCCTATGCTGACGTCGGGACCGATAACCACGTTCTGGCCGATGGAGCAATCGTCGCCGACGGAGGAGTTGGAAAGAATATGTGAAAAGTGCCATATTTTTGTGCCCGCGCCGATGGTGACCCGGTCGTCTATAATTGACGTTTCATGTACAAAATAATCGCGGCCCTGTCCGGTATTACCGGGTATTACCGCTTCATGGCGGTTCGCGGAAAGGAGACTCTTTGTGGCCCGTTCCAGTATCTCAAGCACCTGGATTCCGTTTTCGGCGTCGGCCCATTGCGGTTGTACTCCCTGCTCGATACAGCGGGCGAAATAGGCCAGTTCCTCCGTGAGGGGCGGTTTCTTTTCATAGGGGATTGTTTCCGTGGCGCCGTTGCGGCTGACCGGCTCTCCCCGCACCCAGTCGATGCCCTTTTCGTAAAAGAGGATTTCTTTGTCCGGTGATGAGTCTTCGTAAGAGAACATGCCTTTCGATCCGATGATGACGATGCGGTGTTCCTTGAAGGGATGAAGCCAGCTCACAAAAATATGCCCGACGCGGTTGCCGGGGTAGGTGAGAATGGTCATGGAAGAATCATGTATCGCCGGCTGGAGGAAAACACCGCCGCGGGAGACCACTTCATCGGGCAGATCGCCCGTGAAATACTGGAATAGCGAGATGTCGTGGGGGGCGAAACTCCAGAGAATGTTTTCTTCGGTGCGGACCGTGCCCAGGTTGAGGCGGTTGCTGTATATGTACTCGAGGCGGCCGATTTTGCCGGCGTCGATAAGCTCTTTCATGGCGCGAAAGGCGGGGTGGAAGAGCAGCAGGTGTCCCACCATGAGGATGACCCCGCGTTCGTCGGCCAGGCGCTTCATTGCCCGGGCGTCTTCCAGGGTTAAGGCCAGGGGTTTCTCGACGAGCACGTGGCGCCCTCTGTCCATGAGAAACATGGCGACGTCGTGGTGCGTTTCCGCCGGGGTGGCCAGGGTAAAGCCGTCGAACCCTGCCTCGGCGGCTTCTCGGTAGTCTGAAAAGAGGGTGATGCCGGGATAGTCACGGCGCAGCTCTTCGTGCCGCTCGACGTTGCTTTCCGCGATGCCTCCCAGCAATCCCAGGCCGTGAAGAGTGCGAATGTGATTCATACCCCAGCGCCCGGCGCCGATGACACACAATTTCATAATTCTCCTCCATGTCCCATAGGGGACGTAGTTAACTTATTAACTTATTGGCACTGATCTCCCTGAATGGGGTCAGGTCTATTTTCTTGACATAGTGGCATTGGCGGCTGCGCCGCGGGTACGGCCCCCTTTAACGACTTGGCGTAAGTTAATAAGTTAACTACGTCCCCGACAGAATGGGGTCAGGTCTATTTTCTTGACATTGTCGGCTGGCTGCGCCGCGGGTACGTCCCCGGTAACGTCCTGGCGTAAGTTAATAAGTTAACTACGTCCCTGGATATGCGGCGCCTATCAAATATTTCCAGGCCGGCATGGATTCGGGGATTTCTGTTTCAATGCCGGGGCTGTATTCATGGTACAGCAGGTGACCGCGGGCATCCGGCCAGGACGCGCGACCTGCAGCCATCGCTTTGGACTCGCGCTGACGGGTTTCAACATCGGTCAGGCTCCAGCAGGTGTTGATGAAGAAGGTCCCTTCGCTGTCGCAAAGATCCACCTCGCTTCCGTTTAAATGGTAGAAAAGGTCTTTGCGGGTGCGTCGTAGTTCAAGGTAGACGACGGTTTCAAGTTTGTGTCCCACATTGCGACCGGGATGCGCCTTGAAGGCGGCCACCAGTCCCGGATCAATGACATGCAGTTTCTTCGGGTTGTGTGCCTGTTTTCGCAGGGACTGCTCCCGCTTGGGCACAAGGAATATCAGAAAGGCATCTTCCAGGTATCCCAGGTAATCAAAGAGGGTATTCTTTGAAACGCTGAATCCGAGGGACCGGAAGTCCCGGTGCAGCTTGCTGACGTTGACCAGTCCGGCAGTATTGCGGAACGCGTGCCGCATCAGTTCCCGCATCAGTTTTTCATTGCGGATGCCGTACCGTTCAACTATGTCGCGATAGAACATGAGTGACGCGTATTCTTCAAGGATAAGAGGGCGCAATGTTTCGTCGGCCAGGACAATCTCCGGGAACCCGCCCCAAGCCAGGTAGGTTTCAAGCGCGCCCCTGATGAGACTTTCGTTTTCGGCGCTATGCGGCATTACCTCGATGTCCCGGAAGGCCAAAAACTCTCGAAAACTGAGCGGAAAGATTTCCAGCGTTATGCTGCGGCCCCTCAGTGCTGTTGCCATGTCGCGTGTGAGAAGCCGGGACGATGATCCGGTAACGTAAACTTCCACATCTTCCGTATCTTGTATGCGGCGTACCCATCGTTCCCAGCCATCGACGTTCTGAACTTCATCGAGGAACAGGTAAACCCGTTCGTTCAGCGTCTCGGGATAGAGTTCGTGAAGGCAGCGCAACAGGAGGTCCAGGTCGTTGACGACAAGGGGATGGAGCCGGTCGTCCTCGAAGTTCAGATAGACGATACGGCGGCGATCAACTCCCTGTTCCGTGAGACGGCGTATGGTATCAAAAAACAGAAAGGTTTTACCGGCGCGTCGAGGACCTGCCAATCCGATAACCTTGCCCGTTCCCGTTGGTACTGTGCGTTCCCTGGGACGACTGACGGGAAGCTTCCGCTCAGTGAACTGCCGAAGCACATATTTAAGATTGTCGCTATTCATAGAGGTAATATATATACTATTGTCCCTTTATGCAAGGATGATTATTACTCCATAGGGGACGTAGTTAACTTATTAACTTATTGGCACTGATCTCCCTGAATGGGGTCAGGTCTATTTTCTTGACATTGTGGCATTGGCGGCTGCGCCGCGGGTTCGTCTTCGAGGTTAGGGGTAATTTCCCGGAAGGATGGCGTAAGTTAATAAGTTAACTACGTCCCCTTTAAAAATGTGTCGAGGGCACTTTGCCGATGGGGAAGACGTTGAATCCGATTTCGAAGAGTTGGCGGTGATCGAGTGCGTTGCGCCCGTCGAATATAAAGGCCGGCTTGTTCATGGATTTGAATATCTGTTCGTAGTCCAGGGTTTTGTAGAGATCCCAATCGGTTATAACGGCGATGGCGTCGCTTTCGGCGGCGGCTTCGTAGGGGTCTTCTGTGAAGGTGATTTTTCCGAGTACATCGGCCAGGTCGGCTCGGGCGTTTTCCAGGGCCTTGGGGTCGGTGATGGTGATGTCCGCCTGTTCGGACAGGAGCTTCCGGGCCACGTCAATGGCTGGTGCCTCCCGGGTGTCGCCCGTGTTAGCTTTGAAGGCGAAGCCGAAGAGGGTGATTTTTTTCCCTGCCAAAGTATTGAACATGGCTGAGAGCATGGTCTGTACAAAACGGTTTTTCTGGTATTCGTTCATGCGGACTACTGAATTCCAGTAATCGGCAACTTCGTCGAGACCGTAGGAGCGACAGAGGTACACCAGGCTCAGAATATCCTTCTTGAAGCAGGATCCGCCGAAGCCGAGGCCGGCGTTGAGGAATTTTGAGCCGATGCGGTTGTCCATACCGATGGCCCGGGCTACTTCGTCAACGTCCGCTTCGGTTTGTTCGCAGAAGGCCGATATGGCGTTGATGGAGGATATGCGCTGGGCCAGGAAGGCGTTGGCTGTCAATTTGGACAGCTCGGCGCTCCAGATATTTGATGTAATTATTTTTTCGCGGGGGACCCAGTGTTCGTAGAGGGTGATCAGATTGTCGCGGGCGGCGACGGCCTCCGGGGTTTCGTGGGAACCGATAAGTACCCGGTCCGGCTCTTCGAGGTCGTGTATGGCGGTGCCCTCGGCGAGGAACTCGGGATTTGACAGGATCTGGAACCGCAGGCCATGGTTGATGGTGGACAGTATGCGTTCCATCGCGAAGGCGGTCCGCACGGGGAAGGTGCTTTTCTCGATGACGATGGTGTCTTTCACGGCCTGTTCACCGATCTGTCGGGCGGTCTTTTCCCAGTACTGGAGGTCGGCGGCCATACCCCGACCTTCTCCGAAGGACTTGGTGGGGGTGCTGACGGAAACGAATATCATGTCCGCTCCGCGAATGGTTTCTTCGATGTCGGTGCTGAAAAAAAGGTTCCTGCCGCGGGCCGCCCGGACGATTTCGTCGAGGCCGGGTTCGTAGATGGGAAGGATGTCCGAGTTCCAGCGGGCGATGCGATCGGCGTCAGTATCCACCGCGGTGACTTTGTATCGAGGACACTTCGAGGCGATAACCGCCATGGTGGTACCGCCGACGTACCCCGATCCGATGCAGATGATGTTTTTTTCAAAAGACATGGCTGTTACTCCAACAGGATCTCCCTGAATGTCCCATAGGGGACGTAGTTAACTTATTAACTTATTGGCACTGATCTCCCTGAATGGGATCAGGTCTATTTTCTTGACATAGTGGTATTGGCGGCTGCGCCGCGGGTACGGCCCCCTTTAACGACTTGGCGTAAGTTAATAAGTTAACTACGTCCCTGGATACAGCTCCGCCCCCTGGATTACATATGTGCTTCTCCGGAGACGTGCCGACGTCCGTCTGTCAGGGCGAATCAGCCGCTTTTTCGCAATTTCTATTTGTTGATTCCGCTTTTCCCGTTTTGTTCGAGTTCCTGGGAAAGGCGGCGGATTTCTTCCTCGAGTCGTTCATATTCCTGTTTTTTTCTTTTTAGAAACCGGTAGGTGGCTCGCGCTTTTTTTTCCATGCCCTTGGGCGTCAGCAGGTAGATGTACCGGGTTTTGTTTTCGGCGTTTTTGAAGTTGTCGGCTTTGATAAAGCCTTTGTGTATGAGGGCCTTGAGAAGATAGTTGGTTTTTCCCAGGCTGATGCCGAGGCGTGATGACAGTTCCCGCTGAGTCATGCCGGGCTTGTCGTGTATCTCAAGAAGAATCTTGAGGACCTCTTCACTGTCCATGTCGATGGATTGTATTGAATATATCTGCGGCATCGGCAAATACCACCAGCAGTAGTGCGTTCAATTTTGAACAAAGCCGAAGTCTAGTAATGACGGGAAGAAAAAGTCAAGGAAAAAGATGGGCGGACGCGAAGGTGGTCGGGAGAGGATTTTCAAACCATGAATTTCTCGGTTATCACCGTGGATATTACTTTTATATGTTCACGGACGGCGTTCTGGTCTCTGCCCGGGTAGTTTTTAAAGGTGATCATAATCCCGTTCAGTGATGCGAAAAACGCGTGGGATAACGGTCGTACCGGTTCAGGAACGCCCATCTTGCGGAACATGATGTCGAACTGATCGAATATTCTGCGCGCCGCGAAGTTTAGTTTGTCTATCATTTCGGCGGTAAGTGACCCGTCCAGCATAAAGTGGGTCATCATCCTGAAAAACTGGTCGTTTTCGATCAAATAGGTGAGATAGGTTTCGGCTATTATCCCGATGTCTATTTTTTCAGTATTTTCAACCATATCTGTCAGAAAAAGGATGATCTCGTCGGCGCCGCGGAGAAATGCCTCCATGAAAAGGGACCGCTGATCGGGGAAATATCTATAGATGGCCGCGTGGGAAATTCCCGCTTCCCGGGCCACGTCCCGAATGCTTACTTTATTGAAAGGTTTTACGGCAAAGACTCTCTCGGCGGCGTCAATTATCACTTGTTGTCTCGCCAGTTTTTCACCGTTTTTAAGATCCGCAAAAGTCTTGTTTTTCCTCATGATTATAATGCTCTCCCGGAATGCCGGATTTTGTTTTTGTGACCAATAAAAAACTTGACTTGTGTAACCGGCAGTTTATATAGTTACCACTGGTAACACAACAAAATTTTTTCCCGTTTCGTTCAGAAAAGAGAAGGGGGGTTCGACAATGTCATTACCCGACAGGAATAATCCGTACAATTTTAATGATTTTCTCGAGTGGCGACGGAATGTTGATTATTACCGCGATGATTTGTTTATTCAGAAAGCGCTTAAACACTACACCGGTGACGATTTTGAAAAAGTAGACGCCGCGGCGCGTTCCGTGTCTGAAAAGGCTTCTTTTCGCTGGCGGGATCTCTCGGAAAGAATGGCGCAGCCGGAGAAGCGTCCCTACATGATGCATTACGACGGTCATCACAATCGTATCGACCGTATCGTTCGTCCCGGAGAAACGGAAATACTGGAAAAAGAGGTTTTCTCCGAAGCCATTTTTTCGGAGAAGACTCCTCCCTGGGTCAAACTCATCAAGATGTTTCTTATTTATCAGAACGGGGAAGCATGTATCGCCTGCCCGCTTACCTGCACAGAAGGCCTGGTGATGCTGCTGGAGAAATACGCGGATTCTGAAGATACAAAGAGCATCCTGCGTCATTGCAAAGAGGGGCGGGACGGCGATTACGCGATAGGGGCGCAGTATCTTTCCGAGATACAGGGCGGTTCCGACGTGCCGGCCAATCTGCTCGAAGCGGTGGAAGAAGACGGTGTCTGGAAACTCTACGGAACAAAATTTTTCTGTTCCGCGACTCATGCCGATTACGCGGTCATTACCGCGAAACCGGCCGGATCGGAAAAGGTCGCCCTGTTCGTTTTTCCCTCGTGGCTTCCCGGCAACAAGGAAAAAGAGATAAGGAACAATTTTACGATCGACCGAATAAAGTGGAAGCTTGGCACGAGCGAGCTTACAACCGGCGAACTTACCTTTAACGGGACCGTCGCTTATCCTGTCGGCCCAATGGACAGGGGGGTTGCGAACGTCGTCGGCATCGTTCTGACATATTCGCGTTTAACCGTGGGGCTCTCGGCCGCGGCTTTCATGACACGGGCTGTACGGGAAGCGAAAAAATACGCGGAGTTCAGAGACGCCTTCGGCGTCACGATAGAACAATTTCCCCTCGTGTATGAAAATATATCGAGGCTGGAAAAGGTCGCCGAAAGGACCACCGCATCGTCTTTAAAAGTGTACCGGGAATTTCTCTCGCTGGGGGGCGGTCTGAACACCAGCCTGGCCGCCGATGAAGCCGACGACCTGAAAAAGAAACGATTCGATGTCAGGGAGCTGATCATGCTCTATAAAATAACGACCGCCTGGGATTCCACGGAGCTTATACACGAGGCGATGTCTATTTTCGGGGGCCACGGAGTTATGGAAGATTTTTCCGCCCTGCCGCGCCTCTACCGTGATTCGGCCGTTAACGAACTGTGGGAAGGCCCGCGGAATGTGCTTCTCACGCAAATATATCGCGACATGAAAAGAGTCGCGGACTGGTATGATCCCGCGGAATTCGTCAGGAATATTCTGGAGGGGGCGGACCGGGCGACGGTCGAAAAATTAGAAAAAGAAATCAAAGAATTGATGGGCTATTCGGATATGTACGACATGAATCCGCAAACAATCGACATATGGAGGCGATGGGATCTTCTCTGCGCGGAATTATTCCACACCTACCAGGATATCGCCCTTTACGAAATTGAGCATTGTATTGAGGGACGTAGTTAACTTATTAACTTATCGACGCTGATCCCTTTTTCTTCGAGGATTTTCGCTCCCCGCGCGACCGCCTTGCTTACCGCAACGGTGGAAATACCGAACCGTTTGGCCAGGGAGCGCATGGTTTCACCCAGTTCGCGAACAGCGACGTAACAGACCAGGCTTCGTGCCGTAACGGTACGCTGGTAGCGGCCGGGCAGCCATATTTCTTGTTCTTTCACCCCAAGGAGCGATGCGACCCTGGCGGCGACGGCGTCCACCGTAATCCCGCGTGACTTCAAGGCGTGACGGCGGTTGAATTCTTCATCGGCGGTTGCCAGCATTCGTTCAACGAAGTCGCTGTCGCCCAGCATGCGCTGATCGCCGGCGGTTCGACGCCCCGCCTCCCGCAGCATTCGTACCGGCGTCCATTCCCCGTGATTGCGGACAAGACCTCCGTCGGCCAGGTCGTCCCGCTGTTCCTGCTCAATACCCCGGGCGACAAAGTCCCGATAGCTTTTCCGCGCCGGACCCTGCTGCGTGCCGAAATAGGAGAGCACTTCCCCCGTGTTTTGCCACGATTCCGTGATGTTTCCCATGATAACGGCATGTCCCGAGAAAGGGTACCTCTCAAGATCGTTCATGTTTTCCACGAGACCGGCTCGAAGCGGGTTCAGGTGAATGTAGCGCACCAGCTCAAGAAAATAGGCATCTTCCTGGCAGATGATCGATTTATAGCGATTCTGAAACAGATGTCCCTGGCGATCATGGCGCAGGTTGAAACTGACGGCATGACCCGTCATCAATCGCCTCATAACGCTGGAAAGGGGATCGGTGCCGGTGCGCAAAAGCAGGTGGAAATGGTTGGGCATCAACGCCCAGGCGTAGCAGGCTGTTTTTGTCTCTTCGAGCAGGATCCCCAGCCGATCAAGAAATAACCAATGGTCCTTCTCATCCCTGAAGATCGTTGTTCGATCAATGCCCCGGGCGATGACGTGGTGAAGGGCTCCCGGCGCGTCTATGCGGGCTTGTCGCGGCATTGAGCACCCCCTTGCAGGGGAGTGGACGTCCCCTGTTTTATTTTAATAATATACTAATAAGTTAATAAGTTAACTACGTCCCTTAAGTTTGTTGTGGAGGATTTCCTTGATGAGTTGGGGGTTGCCGGTGCCTTGTGAGGCCTGCATGGCCTGGCCCATGAGGAAGCCGAAGGCTTTCTGGGTGCCGGAGCGGTAGTCGTCAACGGCGGCGGGATTGTCGGTTATGATTCGATCGACGAGGGTTTCGAGCGCCGCCGTGTCTGAGACCTGGCGGACGTTGAGGCGTTCCACGACGGCTTCGGGCGCCTCGTCGCTTTCAAAGAGAACGGGCAGGATTTCGCGGGCCGCCCTGGCGTTGATCTCGTTTTTTTCGAGAAGCAGCAGGAGTCCCGCGAGTCGTTCCGCGGACAGGGGGGACGCTTCCACGGTCAGGCCCTTGTTTTTCAGCAGCGGCAGGAGCTGGGCGGCGATCCAGTGACACGCCGTCCGGGGCGGAATGCCGCTTTTCGCCACGGTTTCGAAGTAGTCGGCCAGGTCGCGGTCGGCGCTCATGAGGGACGCCTCGTCCCGGGGCAGTTCATAGTGTTCGATAAATCGCTCCATCTTGCGGGCGGGCATTTCGGGAAGCCGTGAGCGGACGGTCTCGAGCCATTCGTTCGAGATGACGATGGGGGGAACGGCGGGATCGGGAACACAGGGGCCCTCGAATTTGCCGCGCATGGCCACGGTCATCTTTTTGTCGGGGTCCCAGAGGCGCGTGTGAAGTGTCACCTGTTCTCCCGTGCGCACCTGGTCGGCCTGCCGCCGTATTTCGTAATCGACGGCGTCGCCCACGTTCTGGATGGAGTTCATGTTTTTTACTTCCACCTTGGTGTTGAACCGATCGGAACCTTTCGGACGGATGGAGATGTTGGCGTCCACCCGCATGGTGCCCTGTTCCATGCTGCACTCGGAGCTGCCGGCGTACCGGACGCGCGCCCGCAGGGCCTTGATGTATTCCATGGCTTCGTGTGAACTTCTGATGTCGGGGCGGCTCACAATTTCGACCAGGGGCGTGCCGGCCCGGTTGAAATCGACGAGGCTGACGGGGGTCTTGCCTTCGCGTTCGTGAAGCAGCTTGGCGACGTCTTCTTCCATGTGGACCTGGATGATGCCGATGTTGCGCGACGAGCCGTCTTCGGCGGTGATCCGGACACGTCCGTTTTTCGCCAGGGGCTTGTGGAACTGTGAAAGCTGGTACCCCTTGGGAAGGTCGGGATAGTAGTAGACTTTCTGGTCGAAGGCGATGATGGGGCTGATCTCGCAGTCCAGGGCCAGCGCGGCGAGGGTCGCCTTTTCCAGGGCTTCCGCGCTCAGCCGGGGCAGGGCGCCGGGCAGCCACAGGCAAACGGGGCAGGTGTTCCGGTTCGGTTCGTCGCCCGGCCGGTTTGGGCAGTCGCAGAACATTTTTGTTTTTGTGTTGAGTTGAACGTGTATTTCAAGGCCGATAACGGCTTCAAATTCATCGATCATGAAGCGGTTCCTCCGTGGTGTCGGTTCAGCCGGACGGCGAGATCAAGCAAGCGGGCATCGTCCAGGCGTCGTCCCAGAACCTGGACCGGCGCGGAGCCGGGAAGAGAAAGATGAACGGCGGGCAAACCCGCCAGGTTGGCCGGCAGGGTGAATCGGAAGAGGTTGTAAAGGTCGCCCGTGGTTGTTGTTTCCACTGAAGGCGCGGCGCCTCCCCTGGTCGTGGGCAGCACCAGGAAATCGATGTCGTCGAAAAGCTTTTCCAGTGAGGCGACGAGCCGCGCCCGAAGGCGGCAGGCTTTTTCGAAGGCATCGTATTGTTCGAACTGGTAGAAGGCGCCCTGAAAGAGGAAGCTTTTCAGCAGTGGGCCGAAAGCTTCGCCCCGGCTCGTGAGGTACATCTCGTTCCAGTCCCTGGTTCCCCTGGCCCGGTGGCCGTAGCGGACGCCGTCGAATTTTCCCGCGCTGGACGAGGCTTCGACGGAACCGATGATGTGGTGGACCGTGGGGAACAGGTCGAATTCGGCGATACTCGCGTCGCGAAGGACGCAACCGGCGGGTTCCAGTTCCGACAGGGCTGTTCTGAAGGCCTCGCCGTCGCCGGGATCGAGGAGGGCGAGCGCTTCGGACACCACGCCCAGGCGATATTCCGCGGTCTGGTCAGGGTTGCTGAAGTCGGGCATTGTTGGGGACAGCGTGAAATCCTGTTCGTCGTCGCCACAGGCGGCGGCCGCGGCGTTTCTGATATCCGCGGGGTCTTTTGCCATGAATCCCAGGCATTCCATTGAGGGAATGAGGCCGATGAGACCGAACCGTGAGATGACGCCGAAGCTGGGCTTGTAGCCCGTGAGTCCGACCCGGGCGGCTCCGATCCGGGCTTCGCCCATGTGGTCCATCAGCAGGGCGATGTCGGCTTCTCTTGCCGCGACGGCCGGTCCCGCGCCGTCACGGTCGATGCCGAGACCAAGTTCGTTCATGCTGGTAGTGCCCGCCAGCGTCGCGCCCGCCGCTTCGAGGCGTCTGACCACCGTGGCGTCTTCCAGGGCGATGAATCCCTCAAGCGCCCGGGTACCCGCTTCCGTGGGCCAGTCACGAACCGATACGGAGGGGTGCAGGGCGATGTTCTTTCCCTCGAGGGGGCCGTCACCGGCCGACCGTGTGCCCCTGTGGATGATATGACTCTGTTTCATTCGAAGTCCTTCTTGCTGGATTCCGGCCTTCGCCGGAATGACGCAATAAAAAGAAACTGGATTCCGGCCTCCGCCGGAATGACGAAAAAAAAGTTTTTATGTCGTCACCCCGGCGCAGGCCGGGGTCCAGATGGTTAGATTATTGTATGGGCCTCCGCCGGAATGACGAAATAAAAAGAAACTGGATTCCGGCCTTCGCCGGAATGACGAAATATTCAAGGTTCCCTGCCGTTACCCCGGCGCGTGTTTTTAAGGACACACGGCCTGGATCGGGTCTCAACACTCCGTCGTCACCCCGGCGCAGGCCGGGGTCCAGATGGTGTTATTATTTCAGGATTCACCCAAATGGTGAATGACAGGTTGTAAATATTTTTTCAACCCGTCAAATAATACGCTGGTATAAATCCTCCCAGTCAGGATTAGCGCTTTCGATCAACTTCAACTTCCAGGCGCGTTTCCATTCTTTTATTTGCTTTTCCCTTACAATCGCCGATTCCATTGTTTCATGAATTTCGAACCAAACCAGGAGATGGACGCTGTATCGTTTTGTAAAGCCCTCTGCCAGCCCATTCTTGTGTTCACAGACCCTTTTCGCGAGGTTCGAGGTGACGCCTGTGTACAACGTGCCGTTTCGTTTGCTTGCTAACATGTAAACGGCGGGCAGTCTCTCCATAGGTCATGTGCCCCTGCTGGATTCCGGCCTTCGCCGGAATGACGGAATAAACTGGATTCCGGCCTCCGCCGGAATGACGAAAAAAAAGTTTTTATGTCGTCACCCCGGCGCAGGCCGGGGTCCAGATGGTTAGATTATTGTATGTCGGCGAAGTCCTTCTTGCTGGATTCCGGCCTCCGCCGGAATGACACAATAAAAAGAAACTGGATTCCGGCTTTCGCCGGAATGACGAAAGAAACTGGATTCCGGCCTTCGCCGGAATGACGGCCTCGTTTCTCACCCTCTATCCCGGTCTTCGCCGGAATGACGCAATAAACCTGGTCAATTATTCCAGGATCGTGACGGTTTTGAAGAAGTCTCCTTTCACGGAGGGGGCGTTTTTGAAGATTTCTTTGGATTCCGCCGATGGATGGCGGCGTGGCTCGGCGGTTTGTCTCAGCCGGTTGCCCCCTTCGGCCAGTGAGAAGAGCGGTTCTTCCGATCCCGCGGCCGCCCGGATTGTTTCGGCCATGTTCCGGGCCTCGTCCAGGGCCTGTTCGATCGCGGATCGTTCGTCGTCGTCGAGCCCGATCCGGGATACCCAGGACAGGGAATGCACGAGGTCGGCCTTTTCACTGCTTCCCGGCAGGGTCGCGTCGCTCTGTCCCGTCAGCAGCGCCAGTTCGGCGAGTTGTTCGCGCGTGACCGGCGAGGGTGCCTCGGTGAGGGGACAGTAGGCGCTCCGGTTTTTGGGGAAGGCGATGACGTCCCGTATGGAGGGTGTTCCCAGTATCATGGCGACCACGCGGTCCATACCCAGGGCGAGGCCGCCGTGGGGAGGAAGCCCGTAATCAAAAGCACGCAGGAAGAAGCCGAATTTTTCCCGCACCTCGTCGGCCGTCAATCCCAGTGCCTGGAATATTTTGTTCTGCACATCCCGGTTGTTGATGCGGATGCTGCCGCCGCCCAGCTCCTCGCCGTTTACGACCAGGTCGTAGGCGCGGGACTTGAGGGACAGCAGTTCTTCTCTGTTCGCGGGGTCGAAGTCGGTGCGATCCGGAGCCGTGAAGGGATGGTGATTGGAGGTGACGCCTTCATCGGTCGCCTGGAAGAGGGGGAATTCGGTGATCCACACGGGGCTGAAGGCATCGCGGGGAATCAGGTCCAGGCGCTCGGCCAGGTGCAGCCGCAACCTGCCCAGCACGGAGGCGACCACTTCGGGTTCGGGGTCGGCGATCATGACGATGACGTCGCCGTCGCGGGCGTCGAAACGTCGCATGATTTCTTCCCGCTCTTTATCGCTGAAAAACTGAACAATGTTGGAGTCGAGTTTTCCGTCGGTGACGCGCATCCAGGTCATTCCCTTGCCGCCCAGGGCGGGGACGATCTGTTTGGCGTATTCATTCTGCAGGACGTTCTTGCTCAGTTCGTCCGACTTGCCGGTGACGGTGAGTCCTTTGATGACGCCGCCCCGCCCGAGCACCTGTTTGAAGATGCTGTAGGAGGTGTCGCGGAAGATGGAGGTGGCGTCCACGAAGCGCAGTCCGAAGCGCAAATCGGGCCGATCCGTGCCGGCTGTTTCCATGGCTTCGTGCCAGGTCAGGCGGGGAAAGGGCCGGGACAGCTCAATGCCGCCTTCCCGAAACATGCGTGCCGTCAGTTCTTCCAGCAGCCCGTAAATGAACTCTTCGTCGATGAATGAGGATTCCATGTCGAGCTGAGTGAACTCGGGCTGCCGGTTGGGCCGCAGGTCTTCGTCGCGGAAACAGCGGGCGAACTGGTAGTAGCGTTCGAAGCCGGCCGCCATGAGAAGCTGTTTGAACAGTTGTGGCGACTGGGGCAGGGCGTAGAAATGTCCCGGGTGAATGCGGCTGGGTACCAGGTAGTCGCGGGCCCCCTCGGGCGTGCTCTTCGTGAGAACGGGTGTTTCGATTTCGATAAAGCCCTGTTCGTCGAGGCAGCGCCTGACGCCGGAGAAGATGCGATGCCGCTTGATGAAGTGGTCCTGCATGGAGGGGCGGCGCAAATCAAGGTAGCGGTACTGAAGGCGCAGGTCTTCGCTGATTGATTCTATTCCGGAAACGGTTCCTTCCAGGACCATCGCCTTTTCAGAAACGGGGAAGGGTAGTGTCTCTGATGTACTGAGAACTGAAAGGCTTGTGGCGGTCACCTCGATGGTGCCCGTTTCGATATTGGGATTTTCCGTTCCTTCCTGCCGCCGGATCACGGTTCCTTCCAGGGCGACGCAGAACTCGCTACGCAGGTGGGAAGCCTCGCCGCAGAGTTCCGCCGAGGAATGTTCGGGGCTGAAAACCACCTGTACAAGGCCGCTGCGGTCGCGCAGGTGAATAAAGAGGACGTCGCCGTGGTCGCGGAGGGCGTCTACCCATCCCGCCAGATGCACGGCGCGGCCGATGTCGTTTTCGGAAAGAGCGCCGCAGGGTGTCCGACCGCTCGATTGCATTGTTGTCGTGTCCTTTCCCGGTGGTACCTGTTTCGTCTGTGCCGGCGGGGCGAAATGATCCCCCGCCGAAGCGAAGAGACCTTAGCAGACCTCCCGGGGACTTGCAAGGCAAAGATGCCATGATTTCAGCGGTCTCGAAGAGTACTCGCTGAAGCGAGCGTTCCCGACGAACCGGTGTTTCTGTTTTGCCTGTGGCGTGCGGGTCCTGATGGGAGCGACACGGAATGAAACGGACCGAACCGGCAACAATTTCTTGACAAAGGGCAGGTTCTGTGGTCGGATACCGCTCCATCGATTTCAGTCGGAGAAGAAGGTATGAAAAAGAATTTGACCACCGTATCAAACGTGAAGCGAAAAAGGACCCATGGGTTTCGCGTCAGAATGTCAACGCGCTGGGGACGCCAGGTATTGAGCAGACGACGGGCGAAGGGGCGGAGAAGGCTTACCGTTTAATCGCGCCCGGGCGTTGCGCGCCTTGTCCCGTGGGGACCCGCCGCCGGAAGTTCGCATGGGAAGATACTCTTTCGAAAAGAAATGGAAAGTACGGAAACGACAACATTATCAGGCCATTTACCAGGAGGGGCGGCGGCTTCACTCGAGAAATTTTGTTATAGTGCTCAGGGAGAACAGTGAGGGGACGGTACGGTTCGGAATAACGGTCGGCAAAAAGGTGGGGAACGCGGTAAAGCGCAACAGGATCAAGCGACTCCTTCGGGAGTATTTCAGGTTGAACAGGGATGCGTTCCGGGGATCAACGGATATCGTGGTCATCGCGAGAAAGGATATATCGTCGCTCAACTACCGGGACGTTTCATCGGAACTGAACGCGGTGTTGAAGGGGCGGTAATCCCCTTATACCATGCAGCTTATTGAAAAAATGCTGGTTATCATCATTCGGATATACCAGATTTTTATTTCGCCGATTTTCCCGCAATCCTGCCGCTATTATCCAACCTGTTCCGAGTATGCCATAACCGCCATCCGGCGTTACGGTCCCCTCAAGGGATCGTGGAAGGCGTTGTTGCGCGTGCTTCGGTGCCATCCTTTCCATCCCGGCGGCTACGACCCCGTGGAATAAACATCCGCGGTATCCAATGTGGAGGTATTTGAATGGACAAGAAGACCTTTCTTGCCATAGCTCTGTCGCTGATCCTGGTGATCGCCTATCAGTATTTTTTTATCGAACCGCCGGTGCCGGGAGACGTGGCTGAGGAGCAGAACGGGTCCGGAGTTCTCGTAACGGAGGAGGAGCGGCAACCCGCCCCGACACCGCCGGCCGCGGCCGCGCCCGGTGATGCCGGTCCGGTCCCGGCGTTCTCAGCCGATGAGACTGAAAAGGGCAGGGAAGTCCGCGTTTCCGGTCCGCTTTACACAGCCGTGCTGTCGACCAGAGGCGCCGGCATCGTGTCCCTCAAGCTCGAACAGTACCGGCAGACTCTCGACGATGATTCCGGACTGATTGAACTGGTCAATGTCCGCGACGGCATGCCCTATCCGCTGACGGTGACCTTTCCCGACTCCGGAATGGATATTCCGGCCGGGGCCGTATACAAGGCGGACCGCGAATCGGTGGATCTCGACCGCGGGGAATCCGAATCCATTGTTTTTACAAAGACCTATCCGGGCCGAATGACGGTTGAAAAGGTGTATACCTTCTATCGTGATTCCTATGCCTTTGATTTCGAGATACGGGTGCGGAACCTGTCGGAGGAGACCGTTACGCAGACGGCCGGTATCCTGTGGTCTGATTATCTTGATCCCGACGTGCGGGTGGACCGGTTCAGTCACGTGGGGCCGGTGGCGTACGTGGGCGATGACCTGGTGACGGAAAATCCGAAAAAGCTCGACGAGACCAAGTATTACGGTCCCGGCGTGCTCTGGGCGGGCTATCAGACCAAGTATTTCATCGCATCCGTTATTTCTCAGCAGCCGTCCCTGACGAGCGCGGTGGTGGCAAAAAGCTCGAGCAACGATGTTTTTGTCTCGCTCCGAGGTCCCCGGGTCATGATACCGCCGGGGGAATCGGGGACATTCCGGTACAATTGCTACCTGGGACCGAAGGAATACGATATTCTCAAGAGCCAGCAGGTGAACCTGGAATCGTCCATCGATTTCGGTTCCTGGATCAAATGGCTCTCCCTGCCCCTGCTGAAAGCATTGAAACTGATCAACGGATTTGTGCACAACTACGGGCTGGCGATCATCATTCTGACCATATTCGTCAAGGTCATTTTCTGGCCGCTCGGGACGATGAGTTACAAGTCCATGAAGAATATGCAGAAAATCCAGCCGGAGATGCAGAAACTCAGGGAGAAGTATAAAGACGACAAGGCAAAGATGCAGGAAGAAACCATGTCGCTCTACAAGGCGTACAAGGTGAATCCGCTGGGGGGGTGCCTGCCTATCCTGATCCAGATCCCGGTCTTTTTCGGTCTCTACCGGGCACTGCTCTACTCCATTGAACTTCGCCACTCGCCGTTCTTCTTCTGGATACAGGACCTGTCAGCAAAGGATCCTTACTACATAACGCCGATTATCATGGGGGCCAGCATGTACCTCCAGCAGAAGATGATGCCAACGCCCAGCACGAATGAATTGCAGGCGAAGATCATGACCTGGATGCCGGTGGCCTTTACCTTTTTGTTTCTTAATTTTCCGGCGGGACTGGTTCTTTACTGGCTCTTCAACAATATTATAAGCGTGGGGCAGCAATATTGGATCAACAAACGCACCAATTGACGCGGAACCAGCAAACATCCGACAATACGGTGTTTTCAGACAGCCAACTTCAAAAAGGCCCGTCAGAAGGTGCGCAATTATACATGCGAGGTAATAAAAATGAGCGAATCTTCCCAAAAAGAATCTTTCGAGTTTGAAGGTAAAACAATTGACGAGGCGATAGCGAAGGCCTGCGATGAGCTGCATCTTTCCAGGGAAAAGCTCAACATCGAAATTCTGACCGAAGGCGCCGCCGGATTTCTCGGACTGGTCGGCGCCAAAAAGGCCCGTATCAGTGCGAGCGTTCTGTCATTCGACGTGGATTTCGGCGAAACCCTGGGAGGAAAGACGTCGGTTACGGCGAAAAAGCAGAAAGCGGCGGAATCAGGCGGCACGGAAGCGGGGAATACGGCCCGCGAGGCCAGGGAACTGACGGAAGGCATTCTTCGGCGCATGGGTTTTGAATTTCCGGTTACGGCCCGCGAGGACGACGAGTCGGTGGTGATCGAAATCGAGGGTGACGGAAGCGGCATCCTGATCGGCAAAGGGGGGCAGACCCTCGACGCCCTGCAGTACCTCGTCAACAAGGCGCTGAACAAGAACGGCACCGACCGGAAGCGGATTATTCTCGACACGGAAAATTATCGAAGTAAACGGGAATCGTCGCTCGAGGCACTGGCGTTGAAGCTGGGAGAAAAGGCCAAGCGCACCGGGAAACCCGTAACGGTGAATCCCATGAATGCCCACGACCGGCGAATCGTTCATCTCGCCCTGCAGGACGACAGGGAACTGACGACCAGGAGCAGGGGCGAGGGGGCTTTCCGGAAAATCATTATCGTTCCCGGCAGGAAGGGATAGGGCGGTTGCTCTCTCGCCGGTCGGACCGGAAGGAACGGATCGGAAAGGCGGGGCGGAACGTGCGGGAAGATACCATTGTCGCCATAGCCACGCCGGTGGGCACCGGAGGAATAGGCGTGCTCCGTGTGAGCGGCGACCGTTCCGAGGATATCTGCCGACGGTTGTTCAAGCCGCGGAACACCATCACTCATCTCGAGACGCACCGCCTGTATCACGGTGACATCGTCGACGGAGAGACGGGGCGTGTACTTGACGAAGTGCTGGTGACCCTCATGAGGGGGCCTCGTTCCTACACGGGCGAAGATGTTCTTGAAATAAGCTGCCACGGGAATCCGCTGATTCTTCAGTCCGTTCTTGACACGGTGTTGCGGGCCGGCGCGCGTTCCGCCGAACCGGGCGAATTCACGAAACGGGCTTTTCTCAACAACCGTATCGATCTTGCCCAGGCCGAGGCCGTGGCTGACCTGGTGACGGCCCGCAGCGAGCGGGGAATGCAACAGGCATTGTTCGCGCTCAAGGGCCGCCTCTCCAAAAAAATACGAGACGTCCAGGCTTCCTTTGCGGATGTGCTCGCCTTTCTCGAGACCTCGATTGATTTTACCGATGAAGATATAACGCTTCCCGACGAGGGACATTACCTGCCGGTGCTCAGGGATGCCGTCCGATCCGGACGGAACATCCTGGCCACATACGATCGGGGCGCCCTGTATCGAAAGGGCCTGACGGCGGTTATCGTCGGGCGTCCCAACGTGGGCAAGTCGAGCCTCCTCAACAGACTTGCGGGTGAAAAACGGGCCATCGTCACGGAAATTCCAGGGACAACACGGGATCTCATCGAAGTGGACGTCGACGTGAGCGGTCTTTCAGTCCGCTTCATTGACACCGCGGGAATACGCGAGTCGGACCAGGAGATCGAACGCGAAGGCGTGCGGCTCGCGCGAATGCGCTCGGCCGAAGCGGACCTGGTTATCGCCGTGATCGACGGCTCCGAGGGGTTCTTTGAGGAAGACCGGCGGATCATGGAGGACAACCGCGATAAACGGGTGGTGGTGGCGATCAACAAGAGCGACCTGCCGCAGAAGGTGGATCCGGCGAAACTGACCGACCTCGTGTCGGACGAGGACGTGATTGTTCTTTCCGCGAAGCTGAACAGGGGGATCGACCGCCTGAAGGAGCGTGTCGTCGCTGAATGCGACGGCGGCGACCGGAACGGAAACGACGTGCTGCTGACAAACCTCCGACACCGGGAGGCCTTGCGCGAAGCCCTTGAAAGCGCCGAACGGGCGGCGCGGTCCATGGAAACAGGGGAATCACCCGAACTCCCCGCATTTGAATTGCAGGAAGCTCTTCGCCACTTTGCGCTCATCACGGGCGAAAATGCGGGAGACGACGTACTCGATCAGATATTCAGCCGTTTCTGTATCGGGAAGTAAAAGGTGAATTACGCGAAAACCACGAAGCACGGGCGAAATATCTGGAAGTTTAAAAGCATGATCTCTCAAGTGAGATCATGCTTTTAAAAAATAATATTGATGTGATCCGCCGGGTCTTCAACTACGTCCCGTCCATTCCTTCCAGAAAGGCCAGCACGTTTTTTCCAAGAACCCGGTGATTGTATCCTCCCTCGAGTACGGCGAAGCAGCCGCCTCTCGATTTTTCGGCGGCGTTTCGCGTCATGCGTCCCAGTTCGCGGTAATCTTCCGTTGAAAGCAGGCCGCCCCAGTCTTCAAGGTGGTTGTCGAAGCCGGCGGAAACGCCGATGATGTCCGCGTCGTCGGGCATGCTTTTTTCAACCGCGAGCAGGTACCGGCCGGCGTCGCCGTCGGAGGGATTGAGTATGTTCACGAAATCGGACTGCCCGAGAATATTTACTGTACCGTCCCCATAATGGAGATCGAAATCAAGAATGAAGGCCCTGCGGATCAGTCCCTCTCTCCTGAGTCTCATCAGGGCGATCGCCATGTTGTTGAAGTAGCAGAATCCCCAGGAGCCGTCAGCCGACGCGTGGTGGCCCGGGGGCCGCACCAGGGCGAATGCCGGTTCTTGCAATCCGGCGCGGGCGGCCTGGATCGCTCCGCCCGCCGCGAGGGCTGCAATGTCGTACACCCCGACGCGCCGGACCTGTTCGATATGGTGTTCCGTGTGGCAGGCTGTGATGTCTTCTCGAGCGGCTGGCACGGCGTCGATGAAAACGAACCTGTCTTTCAGGACGCTCGTGATCGATGCCATGCGACCGGGGTCTGCGGCGGGGTCGGTGCTATATGATCCGTTGAAGTCAGAATGATAATATATCTTCATTCAGATCATTCCTTCCACGTTGCCGTATCCTCATCTATCCGAAAATAATACCATAAAGCATGAAAAACACAAACAAAAAGACAATAAGGAGACATGCCGGCGGCGCGCGGCGCGAACGATCCTCCCACAATCCGCGATTGATTGTCTGCAGAGCAAGATATCGGGGCATCAATAGGCAACGTCGCAGCATGAAAAGTCGAAGCATAGTAAAGAGATGCTATGGGCGATGGGCCACCTTTTCTCTGTCCCCTCCCCTGGAGGGAGGGGAGCAAGGGGAGGGGGCGCTTCCTCTTTCGCGGTGGAACAGTTCATGGGTGCTTCAGCCTGTTCTGTCATTGCAGCACCCCTGATGGTCCGGTCTGAATGTGTATCGGACAGCACGTATCGTGTCGAATTGACTGGGCGTTGAACTCTCTGTACCACGAACAGGGTAAGCCAATCGCGGATTTTGGGACCCTTCAATTGCTTGTTTTTTGTCGGTTCTTCTGATATTTCTCGAAAATACGCTGAATTGCTCTTATAATGGATCGTCGGGAATATTTCCCGCCGGAGAGTTCCCGGATATATTTCGCAGGCGTCCGAAAGGCGCGGGAACATGAACATAGGTATATTGCGACGAAGGAGACCGGCATATGATCTACGATGAAGAATTTGAAACACTGCCCCGGGAAGCGCTCGAGGCGCTGCAGCTCAAACGGCTTCAGCAGGTTCTGGAACGGGTGTACCACACGGTGGGTTTTTATCGGACCGCTTTCGACGAGGCGGGTGTGACGCCCGACGACATACGGACACTCGACGATTTGAGAAGGATTCCCTTCACCACGAAGCAGGACCTGAAAGAGAATTATCCCTTTGGGTTGTTTGCCGTTCCCATGAGCAGTATCATACGGCTTCACGCGTCATCGGGAACAACGGGGAAACCGACTGTGGTGGGATACACAAAGCGGGATATAGACACCTGGTCCACGCTCATGGCACGATCTTTTGTCGCGGCCGGACTGACGAGAAATGATATTATTCACAATGCTTACGGCTACGGTCTTTTTACGGGAGGCCTCGGCGCCCACTACGGGGCGGAAAAACTGGGCGCGAGCGTCATTCCCATGTCAGGCGGCAGCACGAAAAAGCAGATTATGCTGCTCCAGGATTTCGCGCCCACCGCCATCTGCTGTACGCCGTCGTACGCTCTCTATCTTGCCGAACAGGGTACTGAAATGGGCGTCGATATGAAGTCGCTGAGACTGCGGGTCGGTCTTTTCGGCGGAGAGCCCTGGAGCGAGCAGATGCGGCAGGAAATAGAGGACCGCCTGGCGATTACCGCGCTCGATATTTACGGTCTTTCGGAGATAATGGGCCCCGGTGTTTCGGTGGAATGCGCGGAAGGCAAACACGGGCTGCACGTGTTCGAGGATCACTTTATCGTTGAAGTCATTGATCCCGTCACTGGTGAACCGGTGAAAAACGGGGAAACCGGTGAACTTGTGTTCACCTCGCTCACCAAGGAGGCGTTTCCTCTTATTCGATACCGGACCAGGGATCTTTCCCGGTTGATGAAGGAGCCCTGCCGGTGCGGCAGGACTCTTGCCAGGATGGCCCGCGTGTCCGGGCGGAGTGACGACATGCTCGTCATCAGAGGGGTGAATGTCTTCCCGTCCCAGATCGAAAGCGTTCTGCTCGGTATCGAAGGCCTGGAACCGCACTACGAAATGATCGTGGACCGTGACGGGACTCTCGACACGCTTGAAATTCGCGTCGAGGTGGGAGAACAGATCTTCTCGGACGAAGTGCGGTCGCTGCAGCGGATCGAACGCCGTGTCGCGAAGGATATTAAGGATTATCTCGGAGTGACGGCCTCCATCAAACTGGTTGAACCCAGGAGCCTTGAACGGTTCGAGGGGAAGGCGATTCGCGTGGTGGACAAACGAAAGATTTGAACGAGAAAGGGGTGGAAGGCATGAAGGTTGATCAGCTGTCGGTTTTTCTGGAGAACAAGCCCGGAGGTCTGGAGGATGTGACCAGGATTTTGACCGAGGCGGATATCAACATCAGGGCGCTGTCGCTGGCCGATACTTCCGATTTCGGTATTCTGCGGCTTATTGTCAACGACACTGATGCCGCCGAAGCAGCCCTTCAGAACCAGGGTCTCAGGATCAGGCGGACGCCCGTGGTCGCCGTGGAAGTTCCCGACCGGCCGGGCGGGTTTCACAGTATCATGAAGGCCCTTTCGACGAAGGGCATCAACGTGGAATATACGTACGCCTTTGTAGAACGGAGCGGTGAAAACGCCATTATCATCTTTCGTTTCGATCGCACCGACGAAGCCATCGAGGTCCTTCAGGCGGAAGGTATTGCCATTCTGCCGGGGGAAAAGGTCCACACATTGTAATAGTCGACCGACGGCCCCGATCTCTCACGGCCCGCTCGTTTTCTTTGTCTTTTTCTTTCGGTCACATTCGGCCGAAGCGGACAAGCTCAAGCAGATTCAGCGTGGGCTGAGATACGGCCAGGCCTGATAGCTCGCTTTCCGTAACCCACCGCGCGTCGTCGGCGTCGTCGCCGGGGCGCGGTTCGCCTTCCCGGTATTCACATTGTATGTCGACGATAACGTAATGATATACAACGCGGGATTCGTCGTCCCGTTCGATGAAATCAAAGACGTAGAAAGGCTCACCCGCCTCGATCAGGATGCCTGTTTCTTCTTTTACTTCTCTCTCCGCGGCTTGCCGGAGTGTTTCTCCCAGCATGACTTTTCCGCCGGGCAATGCCCAGAGTCCGCGTCCGGGAGGCCTGCCCCGCCGCACCAGCAGGACGGCGCCGTCATGAATGACCAGGGCGCCGACGCCCGGTCGAGGGGCGGGAGGATAGGTCCACGTGATCATGGTCCTGTGCCGTGACCGAAGGTGAATTCATGGCGTACGTCCCGACCCTTGCCCGGCCCGGGCCGGTGATCTCGTTCGACGAAAAGTACCGTGCCGTTTCTGTGGATAAGCAGCGCCGTGGATGAGCAGGTTCCGTAAAACGTGGATGCGACAAAAAGAGGGGACAGCGCGCGCTCCCATTCGAGCCCGATACCCGTGTCCGGGAGCAGGTCGTCGGGGGGCGGATCCCGGTCCTCGAGCATGTCGAGAATGGCTTCAGGAGAAGGGCCCGTGGATAGTATTTGTTCCAGTCGTTTTTTTCCACGCTGGACCTTGGGCCAGGGCGTGTCGATCAGGTGGTTGCTCAGGCCGTGGATTCCCGGCTCGATGAACCGCTCGTCGCCGGATATATTGGAATAACAGGACAAGGCGTCGGTAGTGCCCAGCAGCAGGGTGAACCCGTTGTACCGTGCCGCTTGCGGCCGGACGGCATCCAGGTAGGATGCAGGATCGGTTCCGCCGGTCAGGAACGACCCGACCAGCTTCCCCCGGGAGGGCGCGCCCGGTTTCTGACGACGGGGATCGCGATAATTGGTAATTGCCGCCAGCCTTCCGGTGCGGTGCAGTCCCAGCCAGGTTCCCCCTTCTTTCAGGTCCCGTCCACCGAGAATGTCCGGGTGATCGTGCCAGAAAGCGGCGGGCGCCGTGGGCCGATCGTAGAATTCATCACGGTTTGCGGCGATGATCAGGGGATAGTCCCGGTGGTGTTTGAAGGCAAAAATAATCAGACACACAGGCGCTGTACGACCTTGTCAAGTATTTGCGGCATGACGACCCCGGCTTTACCTTCGATAATGACGTGGGCCTTCGTATCATACGGGGTTTCCCCGATGTTGATTATGTCAAGCTTTGCTCCCGATTCCAGGGCGTACGACGGCATGTAGGCGGCCGGAGTCACCACCAGGGAAGAGCCGATGGAGATGAAGAGATCACACTGTTTCGAATGTTCGATTGCCGCGTTCAGCGTTTGAAAAGGAAGGGATTCGCCGAAAAAGATGACATCCGGTTTCAGGATGCCCCCGCATCGCTCGCACGTGGGTATTTCCACGTCCGTTTTCAACATTTCCATGATACGCTCGATTTCATAGCGCTTTCCGCAGTTCAGGCAGACAACCCACTGCATGTTTCCGTGAAGTTCAAACACGCGATCAGGGCTGTTCCCTGCCCGCTGGTGCAGGTTGTCTATGTTCTGGGTGATGACGCAGTCCAGTTTTTCCAGTTCTTCGAGTTTCGCGATGGCATAATGGGCGGGATTTGGCTCCACCACACCGAAAAGTCCCCCCTCCCGCAACACCTGCCACTGTTTTTTTCTCGATGATTCGCTGGAGAGGAATTTCTGAATCGTGAAGTCGTCGGGATCAAAACGGGTCCAGATTCCGCCGGGACTCCTGAAATCAGGGATACCCGATTCGGTGCTGACGCCGGCGCCCGTAAATATAACGACCCGTTCAGCACTTACGATGTCCTCAGCTGCCGCGGTAATTTTTCGATCCATGTCGTTTTCGCCGGTCAATCTTTCCATTCTCCCGTGTGAGTTTATACTTTGTCCTATACCACCGGGCACGTTAAAGGGCAAGATTAGGGGTTCGTACAGTGACGACGCGACATAGCGATGGTCCCCGGCCATGATTCGAAAGTGTTTTTGATGAGTCTTGCTATTTATTGATAATCGGGGTAAAGTTCCGCCGGCGTGATTGCAGGGGATGCCGATACCGCTGGGCGGTGGTGACTGTTGCTGCTCGTGATCGCGGGCAAATTTTCACGGTGTGGAAGGAAACAGATGATGGGGAATGTACGGATACTGATTGCCGATGACCATAAAATCGTTCGGGACGGTTTGCGGACACTGATCGACAGCGAGGAGGGAATGGAAGTCGTCGCCGAGGCCGAGGACGGGCGAAGCGCCGTTCAACTGTCGGAGAAACTGTCGCCGGACGTGGTGATCATGGACATCGCCATGCCGGACATGAACGGGATCGACGCCACCCGGCAGATACTCCGTTCAAATAATCGGACCAGGGTGATCGCCCTGTCCATGTATTCAGACCGGCGGTTTGTTTCGGGCATGCTTGAGGCGGGCGCCTCGGGATATCTGCTCAAGGATTGCGCATTCGAGGAACTGGTGCGGGCGATCCGTTCGGTGATGGCTGATCAGACCTATCTGAGTCCCACAATAGCCGGGATCGTCGTGAGCCGATATGTAGGAAGAGAATCGCAGGCGGACGGTACTGTCTTTACGAACTTGACGCAACGGGAACGGGAAGTTCTGCAGATTCTCGCCGAGGGCATGTCGACGAAAGAAATCGCCTATCACCTGGGCGTGAGTGTAAAAACCGTGGAGACACACCGGCGCAATATAATGGAAAAACTGAATATTCACAGTATATCGGAGCTGGTTAAATACGCGATACGCGAAGGTCTCACGTCTCTGGAAAAGTGATCAACGCCGGGGCGTACGGCCGGACCTCAAGGAAGCTCAGGGAATTGCCTATATTCTCAACCGATTCCTTGGATGGTCTGAGACATCAGGAATTGATAAATCAGGTTAATTCCTATAGTTTTTATAATAGTAATATATTAAAATGATTAGACCTGCCGGTCATTTTTCCCTTGACACAAAAAGCGTAGTCCTGTTATAGAGCCTGCCGTTATCGGGATCGGGGACCCTAACACCCCATTTTGAGAACTTTCTGCCTCACAAACAGACCGATTGGAAAGTTCTTTCAACAGCGGCAACGGGAGTTGACCGTGATCCTTCACTTCGTTGTATCAAAAAACAATGATGAAAACGTGGGGGCGGCGTTGCCGCATACGACCGTCCGCGCCCGGGGCGCTTCGGTCTGTCTTCAGGGGAATGGAAGGCGGCACACCCGTGCCAATGTCTCAATCAGAGAAAACCTCCAGAAAGGAGTTGAGACTTAATGTTAGACACAGTTTTTTTTATTCTCATTTTCGGTTTTGTCATGGGGGCGATATATCTGCTCATCGCTCTGGGGTTTTCCCTGATCTGCGGTGTCCTGAGAATCTTCCATCTCGGATACGCCTATCTCTTCCCCCTCACCGTGTACGGAACCTGGTTTTTCATGCGGGAATTCGGATTCGGTCTCGTTCCTGCCATCATTGGAATGGTCCTTCTGCAATTCGCCGTGTCCCTGTTAATTTACAAGGTTATGATCAAGACGACTCTTGACGATGAAATGACGATGCTCGGCGGGTTGCTCCTGGTCGCCCTTATCGTCGGGGAACTTGCTTCCTGGCGGTATCCCATTCAGGAGGGGGTATACCTCAATACCACGCTGATAGACGGGATCTATATCTTCGGATCGGCTGTCATTTCCAAGCAGCTTGTCTTCTCGGCAATCATTGCCCTGATTATGACGGGTCTGTTCGCCCTGTTTTTCGTCAAGACGAAAACAGGACTTGCCATCCGGGCGCTGTCGCAGGACATTCTCAGTTCCCAGGTGGTCGGCCTGAACATTGAAAAGCTGTATACTCTGGTTATGCTCATCGTTCTTCTGCCGGTAATCGCGGCAATGCTGCTCGTCGCCCCGGTCTGGGCCGTTGACCCGATGAGCGGCTGGCAGTACATGACGACGGCTATTCTGATCGCCGTTCTCGGCGGTCTCGGCAATATCCGGGGAACGATCATCGCCAGTTTTCTCATCGGTATAACTCACGCCATCATGTGTTTTGTCGTAGGCGAACCCCGGTTCATGAACGTATCCGCCATGGTGCTGGTCATGGCGATTCTGATTGTTCGACCCCAAGGTATCATGAGGAGTGAATCGATATGGTAGATATTGAAGTCAAAAGAGATCGTCTTTGCATCCGCTACAAAAATAAAAAATGGGACTGGATGATCGAGCCCCGCTACTGGCGGAACAGCATTTTGTGGACGGCGGCGCTTCTGTTGTTCCCGCTGGTTTCCTACTTTTTGTATCCGGGCCTTGTCAACACCATGGTGACAGCCAACATCTACACCTGTATCGCCATTCCTCTGGCGCTGATGACGGTGGGCACAGGCAGAATCAATTTCGGTCCCAACTTTTATCTCGGCGTCGGCGGGTACACGGCCGCACTTCTCAGCATTCACCTGGGAATGAACCCGCTTTTGACCCTGCCTTTTGCCATCATTATGACGGTCTTCATGGCCGTTATTTTCAGCCCGCTGGTCATTATGGCCCGTGGTCTCTATTACGTGCTGTTGTCACTGCTCCTGCCCCTGGTGTTTCTCGAGGTCACCATGATTTATTCGAATATATTCAAGGGTGACGTGGGACTCTTCGGAATAGAGCACCTTTTCAGATTCGAAAGTTCGAGTATCAACTTTATGGTTGCCGCTTACTTTTCGGCCATTCTCATGCTGATATTCCTGGTGGTTGCAAACAAAGTCCTTAAGTCCCGGTACGGCCTTCTCATGGCAGCCATCAACGATGACGAGGACGTTGCCCGCGGCATCGGCGTGAACATCAACAAGGTCAAGATAATATCCTTCGTCGGCGCCGCCGGCATGATCGGCATCGTGGGCTGGTTTATCGCCCATTACTACGGAACTTTCGCCGGGATAACCTACCTGCCTCTCACCTTCATGCTGAAGGTGCTCCTGGTCTTCCTGATCGGCGGTCGTGCCCAGGTGTTCGGCTGCGTTGTCGGCGGTTATTTTGTTTCGTTCCTGGAGATGATTCTCATCAGGACCACGGGAGAATTTTCAGCGGTGCTCTTCCCGATCATTCTGCTGGTTCTCCTCTTCACGCTGCCGCGGGGCGAGGGGCTCTTCGGTCTGTATCGCAGGCGGCGCTACCGGGAATACATGGCTCAGACTCACGTGAGGAGGTAGGAACATGTCAGCAATATTAGAAGTGCAGAATCTTACCAAGCGGTTCGGCGGCCTGACCGCCGTCGACAGGTTGAATTTTTCCATAGAAACCGGCGAAACGCTGGGATTCATAGGGCCGAACGGCGCCGGTAAATCGACGGTGGTGAATCTTCTGAGCGGGTATCTTCCCGCGGACGAAGGCCGGATAACCTTTGACGGCAACGACATCACCAATAAAAAAGCGCATGAGCGGGCCCATCTGGGTATAGCGAGAACCTACCAGATACCGCGGCCCTTTCCGGAGATGTCGGCGTTTATGAGCGTAACGGCGGCAGTCATCGCAGGCAAGCAAAGGCTTAACCAGAGTTTTGAAGACGCCGGCGGCGAATCGACACATTATCTTGAGTTCGTCGGGCTTTTCAGTAAGCGGAACATTCTGGCCCGTGACCTGACATTCTATGAGCTCCGCATGCTTGAACTGGCCAGGGCCCTGGCAACGACACCGAAACTGCTCTTCCTGGACGAGGTCATGGCGGGACTCAATCCGGGGGAGGCCACGAGGGCCGTCGATATGGTGGTCCGGGCGAAAGAACAGTTTGCCTTGACTGTTTTCTGGATTGAACATGTCATGGCGGTTCTGATCGAGGCGGCTGACCGGATCATCGCGATTCATTACGGCCAGAAACTCGCCGAGGGGACCCCCGAAGAGGTTGTCAACAATGACACGGTCATCGAGGCTTACTTAGGGAAAGGGTGGAAGAAATATGCTTGAGGTACGAAATCTCTGCGCATCCTACGGACTCATAGCCGTACTGCACAATGTAAGTTTTAAGGTTAATCCCGACGAGATCGTGACGCTGCTGGGATCGAACGGCGCCGGGAAAAGCACTATTCTGAACACGGTCCAGGGTGTTATAAAACCCACGTCGGGAACGGTCGTCTTTCAGGGGAAGGACATCACGGGATGGCCTACCCACAAGACAGTGGAAGAGGGCGTTATTCACATTCCCGAGGGACACCGGGTGTTCCCTTATCTTTCCGTGAAAGAGAACCTTCTTATCGGCGCCTATCCAGGTGATTCCTGGAATAACAGGAAAGACAACATGGAATGGGTGATGTCCATTTTCCCGAAACTTAAGGAGCGCCAGAACCAGGAATCACGGCTCCTCAGCGGGGGTGAGCAGCAGATGTTGACCATTGCACGGGGATTGATGACAAAGCCCAAGTTCATCATGGTCGATGAACCGTCTGTGGGTCTCGCACCGGTCATTGTGGACGCCGTTTTTGAATCACTGGCCAAGCTTCGGGATCAGGGCATTACCATTCTGCTTCCCGAGCAGAATGCTCTCAGGGCATTGCAGCTGGCCGACCGGGGGTACATTATCCAGGACGGCAAGGTTGTCCTTGAGGGAAAATCTGAAGAGCTCATGAAGAGCGCAATAGTGAAAAAGGCATACCTGGGAGGCTAACGCATGAAAGATTTTTTTTCGTATACCTCGGAGCTGTTCGATCCTTCCCGAGTTAAAGATAAGCCGGAAGTTCTCAAGGGCATCAGGGTGATCGATTTTACGCACGTTATTTTCGGTCCAACGGCATCCCGCGTACTGGGCACTTACGGAGCGGAAGTCATCAAGCTCGAACTTCCGTTTTACGGCGATCTCTGGCGGCCCGCCACGTACTGGGGGCGGTACTGGAAGCATTCGAATCCGATATGGCATTACGTCACTCAAAACAAGTACTTTGTGTCGATCGACCTGAAGTTGCCCGAGGCGAAGGATATTGTTTACCGGTTGGCGAAAGACGCCGATATCGTGCTCGAAAATTTTGCGCCGGGAACGGCGGAGGCCTGGGGAGTCGGATACACGAGCATCAGCAAGATAAACCCCAATATTATCTACCTGAGCTGTTCCACCTACGGCCAGTACGGACCCATGCGGTATTTCCCCGGATGGGATCTGCTTGCCCAGGCGGCGAGCGGCGTGCTCTCCCTGAACGGATTTCCCGGAACGGACCGGTACTTCAAACTTCCTGATTACCTGGGCGACTTCTTTCCGGGCAATCTGGGATCTATGGCATTGCTCATGGCGCTTTATTACCGCAACAAAACCGGCAAAGGCCAGTACATCGATCTTTCCCAGACGGATTCAATGATGCGGGCCCTGCCTCACTTCACCTATCACAGCATAACAGGTGAAGCGCTGGGTCGGGTCGGGCACACGGACCCGGCGATGGTGGCCGCGTCGATTTTTAAAACCCGCGACGCGCGGTTCGTCGGTGTCGCCTGCGCCACGGAAAAACAGTTCGAAGGTCTTTGCGACGCCATGGACAAGAAGGACCTGTTGCAGGATAAGCGGTTCAGCGATTATCTTCACGCGTTGCAGGAGAAGAATGCCGAGGACCTTCGGTCAATCGTGACAGATTGGGTAAAAACGATGGATTGCGATGATATAGTCCGCCTTGCCAATGAAAAGGGATTTGCCGCCGCGGAAGTCATGGACGACAAGATGGTGTGCGAAGATCCCTGGCGGAGAGAACGGGGAAGCGTTATCCTTTTCAATGACGAAATGTATGGTGAGCTGGCGATGGCGGGTCCTTCGGCGATGCTGAGTAAAACGCCCGCGCGGACAAAGTGGATTGCCAGGCCGCTTGGCTATCACAACAGGTACGTGTTGAAGAAATTTCTCGGTCTTTCCGAGGAAGAGCTCGACACCCTGCAGGCTAAAAAGGTTGTCGGCACATTTGACGACAAACCCGGCTTGAAGCCGCCCATATATTACGATCTCGAGAAGGATCCCCTTTACAATTACGGCAGGGAGGTCGCGAAATGAGCCTGTTCAAAAAAAAGAGTAAAGAAAAGATATATACAAGATATTCAGGTCAGGCGAATGTGCACGCCTGGAGAGGGGTCGTGGAAAAGTTGTCGAATCCTGAAGGGACTCCCGACGTTCTCGATGATATTCTGGTGCTTGACGTCAGCTATGGGAATTTTTCAGGGATTATCGCGGCCAGTCTGTTCGCCGAATTCGGGGCGGAGGTTATAAAAATAGAACCGCCTGAGGGCGATCCCTGTCGCAAAATGACTCCCTACGGAAGAAACGTAAAAGGTGTGGGTATTCCCTTTATTTTTGAAGGGCGGAACAAGCGTTATATGACGCTGGACCTTCAAAATAATCCGGATGACCGGGAGACATTCGCAAAACTCGCCAAAAAGGCGGCGGTTGTCATCGAGACCTTTCCGGCCGGTGACATGGATTCCTGGGGTATCGGATACCGGCAGCTCTCGGAAGAGAACCCGGGGTTGGTTTATATCGCTGTTACACCATATGGCCAGTATACGATAAAGGCCGAGGAATTCCGAACATTTCCCGATACCGATATCACCACACAGACCGGCTCGGGTCTTTCGGCGCAGATCGGAGATTTGCCCAGCGAACCGGAGCCGTACAACTGGCCGCTCAAGGCCGGCATGTGGATGGGGTGGTACATATCAGGCCTCAGCGCCGCTCTCGGCGGAACGGTAGCCCTCATGTACCGTCAGCAGACCGGCGAAGGCCAGATGATCGACGTCGCCGGCATGGACGCCTACGCGTCCATGACGGGATTTCCGCCCTCTATCGGATACACCTGGGAGAATTCACGGCCGCGTATCGGCGTCCTCGATTTTATTCTCTATCCCTACGGACACTGGAAATGTAAGGACGGCCTGGTGGCAATAGCGGCGCCGCGGGACCACGATTTCCGCGCCCTGCTCAAGATAATTCACCGGTGGGATCTTGAAGATGACTATCGGTTCACTCCGGACAGGATTCCCGATATTATCGAACAGGCCATGTACCTGCACCGCGAGATCGAGAAGGAAACCATGAAGGAGAACGCCGACGAGTTGACGAAGAAGGCGCTCGCTTACTCTTTCAAAGCCGCCCGATCGAAGTGGCGGGGCGGCGGCGTGCCCATCGTCATGCGGGTCATGACTCCCGAGATGGCGCGACAGCAGAAACAGTGGGAGATTCGTAAATCCTTCCAGGAAGTGACCGACGAGACACTGGGGAAGTTTACGATTACCAGCGGTTTTGCGAAGATGACCGAGTCGCCGCCGAAGGTGAAGTGGATTTCCTGCGACATCGGTAAGGATAACGCCTACGTAACTGAGAAGTACCTTTCCTGATCGCGGGCGAGTAGGGGAAGCTCAAGTACACAAGATGAATGCCGGTCCGGCAGGGCCGGCATTCATTTATTGTGGCGTCGGGTGAATCGTTGCCATCATGGTTGCTTCCATTCCGCCGGATTCATGCCATAGTATTTCATCAACTGCCCGTACAAATCGGGAGCGCCTTTGAGCAGGCGTCGGGGGACCTGAAAGAAGGTTTCCGTTGCAACGGCGAAAAATTCCGCCGGATCCGAGGCGCCGTAGTCATCAAGCGGGCTGTTGCGACGTGCCACCCGGTCGTTCCGGATTTTCTGAAATTCCCGACGGAAAACCGATTGCCATGACTCGTAACTGCACGCGTCGCGTAAAATCGGTATTCCGTCGGCGGCTCCGTTTTCCTCGTCGAGCTGATGGGCGAACTCGTGAAGTACCACGTTGTAGCCTCGCCGAAGGGTTTTTGATTCCTTCCTGACGTCCCGCCATGAAAGAACAACGGTTCCTTCCCGCCAGGATTCGCCCGATTGAACACCGGTTGTCTCAACGTAAAGGTTGCCGTCGAGAGAAATGTATGCGGGGGCGATATAGGCATCTGGATAAACGAGGATCGACGACAACCCGGAATAAACAGTTTCATCGGGTTGGTTCAGGACAAGAAGGCAGGCCTGGGCGGCGATGACCACTTTTATCTCATCGGTGACGACAAGTCCCCCGCATCCTTCGAAATGTTTTTCATCGATGAAGAGCAGTATTTTACTGCGGAGAATATTTTTGAGGTCTTCGGGAAGAATCCGGTAAAGGACGACGCTTTTTTCGAGAACGGCATTCCATTCGGCGGGAAAGGGGCGGGAACGGACGCGCTCCCGCCGCCGCCGTAATCGGCGCCTTCTCAAAGCATACAGGGTTCCCCAGAGTGCGAGGAAAACGAAAACAACCGCCCAGAATGTCATGATACGGGTTGATCCTTCACGGAAAGAGGAACTTCAAAAACAGGCAGATGACAATGTCCGTCGTTATTTCACGATTCTGCTGAGCGCGCGGATGAAATTGCCTTCCGCCACCCTGAGGAGCTCGAACAGTGCCATTTCGGCGCTTGTCGACCTGACGCCTTCGCTGTTCATCCTGTCCAGGCCGATGGAACGGTTCATCGACGTTCGAGACGAAACACAATCGGCCAGGACCTGTACCTCGTAACCCCTGGCGGCGAGATCGACAGCGGTCTGGTACACGCAGATATGACATTCGATGCCGCCGATGACTATCTGACGCCGGCCCGCTTTTTCAAGGGCGTCCATGAACTGTTTCTCGCCGCAACAGCTGAAACTTCGCTTCTCGATGGGCCGCACACCGTCCATGATGCCGGCCACGTCCGTCACGGTGGAACCCAGATTAACCTGTTCCGTTGCGATAATGGGGATTCCGAGAAGAAGGGCGCCCCGGATCATCTTCTGAAGATTTGCGATGAGTGTGTTGCTGTCGTGCATGGCCGACGCCAGTTTTTCCTGGACGTCGATAATAATCAGGAGCGTCGAGTGGGTCGAAAGCATTTACAATAATTCCTTTCCATGATCGTTGCTTTTTCCACCACGCCCGGCGGAATTGTTTCAACGGGACGAGAAACTGTTGAAGACAGCAGCCCCGCCGCTACAGGATGATTTCCGAATTCTGGGTCAGGGCGAAAGAATCCACTGTCGATCCCTCGCGTTGAATGATGTTTCGACATTCTTCAACGATGGCGTTGAGTGCTTCGTCGGTTCTTTCCTTGTTGTGATGAAACAGGCCGAACTTTCCGACGCCCGCCTTGAGGGCCAGGTCAAGGGCATCGGTATACGAACTGTGGCCCCAGTGCCGCGTATGACGGTACTCCTCCGGAGTGAATTCGGCATCGTGAATCAGAAGATCGGCGCCACTGCAGATGTCACGGTACGATTCACGTTCAAGGCCTCCCGGGTGAACATAGCCGAGTTCATTATCTGTGAGGAAAACAAAGCTTTTTCCGCCTTCGCGAAACACATATCCCCGCCCCCCGCCGGGATGGCTGAGGGAGACAGGGGTGACGGTGACGGAATCAATGACAAAGTCGGCAACACCGTCTTTTTCGAAATGAATACGAGGGGCGACGACTCCGTAATCCACCGGAAAGGTGGGGGCTTTCATGAGCTTTTCCAGGATGTCTTTCATTGAATGACCAGGAACCGGGTCACCGTAGATCGTAATCTGAGAATGTTTTGAGAAAAGCGGTTTAAAAAAGGGAAACCCGACCAGATGGTCCCAGTGGGCGTGGGTAAAAATCATGTGAAAGTTCGAGCGGTTTTCCCGTGTTAGACGGTTGCCGAGCCGTCGTATGCCCGTACCGGCGTCAACAATGATCACGTCGTCGTTTTTCGTTCGTATTTCGAGGCACGTCGTATCACCGCCGTATGCGAGATATTCCGCGCCTGACACGGAAACGGATCCCCTTGCCCCCCAGCATCGAATAATCATAAACGATTCCCTTCAGTTCCCGATTACTGTAAACCGCGCGGAGTGACCGCGCCGACATCGCGATACTATTTTCCAGAACCAATGAGAAAACAATTTATTTTACCACAGATAAAGCCGGTCTGTCTTGAGAAAATCGCGTGCCGACGTGTGAAACAGGTCGCCTTGAGGACGGTGGTTCGCTAAAATATTTCTAAAGGGACCGTCCGGGCCGGCGCGTGCGTCATGTTTCTCAGTTCACGGCGGCAGGATGCAGCCGTTTTTTAATTGCTTCGGAAACAATCCAGGCGGCGGGAATCAGCAATTCCTCAATAAAACCCGAAGCATTCTCAATTATTTCATGATCGACAGGATGGCGGTCGTCGGAAGGATCCCCCGATGTTTTTACAGAAACAAGCGTTACCAGTGATGCTGCCGGATCCAGCCCTGAATGAACCGCTTCCGACATCATGGCGATGGAATCGGTTACAAGATCGGTCGCGAGTTTGAGAATAATCAGCGCCGTATTCGAAAATACCGAAAGCCGGGCCGCACTTTTTGTCTTTCCGGTCGTACGACATGGTACGCGCCTCTGCCGGCGGCGGAAATGTCGCACACCGTCAAAATCGATATCACACGTATCATGTGCAGCCAGGAAAACCTTTAACCGCTACGCCGTCGATTTAAACCGCCTCGATGGTGGAGGGCGGCTTTTTCGTGATGTTATAGGTGACGCTTGTCACGCCCGGAACCCGGTCAGTTATTTCGTCGGCCAGCTGTTCCAGGGTTTCAAAGGGGAGCCTCGATGGAGAGGCGGTGATTGCGTCCTCGCTCTCCCAGCAGCGTACCTCGATCTGGCAGCCGAAATCACGTTTTCCCGCCCTGATTCCCGTGACATGGTCTTCATGAAGTATTGCAAGATACTGGAAGGCGCTTGTCGATGCCAGACTTCGTTCAACAATGTCCGTCGCGGCGCGGACCATTTCCACCCGTTCGAACGTGACTTCCCCGATAATTCGGGCCGCGAGCGCCGGGCCCGGAAACGGAGGACGAAGATAGAGGTTCGGGTGCAGCCCCGCCGTTTTGCCGATGATGCGTATGGCCGGTTTTCTGAGCCGGATGAGGGGCTCCAGGACTTTATACCCGTATCGTTCCTCCGGGTTGATTCCGAGTTGCTCGAGAATGTTGTGCTGCCGTTTTATTCCCGCCACCGTTTCTTCTACGTCGGTATAGTTGGTGCCCTGCAGGAGATAACGGGCGCCGCTTTTTCGTACCAGGTCTCCGAACACGTGTTTATAAAATGTTTCCGTAATGGCCTCGCGTTTTTCCTCGGGGTCCGTTTTGCCCTTCAGGGCGTCGAAGAATGCATTGACGGCGTCGATGATCTCGACGGTGATTCCCAGTTCGGCGAACCACTGTCGAATCTGTTCGGGCTCGTTTCTCCGCATGAGGCCGTTATCGATGAAGTAGGATTTGAGGCGGTCTCCCAGCGCCTTGTGGGCGAGTATGGTCACGACAGCCGAATCAACTCCCCCGGAGAGGGCATTGACGGCTGTTCCCGTTCCCACGGAAGCGGATATTTCCGAAACCGTCGTTTCTATGAATTCCTGAGCGTTCAACTCATGAAGCGGTATTTCCTGCATGCTCATTATACAAAGGCTCCCGTCAAATTTTTTTCGATGGAAAAGAGGGGTTAACGAAGGGTGGTCATTACCACGGAAACAGGAGGAAATGCAAGCTTGAAGGTGCAATCGACGCCCGGATCAATCACGGTTCCGGGCGTCTTTTCCGAACGGCACCCAAGCTTAATATCTGAAAACGGCCGCGATAGGCCCACCGCCGGGGACGGAGGAAGGATCGAAAACGTGGACTGTTCCGCCGTTGAGAAGTGTTCGAATCGCCGCGAAGTCGAGAAGATCTTCCGAGATCGGGTCGTTCGGTTCCGTCATGTGAATCCGGCCGTTGTCTTCGTCGAATACACCCCATTCCTGGACGCCGTGGGCAACGAAAAGTATACCGATCCGACCGTGATGGGCGGCCTGAATGATTTCCCTGAGATCACGGGATGCCAGTCCCGTGCCGGCACTTTTTCGGTACTGTGAAAGGGCGTCATTTTCTTTTTCCTGCAGAATGGCTTCGACAAGGGGCATGGCCAGTCCATGGAGTTCATCAGCTGACAGTCCCTCGGGATTTCCAGAAATCGTTGTTTCAAGAAGCCGGGGATAGGTGTTCGCCTCACGGTATATGGGGAAAAGATATTCCACGCCGGCGAAGATGAGTGCGTCCCGACGGTCCCGCAAATATTCCTGCAATCCGCGATCGACCTGCTGGAAAAATTTAAGGGCCTGGGCCTTGGTATCCTCGCTCCCGGTGTGAAGTTGGAGCCTCTTTTCGAAATCGTCCAGGTCGAGGGCTTCCGAAAGACCCCGGGGGATGCCCTCAAGGGGAATTTCCTTTTGCTGTCGCCGGGTGCATTCGAAGAGACGAATGTTCCTCAAACTCACGGCAAGAATAAAAAAAACAATGTCCCGCGCCATAATTCTGATGAGTGGTTTGAGATGAAAGCGTTCCGCTACGACAACCAGTTCATCGAAGGAATCCGGCGATTTGAAAGAGTGAAATGAATCAGGTGAAAGAAAAAGCGCGAATCCCTGTTTCTGGTTACGCCAGAAAAGCTCGTTGTTCATCAGCTCCTGCGCTGGCGAGAGCAGCTCCCTTGTCTCCGACGGGCGCAGGTCCCGTTGCATGAGCTGGTTTTCCGCATCGCGTATCAGATTTTTAAAACGAATCTGGTTCTGCTGAGTTTCTGCGCCCTTTCGATAGGTGGGCATGTAGAGTGAGACGCAAACGCCCACGTGTTTGTGTGCCAGGTCCAGTAATTCGTCGAGAGATTGGACGGTGTTCATTGCGCAAGACCTCCCTTGTGTTGTAACCGTTCATTCGGTCTTTTTCCTTCAGTAAAACAGGGACGCTGTGCCGTGCTGCAGGATATGAGGATATTGACGTGAGTCAAAGAAGAGTTCCTTGTTTTTTGTTTCATGTTCCTACGTGTCTATTCATCGGTTGAAGGCGCGAGCCGTTTTTCATTTGCATCGCAGACTGTTAAAAATTGTACATCGTTACCCTTTAATAATAAAGGTAAAAATCTCGATCCCCGGAAGGATTGCCAGGCAGCAGGACAGGGGAACGGGACGTCTTGCCATTTCGAAAGTCCTGTGTATAGTATTCACCATTCGAACACACCGAAGGAGCCATCCATGAACAAGAAATCCTCTCCGGAATCATCCCCGGTCCCCGGTTTTCAGGAAGAAACAAGGCCGGGCCGCGTTCTTGAATCTGAAAAAATACAGCGCGTCACCCTGATTTCCTTCGAAGGTATCTGTGTCCACGCGGACGGAAAAATCCTGGACGCGAACCAGGCGTTATCGAACATAACCGGTTACAGTCCTGAAGAACTTGTGAGGGCCGAACTTCTCAGCCTGGTTGCCCCCGAATACCATAAAACAGTGACCGAGCATGTTAATTCCGGCCGCGAGGAGCCCTACGAGGTGATGGCGGTACACAAAGACGGTACGTTGTTCCCGATGGAAATCCAGGGGAAAAACATGCACTTCGAAGGTCACATCATCAGGATAGCGTCTTTTCGGGACGTTACCGAACGCAACCGCGCGGAAGAACTCTACCGAATACTGACGAACAGGTTGCAGACAGGCGTGTATATCGTTCAGGACGGTCGTTTCCGTTTTGTCAATTCGCTTTTCGAATCATACACGGGGTATGCCAAGGATGAAGTGCTGGGACGCAGCGGTCTCATGGCGGTGCACCCCCGGGACAAGAAAATACTGAAGATGCAGGCCTCCGAGATGTTGCGCGGAGAGAGGACGTCTCCCTGCGAGTTCAGAATTATCAGGAAAGATGGCCAGGTCCGTCGGGTCATGGGATTGGTGAGTCATATTCAGTTTAACAAGCGTCCGGCGATTCTTGGAAGCGGCATGGATATAACGGAACTTCGAAAGGCGCAGAAAAAACTCGAAGATCTTGAAGCATTGGAATCGCTTATTCTGGATACGATTCCTCATGCTGTCCTGGGACTCGAGAACCGGCGCATCATTTTTGCGAATAACGGCGTTCGGGATGTGTTCGGGTGGGAGCCCGCCGACCTGATCGGTCAAAGCAGCCGTGTTTTGTACCGGAGCGAAAAAGATTTCAGGGAGACGGGACGGGCTTTCTACGGAGATACGACGAAGCAGAGGTTCCATCGAGACGAAGTCGAATGCAGGCGTTTCGACGGTCAAATCATTCTCTGCGCCCTGACGGGTTCAAAGCTGGGCGCAAGCTCCCGGAGCAGAAAAGCGGTTGTCGTTTTCGAAGACATCACGAAACGCAAACAGGCGGAAACTGCTCTGGTAAGGGAACGCGACTTCGCGGAAAGCCTCATTGAAACGGCCCAGGCCCTGGTTCTGGTACTGGATCCGGGAGGGAAAATCGTTCGATTCAATCCGTACACGGAAGAGGTACTCGGTTATTCCCTGGAGGAAGTCCGCGGTAAATCCTGGATGGAAACGTTCATGCCCGCGTCGGAATGGCGGGTCATGAGAGCGGCGTTTCGCGAGGCACTTAACAAGCAGCAGACGACGGAACGCACCAATATTCTTATAACGAGGGACGGGTCAAAGCGCATCGTCAACTGGTGCAGCAAGACGCTCCGCGGAAGCGGAGGCGACATGATCGGCCTGCTGACGGTGGGACAGGATGTTACCGAGGCGAAAGAAGCGGAGAGAAAACTTTCAGAGAATTACGAGAGAATGCGACTTATGTCGTCGGAACTGGCCCGTACCGAAGAAAGAGAAAGGCAGCAACTCGCCACGGAGTTGCACGATCGTATCGGCCAGACGATGGCGGTTGCCAAAATGAAGCTCGAGGCGCTGCAGAAAGACGCCGAGGCCACGAGACTCTCGGAACCGCTTGATGAAATCCTGGGAATTGTGGACCAGTTGATCAAAGACACCAGGTCGCTGACATTCGACCTCAGCCCGCCGGTACTGTACATACTTGGCCTTGCGGCCGCCCTTGAGTGGCTGGCCGAACAATACCAGACAAAATACGGACTCAGGGTGCGTTTTCGTAAACAGGGAACCGGAAAAGTAAAGCTGGACAAGGATCGGGACTTTGTCTTGTTTCGGTGCGCGCAGGAACTGTTGATGAACGTAACGAAGCACGCCAGGGCGGAAAACGTTCTGGTCATGATGAAAACAAGCGGAAAAAAGCTTGAAATCGTGATTGAGGACGACGGCGTAGGCATTGATACGGGTATTCTCAAGGCGCCGCGGGAATGGACGAAAGGATTCGGCCTTTTCAGTATCCGCGAGCGGTTGAGCTTCCTGGGCGGCCGGTTTTTCGTCGAATCCGTTCCCGGAGGGGGAACGAGGACGCGTATGGTTGTCTCCGATACCTTATCCACCCGGCGTCCGGGAGCGAAAAATGCCGACGACGAGTCATCCGGCAGGCGCCTGTTGCAGGAATCGTAACCAAACAGTGACGCCGGATCCGGTGAAAAAGGTCAAACTCATCCATTTCCTGAGGTGGGTATCGGTGAATAAGGCACCATAAAACCAGAGTATACCTGATTGCAACGGTGGATGACATGAATTATTCGACGTAAAAGAATCATAACGCCAGGCAGCGACCGAGAGCGGGTTTTTCTCCAGCTTCCGACAGCGCAATCGCTCCGTTCTCTTTTTCGGTCGTCGCGGTTCATTCCTTCTTTGACAGCCTGGAAAGCATGTGCTGATGAATATCAAGATTCTTCTCGCCGATGACCACAAAATAGTTCGTGACGGCCTCCGTACCCTTATCGAAAAAGAACCGGGCATGGAAGTGATCGCCGCGGCGGAAAACGGTGTTGATGCCGTTACCATGGCCAAGCAGTTTTCTCCCGACGTGGTGATCATGGATATTTCCATGCCGGACATGAATGGAATCGACGCTACCCGTCTTATTCTGAAGGAAGCCCCGTCGCTTAAGGTTATAGCGTTGTCTATGTACTCCGACCGCCTTTTCGTTTCCGGTATGCTCGAAGCCGGTGCGTCGGGATACCTGCTCAAGGATTGCGCTTTTGAAGAACTTGTCGTTGCCGTCCGTTCAGTCGTGGCGGGCGATATCTACCTGAGTTCAAAAATTTCGGGCGTTGTCGTGGATAAAAAAACCGGGAAACCATGCCTGCCGAGATCAGCGGGCAGCGCGTCCCTGACGCGCCGGGAACGCGAAGTATTTCGGGAACTGGCGGAAGGTCTTTCCGTCCGGGATATTGCTTCCAAGCTGGGCATCAGCCCCAAAACCGTCGAAGCGCACCGCCGCAATATCATGGAAAAACTGTGTATCAGCAGTGTATCGGAGCTGATCAAGTACGCCATCCGTGAAGGGATTATCACCGTCTGACCGGCAGGCGGCGATATTTCCATCGCCGCGTCTTTTCGTTATTGTGAATCTCATTTTTTAATTTATTCCGTGTCGGCATGCCCCGCGGCATTTCCCGCTTCCGTGAAAACATTATTCGGTTGCAATATCGACGGCGAGTTACTACGATTTGAACAACAGGTCACGTGGAAGTGCGGCGATGTCGTGATTCCCGGAAGATCAGTGATTCCGTTTGAAAAGAGGAGATAATGGCTGGCATGCAATCGCCGGAATACAACGATCTTTACGATTATGCCGATTACTGTGTCAGGGATGGACGGCACGAGGAAGCCCTGGCATTGTACGAGAAGCTGCTTGAAATAAGCCCGGGCAATGATTCCCTGCTCTTTTCCATCGCCTGGGTCTATCGCGACATGGGGGACACCGACAAGGCGCTCGAATGGCTGGAGCGACTTCTTGAACGGGAACTCGCCAGGAATGTTTTCACGGGGTTCGCCTATGATGAACTGGTGAAGACCTATCGTGAAATGGGCGAATACGGTAAGCTCGTTCAACTCTGTGAACGGGCGGCCGAGGTCTATCCCGATGAAACGGCCCTCCTGGCGACGCTTGGCGATGCCTGTCTCAGAAGCGGGAGACATGAACGGGCCTTCCAGGTGTTTTCGACACTTGTGGAAATGGAAGCGGATATGCCGCTGTATCATCTGAACAGGGGTGTGGCAGCCGTGGGACTGGGCCGGTACCAGACGGCCGAGCAGTCCTGCGCCGAGGCTGTCCGTCTGGAACCCGGCGACGGGCCCATGGTTTACGACAGGTTGGCTGCCGCGTATGAAGAGGCGGAGTGCTGGGACAGGGCCGAGACGTCGCGGAGACGATCGATCGACGTCGACCGGGACAATCCCCTCTACCGGTGTTCCCTGGGGGATCTGTACCTGCGGCAGGGCAAAATCGAGGACGCCCGAAACGTTTACGACGAGGCATGCGGGATCGATCCCTCATCCCGGGGTGCTTTTCGAAACCGGCTTGCCAACATGATGATCAGGGAAGGACTGGTTCGCGAGGCGATTGACGAATTCGAAAAGGCCGTTTCGGCGGATCCTCACAATCCCTTTTATTATTTAAGCCTTATCGTCTGTTGCGAACAGGTTGGTGATAAAGACCGGGCCGCCCGTTTCAGGGACAGGGGGCGGCTCGAAGGGGTGTTGCCCGGCTAATTCCGAATAAACCCGGGTTGCGTGTTATAACTATATGTAATATATACGTAAAATAGTGGTCCTGTCGCGGGAGACAATCCGTCCGTGACGGAGGTGCGAAGAAAACTCCCGCTTGACATGAATGACGGGAATGGGATACAAAGCCCGTCGTAAGCGGCGGTTTTACGTGGGGATGTAGCTCAGTTGGGAGAGCGCGGCGTTCGCAATGCCGAGGCCAGGGGTTCGAGCCCCCTCATCTCCACCATTTTTTTAAGGATACTTGCCGCCGCGCCGTCCACCGGTGTCGGACGGTTCGTCAACCGGGGCACGCCCCGAAGTTCCCCATCGCCTCCTGCGTGCCAATCGTTTCTGTGACCAGCCGCCGATGCCGCGGCGGGGAAGACTCTGTGGTGTGCCGGTAGCACCCCTGTAATGAGTGCATAATGAAAAGGGTTAACTCCTTCGCCAAAACGTACCGGGGCAAGGCGCTCATTGCCGATCCCGTTTACACATACATCTGGTTCACTGTTCCTGTAGCGGATCATCCGTCGGAGAAGACCGAAAAAGACTTGATCGACTCCCCGTGGATGCAGCGCCTTCGTCGTATTTACCAGCTTCAGAGCGCCCGCTGGGTGTTCCCGGCGGCCGAGCATACACGGTTTCAACATGTTCTCGGCACCATGCACATGGCGGGAGAATTCAGCCGCCACCTTTACCAGGGGTTGAAAGAACTCTGTCCCGACGTCCCGTCGGTGAATTTCGTGGAGGAACTGCTTCGTGTCGCCGGGATGCTTCACGATGTAGGGCACGGGCCGTACGGACATTTTTTCGACGATCACTTTTTGAGCCAGTATGGTCTCACGCATGAAATCCTGGGGCAGGAGATCATCGTTCGGGAACTCGGATCGATTATCAGAAAGATCAGGCGAAGTCCCACAGGCGATTTCGAGCCGGGAGAAACCATCGACCCGCGCCAGGTGGCCTTCCTTATTCGAAAACCACGGGCGCGTGATTCAAAACAGCCCCCGTGGTTGAACCTGCTGCGGCAGCTTTTTTCCGGCGTCTATACCGTCGACAACATGGATTATGTGCGCCGCGACGCGTACATGTCCGGTTTCTCCATGGACATCGTCGACATAGACCGCCTCTGTTTTTATTCCTTTTTTACCGACGAGGGCCTGACGCTGCACCAGGCGGGGACCTCGGCGCTGAGCCGATTTCTCAATGCCCGTCTCAACATGTATTCAAACGTCTATTACCACAGGACTACCAGGGCGCTCGACCTGCATTTGCAGGAGATATTCCAGGATACGATGAATATTATTTTTCCCTTCGATCCACGGGATGAACTGGCGCGTTACCGGGAGTGCGACGAATGGAGTCTTTTTAACGAGACGAAACAATGGATCTCGTCGGATGACCCCGTAAAGAAACGGCTGGGGAGAGAATGGCACATATTCTACACGCGCCGTGTCAAGTGGAAAATGTCCTTCTTCGCCGACCTTTCCGTGGACCGCTTGCAGCGGGGAGCCGAGTTTCCCGGCGCGCGCGATTATGAGCGGAAAATCAGGGAATATTTACCGGCGTCACTGAAAAGAATACGGTTCCGGGTTGACTTGGCGACGCAGGATCCCCGGCCCATCAACCCGATGGTGGAAGGTGAAAAGCGAATAAATATCTACAATCCCTCAACAGATAGCATTTCGAGAGAACCCCTTCGAGACATTTACCGGTTTATTCCGTCCCGGGTGGTTCATTTCAGGATTTTTTCCCTCAACCATAAATATGACGAGGCGCTGTCCCGGGCCGCCGAAAAGATGTTCGAGTCGTCGGGGGAAAACCTGTCCACGAATATTTAGACGCCGGCGGTTTTCCGCGGGAAACGTGTCATGGATTTCAAGGAAACAACTGATCTCACTCTTTTCGTAAGGACTTCCGGCGAAGATATCGCCGTCTGGAACCGTCAACGCATCGTAGACGCCCTCATCCGTGAAACAAATGTCGACGCGGAAACCGCCGAGGCGATCAGCAGGGAAGTGGAGCACCAGATAGCCTCGTCGTCCATGGGATTTCTGACGGCGCCCCTGATACGGGAAATGGTCAATGCGAGGCTCATTGAACGGGGGCTTGAGAGCGCAACGAGAATGCACGCCCGCCTGGGGTTTCCCCTGTGGGACGTGGATCATCTCATGCTGTACCAGAATAAGGAGAATGCCAATGTCCCTCACACCCCCGAGGGAACCAATCTGATATTCGCCGAGGGAATCAAGCGTGATTACGCACTATACAAGGTGTTTTCCGACGAAGTCGGATACGCTCACCTGACAGGTGATATTCACCTGCATCACATCGGTTTCATCGATCGGCCCTATTGCTCATGCCAGTCCCTTGAATACATCAAGAAATTCGGTCTTAACCTTCCCGATGCGCCGGCCGTGGCGGCGCCGGCCGAACATGCCGAGGTCCTGCTCGCCCATATGGTGCGGTTCGCCGCCGCCCTGCAGGGGCACTTTTCAGGTGCCATCGGGTGGCTCGACGTAAACGTGCTGTTCGCGCCCTTTCTCGATAAACTGTCCGACAGGGCGGTTGAGCAGCTGTCACAGATGCTGGTTTACGAATTCGCGCAACAGGCGGTGGGGAGGGGCGGCCAGACTATATTCACGGACATTCACCTGCAGTGGGAGGTGCCGCTGCATCTGCGCGACGTGGAAGCCGTCGGGCCGGGCGGCGTTCCGACGGGTAAATCCTATGGGGAGTATGGTGTTCACGCCCGGCGATTTCTCTGGTCTCTCTTCGATGTTTATCGCAAAGGCGATGCCTCGGGACGTCCCTTCACATTTCCGCGCCCGCTCGTTCACGTAACTGAGGAATTCTTCAGGACCGAAGGCCATGAAGCGTTTCTGAAACACGCCTGCTCAGTGGCCGCCGAAAAAGGGAATCCGGCTTTCATTTTTGATCGCGGTGGCGCGCTCAACCTGTCGGAATGCGGATATGTCCGGCGGGAGACCGCCGGAAAGCCGGAAGAAACGCCGCAACCCTGGGCCATGAGATACGCCGCGATTCAGAACGTGTCCATCAATCTTCCCCGACTGGCCTACAAAGCGGGCGGTGACGAGGAACGGCTGTTTGCGCTCCTTGAACGGCGTATGGAACTGGTGGCGCAGGCCCACGAGCAAAAAAGATATTTTATCGAACGACTGCTGTCCCACGGCGGTGACGGGCCACTGTCCATGCTGACCATGGATCTTGACGGAACCTCGTACCTGAGCCTTCCCCCCGCGACCTATCTTATAGGCGTCGTCGGTCTCAACGAGCTGGTGAAACGCCAGAAGGGTGCACATCTTCATGAATCCGAAGAGGCCCGTCGCTTCGGTATCGACTTCATAAAAAAAATGAAGAAAATCGCCGATAGCCTGAGCGCTTCGTACGGCATGAATTTCATACTTGAACAGTCTCCCGCAGAGAGCACGCCCTACCGGTTCGCGCGGCTCGATCTGAAATATTTTTCTCCCGAGGCGGGGCGCTATGTCCGCGGCGACATCGCGCGGGGTGAAGTCTATTACACTAATTCGGTGCTTTTTGATATTGCCGCTCCCGTTGCACCCGGCGAAAAAGTGCAGTATGAGGGCACGCTTCACCGCTTTATTGACGGCGAGGCTTTGTCCCACCTGTGGCTCGGTCCGAATCCCTCTTCGCCGGAACGGCTGGCCGAATTTGTAACATTCGCATTTCATGAAACCACGAACCGCCAGATAATTTTTTCATCTGATTTCACCACGTGCCACGCCTGCAGAAGAACCGCCGCAGGTCTCCGCGATTCCTGCAGTTTCTGCGCATCCGACGACGTGGAAGGCATCACCAGGATCACCGGTTATTACTCGCGGGTTTCCGGTTTGAACCGGGGCAAGATCGCCGAACTTCGGGACAAGCGCGAATCGGTGTTCTAGTCCTTCATGTGCCGGAAATCGCAGGGATCTCCGACCGATGTATTCGCATGCCCGAGCGGCGTCGCAGGGCGGGTGTATGCCTTGTTTAACATCCGGTTAATTCCGCTTCGTTCCTTGACAGGGCCGAATTGATCCATATATTACGCGGGAAACGAAAACAGGCAGTCGTCATGGAAGATATTGAAGACATCATCATACGCAGTTTCAGGGAGAGCATCCACCAGAAGGAAGTTTTCATAAACGAAAATCTTCCCCGGCTGGTGAAAGTCGTAACGGTGCTTACGGAAGTTCTGAAACGCGGCAACAAGGTTCTGCTCTTTGGTAACGGAGGCAGCGCGGCAGACGCCCAGCACATAGCGGCGGAATTCGTCAATCGGTTTATGATAGAACGGCCGCCTCTTCCGGCGATCGCCCTGACCACCGACACGTCGGTGCTGACGAGTGTGGCGAATGACTACGATTTTTCGGAAGTGTTCGCCAAACAGATACGGGCCCTTGGCCATGCCGGCGATGTTGCCTGGGGAATAACGACAAGCGGCACTTCTTCGAACGTGGTGAAGGCTTTCGAGGTCGCCCGGCGGATGGACATGATTTGCGTGGGATTCACCGGGAAAGACGGCGGCGTTGTCGCCGGAATGGTTGACCATTCGCTGAATGTTTCCACGGCGAGCGTGCCGCGGGTGCAGGAAGTACACATGACAGCGGCCCACGTTATCTGCGAGATGGTGGATTACAAATTGTTTAAGTGTCCGGATGGATGAAAAAATAATTGTGCGAGGCAGGCGAACATCATCATGACGGGGAAAAAAAGAAAACAGGATCGGCCTGACGAGGCCGCCGGGAAGGCGTCCGAGGAGATGAAGACCTCAACGGTCGAAGAACCGTCCGAAAAAACCGGAAGAAACGAAACCGGCGAGGGATCGACGGTCGATCTTTCAAATCTCGAGGAAGCCAGGAAGGAAGCGGCGGAGAACTACGACCGGTATGTGAGACTCGCCGCCGAATTAGACAATTACAAGAAACGGGTCCGGAAAGATCGGGCCGATCTTCTTAATTACGGTAACGAAACGATCATAAAGGACGTGCTTCCCATCGTCGACAACCTTGAACGTGCCGTCGATCACAGTGCGAACGCCGGCGATTTCGAGACCTTCGTCACGGGTCTTAAGCTGATCCTGGACCAGCTGAGAAGCACCCTGGAGAAGCATGGTGTGGAAACCATCAGGGCCGTCGGAGAAGATTTCGACCCCAACTATCACGAGGCGATGCTCATGGTTGAGGGGGATGAAGAAAATAATAACAAGGTGATCGAGGAGTTCGAAAAGGGATATCTTCTGAATGGAAGACTTCTTCGCCCCGCGAAGGTATCTGTAGCCAGGGCGCAGCGGTAGAAAATGCTGAGGATCCTGTCGGCCGGGGATTGTACGGAACGGCAAAACGAAGAATATAAAATAACGTGTATCGCGAAAAGGTAAGGAGGACTGCATATCATGGGTAAAATAATCGGAATCGATCTGGGAACGACAAATTCCTGCGTTGCCATCATGGAAGGCGGGGATCCCGTTGTTATCACGAACCAGGAAGGTAATCGGACAACGCCGTCCGTCGTTGCCTTCGCTGACAGCGGCGAGCGACTGGTAGGACAGACCGCAAAGCGACAGGCGATTACCAACCCCGAGAACACGGTGTACGCGATAAAAAGGCTGATAGGACGAAAATTTTCGTCCAAGGAGGTCCAGTACGACATTACCATCAGCCCTTTTAAAATAACGGAAGCGCCGAACGGGGACGCCCGTATTACCGTAAGGGACAAGCATTACAGCCCGGCGGAAATTTCGTCCATGGTGCTTGGCAAGATGAAACAGACGGCTGAGGACTACCTCGGCGAAAAGGTGACTGACGCCGTTATCACCGTACCGGCTTATTTCAACGATTCTCAGCGCCAGGCGACGAAGGACGCGGGGAAAATCGCCGGCCTGAACGTGCAGAGAATCATCAACGAACCCACGGCCGCGGCGCTCGCTTATGGGCTGGACAAAAAAAAGGACGAAAAAATAGCCGTTTTCGACCTGGGCGGGGGTACCTTCGATATTTCAATTCTCGAGTTGGGCGACGGTGTCTTCGAAGTGAAATCCACCAACGGCGACACGCATCTGGGTGGTGAAGACTTCGATCAGCGCTTGATCGACTATATCGCCGACGAATTCAAAAAGGACCAGGGCATCGACCTGAAAAAAGACAGGATGGCCCTGCAGAGGATCAAGGAAGCGGCGGAAAAGGCGAAAATGGAATTGTCGGCTTCCGTGGAAACAGACATAAACCTTCCCTTTATAACCGCGGACGCGTCAGGTCCGAAGCATTTGAACATGAAGGTATCCAGGGCCAAGCTTGAATCACTTGTCGCCGATCTCATCGACAGGGTTGAAGGGCCCTGCAAGACGGCATTAAAGGATGCCGGTCTGTCGGCGAAAGACGTCGATGAGGTCATCCTGGTGGGCGGCATGACGAGAATGCCCCGGGTGCAGCAGAAGGTAAAGGAAATCTTCGGCAAGGATCCGCACCGCGGCGTCAATCCCGATGAAGTGGTGGCGATCGGAGCGGCGATCCAGGCCGGAGTCCTGTCGGGAGACGTCAAGGACGTTCTCCTGCTCGACGTAACGCCGCTGTCACTGGGAATCGAAACACTTGGCGGCGTCATGACGAAGCTGATAGAAAAAAATACCACCATTCCCACGAAGAAAAGCCAGATTTTTTCGACGGCCGCCGACAACCAGCCCGCGGTGAGTATTCACGTGCTTCAGGGCGAACGTCCCATGGCCGCCGACAACAGGACTCTGGGGAGATTCGAACTGACGGGCATTCCGCCGGCTCCCCGGGGCGTGCCCCAGATTGAAGTGGGTTTCGATATCGACGCCAACGGCATCGTGCATGTTTCGGCCAAGGATTTGGGCACCGGCAAGGAACAAAGCATCAAGATCACCTCTTCCAGCGGTCTCACTGAAGAGGAGATCGAGAAGCTCGTAAAGGACGCCGAGGCGCACGCCGAAGAGGACCGGAAGAAGCAGGAACTCATCGAGGCGAGGAACCAGGCGGATACGCTGATTTACAGCGTGGAGAAAAATCTTGGCGAAATGGGAGACCAGATCGACGCCGCGGAAAAGAGCAACATAGAGGAGACGGTCAAGAAATTGAAGACCGCCATGGAAGGCGATGATCTCGACGCTATCAAGCAGGCCCAGGAGGAATTGACCCGGGCATCCCATAAGCTCGCGGAGGCCATGTACGCCAAGGCGTCTGCAAAGGCCCAGGAAACGGGCGGAGGTGAGACCGCGGGTGGAACGGGCAATACCGAAGGGACAAGTGGAGGTTCGGGCAAGAGCGACGACGACGTGGTCGACGCCGATTTCGAAGAAGTAAAATAATACTATCGAAAATGGCGGTTTCCCTCGGTCCGGCCTGATAAACGATACGGTGCCCGTATCTTCATGAAACGGCGCCGCTTAGAGAGAACACCCGAAAACGTTTCGGACGCTTCGGGTGTTTTTGTATCGACAGCGGACGTTCGCTTGTGTATCATCTCAAAGACTCAATGATCCGATATTTCCGGGACGACCGGGGGGATCAGCGGGCCGGTTTCGAAACACCTGTGTGAGCCTGCCGATGAAAAAGAAAATCACAATAGCTGCCTTTTCAGTGCTGCTGATTCTCTGTGCGGCTGTCTCGGCGGCGGATGATGCCGCCCGGGAGCCGGTCGAAGTGCGGTTGTTGCCGAACAAGGAATATGTTTCAGTTCTTCTCGAAACCATCGAAAGGGCGGAATCCGACATTGTCATCGCCGTTTACCTGTTCAAGACCAACGGTTACAGGAGCAATTATCCCGATCGAATCGTCGCGGCCCTCGGCGACGCCGTTCAGCGCGGTGTCGAAGTTCGCGTTCTTCTCGAAAAAACAGGCGACGCCGATTCGTTCATTGACCGCGCGAACGCTGAAACGGCGGAGCGGCTTCAAAAAGTCGGCGTCGATGTTGTCTTCGACCCGCCGTCGCGGCGCACGCACGTAAAGATGGTCGTGGCCGATCGTGAAATCACCTTCGTGGGAAGCCATAATTTTACGAATTCGGGCCTGAAGTACAACAACGAGACGTCGATCATGGTCGTGTCGCCGGACACGGCTCTGAAGGCTCTCGATTATATCGACGGAATCGGGAGGTAGGTTCATGTTATCGTTGACCGGTGCGTCCCGGGCGGGAGTCAGGTGGTTCATTCTGCTGCTGCTGGCGGTTCTCGTGGTTTCCTGCGCCCGTGTCCCGGTGAAACGGCCGGATATCCTGTCCGGTCCCTCGGCGGTTCCGATGCCGGAGAAGCTGATTCCATCCGCTTACCGGCCGGCGCTCGACGAAGCCGAAAAGGCGCTGGCAGAAGGAGACTACCTTCGCGGGCTGCGGCTCTACGAGGCCGTTCTTGAAAAGGAGCCGCCCGCCGTCGTATCGTCGTGGGGCCGTTTTCGTGCGGGTCAGATACTGGTTGCTCTCGACCGTCCCCGCGAGGCGGCGCCTTATTTTGAATACGTGGTAGAGCATATACGGGGCGAGGCCTTCGAGGAAGAGGCGGTTGCGTCCCTGGTCCGTCTTTACAGGCGAATGGACGTCCCGGAAAGAATAAATACCCTGGCGAAGGATCTTCGATACCGGAATGTCCCGGCGGCCTTTCTGGTGCGGTTGTTTCAGGCGGCGGCGGCAGGCGCCGAAAATGATGAGAAATGGGAAGAAGCAGTTGAATTATACGTGGAGATGCTCGGGGAAAGACCTGAAGACGAAGCCCAGATCGCCGAGGTCCGTGTCCGCGTCGAGGACATTATAAAAAACAAACTTGACCCGGATGAGCTTGAAAGGCTGCTCTTATTATTCGGACGGGACTATCCGGCGGGGTATATTTTGTACCGTCTTGCGCGGCTGTGCGATGAAAAAGGTGATTATGCCGCGGCGGAACGCTATATAAAGACTTTCATGGGGCAGTACGAGGATCATCCCCTGATGGAAGACGCCCGTTCGCTGTCCCGCTCGCTCGCTGAGCGACTGGAAGCGGAAATCCGGACTGTCGGTTGTATCCTGCCCCTATCGGGACGGTTTGCTTCCTACGGGAACAGAATGCTCGACGCGATTGTCCTGGCGTCAGGAGTATTCGACGTATCCCGGGAAACGCGGGTTCGACTGGCCGTCAGGGATTCAAAGAGCGACCCGGCGGAGGCCCGGCGAGCTGTTGAGGATCTGGTCTTCGACGAGAACGCCGTTGCCCTTCTCGGTCCCCTGGAAAGCCGTTCTGCTTTTGAAGCGGCTGAAAGGGCGCATCACCTTCGCACTCCCATCATGACGCTTACCCAAGCCCAGGGGGTGACGGAACTGGGCGATTATGTGTTCAGAAATTTTATTACCGCCGATGGACAGGTGGAAGCGCTGGTGGATTATGCCGTGAACCGTCTCGGCGTGAGGCGTTTCGCCGTTCTGTATCCCGACGATGCCTACGGCCGGGAAATGATGTTCCGTTTCTGGTACGCCGTGGCGACCAGGGGAGGGGCCGTCGAGGGGATGGAGCCATATGAACAGGACCAGACCGATTTCAGTAAGGAAATCAAGCGTCTTGTTAACCTGGAGGTCGGAAAAGATAAAACCGACATCCCCGTTGTCAATTTCGACGCGATCTTTATTCCCGATTCGGCTCTCAAGGCGCGCCTGATCGCCCCGCAACTGGATTTTCATGACGTGATCGGCGTGAGAATGCTGGGTACGAACGAATGGAACGTACCCGATCTGCTGGAGGGTGAAACGGATTATCTCGAAGGGGCCGTCTTCGTCGATGTATTCTTCAAGGACAGCAACGCGCCGGAAGTTACCGACTATCTCGATAAATTTTACGGCGCATTCGGGCGTGAAGCGGACGGGATCGAGGCGCTTGCCTATGACGCGGCGTCGATTCTCATCGAGGGCATTATAAACGGGGGCGCGCGGACGCCGAGCGATCTTCGCGACTGGTTGTCTGATCTTCGGAATTATTCGGGCGTGACGGGAATGACGTCTTTCCCCGGCAACGGTGACGCAGAGAAACAGCTCTCTATACTCTCGGTACAGGACGGCCGGATTGTTCAACTTGAGTGAGTGGGAGGCCCTGCGGGGTAAAAAAAGGAATAATGAGTATTCTTCTGACCAACGATGACGGCATTTACGCCGAGGGCCTCGGTGTTCTTTTCGGCGAGATGCAGGAACTTGGTGAGTGCGCGATCGTGGCGCCCGAGACGGAACAGAGCGCAGTCGGGCACGCCATCACGATCTATCGGCCCTTGATGGTTCGAAAAGCCCGGAAAGGTGGACGTTTTCTTGGTTATGCCGTCAGGGGAACGCCGGCGGACTGCGTCAAGATCGGCGTGAAAGAGTTGCTGCCGAAACCGGTCGAACTGGTGGTTTCCGGCATCAACGTCGGCGCAAACGTGGGCATAAACGTGTTGTACTCGGGAACTGTCTCGGCGGCCACGGAAGCCGCCATTCTGGGCATTTCTTCCATCGCCGTATCCCTGGATACAAAGAGCGGCGGCGTCGATTTCTCTTTCGCGGCCCGGTTTACGAAAAAGCTGGCAGGGTTTGTCATGAAACACGAATTTCTTCGGCGCATTCCACTGAATGTCAACGTGCCGGCACTTCCGGAGAATGAAATCAGGGGTGTCGTCGTCACGAGGCAGGGCAACGCGCGTCTCGTGGAAGAATTCGAACAGCGCCTGGACCCGCGAGGAAATATCTATTACTGGCTTGCAGGGGAAACGCTGCTTCCCGAAACTGATGACATCGAATCGGACGCCTGCGCGTTGCGACGGGGTTTTATCACTGTGACGCCGATTCAGCACGATCTCACCCGCCACGGCGCCGTCGACGGGGTACGCGAAGCACTTGCGAACCTTGTCGATTCCTGAACGGCGTCGAAAAACGCCGGTTCATGAATGCCGCAGGTGAAGCGGATGATCCGCCTTTGTTTCCGCCGTTATTCCTTGTCCGGTTTCGGATCGAATCGGCGTCTTTTCGGAACTTCCTTTTTCTTCAATCCCGCCTTTACAACATCAACGATTTGTTCGTCTGACATGAACTGCGTGTTGATGACGAGGTCGTACTGGACGGGATCGTCGATATCGACTTCGAAATATTTGCGAATGTAGGCCCGCTGTTCCGCTTCCTTTTTGTGAATTTTACGCTGTGCCTCGTCGATGGATGCTATTTTTTCTTCGCGTGAAAGAGTGACGATTCTCAGGCCGAGGGGCGCCACAAGACGTATTCTCATGGTTGTTTCCGGAGGCAGAATAAGGTGGGCGCCGCGACCGATGATGAGTGCGCCTCCCTGTTCGCCGATGGTGCCGATGACTTTCGTCAGGTGGGTGAGAAACGTGTCCGGAAGAAGATAACGAGTGGATTTCAACATCTGGATCCAGCTGTCAAGCGCGCTCCTTGTTTTTTCGTCCAGGGATGCGACAACTTTTTCGCTCATCTTGACACTCTTGGCGACGGCGTTGATGATCTCGTTGTCGAAGATGTCAAGCTTCAGTGTCTCCGCGAGTTCCTCCGTCAGCTTGTCCGAGGGAATTCCCGGCTGACGGGAAATCGTTATAACCGGTGGTTTAACGGTGGTTTCCTTTTTTCTTCGGTCAACCCGTTTCTGCCACTTCATTACCTGATCTTCGAGAATATTTTCCACTCGAAGGATTTTTGACGGTTTGGTAGCCATGGCTTTTCCTCCGCGATTGATGGATTATGAACATTCGACGTGGCGTCAACACCGCCGGGTTACGACTCACCGGTGCTCGAAGTTACTACAGAACGTGAAAAAGAGTCAACTCAATTATCCCGCGGACACCTGTATTACAAGGCCTTCGAGCCGCGGTCGGGCCGCCCGGAGCATATCCGCAGTTGACGGATGAGAAAAAGACTTGTATCAACTGTGAAACCATATTGGGGAGGAAGCGTTTCATGTATGACCTTGTCGTGATAGGAGGCGGCCCGGCGGGATCTTCCGCTGCGAGAAGGGCTGCGCAACGGGGATTGAAAACTCTGCTCCTTGACAAGGAAACATTCCCCCGTTCTAAGCCCTGCGCCGGAGCCGTATCACGGCAGGCTCTCGAATCGCTTGATTTCGTGCTTCCCCATGATGTCCGGGAGAAGGAAATTACAGGTCTTCGAATCTGTTACCGGGGAGGGGCCATTGAGACCCACAGCGATGATCCCGTCGCCGTTACCGTAACCAGGAGCCGCTTTGACGACTGCCTTCTGGGGAAAGCCGCTGAAGCGGGCGCGCTTGTTCACACCGGCGAAAAGGTTGTTGCTGTCGAAGAGCTGGAGGATCATGTCGTGGTACGCAGCGGCGGTGATTCCTACAGCGGGCGATACCTGGTCGTCGGCGAAGGGGCCCGGGCGGCTCTCGGTAAAAACGCGGGACGCACGACCAGGGGGAAGTCCGTCGCGCTTTCAATGGTTGCCGAAACGGAAGCGCCGAATGCTCGTATCGATGAGCGGCTGCCGGGGCTGCTCGAGATTCACGTGGATCTGTTCCGCATGGGCTACGCCTGGATATTCCCCCATGACGGGTATTATTCGATCGGTCTCTGGGGATTCGCCTCTCATTTGAAGGACCCGAAGGGTACCGCCAGGAGCTTTCTGAGAAGAACGGGATTTCCCGAGGGGCTTCATTTCAGGGGGCATCGCATGTCGACGGGAACAATCGTGAATCCGTTGGCGACGCCACGTGTCCTTACGGTTGGTGACGCGGCGGGGTTCACCGACCCCCTGACGGGGGAGGGTATTTTTTATGCTATACGGTCCGGCATTATCGCCGCCGATATGGCGGTTGAAGCCGCGCAGGCGGGCGGGCCTCTCCCCGCCGGTCGGTACGAGAGCGCCTGCCGGAGGGATTTCGCGAATAATTTTTTATACGCCCGCGCGATAGCGCGCACGGTCTATCGTTTCCCCTCCTTTTTTTACAGAATCCTGGCGGGTGACGAGGAGCTTTTCCGCATGCTCCTGGAAGTGCCGGCAATGAAGAGGCCCTACCGGGATTATGTGATATGGATTCTTTTCCGCCTTCTCCGGGCGATACCCTGTCGTGTGAAAAACCCTGTCTCCCGACGTTGTGTATAACCGCTGAGCGGCGGAAAATGATGGCCGTCGCGGAAGATTATCTATGAATTTTATTATTATAGGATTATTTTTTACGATCATGCTGGCTGTGGGAATTATCAGCATGAAGAACATTCACACCATGGCAGGGTACGCGGTGGCTGACCGGAGGGCGGGCGCCGCCGTGGTAACGGGATCGCTGCTCGCCACAGTCGTGGGAGGTTCCAGTACGATCGGGCTGGCCGGCCTGGGGTACTCCCTGGGACTTGTGGGTGCCTGGTGGCTGCTGGTGGGCGCTGTCGGCCTGACTGTCCTGGGAACAGTTTTCGCCCGGCGCATCCGCGAGACGAATGCGTACACGCTTCCGGAAATTCTGGAACGCCAGTACGGCGGGTCGTCCGCGCGTCTGGCCGCGTCGACCCTGATCGTCATCGCCTGGCTGGGCATTATCGCCGCCCAGATGATAGCCGCGGGGAAGATACTGGCCGTTCTCTGGCCCGGCCAGACAGAGATTCTCACTGTTACGGCCGCTCTGGTGTTTATTGTTTATACCGCCCTGGGAGGACAATATTCGATTCTTCGAACGGATGCCATCCAGGCGGTTATCATCGCGGCGGGTATCGTCTTCTGCCTTGTTTTCGGAATCGATGCCGCCGGGGGCGGTGCGCGATTACTTCAGGCGCTTCCTGAAGAATCGCTTTCTTTTCCCATCTCCGCCGGTTTCGGATGGAACGACCTCGTTACGTTTCTGTTTTTTGTGGGGGCGGCTTATCTTGTGGGCCCTGATATTTACTCCAGGATTCTTTCGGTGCGTGATGCCGCCGACGCACGGCGCGTTCTCCTCGTCACGGCGGCATGCCTTGTCATTATAGCATTTGCGGTTGTCTTCATCGGCATGACGGCTCGGGTGCTTCTTCCGGACATTCAGCCCGAAAGCGCATTACCCGCGCTTGTCATGAACGTGGTTCCACGGGGACTAAGCGGCCTTGTCGTCGCCGCTCTGCTTGCCGCCATCATGTCATCGGCGGACAGCTGCCTGCTGACGGCAGGGACCGTCCTCACATCGGATATCCTCGGTTCGTTACGGAAGGAACTGCCCGGCGAGCGCGTCATGCTTCTGCTCACCAGGGCTTCCGTGGCGATCGTGGGCCTTGTTTCCCTTATGGTCGCTCTTGAACTGGGAGGCGTCATAGCTTCTCTTCTCCTGGCATACACCGTTTATTCGGCCGGTATTGTGATCCCCGTTGTTCTCGGTTTTTACCGTGAACGGCTTCGGTTGAACAGCCGGGGCGCCGTTGCGTCAATGGTCGTCGGCGGTGCCGTCGGGGGAGGTCTCAAATTCTTCGGATGTGACGAGTATGTGTTGATGGCGCTCGTGGTTTCTGTCGTGCTTCTCTTCGGAGTAAGCTACGGAAGCCGTTATTTTTTTCAGAAAAAGGAGGCGTGACATGAACGGACTTTCCTGGATTCTCGTTTCGGATCATGCCGGGTTGGAAGAGGCCCGGTTCCGGATTGCATCGGCCGCGGTTCTCGGTGTCGATACTGAGTATGATTCGTTCCGTTATTTCCGGGAGAAGCTCTGCCTCATCCAGGTAAGCACCGATTCCATGATTTACCTTTTTGATCCTCTCGGAGAGGACGAATTTGGTTTTCTCGGTGACCTGTTCCAGAATCCCGACGTCATTAAGGTTCTCCACGCCTGCGACAACGACGTAAGGATATTGAACCGGGACTACGGGTTTACGTTCTCTTCCCTTTTCGATACACAGCGGGCGGCATCGCTTCTGGGCTCCGAAGCGCTCTCGCTTTCCGCGGTTCTGCTGGAGTATCTGAATTTCGAGTTGCCGAAAAGCAAAAAAATACAACGTTCACGGTGGGATCTTCGACCTCTCGACGAAGAACAGCTGGAATACGCAGCCCGGGACGCCGGTGTCCTGATACCTCTGTACCGTGTGATGAACCGACTGCTTGAGGAGCATAGCCTCGCGGACGAGGCGCAACGGATATTCAGCGAAATGGCGGATGGCCGCTGGCGCGAGAAGACGTTATCGGAACACGGCCACATGAAAATCGAGGGGTATCAAGATCTCGACGAGGCGGCGCGGCGGCGGCTCAGACTATTGTATCGCTGGCGGTTTGAAAAGGCGCGGAGCACCAACAAGGCGCGCTTCATGATACTGTCCGACCAGGCGCTGCTGGACATCGCCGGGCGGGGCGACGAGTTTATGGCTGATCCTGCCGCCGCGGGCGTGCTGACCCGTCACCAGTTGAATGAACTGGGAGACGAACTGCTGGATGTTCTCAGCAGCACTACCGATCCGGATTAGATATGCGGCAGAGGGGTGCGGGCGAATGCCGCGAATGAGCCGTCATGGCTGATACTGATACAGGCGGCAGCCGGTTTTCCGTCTATGACCAGGATCGGGGGCAGGAGACCACGAGGTCCTTTTTCTCGAACAATATGCACGCGGTCGATGTGCACGTTCGTCTCCTCCGCCACGCTTTCGCGAAGACTGTTTCTCACCCGCCGTGAAAGTTTCCGAAACCCGCGCGCGGGGCCGGGCAGGCGGTACAACCCATACATGATAGTCGTCAGATCGTCAGCAGTCCCCGCCGTTCCCAGGCAATGTACATAATCGGCGGCGGGCGTCAGAAGAATTGTTGCCGCCATTCCTCCCGAAACAACACGTCCCGTGACGGGTTGATTCACTCCGGGCGTGTTCTGAAAATATGTTTCATAGAGGCGGGGCCACGCCGAAATATCCCGATCAATCCTGGAAAAGATTTTGTAAGCGGTTTCCTTTGCCGCCCAGAATGACCACAGCATGAGACCGGGGTCGGCGCTTTCGTCGAAAAGCCGTTTTTCCCGTTTCGTGAGGACCCTGGAAACGAAACGCCCGTTAAGATGTTTTTTCGCGGCCTCGGGGTCGGCACGGTCGACAATATCGTTGCCCACCGGGAAATACGGCAAGGCAGTTGATGATGAGACTCGCCGGGTCATCTTATATATCCCCGCGACATCACGGTCATGACGCTTCGGCCGTCTTTCGGCCCTCGGGCGGAACGTGCCGTGCTCCGGCCGACCGGATCCATGATGCTGAACGTCGGTGACCGAGGGCCGACACATGAGCGAACCATTCACGTTCCATGCGGCCGAGGTGCTCGACGATCCGGCGGGCCGTTTCCCGCTGTCCCCTGAGGCCTCCTTCGGTGACCGAAGGCGTGAAAGGAGAAACCTCGACGACGAACTGTTCCCGGAACCTCGGAAAATTGCTGTACCGTTTTTGCCCGAGACCTCGAAGGTACATACAGAGGACGCGCGCCGAGGGACATTGCTGGACGAGACGCCCGACGCCGTAGGAAAAATTATTGAGATCAACGGCGCCGCTGCGGGAACGGCCGCCTTCGGGAAAAATGAGCAGGTTGGAACCGTTTTCCAGCAGGTGGGCGCAGACGTCCATGGTCCGCCTCATTTCGTTACGGTCACCTCCCCGCTGCAGGGGAATGCACTTGTTGAGGTAACAGAGCGCCGCCACGAAAGGGTTTTTCTGAAAGTTCCTGCGCTCGGGAAGATTCCAGGGCATGTATCTGAAATCCTTTACATAGCGGGAGAACGGCATAAATGCCCAGGCGATGAACACGGAATCAATCATGGTAAGATGATTCGCGCAGATGATCCAGCCCCCGGGGCGTCCTTCAAGAGACTCCGCCACGGCTTTCCTGACCTCCCGGAGATCTTCTATTCGATAGCCCGCCAGTTTCAGTATGAGAAAGATAAGGGGGGCTACGAGGAACACCGCCGTGCGGCCCAGGGCGTACTGGATCATCAGGGAAAGACGCGTCCGTTTATTCATGATTATTTTCGCCCCGCGGTTTGTTGTGTCCATTCATTCCGGTCCATTCAGGAAAGTCTTTTTTTCACGATCGCGACGGCGTCGCCTATGGTGCGGATTGTATCAGCGTCGTCATCGTCGATTTCGATGCCGAAGACATCTTCGCACTTGATGATAATATCGACGAGACGGGCCGAATTGACCTTCAGGTCGTCGAGAATGTGAGTTGTTTCCGATATATCGGACAGGGCCGACTCGTTCTTTACATACGGTTTCAAAATGGTTACCACTTCGCTGAATATTTGTTCCTGTTCCATGATGGGCTTTCCTCCTCGTGTAATAAATTAATGACCCGGGTCCTGTGCGTTACCCTTCCCAGGTCTTGAAAATCAGGCAGCTGTTCACGTCGCCGAAACCGAAACTCGACTTGGCGATTATTTTCAGTTCGGGGTATTCCATTGTTTGATGCACAATCTTGTCCGAGAATGCCTCGATCTCAGGATGTACGTCCTCGCAGTTCAGTGAAGGATGAAGAAACCTTTCCGCCAGTTCCAGCGTTACGGCGGCGCACTCGATGCCCCCGGCGGCTCCCAGGCAGTGGCCGATCATTGATTTCGTGGAGTTGACCAGTGGAAAGCGTTCGGGTCCCCGTTCCAGGGCGTTCGACCAGTTCCTGATTTCGGAAGGGTCGGCGAATGTGGCAGTCAGGTGGCCGTTGACGGCGTCGATGTCGTCCGCGTGAATCCCGGCGTCGGCAATAGACGAGCGGATGCAGCGAATGACTCCTTCGGGATTGGGTGCGGTCATGCTGCCGCCATTCCGCTGGCCGCCCGCATTAACCGCGCCGCCGAGAATTTCGCAGTATATACGGGCACCCCTGGCGCGGGCCGTCTCCAGGTCTTCCAGCATCAAAACACCGGCACCGGCGCCCGGCACAAAACCGGCGGCGGAGGCGCTCATAGGCCGTGATCCTTCCTCGGGTTGGTCGTTGAACTTCCGCGCGATGACCCGCATGGCGTCGAATCCTCCCCAGATATAAGGCGAGGCGCCTTCCGATCCCCCGGCGAGCATCCGTTTCGCCAGGCCTCCGCGTATACGCTGTAACGCGCTGAAAATGGCTTCCGACGAAGTACTGCAGGCCGACGAGTTGGAGGTGACCTGGTTTCCCAGGCCGAGCAGGCCGCCGACGCGGGCACTGGTTCCGCTGTTCATGACCTGTTCGACGATGCGGCTGCCCATGCGGCGTACTTTGCCCGCCTGGATCATCGGCACCACCCGCTCGGCGATGGTGTCCATACCGCCGATGCCGCATCCGACTATGGCCCCGGTGTCCCAGTCAACCTCATCATTGTCGCCGGGAAGGTCGAAACCGGCGTCACGCCAGGCGTCGACGGCGGCAACCGATGCGTACCCGATGTTGTCGTTGATCGAAAGGAGTTTTTCGTTATCGAAATAGCGCGCGCGCACGTCGTTAAATCCCGGCGGTATGCCCCCGATCCGGCAACCGAAATTAAGTTCCTCGAGCTGCGGAATGAAGCGGATGCCCGAGCGTCCCTCCCGAAGCGCCTTTCGAAAGTCGTCCAGTCCCACCGCGTTGGGTGCGACCACTCCGATTCCAGTAATGACTACCCGTTTCTTATTCATCAAACGATACTCCCTTGCCCGCCAGCGTGCCGGAGCACACAAGCCGGCCGTCTTCTTTTTCCATGATAATGTCGGTTTTCAGACTGTCCCGTCGCAGGTATATCTTGCTGCCGCGGACGAAAACGGTTTCTCCCGGTCGTACCACGTCGCTGAATTCAACCGAATCGGCCGTCGAGAAGAGCGTCGCCATCCGGCCGATTTCTTCAGGAGAGCGGCCCCGGTTTAAAAGCAGGTAGATGCCGAAAGCAACCACGCCTGTCTGTGCCATGGTTTCCAGCAGAATGACGCCGGGGGTCACCGGGTGGCCGGGGAAATGGCCCGGGTAGAAATATTCGTCCTGACGAAACCGGTATTTTCCCACTATGTGATCCTCATCCACCTCGTCAATGCCGTCGATGAAACGAAACGGCGGTTGCTGGGGGATCAGGTTCAGCACGGTTTCAACGGTGGCCGCTTTATCCTCCATAGAGCCCTCCATTTACGTGAATGACCGTTCCCGTGATGTAGGTTCCCCGCCGGGCCAGAAAGGCTACTACGTCCGCCACTTCGTCCGGCGTCCCCATTCTTTCCAGGGGTACGGTTGACAGAATGGCTTCCCGCACCTCCCGAGGGAGTTCCCTGGTCATGGCCGTGTCGATGAAGCCCGGCGCCACCGAATTAACGAGGATTTCCCGCCCCCGGAGTTCCTTTGTCAGCGACTTGGTGAAGGCGTCCAGGGCGGCTTTTTCCATTGTGTAGGGGACCTGCCCGCTGTTACCCGTGTGTCCGGTAACGCTGGATATGTTGATGATGCGGCCCGTTCCCCTGCGAAGCATGAACAGCCGAAGCACCCGTTTTGTCAGGTACCACGTGCCCCGCGTGACGGTCCGTTGCAGATCGAACTCGTCAACTTTCATGGAAAGCATGTCCCTGTCCACGGAGAATCCGGCGTTGTTGACCAGGACGTCGACGTTCCCCGCGACGGTTTTAAGGGTTCGGACCATGTTTTCCACGTCGTCGATGTCGGCCAGGTTTCCCTGAAGCAGGAATCCTTCCCCGATTTCTTCCAGGAGGCGTCGGGCCTCCGTTTCACTTGACCGGTAGTGAATTCCGACGCGGAAACCTTCCGCCGCGAGCGCCCGGCAACAGGCGGCTCCTATACCCCCACCGCCGCCGGTGACAACGGCTACCGGTTTATCGTTCGAATCCATTGATTCATCTCCTCGTTGCGATGTCGGCACAGGACTTATATCCGCTCCTTGATCATGCCGCCCACGGCATGACGTGACTGACGCGGATAATCGCGGTAGGCGATATCCTTGAATAACCCCGTCCGGGCGCCCCGAACCGTCATGACAGTTTCTCCATCGACGGAAAGGTCGCCGTCGGCGATAACAATGCTCGATCCCGAACCGGACAGGTGGGAAAACCGCCGAACCCGAATCTCGTAACGGATCATCCTGTTGAAGGGTCTCACCTGACCGTTGAACGACACCTCGTCGCAGCCCAGGGCCCTTCCTGATCCGAAACCCCGGCGCCAGACGCAGTAAAAACCGAGAAGCTGCCAGATACCGTCAAGGTACAGGCATCCCGGCATTACCGGGTCGCCCGGCATATGGCACTGGAAATACCAGTCGTCCAGCCTTATGTCATGTTCGGCCGTGATGAGGCCGCCCTTTCCTTCGGTGGTGACGGATGTGATCCTGTCCACCATGAGAAAGGGCGGAGCCGGAAGCCGCGCGTCGAAATGCCGCGGCGGATCATCCACGAGCCGCCCGTAGGCGAACCCGATCAGTTCTTCGAGGGTGAAGGATTGTGCGCTCGTAAATTCATCATAGGTCATAACGGTGATTCCTGTTTAATTGCTCCGTTTACTGTTACCATCATGGAAACCCAGGTAAGGCCGGAACCAACGAGAACGAGGGTCACGCGGTCGCCGGGCGCCAGCCGGTCCCAGTGCTGGCTCAGGACTGAAGGCGCGGAAGAACACCCCGTGTTGCCGTATTCCACCACGTTGTGCCAGTGGTCCGTTTCATCGATGCCGCACCGTTCCGCAACCGTCTTCAGCATGCCCAGGTTCGCCTGGTGCCCGATGAACTTCAGGCCGTCGCCGTACTCGGCCTGAAGACGACGAAGACCTTCGGTGGCCTTGCGAATGGCGAAGCCCTGGACGGCGTTTCCGTCCTGGGAAAAATGTTTGTTCCGCGGCACCATTACCTTGTTCCATCCACCGGGATTCGATTCAATACGGCAGTTTTCGATGGCGATGTTCGAGGGGACGGACGCGGAAACAACCGCGGCGGTGGCGCAATCACCGAAAATCGGGACGGCCCGGCGGTCGGAATAATCAACCACCTGGGTGAGAGATTCCGGATTGACCATCAGAATAAAAGGCGGAAGCGCGTCCGGGCGCATGCCGCTTAACATGGTTGCCTGGGTTCCGAAGGAACTGCACGCCGAGTTGACGTCGAAACAGGGGACCGTGATGCCCAGTTCGGCTGCCACGCAGGATGCCTGGGCGGGAGACAGATAGTCGGAGGCGGACGAGCCGCACAGGACAAGTCCTATGTCTCCGGCGTTCACTCCGGCCCGCTCCAGGGCCGACCGTGCAGCCCGGGCGCCCATCTGGGCCTGCGTGCAGCTGCTTGCTTCGCGGGCGCCCCGGGGATCGTTGTTACGGGTTGTCCGTATATAGTCGAGGTCGAGAACGGTCCGCCGTGATTCAATTCCCAGGCGTTCCATGATCCATTCCTCACTGCAGCCGATATCGAGATCGGCCAGGAAGGCATTAGTAATAAGGGTTTCAGGATGAAAGTGTCCGATGCCGTGGAGATACAGCATAATCAGGCAAGCTCCCGTCCGATGATCATATCCTGCACTTCCCGGGTTCCCTCGTAGATATCGACGATCTGGGCGTCCCGGAGGAGCTTCGATATTTCATATTCCTCCATGAAACCATATCCGCCGTGGAGATGAAGCCCTTCGGCGGCGCAGAAGAGGGCCGCTTCGGCGGCGGCGTTCTTGGCGAACGACGCGAATATGCCGCGGTCGTCCGTTTCTTCTTCTATCTTGCAGGCGGCCTTCATGAGAATAGCCTCGGCCGTTTCGACTTTTTTCCACATGTCGACCAGGGTGTTGCGCGCGACGGGCATATCGCAGATGCGCTCCCCGAACTGGCTGCGATCCCGCGTGTAGGCTATCGTCACGTCGAAAGCCCGCCGGGCAAGTCCCAGACCGATGGCTGCCACCATGGGCCTGGCGTAATCGAGCACGTCCATGGCGTACTGGAAGCCAAGACGCCGGTTGCCGATGATCCAGTCACCGGGCACAACGACGTCTTCAAAGTTCACTGTGGCCGTGTTGGAGAGCCGCTGGCCGAGTTTGGTTTCCGGTTTGCCGGTGACGACGACGCCGCCGCCGGGGAGGCGTATTTCCCGACCTCCCGAGGGAAGTGTCGTTATGTCGGCCTTCGAGACGGTTTCATGGGGTATTACCAGGCAGGCCATCATCAGGCCGCCCGGTTTTCCCACCTTGCAGAAAACAGTGAACTGTGTCGCGTAGGAAGCATTCGTGATGAAACATTTTTCGCCGTTCAGGAGGTATGTGCCGTCATCCTGTTTCCTCATGAACGTCGTCATGGCGCTGTTGTCGGACCCGGCTCCCGGCTCGGTGAGGCAGAAGGACGCCAGTACGGGTTCCTCGGTGAACGGGCGCAGAAACAGCTCCCGCTGTTCGTCCGTACCGTTCATGGCGACGACGACGTTGGCCAGGTCGTTGCACATGGCGGAGGTGGAAAGACCCGTGTCGCCGTAGGACAGTTCCTTTACAATAAGCGCCGTCGAAACAAGGTCCATGTCGTACCCCCGAACGGAAGCGGGAATGGAAAGATTCAGCAGACCCAGTTCCCAGGCCTTTCGAATCAGGTCAAGGGGAAAATCGTGGTCCTTTTCACGGTCAAGAATTCCCGGCAGAACGTCCTGCCGTACAAATTTTTGTACTGTTTCAACATACATCCGTTGGTCGTCTGAGATAGAAAGATCCATTATGATTGATTCCCTGAATGTTTATGGTTGTTCTTCGCCCGCCCCGGCAAAGGCGCGTTGGGCGGCGCCGAATGTCGTGACTGACGCGCAGTCCACGCCCATGGTGGCGAACAGTTTTCTCAAGGGGCGGCCCGGTCCTATCTCGAAAACAAGACGGGCGCGGGACGCGATGGAGGCCATGTTGTCGGTCCAGCGGACGGTGTGCGAAAGCTGGCGCACCAGGCCGTTTACTATCGAACCATAGGTGCCGTCGTGAAAACGTCCGGTGAAATTCGAGGTTACGGTGGCGGCGGCTTCCGGGTTCTTCACGGCTTTCATGTTTTCCAGGACGCGGTGGAAGGGTTCCTCGATCACCTTCATGAAACGACTGTGAAAAGGTGCGCTTACTTCGAGGGGAACGAAGCGATAGCCCTCCTTTTTCTCCAGTGTTGTCTCCAGTCGTCGGCCGGCTTCGTCCAGTCCCTCGCGCTTGCCGCTCAGGACCAGCTGGTTTTCGGCGTTGACGTTGGCGATATCAACGGGCAGGTCGGCGATCAGCCGGCCCAGTTCGTCCCGGTTGATTCCCTCGCAGATGACGGCTGCCATGCCGCCCGTGCCGACGGGCGCCGCTTCCTGCATGAGACTGCCGCGGGTCCGTACTGTCCGCAATGCCTCGGCGAAGGGCATGACGCCCGCCGTGACCAGCGCGGTGTATTCACCGAGGCTGTGCCCGCCGAAGCATTCCGGCTGAATTCCCCACCGGTCGACTATGCTCCGATACATGGCGATTTCCGTTGCCAGGATGCAGGGCTGGGCGTTTTCGGTGAGGTTGAGCCGGTCATTTTCCTCGAAGCACAGGGCCGTTACGTCGAACCCCAGCGCTTCGGAAGCTTCCCGGTAGGTGTCCTTCGCGACCGCGCTGTTATCGTAGAAGTCTTTTCCCATGCCCGGTCTCTGCGATCCCTGACCGGGAAAAACAACGGCGATTGTCCGATTATTCATGACAGTCATCTCTCCCTCCGAGATTTATCAAAGCTCATATACCAGCACGTTGCATGCCACGGAAAGGCGCCGCCGGACTGTTTCGGAATACATACGTGATTCAGAATAGTTGGGAGCTTTTGTGAACCGGGAACATTCTTTCGGGAAGGGAACTGTCGCTCGAAAAAGTGCGTAAACTCTTTCGCACCGGAACCCCTCTTACGCAGTCTGCGGCACGCGAGTAATAAAAGATTGCAAAGGAAAGAAAAATTTTTTAAAAACCACCGATTATTAATAAAAATATGCCGACATTCATTGTTCAGTCGAAAGAGAGGGCGGAATGGAAAGGCTTTTCGGAACCGATGGAATCCGGGGCGTCGCAAATGAATATCCCATGACGGCCAACATGGCGCTGGAAATCGGGAAAGCGACGGCGCACATATTCAAGAAAGAAGGGCACCAGCCCCGAATCATCGTGGGCAAGGACACCCGGCTCTCGGGATATATGATCGAGAACGCCCTCGTGTCCGGCATATGTTCGATGGGAGTGGACGCCATCCAGGTGGGTCCCATGCCGACGCCGGGCATCGCCTTTCTCACGGTAAACATGCGCGTCGACGCGGGCATCGTCATATCGGCCTCCCATAATCCCTTCCAGGACAACGGAATCAAGATTTTTTCCGGCGACGGCTACAAGCTTCCCGATGAAAAGGAAGCCGAGATCGAAGAAATGGTCTTTGCAAACAACATGCACCGGCTTTACCCGTCGCCAAACCGGCTGGGGAAGGCCTATCGCATCGACGGCGCGCGTGATCGCTACATTGTCTTTCTGAAAAGCACCTTTCCCAAAGAGTATCTGCTCGAGGGAACGAAGGTGGTGCTCGATTGCGCCAACGGCGCAACGTACCGGGTGGGGCCGGCCACGTTTTTTGAACTCGGGGCGGAGGTTACCACGCTTTTCGACAAGCCGAACGGCGAAAACATCAACGACAATTGTGGATCGCAGCACACGGAAGCTCTCGTGGAAGAGGTGTTGCGGACGAAGGCCGACGCGGGTTTCGCCTTTGACGGAGACGGCGATCGCCTCATCGCCGTGGATGAAAAGGGTTCGGTGCTGACAGGCGACCAGATTATGGCGATCTGCGCCCGGCAGATGAAGTCCCGGGGACTGCTGCGGAACAACCTGGTGATCACGACGGTCATGAGCAACATCGGTTTCGGTATCGCCATGAAGGAACTGGGCATTGATTATGTTACCACTAAAGTCGGCGACAGGTATGTCCTCGAGGAAATGAAAGCCCGGGACGCTTCCCTCGGAGGCGAGGACTCGGGGCACTTGATTTTTCTCAATCACCACACAACGGGAGACGGCATTCTCTCTGCTCTTCAGCTCATGGAAGTCGTAAAACGGGAGGGGAAGCCGCTTTCGGAGCTTGCCCGCGTCATGAAAGTCTATCCCCAGAAGATCATCAACGTCGACGTTAAATCAAAACCTGAAATAATGTCGATTCCCGAGATCGCGCGCGCCATAGAAGATGTCGAGATGAAACTCGGCGACGCCGGCCGCGTGCTGGTCCGCTACTCGGGGACCCAATCCATGTGCCGCGTCATGGTGGAAGGTCCCACCGACGACGACACGGACGCTTACTGCCGGGTCATCGCCGAGGTGGTGCGGGAAAAACTTGCCTGAGGAATATCGGTATGCTTGGCGCCGTTGCCGGCGACATAATCGGTTCGATTTACGAGGGAAATCCGATCAAGACGAAAGATTTCCCCCTGTTTAAGCCTTCCAGCAGGTTTACCGATGACTCCGTGCTCACCGCGGCCGTGGCGAAGGCCATCCTTGAAGATGGAGATTACCGGACATGGATCCGCGAGATCGGACGCCGTTATCCCCGTGCCGGCTACGGCGGGTCCTTTTCAAAATGGCTTAATTCGAATAATCCCGAACCTTACAACAGCTGGGGCAACGGGGCCGCCATGCGGGTGAGCCCGGTGGGGTTCGCGTTCGGCGACAGTGAAACGGTGCTTCGCGAAGCGGCGCGCACCGCGGAAATAACCCATAATCATCCTGAAGGCATAAAAGGCGCCCGGGCGGCGGCCCTTGCCGTCTTTCTCGCCCGCACAGGAGCGGGGAAAGAGAATATTAAAAAGGAAATAACCGGTCGTTTCGGTTACGATCTTGACCGTACGCTGGATGCCGTCAGGCCTTCTTACAGCTTCGACATATCCTGCCAGGGGACCGTTCCCGAGGCGATCATCGCCTTTCTCGAATCGGAATCCTATGAAGACGCCGTCAGGAACGCCGTTTCTCTCGGCGGCGACAGCGACACGCTCGCCTGCATCACCGGCGGTATCGCCGAGGCGCACTACGGGAGGCTCCCTCGGGAAATAATGGACGAGGTCGAAAAACGGCTCCCCGCCGACCTGCTTGAAATCGCGGGAAAATTCCGCGAGCGGTTCAACCTGTAGATGAAATAGTAACGGTTTGTTGCGTCTCGGCGCGCGGGTATCGTGAATCCCCGCGCCGGTTACCGGAGGAACAGGCGCCAGCCCGCGTAGAGAGAGCCAGGCAGGAGGTCCAGCGCCCCCGAGGCCTCGGCGACGGGGGTAAATCCGCAATCGGCGCAGTTGATTTCGCCGCGGTTTTTGACGTAACAGCCTCGAGTGACGGTACCGTCCGGATCGACGTTGATGAGAAGATCATCATGGCAGCGCCAGTCGTTCAGGACCATGGCACGCAACCTGCCCGGGGAATTCATGACGGGGAATCCCTTCTTTTTCAGTTCAAGCAGTTTATCCACTGCTTCCCGCCTTTGCCGCAAAGACAGGGAAAGGTCGTCTTCACCCCGGTTGTAGGGATAAAAGAACTGAAACGTCATTCCCCTGACCGCCGGCAGTCCCCGGCACCATTCGGCCAGGCCTCCCAGATCCTGGATGTTCCGCCGGTTTACCGTGCAGTGAATATAAATATTCCGATGTTTCGCCCGTTCAAGATTCGCGGCCACACGGTCGAAAGACCCGCTTCGAAGTTCGTCGTGGGTTTCTTTCAGCCCGTCGACGCTGACCCAGATCGTGTGCGCGGGCACGTCCAGCGGCAGGGTGCCGTTGGTGGTGACGGCCACGCGGAGGAACCGCCGGCGGGCCTCGCGCAGGAGGTCGTGGATGCGGAAAGATCCGTCGCGCCAGAGAAGCGGTTCTCCTCCCTCGAAAACCACGATGCGCGTTCCCAGCCGCCGCAGGGTGCTCATTGCTTCCAGCGCCGTGGTCATGCTCATGGATGCATCCGCCCGCCCCTGGAGATGATGAAAGGGGCAACCCCGACAGGCAAGGTTGCACCGGTAGGTTACCTTGAAGCTCGCCATCAGGGGAACGGGACGCCGCCCGATCGTCCGCTGCAGGTAAAACAGGGATAAGTCAAGCGGCCAGGGAAGCTTCATGCCGGTTGCCACATCGTCGATTGCCATGCAATCTCACATGAGAAATGTTCATCATGTATCGTCACTCGCGTCGTCGTCATCGGAAGTCGCGTCCACGGCAAGAACAGCCGGTGTTTCTTCGGCAGGCAGTTGCTCCACGTCCCTGAGCTTGCGGCCGATGACCCTCGTTCGTTTCTGTGCCTCTTCGATGGTGTTCGACGCTTCGCCGAGTTTTTTGTGCACCCTGGCAAGGATGACGCCGTACTTGCTCCATTCGGTCTTTATCGCCGACAGGAGTTTCCATACTTCGCTTGAACGTTTTTCGATGGCCAGCGTGCGGAATCCCATCTGCAGGCTGTTGAGAATGGACCAGAGCGTGGTCGGGCCCGCTATGACCACCCGGTACCTGCGCTGAATCGTCTCGGATAGTCCGGTCCGGCGGAGCACTTCGGCGAAGAGGCCTTCCGTGGGCAGAAAAAGGATGGCGAAGTCCGTCGTCAGGGGAGGATTGAGATATTTATTGCTGATGTCGGCGGCACACTGTCTGATCCGCGTTTCGAGCTGGCGCGCCGCCGCCTCCGTCCCCTCGGCGTCGGCCTTTTCCTGCGCCTCGAGGAGCCGCTGATAGTCTTCCAGGGGGAACTTGGCGTCTATGGGCAACCACAGGGGGGTGCCGTCATCACCCCTGCCGGGAAACCGGACCGCGTATTCCACCCGCTCGCCGCCGTCTTTCGTGGCCACGTTCGTGTCGTACTGGTCCGGGGTCAGGACTTGTTCCAGCATGGCCCCGAGCTGGACTTCGCCCCAGGTGCCCCTGGTTTTCACGTTGGTGAGCATGCGTTTCAGGTCGCCGACACCGGAGGCAAGGTTCTGCATTTCTCCCAGTCCGCGGTAGACCTGTTCCAGACGCTCACTGACCTGGCGGAATGATTCCCCCAGCCGTTTTTCCAGTGTTCCCTGGAGCTTCTCGTCCACCGTGGCGCGCATCTGCTCGAGCCTGAGTGCGTTGTCGTTCTGGAGCGTTTTGAGCCGCTCTTCAACCACCACTCGCAGGTCGTCGAGCTTCTGCTGGTTCGATTCCGTGAGGGTCGCCAGGCGTTCCGAGAAAGAGTCCATCTGTTTCTGTTGCGTTTCCGCCATTCCGGCCATGTTCCTGATGACGGAATCGTTGACGGTTCTGAGGGAGGTACTCACCTCTTCGCGGATGAACCGGTCATTCCGGGCCGCCTCTTCCCGGTTCCTGGCTATTTCCTCACGGACGGCACGTTCCGTTCGTTCAGACGCTTTGTCCAGGTCTTCGCGGGTTCCGGATGATTTCGTCCGGCGAATGACGACGGCCTGCAGAACGGCAAGCAGAATCAGAAGCACGCCGGCGGCTATGGTAAACGGTTCGTACATGAACGGTTCCTTCCGTTGTCCCGGGGTCGCCCTCGCGGGCCGCGCAGTCCCTCTTCCGTAAAACAGGGCGGCGACCGGGAAAGTAATGAGAAAAGAATATGCCATCCGCCCGTCGCGGTCAAATGGTAATAACGGGTTCGAATGCCGCGGGCGGGACGGAAGCGGACGGGGTCGTGACAGGAAGGTACGTGAGAAAAAGGTCCGACGTTCAGGCCGGTGGCGGCTGAAAGGCAAACAGATTTTTTGAAACAGGGGCTTGACGGGGAGTCGCCGAATTACCTATAGAGAACCCATGATTAATCAAGCAACAGTATCGCCGGACGGAAGGCGCTTCACGGTTCGCGACGGATTGCAGCCTCTTTTCCCCCCAGATTTCAAACATCCGGCAGGACGTTCCTCCGGCACCCTGTTCCGGTAGACGGCCATGGAAACCTTCGCCCTCGCTGCGGTCAGCCTGACTATCGCCGTTTCTCTGCTGATCAAGAAAAAAAGGGACCCGCTTCACCGGTCCTACGCCGTTCTGTGTCTCGTGCTGGCCTTCGAAAAAGGCGCTTTTTTCTTTTACGGCATTACGCCGGTCGAGCTCCTGAAATTCCTTCACGCCGCCGGTATGATCCTGCTTGCGCCGCTGCTTGTTCACTTCGCGCGGCGGTTTATCGGCGACGGGGGAGCGCTTCTTTCGAACCGGGTCGCCTGGTATGTCGCCGTTCTCGGCGTACTCGACGCCGTGCTGTTTTTTATTTTTCACGGGCGGATGGCACTGGCGGCGCCGCTGCTCTATGGTTACGTCTATTGCGTTGTCGGGTGGTGCTTCGCGGCCCTTGCCTTTGCGGCATTGAAGGCGGAAGGAATCCGAAAAAAAAGGCTTCGCTATGTTCTTATTGCCGTCGCGGTCTGGGGAGTGCTGAGTATAAGCGACAGTCTTCAGCAGTCGGGTTTCGCCGTGCCGGCACTCTCGGAGATTGGCGCCGCGGTTCTTGTTTACTTCGTGCTGATTGTCATCGTGTATCCCAAGCTGCCGGAACTTTACGAAATCATGGCGCGGGCGACGATAATATTCATTCTGGTTCTTTTCGTGGCGGGACTGTTTTACTCAGCGGCGCTCGTTTTCGGAGACGGCCCTCCACTCATGCCCGATTTCAACCTCGTACTCATGGCGTCGTTTCTCATCGTGATCTTCATCGATCCGGTAAAACTGCTTCTCAAGCGGGCCGTGAGCCGTCTTCTTTTTGAGGGACGCGCCGCCTTTACCTCGCTTTTCGCGCTTGACGACGAGGTGGAAAAGGGGAAGTCGCTTTTCCTGGAAGAAATGGCCCGCGGCATGGCGCACGAGATCAGGAATCCTCTGGGATCCATCAAGGGCGCGGCCCAGTACCTGAAAACGGAAAGCGAATCGGACGAAACGGGGCAACTGCTCACGGTCATCACCGAAGAGACGGACCGACTTGAAAAGGTTGTGTCCCGGTTTCTCAGCTACGCGAATCCCTATGTGGTAAACGCGGCGTCCAGGGACGTGAACGCGCTTGTCGAGCGGGCGCTGAGCCTGATACGGCGGGACGAGTTTCCTGAAAGCATTTCCATCGTGACCGACTTCGCGGCCGATCTTCCCCTGGTTGAAATCGATGAAGAACAGTTCATGCAGGTTATTTTCAATATTGTGCTCAACGCCCTTGAAGCCATGCCGGAGGGAGGAACGCTTACCCTGTCGACAGCCCTTCTCGAGGATGAACGGATGCGGGCCGTAAATCTGACCATCAGGGACACGGGCGGCGGCATACCCCGGGAAGCCGTGAAACAGCTGTTCAAACCTTTTTTTACCACAAAAAAACACGGCACCGGGCTGGGGCTTGCCATCTGCAGAAAGATCGTCGGCGAACATGGAGGATATATCAGGGTATCGTCGCACCCGGGCAAAGGGTCGGCCTTCCACGTGATCCTTCCGCTGGAATGAACGAGGGCGCCTTTCCGTGACGTATAATCAAACAACTTGACAGGAAGGCGTGACCGTACTAGGTCATCCGTGACCGGTTCATCGGCCGGGATTTATTCCGCCGGGGGCCGGCGTTTTGATTTCGTTCTCCCGCTTGCGGGAGCGACGGGGGATTTGTATAATACTTTTTTCCCCGTGCTGAAGAAAGAACCCGCAGGGGACGGGAAACAGAGTGCCGCTTTCCATGAGAACAATACTGGTTGTCGACGACGAGAAGAATATGCGTCTGGTGCTCACGGCCATGCTCAGGCGGAAGGGCTATGACGTGGTCGAGGCCGCCGACGGGGTCGAGGCGCAGGAGATTCTGCGGAGACGGGATATATCCGTTGTCGTTTCGGATCTGAAAATGCCCCGCCTCGACGGGTTCGGCCTGCTGAGCTGGATCGGGCGCGAGTATCCTTCACTCCCGTTTATCATTATCACCGCCTACGGCACCATCTCCAACGCGGTCGAGGCGGTGAAAAAGGGAGCGTTCGACTACATTACCAAGCCCTTTGACCAGGAAGAACTGCAGAACATCATCGGGAAGGCGGTGAACACGAAAAATCTGACCGACCGGGAACCACGGGTATCCGTCGACGAAACGGAGCGGGACGAGATCATAGGTTCGAGCGCTCCCATGCAGAAGATATACGACATCGTGCGGACCGTCGCTCCCACCACGACGACGGTCCTGGTGCAGGGGGAAACCGGAACGGGCAAGGAACTGGTGGCCCGCGCCGTTCACAACGGAAGTCCAAGGAAAGACAATCCTTTTATAAAAATAAACTGCGCGGCCATTCCCGAAAATCTCCTGGAGAGCGAACTGTTCGGTTTTGAGAAGGGTGCTTTCACCGGGGCGCTTCACAAGAAAATCGGCCGTTTCGAACAGGCGCACGGAGGCACGCTCTTTCTCGATGAAATCGGTGATCTTCCCCGGGACATGCAGGCCAAGCTTCTGCGTGTCATACAGGATCAGGAGTTCGAACGGGTGGGCGGTCTGCGCACGGTAAAGGTCGATGTGAGGCTGGTTGCGGCAACCAACCGGGATTTGCGAAAAGACGTGGAAAACGGTGATTTTCGGGAAGACCTGTACTACCGCATCAACGTCGTTCCCCTGGAACTCCCGCCCCTGAGAGAGCGAAAAGACGACATACCGTCCCTGGCGTCCTTTTTCCTGCACAAGTTCAACCGTAAACTGGAACGCCGCGTGGAAGACCTTGACCCGGACGTGATGGACCGTTTTATGGATTATCACTGGCCGGGCAACATCAGGGAAATGGAAAATCTGCTGGAGCGACTGGTCCTGCTGGCTCCGGAAGGACGCATTCGTCTCGAAGACTTGCCGCCGGACGTGTCGCAGGCGGACGGATCGGGGAAGGGAAGCGATTACGGGGCGTTCAAGGAAGTCATTCGGGAAAAGACCGAATCCATGGAACGTGAAATGATAGAAAACGTCCTGTCGCTGTGCGACGGCAACGTGACGCAGGCATCGCGCCGGCTGGGTCTCAGCCGGAAGGCCCTGCAATTGAAAATGATAAAATACGGACTGCGCAAATAAAAAAATTGTCCGGGATATCGGTCGGACCGATTACTCCGGCACCGGTAAAAACAATGACAAAGATAAACAGAATCGAGATAGCCTTCAGGGATGGCGTGAGAGATGCCCCCGGGGAGAAGACGAAAAAAAATATTCAGGAACACCTGGGTGTTAACGTTGACCGGGTGACGACCGTTGATGTTTACACCATCGAAGGCGTCGTGACGGCGGAGGAACTTGAAGCGATCGCGGCGGGTCCTTTTTCCGATCCGGTGATTCAGCGATGGGGAATCAACCGGGGCCTGGCGCGAAACTTCACCTGGCTTGTCGAGGTTGGTTTCCGGCCCGGCGTCACCGACAATGTGGGGAGGACGGCTGCCGAAGCCGTCCGCTATCTGCTCGGGAACGAAAGGGTGGACATTCGGGTATACACATCGCGCCAGTACGCGATAGACGGCCCTGTTACAAGACATGACGCGGAACGGATCGCCTCGGGACTTCTTGCCAATGATCTGGTGCAGCATTATGAGATTATAGACGGTTCAAGCTGGGATCCGGACAGGGGGGTCGCGCCGACGGTGCCGCGGGTCGACATTGAAGACGATCTCCGGGTGGACGAAATCGATCTCGATGTTTCCGACGAACAGCTGCGTAACATAAGCGGCAGCCGTGTGCTGGCGCTCAGCCTCGACGAGATGAAAGCCGTCAGGGATTACTTCGCCGATGCCGGAGTCACCGAAAAGCGCGCGGCAGCCGGTCTTTCGCCCCGAGTAACAGACGTGGAACTGGAGGCGCTTGCCCAGACCTGGTCGGAACACTGCAAACACAAGATTTTCAACGCGGTCATTGATTACGAGGATGAAGCGGGCGGGCTGACCTCCATTCGCTCGCTCTTCAAAACCTGCATACAGGGTTCCACGAAGCTTATCAGGGAGCGCCTCGGCGAACGGGACTGGTGTCGTTCCGTTTTCGAGGACAACGCCGGCGTGATCGCCTTCAACGATGATTACAACCTGGTTTACAAAGTGGAGACACACAATTCCCCCTCGGCGCTCGATCCCTATGGAGGCGCGCTTACGGGAATTGTGGGCGTTAACCGCGATCCCTTCGGCACCGGCAGGGGATCGAAGCTGATTTTCAATACCGACGTGTTCTGTTTTGCCGATCCTTTTTACGATCAACTGCTGCCCGAGCGAGCTCTTCATCCCCGGCGCATCTTCGAGGGCGTTCGGGAAGGCGTCGAACACGGGGGCAACAAGAGCGGCATTCCCACGGTGAACGGTTCCATTGTTTTTGACGACCGTTACCTGGGAAAACCTCTGGTCTTCTGCGGAACGGGGGGTATCATGCCCGCCCGGATCAACGGTGAACCGTCACAGACGAAGGAAATTCTGCCGGGAGACCGGATCGTCATGGCGGGAGGCCGCGTCGGCAAGGACGGCATTCACGGGGCCACGTTTTCGTCGGAAGAACTGCATGAGGGATCACCTGTCACGGCCGTCCAGATCGGCGACCCGATCACCCAGAAAAAGATGACCGACTTTCTGCTCGTGGCCCGGGACCGGGGCTATTACCGGGCCATTACGGACAACGGCGCCGGCGGGCTCTCGTCGTCGGTGGGTGAAATGGCAACACTGTGCGGTGGTTGCGATCTCGATCTTTCAAAAGCGCCCCTCAAGTATCCCGGTCTTCAACCCTGGGAGATTCTTCTGTCGGAAGCCCAGGAGCGGATGAGTCTCGCCGTGCCGCCCGGGAAGATGGACGCCTTCATGACTCTGGCGGAACGCATGGGTGTCGAAGCCGTCGACCTGGGCGTTTTTACCGATTCGGGAATGTTCCGTGTTCGTTACGGTGAGCGCACCGTGGCATATCTCGACATGACGTTCCTGCATGAAGGATTGCCGACACTGCATCTTTCGGCGAAATGGAATCCTCCACGCCACGATGAGCCGTCTTTCCCAGAGCCGGGGGATCTGGGCGGCGCCCTCCGCTCTCTGCTGGCTCGTCTCAATATCTGCAGCAAGGAATACGTGGTACGGCAGTATGATCACGAAGTGCAGGGAGGAAGCGTGATAAAGCCGCTGGTGGGCGTCGCCGACGACGGTCCGGGCGACGCCGCCGTACTTCGGCCGCTTCTTGATTCCTTCGAGGGAATCGTCGTGGCCAATGGGATCTGTCCCCGTTACGGCGACATCGACACCTATCACATGACGGCATGCGCCATAGACGAGGCGGTGCGCAACGCCATCGCCGCGGGTGGTTCCCTGGACCGGATGGCCGGAATCGATAATTTCTGCTGGTGCGATCCTGTGGGGTCGACGAAAATACCGGACGGAGACTACAAGCTGGCGCAACTCGTCCGGGCGAACCGGGCGCTTTACGACTATACGACGCTTTACGGTGTTCCCTGTATTTCAGGCAAGGACAGCATGAAAAACGATTACGTCGTCGGCGGGACCAGGATCTCCATTCCCCCGACAGTGCTTTTTTCCGTTCTCGGAAAGATAGACGACGTGCGCCGGGCCGTTACCATGGACGCGAAGCGAGCCGGCGATCGGGTCTACGTACTCGGCAGGACCAGGAGTGAACTGGGAGGATCGGAATGGTTCGCCCTGCACGGCTACGTCGGGAACGATGTTCCCGTGGTGAGAGGTGAAGAAGCAAAGGCCCTCTACGAAGTCCTGAGCGACGCCGTTTCAAAGGGCCTGGTGGCGTCCTGTCACGACTGTTCGGACGGCGGCCTGGGCGTTGCGCTGGCCGAGACGGCTTTCGCCGGGGGCCTGGGTATGGAAATCGATCTCCGGCTGGTTCCGGCCGATGATGTCTCGCGGAATGATTACCTGCTGTTCTCAGAATCGCAGAGCCGGTTTGTTGTCACAGTCAGGGAAGATGATCGGGATGCCTTCCGGTCGGTCATGGAGAATACCTGTTGCGCGGAGATCGGTCGTGTCACGGATGACGGACTGCTGGTAATCCGCGGTCTCGACGGGAACGAGGTGGTCGAGGAACCCGTCGACGGGCTGAAAAAGGCCTGGAAGCAACCGCTGGCCTTTTAGGGCGGCGGGGCACAAGCGGAGAGCATCCGCTGACGAACAGGGAACCGGCTTGGTTCCACGGAAACAGTTCATTATGAAAAAGCGTGTACGATCAATAGTTTTGACGGGATACGGAACAAACTGCGAGATGGAAACGGCTCACGCCTGCCGTCTCGCGGGGTCCGACGACGTTGACATCGTTCATATCAGTGAGTTGCTTTACGGCGACCGGCGGCTGGATGATTATGATTTTCTCAATCTTCCCGGAGGTTTTCTCGACGGGGACGACCTGGGAGCGGCGAAGGCGGGCGCCAATAGAATCGTTCATGCCGTCGTGAAGGGTCGGGAGGAACGTCTTCTGGAGCAGGTGCTTCGGTTCGTCGACCGGGGAGGACTTATACTTGGCGTCTGCAACGGTTTCCAGCTCATGGCGAAGCTGGGCCTGCTGCCCGGCTTCGACGGGTGTTACGAAACCCAGTCGACAACCCTGACATTCAATGATTCCGGTCGGTTCGAAGACCGATGGGTGTATCTCGCGGTCAATCAAAACACGCCGTGTGTTTTTACCCGCGGGCTGAAAGAACTGTATCTGCCCGTGCGGCACGGCGAGGGGAAGTTCCTGCCCGCCGACGAGGCCGTTATGGAACGGCTCCACCGTCAGGAACAGGTGGTTATGCAGTACAGTGACGGGAACTGCGAAAGGGCGGTCATGTCGTATCCTGAAAATCCCAACGGGTCCCTGGACGCAGTGGCCGGCATCTGTGATGAAACGGGGCGGCTGTTCGGCCTTATGCCGCACCCGGAGGCATACCTGCACCGGGTCAACCATCCTCGATGGACGAGGGAAGACCTCCCTGATGAAGGCGCCGGCGTGTCGTTATTCCGGAACGCCGTGGCATATATTCGCCACGAATTGTAGGGAGCAAAAAAGACGGCACTTCGGACTGCGACGCCGATCGGCAAGAAAGCGGTTGCAACTGCCGTCGTATTCGGGTACTGAAACAGGGCGTACCTGGAGGGCCGAGGGGGAAAAGCAGAAACAAGCGGAGGATACCGTGCTCAGCAAAACCGATCTCGACAAGCTTTTCAATCCCCGCAACATTGCTTTCATCGGGGCTTCTGAGAACCCCTTCAAATGGGGATTCATCATTGTGCTGAATATCCTGAAGGGACAGTTCCGGGGAAAGCTTTATCCCGTCAACCCGAACATGACATCGCTGCTGGGCATTCCCTGTTATCCCTCGGTGAAGGCTGTTCCCGATTCTGTCGATCTTGCTGTTATTACAACACCGGCGAAAACCGTCCCGGCGCTCATTGACCAGTGCGGGGAAAAGGGCGTGGCGAACGTGGTTGTCATCAGCTCCGATTTCAGTGAAACGGGTCCTGAAGGAGCGCGGCTGGAAAAGGATGTGGTGAACCGGGCGCGGCGGCATAACATGCACATAGTCGGTCCCAACACCATGGGAGTGTATAGCGCGGGACCCCGTCTCAACGCCCTGATGCCTCCCGTGGCTCCGCTCGACGGAGGTCTTTCAATGTTTTCACAGAGCGGCAACGTGGGCGTTCAGATGCTCTACTGGGGAAACAGCAAGGGACTGGGTTTTGAAAAATTCGTCAGCAGCGGCAACGAGGCCGATCTGACATGCGAAGATTACCTGGCCTATTTCGGCGATGACGAAGCGACAAAAGTTGTACTGGCCTACATGGAAGGCATCAAACCCGGATCGAACCTGCTTGATGTGGCGCGCGGCGTCTGTCGAAAGAAACCCGTGCTCGTGTTCAAGGGCGGTCGGACCGATACGGGCGGCCGGGCGGCGGCATCGCACAGCGGCGCCATGGCCGTTTCGTCACGCCTGCTCAGGGCCGCCTTCCGCCAGGCGGGCATTATCGAAATAGAAGACAGCCAGGGACTCATGGATGCCGCCAAGGCCTTTTCCAGTTACCCCGTTCCGCGGGGCAACCGGGTGGGCATTCTCACCCGTGGCGGCGGCTGGGGCGTTATCACCGCCGATATTTGCGAAGAACGGGAACTTGTCGTTCCGTCGCTTCCCGATGAACTGATACGAAGGCTCAACGAGATTCTTCCCCCTTTCTGGAGCCACGGCAATCCCGTGGACATGGCGGCGAACATTCTGCTTGAACCGTTCATGGAATGCATGGAGATTCTCGCGGAATGGGACGGGGTTGATTCCGTCATCGCCCTGGGAGGATCCATTCAGGGTGTTTTTGATTTCGACGCAAAGGTGGAGGGCACGAAAGAACTCAAGGAAACCGTTGTCCTGGCCCGCGAGGTGGCGAGAGAATATACAACGCAGCACGACGTTGTCCTGGATCACACGCGGGATCTGGTTGATAGGACGGGGAAACCGGTCATAGCCGTTACGCTCGGCGATTACGACGGTTTCAAGTCCGACCTCAGGGATCACGGCGTGGTGTCTTATTCAACGCCCGAGCGGGCGGTAAGGGCGCTGAAACGGATGGTTGATTACCGGCGGTTTCTCGATTCGCCGGTTGAACTTTAATACTATTACGATAAGGAGATGGAACACCGATGAACATCCTTGAAGAAGCATTGAAAAGAGGCGAGAAAACGCTGTCGGAACATGATTCGAAGCTTTTTCTCGCGGAACACGGCATTCCGGTAACGAAAGAACAGGTGGCGGTCGACGAGGACGAAGCGGCGGGAATCGCGGGCGAGATGGGCTACCCTGTCGTGCTCAAGGGGTCCGGTTCCGAGCTGGCTCACAAGACGGAAATGAACCTGATCGCCCTTGATCTGCGTACCGAGCAGGAAGTGCGCGACGCCTTCAGGCGGCTCACGGGACATTCCGAGACACCGGTAAAAGAGGTGCTGGTCCAGCAGATGGTGAAGGGCGACCGTGAACTGGTTGTGGGTCTGACCCGTGATCCCCAGTTCGGTCCCTGCGTCATGTTCGGACTCGGAGGAATCTTTACGGAAGTGCTGGAAGATGTTTCCTTTCGCGTGGCGCCTCTTTCCCGCTGGGACGCCCACGATATGATGGAGGATATCCGCGCGAAAAAAATACTCAACGCCTTTCGCGGAAAACCGGCCGTCGACCGGGAGAAGCTGGCGGACATTCTCATCGCCATCGGGAAAATCGGACTTGATTACGACGCGGTGAAAGAAATCGACATCAATCCCCTCAAGGTGCTCGACGGCATGCCCATCGCCGTAGACGCGCTGGTGGTGCTTGACGACGGGAAATAAGGGCAGACCGCTCCCCGGGGTCGTTCATCAGGGTTCTTGTTATCCCATTGAGCCACCGGAGGTATCGGGGGCACTGTCATGAACATTCACCTGCTCGTGGTGGACGGGCTTAATTTCATTCGACGCATGTACGCGGCCCAGCCTGGTGAAGATGGACCGGAGCGGGTCGCCGGCACCTTGTCGGCGAGCCTTCAATCGCTTGCCAGGGCGCTTCGTAATGCCGACCCGACCCACGCCGTCGCGGTTTTCGACGGTGAGGGACGGGGATGGCGACACGAACTGTATTCAGACTACAAGGCGGGGCGCGATCCCATGCCCTCCCATCTCGCCGATTCATTGCCCGCATTCAGGGCCGCCTTTTCCGAGGAAGCCGGAGTAGGAAACATACTCATCGAGCGGGTGGAAGCGGACGATATCATTGCCACTCTTGCCGACGGTATCGCCCAGCGCGGCGGCCTGGTCACCATTCTTTCAACGGACAAAATTTTTATTCAGTTGCTTTCGGACAGGATTACCCTGCGCGATCACTTTTCCCGGCGGGATATCGACAGCGATACGGTAAAGACAAAATACGGCGTGGAACCGGAACGGTTCGTCGATCTCCTTGCCCTGGCGGGCGATCCGACGAACAATATTCCCGGTGTTCCGTCCGTGGGTCGAAAAACAGCGGCGCGTCTCATCGCGACGATTGGCCCACTGGACGACATACTGGCGGTCGCCCACACAATCCCCGGAAGGACGGGGGAAATGATATCTCACCATGCCGACGCGGCGCGCCTTGCCCGCAGACTGGTCAGTCTGCGAACGGACCTTCAGCTTGGTGTTAATCTCAGGTCGTTCCGTCTTGAAAAATGACACCGTTTTCGGGTTCCCGTGCCTTTCTTTCTGTAATGCTCCGTTAAAACAATTAAAAATATTGGCCTGAAAGATCCGGGTTCCACTTATTCGACGGCCTGTTCTATGATTTCGCTGATGAGTTCTTCATACCAGCATCCGAAGGGAAAGGGATCGAGAAACCCGCAGTGGCCGCCCCAGCGTTGTATGAGCAGGCGAAGGAGTGAATTCCCGCCGATGGCGCGCACGTCATCGGCGGGAATAACCGGGTCGTCTTCCGCCGCGATCAGGGTAACAGGTGTCGCGAGGTCATGAAAGGTTCCGGCCCCGAGGGTATAACGATTAAAATAATCCCGGCATCCCTCGAACTCGGTATAACAGCTTATCAGGCGCTCAGTCAGTTCCATGGTGTTGTTGATATGGAGCAGGTCGTCGAACCGGTACAACGCGGGGAAAAGCTCCTGCTTGCGCCGCAGCGAACGTTTCCACTTGCGCAGAAAATAGTACCGGTAAACGGGCAGCCTGTCGATGAGAACCGTCGAGCGGTAGGGATCAATAAGAGGCGACACGCACACCACGTGTTTGAGTCCGCTGATCGGCATGCCGTTTCGTGAAAGCGCCAGGCGAAGCGCGAAATTGCCCCCCAGGGAAAATCCCACGATGAAAAACGGCAAATCCGGGGCGAGGCCGGCCGCGTTACCGACCGCCGTCGCCGTTTCGTCGATAAGTGTCCCGTTGAACAGTCCTTCGTTGAGGTGGTGGCTGTCACCGTGATCGCGAAGGTTCAGGCGTACGATGTCGCATCCCCGCCGGTAGAGGTAGCGGCCCGTGTGAAGTATGTAGGTGGAATCGGAACTGCCTTCCCACCCGTGAATGAGAAGCACCAGCGCCTTCGGGTTTTTCAGACGCTGGGTGGAATGAAAGGCCAGGAGGCGGACCCCGTTTCCGCCGTCGAGAATAATGTCCCCGGCGTTTTCCACCATTTCGTTTTTCCCCAGCGCCCTGAGTCGAAGACTCGCGAATATGCTTTGAAGATGAGGGTTGCGGGCCCAGGGAGCGGGCGCAAAGGGTGGAGGATTGTCCGGAAAGACGTGTGATGCGATTTCTTCCGTTATCATTTCTGCGAGACTCCCGCTGAAAAATACAGTAGGTTGCGTTACTGTCGCTAGGTCGAACCGTTGTGTCAAGTCTAAATCGGGAAGGCCGCTTCAACGGACCGCATCCGTTCAAGAGTTGACAGGCGGCGGCGATCAGATTATGGTGACTCCGCGCTTCGCACACGTAGGGCGCTCCCGCCGGGCGCGCCCTACAGATCATTTTCACTAAACAGTAATCATACAACAAGAGAGGATGCCGATGAAATCTTTTTTCCTGCCTTCTTCGATCGCCGTCATAGGCGCCAGCGACCGGGACAATTCACTGGGTTCGCAGATGATAACAAACCTTCTTTACGGGTACAGGGGGAATCTTTATCCCGTAAATCCGAACTATAAAGAAATCAGGGGACTTCCCTGTTTCCCGTCGGTGGACGCCATTCCAGGGATAGTCGATCTCGCGATAATCATCGTTCCCGCTCCCGCGGTGCCGGACGCCCTGGAAGATTGTGCCCGCAAGGGCGTACGCCGCGTCATGATTCAAAGCGCCGGCTTCGCCGAGGTGGGACAGGCCGGCGCGGAGCTGCAGGAAAAATGCAGTTCCACAGCACGGGCCGGAGGCATCCGCGTCTGGGGTCCGAACTGCATGGGACTTGTTGATATTCCGCGTGGCCACCTGTTCACCTTCATGCATCCCAAGGTGTACGAGGACGGGTTGATTCCCGGGCGGATATCGATCATTGTTCAAAGCGGCATGCTGTCTGCGGGATTCCTGGCCGATCTCATGAGCGAGCGTTCCATCGGCGTCGGCAAGGCCTGTTCCATCGGTAACAAGAGCGACGTGGATGAATGCGATGTTCTGGAATACCTGCTCGACGACGACGAGACCGACGCCGTCGCCATGTACCTGGAATCCATTCCGCGGGGACGGCGCTTTGTTGAGCTGGCCAGGACGTCGACCAAGCCTCTCGTCGTACTCAAGGGAGGCAAAAGCGGCGCCGGGGCGAAGGCCGCCCTGAGCCATACCTCGAGCCTGGCCGGTGACGCCCGGCTGCAGAACAGCCTGCTTGAGGGGGCCGGAGTTACGCTTGCCCACGACTTTCAGCAGATGATGGAACTGGCGCGGGACCTGTCGCTCATTTCCCACACGCCGCCGAAGTGCCGTACGGCGATTGTGACCTTCAGCGGCGGCGCGGGCATCCTGTCATGTGATCTCCTTGAGGAAGCGGGTCTTAGAGTAGCCGAGTTTTCGGAAGAGACGAAGGCGAGGCTGGGGAAGGCATTTCCTGACTGGCTTCCGGCGGCGAACCCGGTCGATCTCTTTCCCGCTTTCGCGTTACGTGGTCCCCTCGCGGCCTATCGTTCGGCCGTTGACGCGGTTCTGGCCGATCCCGGCGTGGATGTTGTCTTCATGCACTATTTCGCGGGATTGTATCGTAATTTCGACGGCATGAGAGAAATGAAAGAAGCCGCCGACCGCGCGGGCAAGATACTGATCATGTGGGTCATCGGTCGGCGCGAGGGAACCAGGATATTCAGGGAAGAAGCCCGTAAAAACGGGATTCCCGTCCATTGCGAGTTGTCCCGGGCCGTGGAATGTCTCGCCGCCGCCGCAGGCAGAGAACAGCGCACCTTCAGTTCCGTCGATTCGGAACCGTCCGTTCCGCCCACCGCCGTTGATCAGGCTTCTCGAATTCTGGAAGCAGGGGTCGGCACGCGGATCCGGGACGAGTATAAAAGCAAGAAATTGCTCACCTGCTTTGACATCCCCGTGGTTGACGAACAGACTGCTGAAACGGCGGACGAAGCGAGTTCGGTGGCCGAAAACATGGGATATCCCCTGGCGCTCAAGGGACTGGTCCCGGGCATGGTTCACAAGACGGAATCGGGACTGGTTCACCTGAACATCGGTTCAACGGAGGCGTTCAACGAAGCACTGGCGGCGATCGCGGAACGGATGGGAGGGAAGGGGCGGTTTCTTATTCAGCGTTACCGGGCGGGCGATTACGAGCTGATCGCCGGTTTTCTTCGCGACGCCCAGTTCGGTCCCTGCGTGATGTTCGGCATCGGGGGGATTTTTTCCGAGTTACAGCAGGACGTCGTCTTCGCCTGCGCGCCCCTGTCGGTGGAAGAAGCGCGGTTGATGATCGGGCGTGTTCGTAACGTGCGACTGCTCAGGGGGTTCAGGGGCACGGTTCCCCTCGACGAAGAGGAGGCCGCGCGCGTTCTGGTCGCTCTGGGCGACCTGGGAACGTTGTTCCCGGAAATAGAACAGATCGATATTAATCCCCTGGTGGTGAAGGACGGGTCTCCCGTCGCCGTGGACGCCTCGGTGATCCTGGGATCGTAAATCCCGGAAGTATCAAGATGTTGCAGCATGCTCGACCGTCGTGATATAGAGGACATGTTACCTGTAGCGCGGCGTCGGTGAAGTTATTATGTGGAGGGAAATATCCCTTCGCGCGGGCAAGAAAGCCGCGCAGCATGAGTGCGCCGGAAGGTGCCGTTTTATGATGCGCTATATAGACATGGAAAAACCCGGAGGACCCGAGGTACTGGTTCCGCGGGAAGTGGAGAGACCGGTTCCCGGTCCGGGCGAGGTACTTATCAGGGTGATCGCCGCCGGCGTGAACCGTCCGGATATCCTGCAGCGGCAGGGCCATTATCCCCCGCCTCCAGGGGCGTCCCCGATTCTCGGGCTTGAAGTCGCCGGGTATGTGGAAGCGACCGGTTCCGGGAGACGACGATGGCACAGCGGTGACCCGGTATGTGCCCTCACCAACGGGGGCGGATACGCCGAGTACGTTGTTGTGCCGGAAACGCAATGTCTGACTGTGCCGGGGAGACTTTCGATGGAGGAAGCGGCGGCTCTTCCCGAGACCTGTTTTACCGTCTGGAGTAATGTATTCGACCGGGGGCACCTGAAGGAAGGGGAAAGTTTCCTGGTCCACGGTGGCGCCGGCGGTATCGGTACGATGGCGATCCAGGCGGCACGGGTCTTCGGAGCCCGTGTCTTCGCGACGGCGGGCGGTGACGAGAAGTGCCGTGCCTGCGAACGGCTCGGAGCGGAAATAGCCGTCAATTACAGGAAAGAGGACTTCGTTGACCTGTTGCGCGATGCCACCGGTGGAAAGGGCGTCGATGTGATCCTCGACATGGTAGGCGGCGACTACATTCAACGCAATATCCGCCTTGCCTCGATGGACGGCCGGATCGTCAGCATCGCCTTCCTTCGGGGTTCTCGAGCGGAGGTGGACTTTATGCGGGTCATGATGAAGCGCCTGACACTCACGGGATCGACACTGCGTTCCCGTTCGAGCGCTGAAAAGGCGCGGATAGCACGTTTGCTTTCCAGGCACCTGTGGCCGCGCGTCGAAGCGGGGGAAATACGGCCCGTTATGGCGGCCCGTTTTCCGCTTGCGGCGGCGGCCGATGCCCACCGACTTATGGAGTCGGGCGGGCATATCGGAAAAATTGTTCTTACCGTCGAAGGAGGGTGATCAGGGGCTGTGTCAACGGCCGTCCAGCGAAAAAAGTGATGCGGAAAAGGAGGAACGACGTGACGACCATTTTGAACGGGCAGCGGGCTCACAGGATGCTGAACCGGGGATATGACAGCGATCCCGATTTCAGGCGGCCGGTACTCGACATTCCATCGGAGAAGGGCGAACGATTCTTCAAGCGATTGCGTTTTCTCTACGGAACCCGGAAGGCGCGGCAGGCGATGCCCGAACTCCTGCGTCTCATGAAGGTTCATCACGCCCATAAACGAGAAGAATGCATCAAGGCGGAAGCGGGATTTCATCCGGAAAACCGCTTCAGCGAGCGGGACATGATTCTCATCACCTACGGCGACATGATCAGGGCGGAGGAGCGTTCCCCCCTGGCCGCCCTGGCCAACTTTCTGTCCGCCCTGCGGCACCGGGCACCCGTATTCAACACCATTCACATACTGCCATTTTTCCCCTATTCTTCGGACAGGGGATTCTCCGTCGTGGACTACCGTTCAGTCGATCGACGGCTCGGTTCATGGGATGACATCGTCCGGATCGGTTCGACGTTCCGCCTCATGTTTGACGGTGTGTTCAACCACGCGTCGTCCCGGAGCGTTCCCATACAGGAAATGTTGAGCGGCAATCCCGAGTACCGCGATTATGCCATAACATTCACGTCGAAGGACGAATTGACGCCGGAACAGAAAAAAATTTTGAGGCGTCCCCGCACCAGTGACATCCTCACGATGTTTCACACGCTTGACGGCCCGATCTGGGCCTGGACCACCTTTTCGCCGGACCAGATCGACCTCAATTACCGCAATCCCCGTGTTCTGCTGAGCGTCATAGAAACGCTGCTGCTGTATGTACGGAAAGGCGCCGACCTGATCAGGCTCGACGCGGTGACCTATTTCTGGTGGGAGTCGGGCACGTCCGGCGCGAATCTCGAACAGACCCATGAAATTATAAAACTCTTTCGGGACGTGCTCGATGTAGCCGCTCCCCACGTGGGCCTGGTCACGGAAACCAATGTTCCGTACTACGAAAATATTTCGTATTTCGGTGAGGGCAGCGACGAGGCGCAGGTTATTTATAATTTTTCACTGCCTCCCCTGGTGCTGCACGCCTTCTACCGCGGCGACGCGACGTACCTGACGGGGTGGGCCGAGGCACTGGCCTATCCCTCCGAAACCTCGACGTACCTGAACATACTCGACACCCACGACGGGATCGGTCTTCCCGGCGCCCAGGGTATCCTCCCGGAGGAGGAAATCGACTTTCTCATATCCCGCGCCCGGGAGCACGGCGCATTTATTTCGTACAGGTCAGTTGAGGGGAAGGGGCAGATGCCCTACGAAATCAACACCACCTGGTACAGCGCCCTGAACCTGGACACTGTGGACGAGGACAGGGCGTTCCAGGTCAGAAGATTCGTGGCGTCCCGCAGCATAGCCCTCGCTCTTCGGGGAATTCCGGGAATATATCTTCACGGACTCATCGGAAGCCGCAACGACGTGCAACTGGCGCTTCGAACCAAGGTGAAGCGTGATGTTAACCGTGCCGTGATTACCGAATCATATCTTGCCCGCATGCTTGTCGAACCGGGTTCCAAGCTTCACCGTATCATCGATCACCTGGGCCGCCTGCTGGAACTCCGCGTCAGTCACCGGGCCTTTCATCCACGGGGAGACCAGCGGGTTCTTTCTCTCTCAAGTGACGTGTTCGCGCTGCTCCGTACATCGCCGGAAGGCGACGAGCATATACTGGCCGTAACCAATGTGACGGATCATGCCAGCAGGGTCGAGTTTTCCTGTCGAGATCTCGGCATCGAGGAAACCCAGTGGTATGACATGATGGCCGGGCGGGGATGGATGGCGCGGGACGGCATCGTTTCAATCAATCTGGAACCCTACGACGTCCTGTGGCTCGCCCCCTTCGGCGAGCTGGAACGGGATATAGAATCCGACCAGTCGATGGCCGAGTGATCCACGACGCCGACCGGTGTGCTGAAACTCCGACGGTGAAGGGAGGAATTCCGCGTGTGTGATACCCTGGTGGCTCTCGGAGAAACAACGAGGGGCGGTGTGACGCTCTTTGCGAAAAACAGCGATCGCGAACCCGACGAGGTGCAAAACGTGGAAGTTGTTCCCGCCGGAGACCACGAGCCGGGTTCGCTTGTCCGGTGCACATGTCTCTCGATTCCACAGGCCGAGCACACCTTCAGGGTTCTTCTCTGTCGTCCCTTTCACATGTTCGGAGCCGAAATGGGCGTCAACGAACACGGCGTCGTCATCGGGAACGAGGCCCTTTTTACCAGGGAGAAACCGGCGAAGACGGGTCTCACCGGCATGGACCTGCTGCGACTTGCCCTGGAGCGCAGCGAGAGCGCCCGCAGGGCGCTCGGCACGATTATCGGCCTGCTTGAAACCCACGGTCAGGGCGGGAACTGCGGTTACCGCGCACCTTTCTTCTACATGAACGGGTTTCTTATCGCCGACACACGCGAAGCCTATGTGCTCGAAACGGTTCATTCCTGGTGGGCCTGGAAAAGGATCGATTCCTCCTGGAGCATCTCCAACATCATATCCCTCGAAGACGATTTCGACGACTGTTCCCCCGGCCTTGTGGACAACGCCGTGAAAAAAGGCTGGTGCCGAAGCGCGAAGGACTTCAATTTCCGGAAATGCTACACCGGCAGGCTCATAACCGCGGGCGCCGCGTCGCGTGCGCGCGAGCGTTGTTCCCGCGAATTGTTGCAGCGGGGCGGAAGGAACCCGCTGACGACGATTGATTTCATGCAGTTTCTCAGGCATCACGGCGACCGGGAAGACTTCCGGCCTCACAGGCACGGCGGAACGCTCTGCATGCACGCGGCCGATCCCTTTATACGGCGGAACCAGACCGTCGGTTCGCTGGTGGCGGGTATCGGGGAATCAGGCATCCGCTGTTACGTGACGGGGGCCTCAAATCCCTGCCTGAGTTCCTTCTTCCCGGTTTTTGGTGAAGGGACGGGAATGCCCACCGACTATGTTTCCGGTGGCGCCGCTTACGACGAACGTTCCTGGTGGTGGAAATCCGAGCGGCTGCACCGCCGGGCGCTTCGATGCTGGCCGGCGGCCCTGGCGGAGATGGAACGTCTTCGGGGACCGCTGGAGGAAGAGATGGCGTTAACCCTCGAAGGAGCCGTTCCACTGAACGAGGAAACGATGGACGGGTATTTCGAACGGGCGAGCGGCATCGTCGAACAGTGGGGCGCGCGCCTGGAAAAAATGCACGAATCACGGACGGGTTTCTGCTACCGCCATTACTGGAACAGGTACGACAAGAGAAACGGCATAAAGGGTAGTGCCGCTGCCGGCTGACACGCGTCCGCGTTATGCCGCAGCGACGTCAGAAAAGGGGGAATTCATCGCCGATCGCGGGCACATGGACAGATCCCGGGAGGTTTTCCCCGTTCCAGATCTTTTGCGCCTCTTCGGTCCATTGCTCGTCGGTCCAGCCCCATCCGGGGTTTCCTTCACCGTCTTCATGACCACTCATGTGCACCAGAAGCGTCCGCCGCGGCTCAATGGCGGCGGCGTACTTTCGCACGGTATTGAAAGAGAGGTGCCCCGTGTTGAATCCCCGGACTGTTTCCGTATTCCAGCTGAAGCAGTCGATGAACAGGTAGTCGGCTCCCGAGATGAGCGTAACCGCCTCTTCCCGCTCGGGCGTGTCCGGGTCGAGAATCCAGTCGTTGGAACCGTCGGCGTCCCAGAGCAGGACCGCCTTTTTGCCCCCCGCTTCCACGACGAAAAAAGCCGAGCAATAAAGGCGATCCTTGAAATTTGCGGGATCGATGTCGGCCGTGACATGCGAGACAGCCACGGGAGTGATTTTCAGGCCCGTCACCTCCAGTGGAACCGGATCAAGAATAGAACCCGGGTGCGACGCTTCGTTCGTATTATGGGGCAGCAGATGACGGTACCACTCGTAAGAATAGTTTTTCTGCAGCCACCTCGCCGTTCCGTTACGGCACCAGGTCGGTATTTTTGTGTATTTTTCGCCCCGCCTGAATGCCGTTCTTCGAGCTGTTTCGCCGAGCCGGTTGATCTCCAGCGTGTGATCGGGATGCCAGTGACTGAGAAGGAGCTGGTCGATGCGTGCTTCGTCGGGATTAAAATAATTGCACAGGCTGGTGTTGACGCCGAGCCCGATATCCACCAGGGCATGCCAGGTGATGCGGTCCGTGCGGGGATCGCCGCCGACGATGGAAACCGACGTGTTGGCCCTATGTTTTTTCTCGCGGCATCGGGCGCAGGAACAACCAAATTCGCGGAGAAAGGCGTGTCCCAAACCGTTGACCACCAGGCGGTATCGTGAAATCATTATGTCGTTATCCTCCTTGGTGATGAAGCGAGAAAAAAGAACACACCCCCGAACTGATACAAGAGCGCGTAACGGACCTGATCGCCGCCGTCATGACGTGAATCTATGTTTGCGGCAAAAAGTCTCCGTCATGCCGAAAGTATCTCATTTATTTTCGCCATCAGTTCATCGGCAACGATGGGTTTGGCGATGAACGTGCGGTTGCCGAGCATGCCGTGGCTGCCGCGTATTTCATCCTTACTGATAACGGCGGTCACGAATATGATGGGAATGTCCCGCGTTAAGGGATCCTCAAGCAGATCTTCCGCCACATCTGATCCGGACATGCCCGGCATGACGATGTCGAGCAGAATAAGAGCGGGCTTTTCAGTTCGTGCCAGCTTCAGTCCCGTCTGTCCGTCGGTGGCCGTCAATACCTGGTAGGAACTCCTGGATTCGATTATTCGCTTCACGACATTCACATAGGGTACCTCGTCATCGACGACCAGAATTTTTTTCGTTTCCATAACGCGCCTCCTTGATTGTAGCGTGGGCAGGGCCCGCTGGTTTACGCCTGTTTCGATCCCAGTTGTTTTGATATCGATGCATCAACATCTCCGAGATTGAAGGGTTTGGTAATAAAATCATCGGCTCCCGATGCAAGGGTTGCTTGGATCATCGATTCATCGATTACGGCGGTCAGCATGATGACTACTGTTTCGGGGCGGAATTCCTTGATGGCTTTCAGGACTTCGATTCCCCCCATACCGGGCATTATGTGATCGAGCAGAACCACGTCCGGTTCAATTGCTTGCGCTTCCCGAATTGCCTCCACGCCGTTTGTCGCCGTGAAAACGTCGTATCCTTTCGATTCGAGATATTGACCCAGAAGACGTATGATCTGAATTTCGTCGTCCACGATGAGTATTTTTATCATACTCCCTCCGTTACTTCCTTTTATTACTACCGTTTTTTCATTGCCGTGTCGATAAAAAACATTATTCCGGAATCCGCGATTGGTTCAGCCCGTTTACGGTACAGACAGTTCAACACCCCGTTTATTCGGCGAGATATGTGTTGCCCGATGCACATTCAGACCGAACCACCAGGGTTGCTGTAATGACAGACCAGGCTGAAGCACCCATGAACTGTTCCACCGCGAAAGAGGAAGCGCCCCCTCCCCTTGCTCCCCTCCCTCCGGGGGAGGGGAAAAGATATAGTCGGTTCCTGCCTGCCCGGTCTATCCTTCGACGGAGCTCTACCCCTTCGGGGCACGCGAGGATGACCGGGTTATTGGTTATCCCCTCCCCCGTGAAGGGGGAGGGTCAGGGTGGGGGTGAAAGAGCAGGCGTGAATGGTGGCGCGAAACCTGCAGAAACATTCTCTCTGATGGAGCCACCCCCTCCCCTTCATCCCCTCCCTCCAGGGGAGGGGACAATGGTTTGGACAGACTCTCCCTCCCGGGGAGGGGACAGAGAAAAGGTGGCCCATCGCCCATAGCATCTCTTTACTATGCTTCGACGTTGCCTATTGATGACTCGATATTTTTCTCTGCAGACAATCAATCACGGATTTTGGGTAGTGTCTATTGTCTTGCCATCGGACGTCAATATTGGTAAAAAGACGCACGTTTCGTCGCCCGGAATCGGGTGATCTATGGTCGCCCGCCGGAGACGTGCCGGGGTCTGAATCTAATCCGCCCGCACCGAACCTTTCCAGATCCCGGAAAAAAATTACCGAGACAGGAGAAGAACCATCATGAGAGAAGTTGTCATTGTCAGTGGAGCGAGAACCGCAATCGGAAATTACCTGGGGTCGCTGGCGGGTATAAACGCCGTGCAGCTGGGCATCATCGCCCTGAAAGGCGCCGTCGAAAAGGCGGGAATCGACAAGAACAGCATTCAGGAACTCGCGGCCGGCCATGTCAACCAGGCCGGGTCTCCCGGGAACACGGCGCGTCACATCGCCATGGGATTCGAACTTCCCGCCGAATCGTTTGCCTTTACGGTTCACCAGCAGTGCGCCTCGTCCATGCGCGCCGCGGAGATTCTTTCCCAGGACATCATGCTGGGAAAGATAGATATCGGTGCTGTCGTGGGAGTGGAAAGCATGAGCACCGCGCCGTACCTGCTTTTCGGCGCCCGCAAGGGGTACAGGCTGGGGGATGCTGAAACCGTGCAGGATAGTTTGATGATCGGCGGACTCGTGGACGCCCTGCTCGGCTATCACATGGGCATCACGGCGGACAACATAGCCGACATGTATAATATTTCCCGGGAGGAACAGGACGAGTACGCGCTCATGAGCCATCAACGGGCCTGCAACGCCATCGACAAGGGCTGGTTCAGGGACGAGATCGTTCCCGTCGAGATCAAAACAAGAAAAGGCACGGCGGTTTTCGATACGGACGAACATCCCCGGTCCGACACCACCCTGGAGACACTCGCCAAACTGAAACCGGCTTTTAAAAAGGACGGAAGGGTAACGGCGGGCAACGCGTCAGGGTTGAACGATGCCGGTTCCTCGATGATTCTCATGGCGGCTGAAATCGCTGAAAAGATGGGCGTCAAGCCGCTCGCCCGTGTCGTCGCCTCCGCCCCCGGCTCCGTGGAACCCCGTATCATGGGAATGGGCGTTGTTCCCGCCGTCCGCAACGCGCTGAAATTCGCCGATCTTTCCCTGGATCAGATTGATTACTGGGAGCTGAACGAGGCCTTCGCGGCGCAGGTGCTCGGGGTAAACCGGGAACTGAAAATTGACCTGGACCGGGTGAACGCCGTCGGGTCGGGTATAGCGCTCGGCCATCCCGTGGGCGCAACCGGCGCGAGAATCATTATCACCATGATAAACGAGATGAAGCGGCGGAATGCCCGGTACGGCTGTGCGTCTCTCTGCGCCAGCGGCGGTCCCGCCCATGCTTTCATCGTCGAGCTTCTCGACCGCGGATGATGAGTTCACCGGCGAAGGGCGTGAAGGGTATAGCCCTTCACGCCCGGCCGGCTGTATTATTCAGGGCGCCGTCGGCAGGGGCCGACTGTGTATTTCACGAAAACCGGAGGTGATGTGAACCGGGGGTATTCGTGGATCTGTTACGCCTGTTCCCAGCCGTCGGGGCGGTTGCTGTCGTTTTTGTCATGTTTCCGGCCGACGTGCCGGGGTTCCAGACGCCGGCCCTCCTTTTAAAAAACAGCTTCTGACCGCCGGTGAACAGAAAAACGACCTGCGGGCGCTCGGCGAAAGCGGGCGCATTCTTCCCACATAGATCTTTTCACCGGAGACAGAAGGGAAATTCCATGGCCCTGGTTGAGTGGAAACGTGATGACACTGTTGCCGTTCTCATCATGAAGAACGGCGAGAACCGTCTGAACCTGTCGTTCTGTAACGAAATGCTTGCGGTGCTGGACGACATCGAGCGCACCACGGACGCAACGGCACTGGTGGTAACGTCGTCGGACGCGAAAATCTGGTGCAACGGCATGGATCTGGAATGGCTGCTGCCGGCGATAGAGAGAAAAGACCCCGACGTTGAGCGCTTTTTCGAGTCACAGGACAGGCTGATGCGGCGGATCACGTTTTTTCCCATGATCACCGTGGCGGCCCTGACGGGACACGCCTTCGCGGCGGGCGCCATACTGGCCTGCGCCTTCGATTTCCGGTACATGCGCTCCGACCGCGGATTTTTCTGTTTTCCCGAGGTTGACCTGAAGATACCCTTCCTTCCCTACATGGACGCCCTGATCCGCCGGGCCTTTCCGATGGACAAGGCTTTGGAGGCGCAACTCACGGGACGGCGGTTCACGGCGGCCGACCTGGAGCGGTCGGGCGTTATCCGGCGGGCCTGTCCTTCGACGGAGGAGACACTGCGGGAGGCGGTGGACTGGGCGAAAACCCTGAACAAGGGACGGGACATCGTCGGCGCGATAAAAAATACCATGAACGCTGCTATAGCGCACCTCATGGATGATGCCGAACGGCGAGAGCCGGGCGGTGATTTCTCCGGTTGAATCTCGCAGACCGGGTCAATTACAGACTCGAGCGGCCGGTTGTTCAAAAAAATTTTTATTTTGCCGCATACCTCTGTCACCTCGGCATAATTCCCTTTTCTGTCATTCCGGGCAAGCAAAGTGCGACCCGGAATCCAGAAAGTATCTGAAAACACTGGATGCACCGCATAGCGGCATTAAAACCGGATCGGGCCTGCCCCGGACCTGATCCGGGGTCCGGCATGACGGTATTGAAGCCGGAGAGAATTGTTAAACCCTCTCTCACTGTCGCCGGTTTTCTTCAGGAATTCCTGTTTTCCCCGCAGAGCGGTATTTATTCCGCGAAGCGAAAAAAATATAATCAGGTTTGGCCGTTTTTTGACCGATATAATTGACAGGAGCCGATTATTGTGTACTGACTGTGTTGAAGGTTGACCGTGAGCGCCGGCTGAAGATCACGAGACTTCGAAAAATTAATCTTTTCCCTGCCGGCAAAGCTGAAACGGGGTTTGATATGACAACGAAAGCAGAAAAAGAGCGTATTCGGCGGATCGCGGACGTTCTTTCAATGGCCGCCGAAGGCCGTTATGACGTAAGACTCGATTTCGCGGCGGAAGACAGTCAGATCGGTTCCCTGGCGGGGGCCGTCAACCGGCTGCTTGACAGAATATCTTCAACGGGCCTGCCTGACGATAACAGGGAAGTTGAACGGGAACGCTACCGACGCATCCTGGACAGTCTCGAAGAATCCTATTTCGAGACGGATCTCGCGGGCCATATTGTCTTCTTCAACGGGAGGGCGCTGACAGATCTGGGGTATTCCGCGGAGGAGCTGAAGGGACTGCATTTCAGCAAGCTTGTGAACGGAGCCAACAAAGACATAGTCTACGAAGCCTTTCACGATGTTTACGTGACGGGACGGCCGAACAAGGGATTCGAGTGGGAAATCCTCAAAAAAAATAATGACGGTATAGAAATCGAATCATCGGTTGCCCTTCTGCGCGACGAACAGGGCAACGTTGCGGGTTTCCGGGGTGTCGCCCGCGACATTTCTACTCGTAAAAAGACTGAACGAGATCTTGAGAAGCAGGAGCAGAAATATCGAGATACTCTGGCGAACATGGAGGATACCTACCTGGAGATGGACCTGAGGGGGAAATTCCTCTTTTTCAATGACTCGTTTTGCCGGATTCTCGGCTATTCCCGAGAACAGCTTCAGGGAGCTGATTATCGCCTTATAACACCGCCCGACCTTGTTGGTCAGGCAATCGCGGACTACAACGAAATTTACACCACCGGCCTTCCGAAAACGTTCCTGGAGAGAAAGCTTGTCGCGAGTGACGGGTCAACGGTGTATCTGGATTTTTCCATGGCCCTCATGCGGTCGCCCACGGGGGAGCCGATCGGATTCAGTGGTTTCGGCCGCGATGTTACCGAACGGGTCAGGGCCAGGCACAGGCTTGAAGAAAACGAGCGGCGGTTGCGCTTTATAACCAGGAACGTGAACGACATTATATGGTCGATGGATTTCGATCTCAACTTCACCTACGTGAGTCCTTCCGTTTTCACCCTCACCGGGTTCACGCCTGACGAAGTCATGAAAATACCTTTAAAAATGATGGTGAGTCCGGACGTTTACGCCGGGATGAAGAAATCACTGGAAAGCGCCCTGGACAGCGAAGAAAAGGGAATTCCCGCGGACGGGGAGCAGGAGACCTTTTTTGAAATGCCGTTTTTTCGTAAAGACAGAAGCGTGCTCTGGGGCGAGGTCAATGTCAATTTCAACCGGGACGAGCTGGGCCGTCCCTTCGAGCTTGTCGGCGTCACCCGGGATATCACCGATCGCAAACAAGCCGAACAGAGACTGAAGGAGAGCGAGGAAAACTATCGCACCATTCTTGAGTCCATGGAAGACGGGTACTGGGAGACCGATCTTACGGGACATCTTACCTTTTTCAACGACGCGTTGTGCGGGTTGACGGAATATCCCCGGGAAAAGCTGATCGGGATGAACAGCCGGAGCAATGTTGATCCCAATACGGCTGAAAGGACTTTTCAAATCTTCAACAGTGTGTACCGGACGGGAATACGGGCCGATGTACTGGACTATCAGTTCACGGACGGCAGGGGAAATCAGGTAACGCACGAGCTGTCGGTTTCCCTGCGAAGGGATGCCGACGGAAACCCGATCGGGTTCCACGGCATTTCCCGCGACGTGACCGAACGCCGCCGGATGGAAAAGGCACTGGCGGAGAGCGAACAGCGCTATCGGATGATCGCGGAGAAAATGACCGATATCGTCTGGATAGCGGACCTTGATCTGCGCATTGTCTACGTGAGTCCTTCGATAGAGCAGGTTCTTGGTTTTACTCCTGAAGAACGGATGGCCATGAGCGTTGAACAGCAGCTGACTCCTGATTCACTGGCCCGCAGCCTGCAGGAGATGGAACGGGAATTTGTTCGTGAACGTGAAGGAGCGGATCCGGACCGCGGCGCGAATCTTTTGCTGGAGTATTATCATAAAGACGGTTCAACACGGTGGATGGAAACGATCATGACCGCGATTCGCGATGAACAGGGCGTTCTGACCGGAATTCACGGAGTCTCCCGCGACGTGACCGAACGCCGCCGGATGGAAAAGGCACTGGCGGAGAGCGAACAGCGCTACCGGATGATCGTTGAGAACATGAGCGACATGATAGCCACGATGGACCTGAATCTCCGGTTCACCTACCTGAGTCCTTCCGTCGAACGGATCATCGGGTACAGCGCGGAAAATATTATAAAAACATCTCTCGCCGAACGAATCACGCCGGACTCGCTGGCCCGGGTGAAACGGCTCCTGTCCGACGCCCTGGCCCGTGGATCCGGCGGGCGCGTCGCCGAACCTCTCAAACCGCAGATGGTTGAAGTCGAGGCCTACAATAAAAAGGGAGGAACCACCTGGATCGAATGCAACGCCATATTAACCCGTGATAAAGAAGGAAGCCCCACCGGGATCCTCTTCAGCGGAAGGGATGTGACGGGTCAGAAACTGGCCGAGGCGGAAAAGAAGAAACTCGAAAGCCAGCTGGTTCAGGCGCAGAAAATGGAAACAGTCGGCCGACTGGCGGGAGGCGTGGCGCACGATTTCAACAACATGCTCGGCGTTATCCTGGGATACGTGGACCTGGCGAAAATGCGCCTGGTCAAGGAACACCCCGTCCTGAGAGACATCCTCGAGATTGAAAAGGCCGCGCTCCGTTCCAGGGACATCACCGCGCAACTGCTGGCCTTTTCCCGTAAGCAGATTATCACTCCCGCGGTGGTGAATCTCAATGACCTGGTCGTTAATACGAAGAAGGCGCTTGTCCGTCTTATCGGTGAGAACGTTGAGCTCCAGGTGCATCTGGAAGAAAATCCATGGAATATAAAGTTCGATCCCTCCCAGATCGAACAGATACTGATCAACCTGGCGGTGAACGCCCGGGACGCGATGCCATCCGGAGGAAAACTGACGCTTGAAACGAAAAATATCACCGTCGATGAATTATATTGTATGAACCATGTCGGATCATCTCCGGGCGATTACATGCGGTTGTCGGTCAGTGACAATGGGACGGGAATGGACCGGGGAGTGCAGGAACATATCTTTGAACCCTTTTTCACGACGAAGGAGGTAGGAGAGGGAACCGGTCTCGGGCTGGCCACTGTTTACGGCATTGTCAAACAAAATAAAGGTTTTATCAACGTTTACAGCGAACCTGGGTACGGAACGACGTTCACCGTTTACCTGCCGCGTACAACGGACGAAGAAACAGTCCCGGAAGAGGATGAAAGGCGCGACGTACCGAGTGGCGGCGGTACCATTCTCCTGGTGGAGGATGACCCCATGGTGCTGGAGGTGGCCCAGGGGATGCTGGAATCCGTCGGATATCGGGTTGTCATTGCGAAATCACCGCGCGAAGCTCTACCGATTTACGAAAAAATCAGCGGGACCGTGGACCTGGTTCTCACCGATGTGGTGATGCCGTCCATGAGCGGCGCCGAGCTTGTCACAAGGCTCAACGAAATAAGCCCCGGCGTCAAAGTGCTCTACATGTCGGGATATACCGAAGACGCCATCGCGCGACACGGTGTACTGGAAAAAGGTGTACATTTTCTGCAGAAGCCCTTCCGGATGGGGGATCTTGCCCGCAAGGTGAGAGAAGCCATGAAGGGCGAGTGAAGCGACCCGAATGTGACTGCCGGCCTTTTTATCCCGTACCATGGCGCCCTGTCTTTACCCGTCCGCCGTCACCCAGAGAAACGTTTCTCCGCCGATGTCGCGGTAATCGGAAGAACTGATCGTGAACCCTGCGTTCCTCACATCTTCGTACAGGGCTTCGGGGGTCTTGTGACTGTAGTAGAGCTGTTCGCCCATAAATTCTTTATATCCGTCGAACTCGTCGCTCCCGGTGTATTCTTTTGTCGCGTAGGTGAAGAGCACTTTCCCCGTCGGATTGAGCCAGCGGCGCATTTTCTCAAATAGAGCAGGATGGTCCGCTTTCGGCACATGAAATAAGCTGTAGATCGCGGTTATCGCGTCGAAGCTTCCGGGAGCGAAATCGACGTCGCGCATATCCGCGCAGACTGTTTTCATTTCAGGAACATAGCGGGCCGCCATTTCGAGCATCCTGTCGGAAAAATCAACGCCGGTCACATGCCAGTTCCTGTCCACGAAAAAGCGACCGAAAGGTTCCCCCGCCCCGCAGCCCAGGTCAAGCAGAGTGCCCTTTTCTACTTCCAGGTCATCGTAAAACCGTTCCAGCAGGTCCTTCATGTCGAAAAGTCCTCTATTTTGTTCGTAGGTCTGAGCAAAGCCGTTGTAGATTTCCGCGAGTGGTTTACGCATGAATAATTTACTCCCCGGTACCAGTGTTTTTGCCGCATAGCGTCATGCGAAAATTTTATAGTATATGGCTGGTGTATCATCAAGCATTATCGGAGAGGACGCCTTAAAGCCGGCGTCTGCTCGATTTGCGTGTTGCGACCGAGGCCGGCTTTTTCGAATGGGTGCTTTTAAAAGCGTCGCCGAACTGCTACCATCACGGACGGCGGGGACCGGCAGGATTCCACGATCCGGGGAAAGTAAATGCTGCGGAACATTCCGGCGCGGCTCGATGCTTTCGATCAGCCGGATCGTACGCATCGGGGAGAAGACAACCATGAATGCGGACAATATTTTTGACGACTCACGGCCGCCCGGGTCGGGGGAATGCTTCCGGGAGATACTTCATCACAGGAATTGTGTCATTGAACGTATTGTGAGTTCGAGCGACCTCGTACCTGAAGAGTGCGTGCAGCGACAGGACGAATGGGTCCTGCTCGTTCGGGGATCGGCCGAGCTTCGCGTAAGAGACGAACGTGTTTCGCTGCACGCCGGGGATTACCTGTTTCTTCCCGCTGAAACGCCGCACAGCGTCATGAGCGCGTCGGAAGGCGCGATGTGGCTGGCTGTTCACCTGTATCCTGAGAAAGAAGATTGAAAAGACGGTCAGAGAGTGGGTGTACGTTTCGGAAGACTTTTCACGTGCCTTACGGTCAAAGCTGAAACATGGTAACAGGGGCTCCCGACCCGCAACAAACGGATAGGGCCATCGAAAGGGAGGCGGTTTATGGAAAAGGACATAATAAAGACAAACATACTTCTCACGGGCGCACCGGGAGTGGGGAAAACGACTGTGATCAAGCGGATCCTTCATGAAGCGGAGCATCGTCATCCAGTTGGCTTTTACACGGAAGAGATCTGGGAGGAAGGAACGAGGAAAGGGTTTTCACTGGTAAGCACGACCGGCGCAAAGGCCGTTCTCGCCCACGAGAAAATAAAAAACCGGTTCGCGGTGGGGAAATACGGTGTCGATGTCGCCGGATTCGAACGGTTTCTCGCCGCCGTCCCTTTTCACGACGAGAAAACCGAATGTCCCGTCGTCATTGATGAAATCGGCAGGATGGAGTGTTTTTCAAACATTTTCACGGACCTGGTCATGAAACTGTTGTCGTCGGACCGGGTGGTGATTGCCACCGTCGCCCTGAAGGGTGACGCCCTGATCGAGTCCGTCAAAAAACGTTCCGACTGCGACGTGATTGAAGTAACGCGGGAAAACAGGGACCGCCTGCCTCGGGACATTCTGGACAACATCATTGCCCGACAGGGGCGATGAACTGCGGATATTTTCGCGTTGAAACAGTCAACGGTATGTGATTGACATTCGCTATGGTACGGAGAACGGGCATTCCAAAAGATATAGATCTCAATCCCCAGTTCAGGCGCGCGCTGGAGCTGATGGAGGATTCGGACCGCCATGTATTCGTCACGGGCAGGGCCGGCACCGGGAAATCGACGTTGCTGCAGTATTTTCGATTCTACACGAAGAAAAAAGTGGTGATCCTGGCGCCGACGGGAGTGGCGGCCGTGAACGTGGGCGGCCAGACGATCCATTCTTTCTTTCATTTTAAGCCCAACGTGACTCCTTCGTCGATCAGAAAGAAAAAGCGTTCCGATGAAGACAAACCCACGGTGTACAAGAAACTCGAAGCTGTCGTGATTGACGAGGTTTCCATGGTTCGCGCCGACCTGCTCGATTGTGTCGATCGTTTCCTTCGCTACAACGGTCCCGACGAAAAGCTCCCCTTCGGCGGCGTCAGAATGATCTTCATCGGCGATCTGTACCAGTTGCCGCCGGTTGTCACCGGTCGGGAACGGGAAATATTTCGAGAGCACTACGAAAGTCCCTATTTTTTCAGCGCCCGGGCGTTCCAGGGACTGGACCTGGAATTTGTGGAACTGGAAAGGGTGTACCGTCAGAAAGACGGCGAGTTTCTCCGCCTGCTCAATGGAATCCGTAACCGCACCGTTACCGACGAAGACCTGGCGATTTTGAACAGCCGCTGTGATCCCGCCTTCGAGCCGCCGGAGGACGATTTTTATATCGCGCTCACGGGCATCAATAAAACGGCCGACGAGATCAACGAAGGCCGGCTCGCCCGTCTGCCCGGCAGGACGTGGACGGCGTGCGGATACGTCGAGGGGAAGTTCGAGAAGGAATATCTGCCCACGGCGGAAGAGTTGAAACTGAAAGAAGGCGCCCAGATCATGCTGCTCAACAATGATTCTTACGGGCGGTGGATCAATGGCACCATCGGGAAAGTCACCGGATTCGAGGACGACGGCGAAGGCGGCGAGGTCATCAACGCGTCGCTCGACAACGGCTTCGAGGTGGAAATCGCACCCTACACGTGGGAGATCTACCGGTATTTTCTGAAGGGGAAAGAACTTGCCTCGGAACCGGTGGGATCTTTTATCCAATACCCTGTCCGCCTCGCATTCGCCGTGACGATTCATAAGAGTCAGGGGAAAACCTTCGAGCGGGTCTTCATTGACGTGGGCCGCGGCACCTTCGCCCACGGGCAGATGTACGTGGCGCTTTCGCGCTGTGTTTCGCTGGAGGGAATCGTTCTGAAACAGCCGGTCAGGAAGAGCCATATCCTTATGGACTGGAAAATCGTGCGGTTTCTCACCGGCCTGCAATATGAAAAGGCGGAAAAACAATGCTCCCGTGATGAAAAGCTCGCCCTGATCCGCGATGCCATCGGCGGCGGAAAAGACCTCGACATTCTGTATCTAAAAGCAAAAGACGAAAAATCACGGCGCCGAGTGAGGCCGCTCGCCGTGGGAGATCGGTCGTACAACGGGCATCCTTTTCTCGGCATGACCGCCTGGTGCCGCATGCGCGGCGGAGAGCGCATGTTCAATGTGGACAGGATTCTCGAGATAACGCGGGTTGATGAAGAAGGCGAAGGTTCCTGAGCCGCTTTTGATAATTCCCGCATTACATGGCTCGAAGTTCTGTTTACCCCTGCCCGTCAATCCACGAACTGATAATTATTTTCTCTGAACAGTTGAACGCAGGCGTCCACGACATCGGGATCATAGATGACGCCTCTTTTTTCAGTAATCTCTTCCAGGGCGGCGTCGATTCCAAGGGCCGGCCGGTACGGGCGGTGCGACGCGATGGCTTCCACGACATCCGCCACGGCCAGGATTCTCGATTCGAGAAGAAGCTGGTCGCCGGTTAATCCATCCGGGTAGCCTGAACCGTCCATGCGTTCATGATGTTCGAGAACCATTCGCGCCACGGGCCAGGGGAAATCAATGTTCTTCAGCAGATCATACCCCGACTGCGGATGGGTTTTGATGAGCATGCGCTCCGTATCCGTCAATATACCCGGCTTGCTGAGAATTTCCGCCGGAATCGATATTTTGCCCAGATCGTGTATTTTTCCCGCCGTGAATATCCCCTCGATCTGGTCATCGGGCATGGCTATTTTTACGGCGATGGTCCGTGCGAGGTCTCCCACCCTGCGCTGGTGTCCCGCCGTGTAAGGGTCCCGCACCTCGACCGTCGCCGCCATGACGGCGACGGTCGCGTCCAGGGCTTTCCTGGTTTTCGTGAACGTTTCGGCGAGCTCCTCTTCTGCATTCTTTCGGTCGGTGATATCTCGAAGAACGGAGACAACACCCGTGACCCGGTCGTCCTGCCAGATGGGGGAACTGCTGAACTCGCCGTACCTGACGGAACCGTCCTTTGCGACAAGCCGGTATACGGAGGAAGAGACGGTTTTTCCTCGAAGCACTTCCTTGAGTTCGTTCATCGCCCGGCCGATCGCACCTGGCTGCAGAGCTTTTGACAGTTCGGCGAGCGACCTGCCGGTAAGTTCTTCGGGAGTATAGCCCAGAAATTTTTCCACGCTCGGTGATATTTTTAAAATGGTTAACTCAGTGTCGGTCGTCCAGATAATGTCCGACGCGTTCTGGAAGCTCAACCGGTAATGTTCATCGAGACGTTGCAGGTTTCTGTTCGATGTTTCGAGATCGCACGAAAGGGTTTTGAGATGGTGTATGTAAAAACGGAAACCGTCGGCGGCGGCTCCCGTCAGGAAGCCGATGAGCGTGAATATTCCGGCGCGGTAAACCCAGTTGAGTGTGTCCTGGTATTCGCGGGCTTGTACTTCAATCGGCATGAACGGTCCCAGAACGATACCGCCCAGCATGCCGAAGGCGACACCCCCCTTGATTCCGAGAGCGAAACCGGCCAGGAGGATCGGTACATACATGGTGTGGGAATAGACGAACTTGATTCCGCCGGTGGTGTACACAAACAGGTACACGCCGGCCAGGAACAGAACGAGCAGGGGGATCGTGATCACGCGGATTAAACGCTCGTGTTCTTCTTCCCATTCGAATAACCCTATCGTGTCCATTCGCATATCCTTGTTCCTCCCATGCATACGATAACATTGTATTTATGTATAGCGGATTGAAGTGAAAAGACAGATTAAAAATGCGGCTACGTTATTTTTTTTGCCGTTTCGGCTGCGGCGATACCCGCCAGATGTCCCGTGGAAAAGGCGGCCTGCAGGTTGTACCCTCCCGTGTCGGCGTTGACATCGAGCACTTCGCCGGCGAAGAAGAGTCCCTTCACCAATCGGGATTCCATGGTGTTGGGGTTCACTTCCCGCAGGCTGACGCCGCCCGCCGTGACGATCGCCTCGTCGATGGGACGATGCCCCGTTACGGAAAGCCTGAAATCCTTCAGCCAGAGACGGAGCGCTCTCCGATCGCGCGCCGTGACCTGGTTTGCCGTCCTCGTGGCGGGTATGCCCGTCATGTCGAGGCATGCGGGAATAAGGGACGGCGGGAGGAGACCTCTGAGCAGGGTGTCAAACTTCGTTTTAGGGTTGTTCGCCAAGTCCCTGAGCAGGCGGGCGTCGAGCTTTTTGTCGTCAAGGGCGGGTTTGAGATCGATGGAAAGTTCCACCTTCAAGCCGGCGTTCAGGGCGTCAACGGCCCGGCCGCTGAGGGTGAGAATGACCGGTCCTGAAACACCGAAGGAAGTAAAAAGCATTTCACCGAATTCGCGGACCGGCTTTCGACCGTTTACGCGAAGGGAAAGGGCGACATTTTTCAGGGCCAGGTCGTTAAGGCCCTGAATATTACGGCATTCCGTTTCCAGTGGGACGAGAGCGGGCCTGACCGGTACGATGGCATGGCCGGCGGAGCGGGCCAGCCGGTAGCCGTCGCCGGTTGACCCCGTGAGCGGGTAGCTTGCGCCGCCGGTCGCCAGGATCACCGCGTCGGCGGGCAACATTTTTTTCTGTCCTTTGCGCGCCTGTTCCACCGTGACGCCGGCTATTCTGCCTCCTTCGTAAAGCAGTTCAACTGCCCCGGCCCGCGTCCTTGTCACGACACCGGTTTTACCGGTCCAGTTCACCAGCGCGTCCACAACTTCACGTGCCCGGTTTCCCGCCGGGAATACGCGGTTCCCCCGTTCCGTTACGGTTTTTACGCCCAGTGACGCGAGAAACGTCAGGAGATCGGGTGCGAAAAATTCGTAAAAGCTCGGCTTGAGAAAACGCCCACCCGCTCCGAAATGAGGAAGAAATTCATCCAGGGGCCGGTCGTTGGTGATGTTGCAGCGTCCCTTGCCGGTGATTCCCAGTTTCAGTCCGGGACGCTCCATTTTTTCGACGAGCGTCACCGCGGCCCCTCGTTCAGAGGCGCGTCCTGCCGCCATCATGCCGGCGGGACCGCCGCCGATGACGATTATAGCCGGCGAATGGTTCATGACTGCGGGGAACTCGCTTTCTTTTCAGAACGAGGAACGGCGCCCCGGATCACAACCGGGGCGCCGCCGGTGTACAACAGCTGGACGACCCTCATGCGGGCCTGTTCAGTGCGGTCGTCGGACGTCAGGCAAACGCCGCAGTAAGGGCGACCAGCAATCCCAGGATAAAGACAAATACCGCGATTGCGCTTCCTCCCGCCGCTGCCATAACGGGCGCCAGCCCGAGCAGGAGAAACCCAAAAGTACATCTTCCCTCTCTTCCGTCCATGATAGTCTCCTTATCGTTCAATTCTTTTGACGCTGACGGCGGAGATAACGAGCCGGGTTTTCGTCAACGGATACTTCATCACAACGCCGACTGATTCCACCCTGTCTCCCACCGAAACGTCGTTGGCGGGCGCGGTGAACATGATAACCCGTATCTGCGCCGTTGCGTCCCTGATGTGGAAGTGGGGCCTGTTCAACCACTTGAAGCTGATTTTCCGGACCTCGCCCGATATCCGTACCACTTCACCGATCATCGCCGGTGATATTTTTCCTATGTCGCAGTTCCGTGCCTTCGGTTCAAACCGTTGCTCCGCCTGCGCGAAGCTCCGGCGGCTCATCCAGGCCAGGGTCATGGGAATGACCAGGAGCAGAGCCAGGGCGGGAACGGCGTAAAGCAGGAAGCGTGAATCGCCCGTCGAATGATAGTGAAGGGCGACCGCCGCCGCGCATATGATAAATGCTACCCATGATAGTGCCGACATCGATGTTCCTATTCGGCGGGCAGATCCTTTCTGAACATCAGGAAATAAGTGACCCCGATGAAAAGAAAACCGCCGACGATATTGCCTATTGTAACCGGGATGAGATTCCACAGCCAGACATCAGCCCAGGAAAGACCGCCGTTGGCCATCAGGAGTCCCCCTTTTTCCGCTATGACCGACGGGTGCAGGTCGCACAGGAATTTCCCTGCGGGGAGAAAGTACATGTTGGCCACGCAGTGCTCGAATCCCGATGAAACGAACGCCATGATGGGGAACCAGATGCCGAAGAACTTTCCGATCACGTCATCGGCCGTGATAGCCAAGAGAATTGCTATGTTGACCAGAAAGTTACAGCCGATGGCTTTCAGGAAACAGGACCAGAGACCCATGGCGCCGACGACCTTGTATTCGAGGACTTTTCCCGTCGCGATACCCACCGCGGTCATGCCGAAGGCGTTGACCGCCATGGAACCGTCGGACTGTCCGCTCACGAAGGGGCCCAGGACCATGATATAAGCGTAGGCAAGCGAGCCCACCAGGTTGCCGATGTAGACCCATACCCAGTTTCTCATAACGGCGCCCCAGGTGACCTTTTTCATCATCGCGGCCATGGGAACGATCATGCAGTCACCGGTAAAGAGCTCCATGCCGGTGAGGACGATGGCGATCAGGCCGACGGGGAATACCGCTCCTCCGACCAGCTTGGAGATGCCTGGTGTGCCAATGCCCGTGATACAGACGGTGCACAGAGCCGCCCCGATGGCGATGTAGGCGCCCGCCATGAATCCTCGAAGCAACAGGTTGAAAACGGAAAGCTTTGCCTTGCCGACACCCGCGTTGCCGACAAGGGCGACCATTTTTGCCGGGGGGTTGAAAGCCATAAATCAATACCTCCTCTGTTTGCAGTGTTTTAAAGCCGGATCCGTCGCTTTCCCGTCGTTCCTTGTCGCACCCCACTCACACTCGGGCGGGACGAGGGCCGATGGATACGGCAATCGTTCAACTCGCGAACGCTTCCTTGATTTCCCGTTTCCATATGCAAAGAAGCTTTCCGCCGTGGGCCTGGCACTGAACCAGCTCCCACTCGCTTTCCCCCTCCCTGTCCAAAATTCCTTCCAGTTTGTCCTGGCCGCCCGGTATGCCGTCAACGACACAGCTTCCCGTATCATTACAGGAAATCGCCTCGGGCGGAATGATGTGCTCCAGGTCGACGATACTTGTCTTGTACTTCCATCGCGCCATGATGTTCCCCCCTTCCATGGTTTTACGGTCGTACTGTCACCTGTACATTCATATAATTCCGTTTTTGTTCGTCTGCGCGCCGATCGGGATGAGACCTTTCGAATATGTAAAGAAGACATCGCTTGATAGAGCGTGCAATAAATCATTGCCCGGACGGTTGAACAACGTGGCACCCTGACAGAAACGGTACGACAGTCGCACCCACTTTTCTGAGGGATCACTGACCGTTGTTCCGCAAAAAAGTTGAATATCTATATCCTAATTCGAAATTTTTGTCAAAAGAATGCGCGCCTCCACAATCCGCGATTGCTTTTCTGTAGAGCACATTATCGAGTCAGCGGTATGCAAAATCACAGCATGCAAAATCAAAGGATATAACAGAGAGGCGATAGGCTATGGGCGATAGACCACATTTTCTCTGTTCCCGCCCCCTGCATGGAGAGTCTTCCCAAATCATTTCCCCCCCTGCAGGGAGAGTCTTCCCAAATCATTGTCCCCTCCCCTGGAGGGAGGGGATGAAGGGGAGGGGGATAATAACGTTATTTTTTCACCCTCACCCCGGCCCTCTCCCTTCAAGGGAGAGGGTGATTTTCAGCTTGTTCTGTTATTGCAGCAACCGTGATGGTTCGGTCTGAATGTGTATCGGACAGCACGTATCGTGCAGAATTAACAGGGTTTGAACTGTCTGTACCACGAACAGGCTAAGCCAATCGCGGCTTGTGGAGGGAGTGTCTTTGCTTGACACCGAACGGGGTGAACCGTATATACGGGGAATGCGGGAACACTTCCGGCGGGATCGGTGACGATGGAAGCACCCAGACAACCTACAGAAAAAAAAATCCACATCGGGTTCCGCCGGGCCATGATGCTGATCGTGCCTTACGTCTGGAAACGGATCAGGGCGCAGGTACAATCCGTATGGCTCATCATCGTCTACCTGCTTCTTTTTCAGGCCCTCGTGTTGCGGCTCGCCGTCGACGACGCCCTCGTTATTTCCGCGGGACTCGTTATCGTCATACTCGGACTTACGCTTTTTCTGGAAGGGCTTTTCCTGGGGCTCATGTCGCTCGGGGAGGCCATAGGCCTGCGGCTTCCCCGTAAGTCAGGAATCACCGTCATTCTCGCCTTTTCATTTATTCTCGGCGTGGGCGCCACGTTTGCCGAACCGGCTATCGGCATCCTTCGCATGGCCGGCTCTTCGGTCCTGGCCTGGGAAGCGCCTCTCCTGTTTCTGCTGCTCAACAAGCATGCCGATTTTCTGGTTTACGCCGTCGCCATCGGAGTCGGGATCGCCGTAATGGCGGGCATGCTCCGGTTTATGTACAACCTCTCATTGAAACCATTCATCTATGTCCTGGTAGGAGGTCTCGTGGTCCTGTCCGCCTGGGCCTGGTTTGATCCGAATCTTCGTCACGTTACGGGTCTTGCCTGGGACTGCGGTGCCGTGACGACCGGCCCCGTGACCGTTCCACTGGTGCTTGCCCTGGGTGTCGGCATCAGCCGGGTCGTATCAGGCTCTCCTTCGGGAGGAGGAAGCGGCTTCGGCGTGGTGACCCTGGCGTCGCTTTTACCTATTCTGGCTGTGTTGATACTGTCGGTTTTCCTCGGGTCTTCCGTTCCTCAACCCATGGAAGAAACCTTTTTTTTCGGTCCCGGGAACCGCTCTTCCGCGGAAACCCTCTTTAAAAACCGCGATGCCATGCGCGCTTACGCTTTCCGCACGGCGTCGGAAGAAAGCCAGGCCCTTCTCTTCGAAGGAGGCAGGGAGGAAATGCTGCGGGAACTGGGCCGAATGACTGAAGACGAGGAAGCACGGTCGGCGGTTTTCGGCTCCGATCCCGAGGTGCTGCGCCGCTGGGCCGTGGAGAGGGGGTCGGAATCTCAGCGCCGTGCTGTCTTTGGAACAGAAGAAGCACTGCGTGAGGCCGTCAACCGCTATTTTCGCGATGATGTGTCATCGCTGGAAACAGGCGACCTGGCACGCTCGGCCGTTGCGGCTTCGGCCAGGGCGATTATACCGCTTACGATTTTTCTGCTGGTCGTGCTTGTGCTGGTCCTGCGTGAAAAACTGCCCCGCGCGGACGAAGTAATGCTGGGCATCCTGCTGGCCTTCGTCGGCATGGCCTTTCTGACCGTGGGAATAGAACTGGGGCTTGCAAGGCTGGGAAACCAGGTGGGCGGGAAGTTGCCGGCGCTGTTCAAGAGCGTTCCTCTTGAAGAAAAACGATCGACAGTAACGAATTTCGACCCCGGGACAGTGGTCACGGCCCTGACAAGCGAAGGCGAGCGCACCTCCTTTTTTTTCATGCGACAGGAAGGGGAGAACGTGAAGACAGTCCCGTACGATCCCGCGTGCTATGACGAGAAATCGGGAACGTACACATTCACGCCGCTTCGAGGACCGATCTTCGAGGGGTGGGGAGGATTTTCGGGCATCCTGGTGCTGCTGCTCTTCGCTTTTATTATGGGATACGGAGCGACACTGGCCGAACCGGCGCTGAACGCCCTGGCCGTCACTGTTGAGGAGCTGACCGTTGGAACGTTCAGAAAAACGACGCTCATACAGGCCGTGGCCGTGGGCGTCGGTGCGGGAATCGTTCTGGGGGTCGCCAAAATAATCTGGAACGTGCCCCTGGCGTGGCTTATTCTGCCTCCCTACGTCCTGCTTTTACTGATCACGGCACTGTCGTCCGAGGAATACGTCAACATCGGCTGGGACAGCGCGGGCGTGACCACAGGTCCCGTGACGGTTCCCCTGGTGCTTGCCATGGGACTCGGCATCGGTTCACAGGTAGGCGGCATTGAGGGCTTCGGCATTCTCGCGGCTGCTTCCGTCTGCCCTATCCTGTCGGTGCTCCTGGTCGGGCTGGTGGTGAACTGGAAACGGAGAAGGGCGTTGGGCGGGGAACGGGAACCGTCCGTTCCGGAGGTGGTCTATGATTGAGCAGGTACCCTCGGCGAAGGTAACGGGCCTTTTTCACCGGAACCTGACGGGCGAGGTGACGAAAGAGCTTCATAAGGCCGGACTGATGGAATATTATGTCATGCCCTCCCGTTCCGTGACACTTCATAAGCGCAGGGCGCCTTTCGGTCTTATTTTCGAGCATGGTATCGTGGATGATCCGGCCGACAGGGTGATCGCTTTCGTTCCTCCTTCGTGGGGTAGATCGGTGGCAAATGTAATGATAAGAGGCGCCGATCTTTCCCGTCCCGGCCGCGGAAGCGTCCTGGTCGAGCAGGTCGTTATTTCACGCGCCCATGAATTGTGCGATCCTTCGGGAAACGTGTGCATGTCCGAAGATTCTTTTCCCGACGGTCCGGCCCGGCTGCGGGACGGACTGACGGGAATATGCTGCATTGTCCAGCGGGGGCAGGGCGAGGCCGTGGCCAGGGTTGCCCTGGAAACCGGTGCCTGTGTTCCGTTTATTACGTTCGGCAGGGGGACGGGACTCAGGGACAAGCTCGGCCTGCTCCGCATCACCATCGACGCGGAAAAGGAAATTGCCCTGTTCGCGGCCACGTCCTATGACGCGGAAACGATCATGGATATCATCATCGACGTGACAAAGCTGGATCAGCCGGGGATGGGTTTTATTCATCTCTTCCCACTTGAAGGCGGGTTGCTCAACATGAAGGTCTTCCGCGGGAGGCACCAGCACGCGGCAAGTGTGGAACAAATTGTCGCGGCCATCGACGAGATGAAAGGAGATTCACGGTGGCGGACCGTCGGAGAAGACTTGCAGGTCAACGGCAAGGCGCCGCGGACATACCTTCGCGGGTTACAGTGTCTGAACTGCATTTGTGACGAGGGCAAGGGGGAGAACCTCGTCAATGCGGCCGTTGAGGCCGGGGCGCCCGGCGCGACCACAAGCCGCATGCATTACGCGGGAAGACGGCGGTTCGGGGATGCCGGCATTTCGCCCGCCAGGGAGTGCATTACCATGATCATTCAGCCGTCGCAGGTGGAAGCGATCACCGACGCGATGGAAGCCGAGGGTGCCTTTGATGACGAAACGCACGGTTTCTTCATTCTGAGTCCCGTGACGAAAGCCTTTACATACATGGGACCGGTGTGATGATCGGGTGCGCGAAAAAATATTTTTATTAATACACAGACACGAAAAGGAGTTGAATCATGTCAACAGCAACAGCCATCGAAGCAAAAAAAGATCTCATCGGGAAGGAAGTTTTCTGTTCCGACTGGACGGATATCGACCAGGACCGGATTGACGCATTCGCCGACTGCACCAGGGATCACCAGTGGATCCATGTCGACCGCGAGAAAGCGGCGGCGGGACCCTTCGGAACCACGATCGCGCACGGGTTTCTCACGCTTTCCCATATTCCCTTTTTCAGTTACCAGATGCCTGTCCGCTTTGAAGACGCGAAGATGTCGATCAACTACGGTCTCAACAAAGTGCGTTTTCTCAATCCCGTTCCTTCGGGTTCAAGAATCCGCGACCGCGTTGTGCTTACCGATCTGGAGGAAAGGCCGGGCGACCGTGTCCTCATGACAACAACACACACGATAGAGATTGAGGGACAGGAAAAGCCGGCCTGCGTCGCCGAGTCGCTGGGGATGCTGTTTTTTTAAAAAAGAACAGGCAGGAACAGGGCGGCCGGGAGGAAGGCCGCCCGCGGTTTTCTTCACCCCGGCCGCGTTCCGTCAGAGAGCGGAAAAGGTTACCACCGCTCCCTCAGCGTTGCGATTTATTTTTCCCTCACTTTCGAGGTAACGCAGATGGGCGATGGTTTCGCCGGTGGCGAACCATTTCTGGGCGATGGGGAAGTCTTCCCATTTTTCGCAATCAATGTCCCAGGTCATGCCCGCGGCTATTTCGTACGCGGTAAGGGCGCGACCGTTCATCACGTTCAGTACTTCTCCGGCCCGGTGCTGGTGATGGTCCTTCAGTTCGTCGATCCTGCCCTTGAGATCGCTGAAGAAACTTCTGTGCCCCGGAAGAACCATGTCCACCGGCAGGTCGTACACTCGATCGAGGCTGTCCATATAGTCCTGAAGCGAGTTGATCTGGTAGGCCCATGATTCGATGTGAGGCGTGATATCGTATAGTACATGGTCACCTGAGAAAAGCAGGCGTTTTCGCTCGTCGAAGAGGCAGATATGACCCTGTGTGTGACCGGGTGTCCACAGGCACCTCAGTCGGAAGTCGCCGACGGTGATCATGTCTCCGTCGTGAACAAGCGTAAACTCGGGAAGATCCCTGGGGCTGTACTTGAGACCGGGATGGTTGCTGAGAGCGTTGGCAAGTTCGTCGGCGGGAAAGCCGTTTTTGCCCGCGTAATCAAGCATGAGCCGCCAGTTGTCTTCGCCCCGGTAAACCCGCGCGTCGATTTCACTGAAATAAATTGTACTCGTATCAGTGGCCAGGCGGGCGACAAGACCGGCATGATCGGCATGCATGTGCGTGATGAAAAAATCTGTTTTCGAAAGATCGATGTCCAGGGAGGAAAGTCCTTTCTTCATTGCGTCGTAACAGATCTCGCGGTTGAATCCCGTGTCGATGACGAGGTTGCGCTTGTCCCCCTTGATGACGTATGAATTAAGTTCTTTGAGGGGGCTGTTGGGGAGAGGGACTTTTATGCGGAAAAGGCCCTCGAGTACAGTGTCGACCATTATTAATCTCCTTTGGTGTGTAATGAGGGGTGCCGATAATCGTGGTCAATGCTAGCACGGGTGAACGGGGGATACAACCTTTTCGTCGATAGCGCGGCGGAAGATCTGATTTATATGGACAGTCTGGTTTCGCGCGCTGATTGCCGGCGGAAATAACATTATTGTTGACAGGGTGGAACAACGTGAACATAGAAAACCGGATTTTCAACAATAGCCTGAAACGTGTCGTAATGAGCGCCGACGAGGCGTCACGTTTTATCGAAAACGGTATGACGGTGGCGTGCAGCGGCTTCACCGCCTGCGGGTACCCCAAGGCGGTTCCTCTCGCTCTCGCCGGGCGGATACATGACGGGGAACAGATACGTATCAATCTCATCACCGGCGCTTCCGTGGGCGAGGAGCTGGACGAAGCGCTGGCTTCACTGGACGGTATCGCCCGGCGCTATCCCTATCAAACGGGTCCCGTTATTCAGAGGGCCGTTAACGAGGGCCGCATCATGTACCAGGACATCCACCTGAGCAGGCTGGCCGATCAGATACGGTGCGGTTACCTGGGGCACATCGACGTTGCCGTGATCGAGGCCGCCGCGATCAGGGAAGACGGCGGCGTCATCCCGACAACGTCCGTGGGGAACTCGGCCACGTTTGTCCGGGAGGCCGACCGGATCATCGTTGAGATCAACACGACGCAGCCCATGGAACTTGAGGGCATGCACGATATTTATATTCCCGAACCGTTCGGACGTCGGTGTCCCATACCGATCACCGAAGCGTCCCAGCGGGCGGGGACGACGGCCATCCCCTGTGATCTGCGGAAAATCACGGCCGTCTGCCCCTGTGACATCAAAGACGGTACCCGGCTGCTGCTTCCGGCCGACCATATTTCCAGTGCCATCGGCGACCATCTTATTGATTTCATCGACCGGCACATTCGGGGAAAACTCTGCGACGACCTGCCCCCCTTTCAATCAGGAGTGGGCACACTGGCCAACATTGTCATGCGGCGGATGGCGGAAAGCGACTGGGAGGAAATCACCCTCTGGGCCGAAGTGATACAGGACGCCATCTTCGATCTTATCGACGAAGGAAAGCTGTGTGCCGCTTCGGGCACCTCATTGACGCCGTCGCCGGAAGGTCTTGAACGTTTTTACCGCGGCATTGAACGATACCGTGAAAAAATCATTCTCAGGCCGCTGGAAGTGAGCAACAGCGCCGAGGTGGTAAGCCGACTTGGGATTGTGGCCATGAACACCGCCGTCGAGGCTGATATTTACGGAAATGTCAATTCGAGTCACGTCGGCGGGGGAGACGTCGTGAACGGCATCGGCGGATCGGGCGATTTTTCGCGAAACGCCCTTCTCTCGGTTTTCATGACGCCGTCGACGGCGCGGGGCGGAAAAATTTCACGCATTGTGCCGCAGGTCACTCATGTGGACCACACGGAGCACGAAGTCCATGTCATTGTGACCGAGCAGGGACTTGCCGACCTGCGGGGCCTCGATCCTCGTGAACGGGCGGTGAGCATTATTGAAAACTGTGCCCACCCGCGTTACCGGGACGTGCTTCGCGATTATTACCGGCGCGCCGCGCGAAAAGGCGGCCACGAACCGGTCCTTCT
>LQBH01000047.1 GCA_002030015.1 delta proteobacterium MLS_D
CGCCTCTCTGAACGAGAAATGACCAACGCACCCGAAATCGACGAGGGCGTCTGCATCCGCATAATCGACAAAGTTTCCCGCGAATACCAGGAATTGATACGCCACCTGGCGCCCCTCGTAAACCATATCGCCTCTTTCGTGCCGCCCAGAAGGACGAGAAAGCTCCATGTCGGGCTCTTCGGCTATTCCCGCAGCGTTGAAGATATTACCCTGCCCCGAGTGATCAGTTTCTGCGCCGCCTGTTATTCTATCGGTCTTCCACCCGAAATTCTCGGTCTTGCGGTCCTGTCGTCCGACGAACTGGCCGAACTTAAAGAAACGTACGTCAATTTTGATTTCGACATGGAAACCGCCATGTCCTGGTTCAATGAGGAGGTGCTCGACATCCTTCCCGGCGAGATAACCTCCCGTCTGAAACTGGACTGGGGAACAACTGTTGTCGACGAAGATCATCGGGATGTGACAACACGATTTATACGAGCGCTTAAGGAAGGGCATACACCCGCTCTTCAGGCCATAATGCTTGAAGCGGCCCACATACGGAAATTTCTCGGCTGACATGGCTGAACTCAGGGGACAGATTGACCGGGTAACCTACACCGACGAGGAATCGGGGTTTACCATCGCCCGCGTGAGGATCGGAGGCGAGCGCACTCTTATCACCTGTGTCGGTCCCATGATCAACCCTCTGCCCGGCGAAATTATCGACATGACAGGCGAATGGACGAGTCACCCCCGTTACGGCCGCCAGTTCAAGGTCGAATCCTGCCGCACATCCGTTCCCGCCACCGTTCAGGGCATTCAGAAGTACCTCGGATCCGGATTGATCAAGGGTATCGGCCCCGTCATGTCGAAACGAATTGTCGCAAAGTTCGGCCCCGGAACACTTGACGTCATTGAAAATAATATCGAACGACTCATGGAAATTCCCGGCATCGGGAAACACCGCCTGGACATTATAAAAAAGGCCTGGCGTGAACAAAAAAATATTCGTTCGGTCATGATATTTCTTCAGGGTCACGGCGTCAGCCCCTCCTACGCGGCGAGAATATTCAAACAGTATGGAAATGATTCCATCGAAATCGTCAGCGAGAATCCCTACCGGCTTGCCACGGACATCACCGGCATCGGGTTTCTCACGGCCGACAGGATCGCCCGGCGGATAGGCTTCGACCGCGAGTCCGTCAAACGAGCGGAGGCCGGTGTTCTGTATGTCCTGAACGGATTGGCAGACCAGGGACATGTCTACTACCCGGAGAAAGAGTTACTCGAAGAATCACGCGCGATCCTCGAAGTAGAAGAGCCTGTTGTGGAAAAGGCACTTCGCTCACTGCACACGCGGGGCAAAATTATTATTGATGAACAGGGTCATCCGGATCACCGCGCCGTGTACCTTCCGTCTTTCCATCTCGCCGAAGTCCGCACGGCGGAGCGGCTGAACGCACTGATAGCAACTCCTCCGCCTGAACGGGGCTTTGATGTCGACGACGCACTCGTCCGGGCCCGAAGGACTCTTTCCATCGACCCCGCCCCTCAGCAGGTTCAGGCCATGCGATCTTCGGCTTCCTGCAAGGTCATGATCATCACCGGCGGTCCGGGTACCGGCAAAACGACAATCGTACGAGCCGTCCTGGCCATGCACGATACCGGGCGATATCAAATCATGCTGGCCGCGCCCACGGGAAGAGCGGCTAAACGCCTGGAAGAAAGCACGGGCCGTGAGGCGAAGACGATTCACCGGCTTCTTGAATTCAGCGGCAGGAAAGGCGGCTTTCAGAGAAACAGGCTTCGACCACTGGAATGCGACCTCCTGATCGTCGACGAGGCCTCCATGATCGATATCGTGCTCATGCATCACCTGCTCGAGGCACTGCCTCAACGGTCGGCCCTTATCCTGGTTGGTGATGTCAACCAACTTCCGTCGATCGGCGCCGGTGCTGTTTTGAAGGACTCTATCGAATCAGGAAAACTACCCGTGGTGGAACTGACAGAAGTGTTCAGACAAGCCAGGGAAAGCGCCATCATCATGAACGCTCACCGGATCAACAGGGGTGAATTTCCGGACATAAGCACGATTCGGAACGGATTATCCGACTTTTATTTTATAGAGCAGGAAGATCCCGAAAAGGTACTGGACATCCTGCTTCGACTTGTCTGCGAACGGATCCCGTCGCGCTTCGGATTCGACCCCGTCGACGATATCCAGGTGCTTACTCCCATGAACCGAGGCACGCTGGGTGTGGCAAACCTTAACAATGAACTGCAGAAAGCGCTCAATCCCCGCGAGGACGGTGTTACCCGCGGAGGCAGAACATTTCGGATCGACGACAAGGTCATTCAGGTCGTCAATAATTACGACAAGGAAGTCTTCAACGGCGACATCGGAAGGATTGTGTCCGTCGACGAGGAACAGCAGGATATTCGAGTGCTTTTCGACGACCAGTCGTCGGCGGTCTATGATTTCACGGAACTGGATGAACTGGCTCCTGCTTATGCCGTAACGGTTCACAAGAGCCAGGGCTCCGAATATTCCGCGGTGGTAATTCCGGTTACGACACAACATTACATGATGCTGCAACGAAACTTGCTGTATACGGCTGTGACACGGGGCAAAAAACTGGTTGTTCTGATCGGAACCAAAAAGGCGCTGGCAATTGCCGTCAAGAACGACAGGACCCAGCGGCGCTACACGCTCCTTCGACAGCGCCTGCAGCAGTGATTATCCCTCGCTTGTCGAAGACGGTCCCGGCAGAAAGTACCCCGCCCGAAGGCGCTTCTGGCTCAAATACTTCTCCACTTTCCGCGGACAAGATGGTAAAAATATTTTTTAATGCAACGGGTTCAGCATGCGAGGATAATTTTTTTCATGGAGTGCCCGGCCTCGAAGCGCCGCGGGCATGACGAAAACACGGGAGACCATCGAAGGGAGATATGTCATGGCAAAATGGATATGCAACGTTTGCGGGTACATTCATGAAGGTGATCGTCCTCCCGATACGTGTCCCGTCTGCTCGGCCCCCGCTTCTGAATTCGAAAAGCTGGAGGCGGAAAAGGCCGGCAACGGCAAGAACAACGCCGATCAAAAACAGGTCGGCGGAAACACTTCTGAAAACAAGCAGCCCCAACCCGTCCTCATGCACGACAACAGGTTTCTTGGATTCATAGCTAAACGATTCCCCTTCTTTCAGTTTCATCCCATAATGGTCCATTTCCCCAGCGGTCTGATCCCCGCAGCCGTCTTTTTCCTGGTGCTGGCGATCCTGTTCGACTTCGCCTGCGTCGAACGGACCGCGTTTTATCTCCTCTGCACGGCGATAGTGATGTCCCCTTTCGCCATCGTCACCGGCGTCTACAACTGGAAAACACGCTACAGGGCCGCCATGACGCCTACCTTCATGTTCAAACTCTACGGGGGAATAGCGCTTTCAGTTATCGGGCTTCTCGCGATCGGCTGGCGCCTTCTGAATCCGCACGTTGTCGATACCTCGCCCGGTCTTTATTTCATTATTCACCTCGTCCTCCTGATTCTCGTAGCCGCGCTGGGACACATCGGCGGAAGACTGGTCTTTGCCGGCAGAAAATAGGCAAGCAAAAACCGAATTGCCCGGCCTCTCAGGCATTGACGGTTGACATACCCGCGGCAAGGAGGTACATGTCGGGCGGTTTCCCCCATTTTCACTCAGTGAGAACGCAATGGAACTATCAGGTTCACGCCCGGCGACGATTGACGAGATTCTCCATCCCCGTTCCGTTGCCGTCATCGGCGTACCAAGGGAATTGAAGACAGGCAAGCTCTTCCTTACCGCCCTGCTCGACCAGGAATTCCCCGGCCGCATCTACCCGGTCAATCCTTCGGCGGATGAAATCGACGGTATCAAAGCCTATCCCAGCGTAAGCGACATTCCCGGACCGGTCGACCTTGCCGTCATTCTCGTTCCGGGAAGGGAATGCCTTTCGGTGGTGCGGGAATGCGCGCACAAGGGAGTCAAGGGTGCCGTTCTGTTTACGGCCGGGTATAAAGAGCTGGGAACCGGCGACGGACTACGTCTGGAAGAGGAACTTGTTCAAACAGCCGGCACCTGCGGCATGCGGCTCATCGGACCCAACTGCATGGGAATCTACGCCCCCAAAGCGGGACTCTCTTTTTCTCCCGGCCTTTCCAAAAAACCCGGCCCTGTGGGAATTGTTTCAAACAGCGGTTCAATCGCCAATATCCTCTGCCGAATCGCTCCATCCCGGGGACTCTTCTTCAGTACCGCCGTGAGCCTCGGCAATGAGTGCGATCTGTCGGGCGCCGATTTTCTTGCCTGGCTCGGCGATGATCCGGACACACGTGTAATAGGGGCCTACCTTGAAACGATCGGTGACGGCACTCGTCTTTTCGAGACAATACGGAATGTTTCACTCAAAAAACCGATTGTTCTGTGGAAAGCGGGTCTCACTCCCGAAGGCCGCCGCGCAGCGTCTTCTCACACGGGAGCGATGGGAGGATCCGCCCTGCTGTGGCGTGGCATTGAAAAACAGACCGCCGTTGTTCCGGTGAACGGATTCGAGGCCTGGGTCGACACACTGGTCGGCTTTTCACTTCTGCCTTCGAGCGACGGAAAACGTGTAGCCGTTATATCGGGACCGGGAGGACTGGCGGTTTCGGCGGCGGAGGCTTGTGGCCGTGAAGGACTTACACTTGCCGGGTTGTCGCAGGAGACGACCCGGGTTTTGAAAGCCGCGCTGCCACCGACGGGAACGAGCATACGAAATCCCGTTGACGTTGGAATGAATGCATTTTTAGAAATGAACATATATATCGAAGCAAGCCGGGCCGTTGCCGCTGATCCGGGCGTTGACGCCGTCTTTATCATAGGCACCGGCATTACCGAAGAATCCAACAGGCTCTTCGTTGAATCCCTGATCACAGCACGGGAGGAATTTAACAAACCCTTTATCATGATAAGCATCCCCGGTTTCGATCCCGGCCTGATACAGGTGTTTATCGAGGCCGGGTTCCCCTGTTTTGAAACGGCGGAACGCGCGATCGCCGTTTACGCGAGTAGTGTTCAATACCGGTCGCGCCGGGAAAATCTTTTGAAAAGCCGGAGCTGAAAGGGAGGCTGGATCAGACGATCCCGCAATAACAAAATATTATTTTTGTTTTACGAAAAGATGCCGGTATCAAGAAAAACGCCATCGCCGGTTCGATCAGAGAAAAGGAGGTTTCGGTTTATGAAAATAAAAAAAGAGGATGCGAAATTGCTTGCCGACCAGGCGTACCGCAACGGGTACGACTACCTCCCTCGGTGGCGGGCCTGCGCTCCAACTGTTTTCGCCGCTGTCATGGACACCGTCGGTTATGACGGCGATCCGGTGGTGCAGGAAATATGGAAAGCCGTCATCGGGCTGACGGGCGGAACCGGCAACATGTCGATCGGAACCTGCGGGGCGATGGCCGGTGCGGCCGCGTCGGTAAGTTACAGCTTCGGCTATTCCATGGATGACCTGCGAGATATAACGAAAATGCTTGCCGTGAACAGCGCGGTGGCTGAAGTTGGAGAAAAAATGAAGGCCCGCTACGGCGACATCACCTGCCAGGAAGTCCAGTTCAAACACTGGGGAAAATCATTCCGCCTTACCGATCCAAGGGCGCTCAAAGAATTCGCCGCGCTTACCGGCGGCGACGATGCGAGAACGGAATGCCGGGAAGTGACGGGCGACCTTGCCCGATGGGCTGTGGAGGCCATCATCACGTACAACCCGGATTTCATCAAAATACAGCCGCCTTTCTGACGGTTGGTTGCGTACACATGAGCGGCGCTGCCGCCGGAGAACATACTAATGATTAATGTTACATTTCTGGGAGCAGCCCGGACCGTGACGGGCTCGAATTTTCTTATCGAAACAAAGGACGGAAAGCGCCTGCTTGTCGACTGCGGCCTCTTTCAGGGAAACTCCGTCATCGAAAGCAGGAATCACGGAGACTGGGGTTTCGATCCCGCCGCAATCGATGCGATGATTCTTACTCACGCTCATATTGACCACAGCGGGCGCATTCCCAGGCTCGTCAAGGACGGATTCAGGGGCCCGGTCTTTACATCGCCTCCTACGGCGGAACTTTGCGAAATAATGCTGCTTGATTCCGCCCACGTGCAGGCCATGGACGCCCAGTGGCAAACGAAAAAAAACGCCCGGCGCGGCGAAGCACCGGTGGAACCTCTGTATACCGCGGATGATGTCCGTGACTGCCTCAGGTACATCAGACCGGTGGAACGAGATATCATCGTTTCGCCGGTGCCGGGAATACGAATGAGGTTGAGAAACGCCGGACATATCCTGGGGTCCTGCATCATCGAACTGTGGATCGCGGACGACGGAGGCGAAATAAAACTGGTGTTCTCGGGAGATCTGGGAAATAAAAACCAGCTTATCGTGAAAGATCCCGACGAAATAGCGGACACACAATACCTTTTTATGGAATCCACCTATGGTGACAGGTGCCATCGTACCTTCGAAGAAAGCCGTGCCGAATTACTTGAAGCAATCAACTACGCCGCCGACCGGGGCGAAAAGGTCATTATTCCGGCCTTCGCCCTGGAACGTACGCAGGAAATCCTTTACCTGCTGGGTGAATTCCAGCGGGAAGGAGCCCTGCCCGAGATTCCCGTTTATCTTGACAGCCCGTTAGCAATCAAAGCGACAGAAATTTTTAGAAAAAATAAAAAATATTACGACGAAGAAGCCCGTGCAATCGTTGAAAATGGATTTGATCCCTTTGACATGCCTCTTCTCCGTTTTACCCCGACCGCGGAAGAATCCATCGCCATCAACAGAACGAAAGGGCCTGCTATCGTAATTTCAGCAAACGGCATGTGCACGGCCGGAAGAATAAAACATCACTTGAAACATAACCTCTGGCGCCCCGGATCAAGTCTTATTATCGTGGGATACCAGGCTGAAGGAACCACGGGAAGAAAAATCGTCGACGGCGCGAAGACCGTTCGCATTTTCAGGGAAGAAATAGCCGTCAAGGCCCGGGTATTCACCATCGGCGGGTTTTCCGCTCACGCCGACCAGAAGGGACTGCTTGAGTGGGCGCGCTCATTTCGCGAATCAAATCCCCGCGTCTTTCTGGTACACGGGGAAGAACGTTCGAGTGTTGCGCTGGCTGAAAAAATCAGGAACGAACTCGGTCTGGAAACCCACATACCTGACTGGAAAGAATCCGTCACGCTCACGCGGCGGATGGATATTATTCCGAAGCGTTCGGTGGAGCCGGCACGTGCGGACAGGCGTGGCGAAGAGCTCCTGGAACATCTAGCGGGCATGGAAGAGCGCCTCGGCATCTTGCGTGAAAAACTGTCGGATCGCGCGTTTCTCGAAAAACTCGACGACAACGATCTCGAACGGTTGAAACGAATCGCCTCTGAACTTGAAAGGGTCTCTGTCGCGTAGGCGGCACGAAATCCAGTCTCCTGATACAGATTTTCGAGGGCGGCCCGCGGTCTTTTACGGCGCATCCCGATCTTCTGAAACGCCCGCTATATCTTCTTGACTTTCGGTCAGTATTTTTGTATGGGGAAACACGGCAGTAAAAAATTCATGCTGTGCAGTCGGTTGTCGGCGGAAAAAAGGCGTAAGTAATGATAACACAAGTCCTCATCCTTGTCTTTACGACGGAAACTACGGAAATACGGGAAAGATGAACGTTCATCTTTCCCGTTTTTTTCGGCGGCCCGTATCGAAACATACAATCAACACAAAAGGAGGTAGCAACCATGGAATTTGAGAACATTCTCTATGAGAAACAGGGCCACATCGCAACGCTCACTTTGAATCGCCCTCCGGCGAATTCAATTAATCTGGCTACGCTGCTCGAGATCGAGAAGGTGCTCGATGACGTCGATCAGGACAAGGAGGTCCGCGTCCTTATCCTCACGGGTGCGGGTGAAAAGGGATTTTCCGCCGGGTTTGACGTTTCAGACGCGGCGAACGCGAACAAGACCGGCCCCAAGGGTCAGGAACTCTGGACGCGGATCGACCGCTTCACCAAGCCCGTTATAGCGGCCGTCAACGGCTACGCTTTCGGCGGCGGCTGTGAACTCGCCATGGCGTCCACCTTCAGCGTCATGGTTGAAACCGCGAAGATCGGCCTCACGGAATTAAATCTGGGAATCATTCCGGGCTGGGGTGGAACCCAGCGCATGCCGCGCATTCTCGGAAAATCGAAGGCGCTGGAGATGATTCTCTTCAGCAAGCGCATTACCGCGCAGGAGGCTTTCGAAATCGGCTTGGTCGACCGCGTCTCAAAGACGGGCGAATTGATGAATGATGTCATGGAAATGGCCGAATTCCTGGCCAAGAGACCGCCTCTCGCGGTAAAGGCTGTTTTGAAAGCCGTCAATGTCGGTCTCGAAAATGGTCTCGACGAGGGAACAAAGGTGGAATGGGAAGGCACCCAGACGGTTTCGGGATCAAAAGACGCTATGGAAGGATTTACGGCCTTCATGGAAAAACGTGAACCGAACTTCAAGGGTGAATGATTCATCTCAGAAAGGAGAATTCTCATGAAAGCTGATGATGTCAAAAAAATTACTATGGTCGGCGCGGGAGACATGGGTCACGGCATCGCCGCCTGTTTTCTTCAGGGCGGCTATACGGTCGTGCTGCGCGACATTAAGCAGGAGTTTGTTGACAAGGGTGTGGCGGGCATCAAAAAAAGCTTCGCCAGGTTTGTAGAAAAAGGCAAGATGACGCAGGAAGCCTTTGATGACGCCCTGTCACGGCTTATCCCGATGGTCGATATCGAGGAAGCGGTAAAAGATTCCGACTTCATCGTGGAAGCCGTACCGGAAATTCTCGATCTCAAGAAAAGTGTTTTCGCCGAACTCGACAAATATGCCCCGAAACACGCCATCCTGGCTTCCAACACTTCGAACATCAGCATATCAGACATAGCATCGGCCACGAATCGTCCCGACAAGGTCATTGGCTATCACTTTTTTAATCCGGCCATATTGATGAAACTGGTTGAAGTAACGCGGGGCAACAAGTCATCCGATGAATCGATACAGATCGGCTACGACCTGGCGCAGAAGATCAACAAGGTTCCGGTCATCGTCGAAAAAGATTCACCGGGATTCATTTATAACCGCGTCAACGAGCCAACGCTCGCTCTGCTTTCCAAAATTCT
>LQBH01000048.1 GCA_002030015.1 delta proteobacterium MLS_D
CGTCCTCGTCAGCTTGTTTTGCCGCTGATCGCGCGCAGTGTCCATTCGGCACCGAACCGGTAGTCAACTTTCCGCCATAAACGGGCTGCTGCTGCGAAAAAGATCACGATGAGCGCCGTGATAAGCGCCGTTTCCTCAATGGAAAAGGATCGCCAGAAACCGAGACGCACGGCGGATTCTCTTACAACGATGATGTGAACTAAAAGTATGGTCATGGAGGATCGCCCGAGGCAAACCAGCACATTGTCGGACGTGATGGCGACGGCCCTGTTAAGCGCCATGAAGGTGGTGACGAAAATGAGCGCAACGGAAATCAGAAACAGGGAAATCGGTGCGAACGCCGGGTAAAAACTGGGCACGGGTTTGAAAAATCTCACCGCCGGATCACCGAGGGTAGTGAACAGGTCGGTATAATAAACTCCGGAGACAATAACGGAAAGTTCCAGGAAGACCAGTCCCGTCCGGAGTATCGAACCGTGGGATCTGTCGATGATTCTGCGCCCCGCCAGCATTCCCGCGATAAAAAAGGCTATCCAGGGAAAAATGGGGAAAAATCCCTCAAGAAGGGCCAAACGGAATATTCCTCCCGTCAGGCTGGTATTGACCATGAGGGCATTGTTGAGAACCAGCGGCGTATCCAGGTAAGATTGCAGGCAGGCCGTCGCCGTTATCACCATGAAAATTACCGCAATCAGGGTTCTGTCTGAGGCCCATGCTATCAGCGGAACCGAGAAAATGCCAAAACCGATCATATGAAGAACGTACCACGATCCCGGCGCGAACCAGTTCGGTGCAAGCAGGTTCAGAAGATAGCCGAAGCCCAGTATCACCAGCCCCCTTCTGACCATGAGGAAATTACCATTCTTGTTGCCGGTCACCGTCAGCGTGGCCCCGAGACCCGCAAGAACAATGAACAGGGGAGCGGCCAGTCCGCCCACGGCGCCCGCGAGCATCATAGCGGGTGAGTTGTGGCGTTCTGCTGAAAGCCAGAACACCACGTGCTGCGTCAGCATGCACAACACGGCGACGCCTCTCAGGGCGTCTATTCCGGTTATTCTGGACCGCCCTTTCCTGTCTCCCATAATCAGGTCCTTCACGGCGTACCACTAGAAGCCGGTGATCATAATTAATACCTGAGAAGGGGCATGCCGATGGCTCCCAGATCGATGATAAAATGACAGAGAACACCCGGCATGATACTGCCCGTCCGCCGGCGGACGACACCGAGCAGAAATCCGTAAACAAAAGAATACATGCCCAGAAGAGCCCCGGCTATCATAAAATGAATAAGCGAATAGACCAGGCTTTGAATGATATTGGAAACCGTCTCCGAGAAACCCGCCCGTTGGAGTACTTCATATAATGAAAGGCGATACGTTATTTCTTCGGAAAAGGCGTTCATGGCGCTCAGGATCAGCACGGGAGGCCAGAAAGCAATCCCCCTGAGTTCCAGCCCTCTTATAAAAAGCAATTCGAAGGTATAGAAGGCGCTTACCAAGAAAACTATAACAATACTCCAGGAAAAACGCCCTCTTTTAAAATATTTCATAAATGGAACATTAAAAATTTTCAACCAGTACAGGGCAACAACAGGCAGCATCATTATCGGTGCGTAGTACCAGATTCTTTGATAGGCTTCCGCCAGATCTTTGACGGGCTGAAAAGGCCATTGCCAGACAAACATGACGCGTGTAAGGTGAAAGGCCGCAACCGTAAAAAGAAGAAGTACAACGAGCAGCCCCGCAAAAGTAAATATCCTGATCAGTTCGGTGGCGTCGTGGTCTTCTTTCCCGTAACAGCAACCCGGGGAATGTTCTTCATTCACGACCCGACGGTAAATGAAGAAGAAGACGATGGTTCCCACCAGGACAAACAGGATCATGACGATCTGGGCGTTGGTTAATCCGAAGAAAACCTTGCGTTCTATTCGGAATACCTCCAGGACGGTTCTGCATGCTCCGTAGAGAACGAAATAACTTGCGAATACGGCCCCCCGGTAAATTTCGCGGGTCCGGGCGTTACGATATATATGTCCGTGAACGCGCCTCAACACGAGGAAGATGCCCGTGTTGATTATAATGGCGTACAGTGGAACCGGATTGTAGAAAGACAGATTGACGCCCCAGAGAGTCAGAGGCACGTATTTCCCCCAGCAACAACCGATAAAAAGGCAGGATACCCGTCCCATTGCATGCGCCAGGGGGACATACAGGAAAACAGTGTCCACAACTTCGGAAATTTTAAATTTCAAAATCCTGCAATAGACCAGAATGGCAAACAGTGGAAGTATGATGCTCGCGTGAAAGGTGTGGATGTGACCATGCAATATGTTGTCGGCCAGGAGTTGGAAACTCCAGTCACCGATCGGCTGGTAAAACATTCCTGCCGCTCGTGATCCGTAGTAACCGAGAGGAAAGGACAGGACGGCGACAAGGATGGAAAATGTGACAGCGCGTTTGTTCGAATAACCCAGAGTGACCAGTTTCCGGGCCGCCAGAACGGAAAAGAGCAAAATGGTACCGATAATGGTGCTGTAATACAGAATTTCGCCGACTGTTGTTAAAAAAGGAAATCGTTCGGCAAGACCGTAATATCGAAGCATTGATTGTTCCTTCAAAGGTAAGCCGGTTACACCGGGAGTGAACCACGGCAGGGTTCATTCCTCGGAAACGTTGAAAGGTAAAATAAAAGAGAAGCAAGCCCTTCCGGGGGGAGGGAAAGGCTTGCCTCCTGTCGTTACGCCCTGGCATGACGGAGAGAGCCCGGGGATGCTCTCCCGACATGTCAATTATTCACAACCTCCACTACTGGAACCTGCAGGATTGTGAATAAAATCGGCGAACCAGTCCTGGCTGCCGTCGATGAAGGATCTGTAATTTTCATCTCCATCGAGATAAACCTTCATCCAGGATGTGACATAGGTCTTGAAGCGGTCACGATAGCTGCCGGTCAACCCATACCAGTCCGTATGAGTTGCGCTTCTATACTCGGCATACGTTCTGTCGATAGTCGACGGCAGGTCGTTGAACATCGGTTTTCCCTGACTATTCGCAGGGGCGATCATGTCGCTCGAACCGGTATGAACAATAGTCTGCGCACTGATTCCACTCAGGTCGTAACCGAAGTCCATGTAGGGCGCCAGCCCCTGGCAGGTTTTAATTCCTGTTCCCTGATCGGCCGCGGCAAGCAACGCTCCCCCGCCTCCCTTTGAAAAGCCCATGATCTGGAGATCACCGGTTCTCACAAGTCCGGAAATGGGGCTGGACGATCTGGTATTTTCCGATTTGAGCTTCGCGATTCCCGCATTGTGGGCTCGCTGCCATGTATCGTTGAAACCCATGATGTTGTTGGGTGTCATGGCGATGACGATGAAACCGTGGCTGACCAGGTGTTCGCTGAGCCACTCCATGTCTTCTTTGGTATTTGTATATCCGCCGGTCAGTGTCGTGGCCGCAAAGGGAGCACCCTCAGTTTCACAGGGGTAATAAACGATAGCGCTGCTGTAACCCAAATCAGACAGGCCGAGAGTATATGTGCATTTCGAACAGGGACCGGTTGTTGATGGATCCGAATCTCCCGGTTCACAGCCATAGGCAAAAAATACCGCGACCAGAAGAACTAAAAGCAGTGTAAGAAATTTCTTGTACGCGACTTTCATCATAGTCTCTTTTCTCCTTCCCGTTGATTGATAATCACTGTTTAATCTCCATCCCAAACGTTCCGGGGATTGCCCCACAAAACACAAAGCCCAGCAACAGTGAATCAGAATCGATTTGTACGCGGAATACCCGGAAGCTCTACGACGGTATTCGTGGTCGGAAAGGATAACATGTGACAGTGTCGTTAGTCGGAAATATGAAGCGGAGTCGACCCCTAAAGCCCCCCCTGAATCGGCCGCAACGCATTAAAAGCGTAGATTGCGGTCGAACACTAGGCGAAAATGTGATTAGCACGACCGGCAAAAAAAGTCAAACACCGTTTTAAGTAGTTATTACGGGAGATTACAAACATAAATGGATTGCTGGCACTCTTTTACTCTGATATGACTTGACAGACAGACAGGATTTCATCGCACATTGTGCTCATATTTGAGCAGAGAGTTGATTAATAACTCACAACCCCAGACCGCCACCGAATATCTCGATTGAGACGCCGGATGATGGTGGTCTGACGATAAAAAACCTCGACGATCATTACATCGATCAAGAATTTCGCTAACTGTAGCGAGTATTTCAACGACCAGATGCCTGCCACGGCAATTCTCGATCGACCTCTTCAGCATTGCGCTACAGTAAATATCAAAGGTGAAAGAGATCGACCTCAGCTTGCATCATCTGTTTTGCTGATCACTGGGGCATCGAATACAGGGAATCCTGCTCTCCCGCGAAATTCGGTAGTAATTTCTTGTACGTCGCGGTATCATACTTCCCGGCCATCGCTCTTTCTCCTTTCATTTGTGTTGTCACTAACACTCTTTCAGGAGATATCGATGGCCGTACGCAATATCCCGAATTGCGAACATGCTTTTACACTACCCATGGGAGGTTACCGTGAAGAGCGAAAAAAGGCGGACGGATTTTTACTCCACGCTTCTTGATGATAAAAATAACGACAAGTCATTCACATCATGGACTGGTCCGCTGAAAATTGTACTGATCTATGCGATATTCGGTACCGCGTGGATAGTGATATCCGACTGGCTGGTTTATGAATTCTACAGCGAACGACAACACATGAACGCGCCCCAGACCGTTAAAGGCATCGCCTACATAGTGGCCACGTCTTTACTGGTTTACTGGCTTGCCTACCGCGCCAGGGCCAGGGTAGAACTTGAAATAAAAGCGAAGCAACTGAAATCGGCACAGGAGCTTATCAGCGCGACGCTGGCAAGTGTGGGAGAAGCGGTATTGGTGATCGACCCGTCTACAAGAGTGATTCTCGAATGCAATAAGGCCGCGGAGGATATCTTCGGTTATACAAAAGAGGAATTGATCAACCACAGCACGGAAATGATACATATCGACCGAAAGTCGTTCGAGGAATTCGGTAAAAATTCAGAACCCGTACTTGCCGAAACGGGGATTTATCGAGCCGCAACCCTCATGAAGAGGAAAAATGGGAACATCATAGCCACCGAAAATGTCGTTTCGGTAATGAGTAAAAGACTGGGTTTTATGAGCGGCGTGGTGAGCGTTGTTCGTGATGTTACTGAAAGCAACCGGGCGAAGGAAAATCTGAAACGGGCGCTCGAACAAGTTCGGAATGCCCTGGGTGTGACCATCCAGGTCATGGTTTCGACAATCGAAGCCAGGGATCCTTACACGGCGGGCCATCAGCAGCGCGTCGCGCATCTTGCCCGCGCCGTCGCCGGGGAGATGGCCTTGAGCCAGGAGAGAATCGACGGCATCTATATGATGGGAATCGTGCATGATATCGGAAAAATCTCGATACCCGCCGAAATACTGGCCAAGCCGGGCAGGCTAACGGATGTGGAATACGCCCTGGTCAAGGAACATCCGCGAATCGGATACGACATCCTGAAAGATGTCGAATCCCCCTGGCCTTTGGCGGAGGTAGTCCGCCAGCACCACGAACGAATGGATGGAAGCGGGTATCCCCGAAATCTGAAGGGAGAAGAAATCCTCCTGGAGGCCCGAATCATGGCGGTTGCCGATGTGATTGAATCAATGGCGTCCCACCGCCCGTACCGCCCATCCCTGGGTATCGACGCGGCCCTCGATGAAATTGCGAGTGGAAGCGGAGTTTTGTACGATTCCGACGTTGTCGAGGCGGTTTTGCGTCTTTTCAGGGAAAAGGGATATGTGCTGCCGACTGTGTGACGCTCGCGCTGGTATGCCTGACTTCCCCAAGAGATTAATAATTATTCCGGGATTGCAAGAATGACGTGTACGCGAACTCCGATATGGACATTTCAATAACATTGTGCTGAAATTTTCCGACTACTCGCGCATTAAAAAGCTGAAGGTGGTGCGATGGAACATTTAATGACAAAAGATTTTTGGGAGAATCTTCTATCCGGTGTAACCAACTGGGGTGTTAATGAAATTCCCGGCATACTGATCATGGCGGTCGGGCTCGTCATAGCGCTCCGGGTCACTTATTTCGCTGTGTCCCGATTTCAGAAACTGCTCATTCAAAATGCACGGAAAAAAGAAAAGACAGACGCGCTGGAATTTGAAAGGCGAATATTGACGCTTACCGGCATTATTCTCGGCGCAGTTCGAATAGTACTGTACACCCTGTTCGCCATCATGCTGTTGAGTAGTTTTAATATCAACATAGCCCCGTTGCTTGCCGGTGTCGGCATCGTCGGTCTGGCAGTCGGTTTCGGTGCCCAGGAACTGGTCCGCGATTATATTTCCGGCTTCTTTATGCTGCTCGAAGACCAGGTCCGCATGGGAGACGTGGCGATTATCAACGGCACCGCAGGACTTGTTGAAAAGATTGAGCTTCGTACAATCAGTCTGCGCGACTTTAACGGCACGGTTCACATCTTCCAGAACGGAAAAATAGACACGCTCGCCAATATGACGAAAGGATGGTCGGCGATGGTTTTTGATATCGGCGTGGCCTACAAAGAAAACGTGGACCAGGTAATGGAAATAATGAAACAGGTTGGTGACGAGCTGCGGGAATCTCCTGATTTTGGTCCCGACATTATTGAACCCATCGAGGTGTTCGGGCTCGACCGGTTCGGCGACAGCGCCCTCGTTATCAAGGCGCGGCTGAAAACCAGGCCGCTCATGCAATGGATTGTCGGGCGGGAATATCGCCGCAGGCTGAAAATGGCATTCGACAGCCACAATATTGAAATCCCCTTCCCCCATACCACCATTTACTGGGGCAAGGAAATTGATCCCCTGGAACTGAACGTAAAAGAAGTAAAAATGTCCTGACTTCTACCGCGCGGGTGAAACGGCACGCTGCATCAAATCCGACGGCACAGGCGAGGTCGAACCTGACACCGCCGGCATAACGAAAAAAAGGCGTCGTGGTTACTTTCCAGCACCGGAGGCGGACACAACGCGTCACTGCTGTTGTCTTTATACTATGGACCTGTTTCTCCTGAATAAAAACACCTGAGCTGCCGTTCTGAACAGCGATACCGCACAGCGGTTTATTCAGCAGAGATCGGTAACGTCAGCCAGGGCAGCCTCGCAAACGGCCACGTCTTCTTCGGGCATCCCTCCGCTCACGCCGATTCCGCCTATGATGTCATCGCCGTCTTTTATTGGCAGGCCGCCCGGAATCGTGGTCAAACGGTCATTCCAGTTCTGCGTGTTAAACCCGAACCCGGGAGTTGCGGGGTCACCAAATTTTCCTATATCAGAACTCGGCATTCTGAACGTGGCCGCTGTCCATGCCTTGTCCCGGGCGATATCAACTGTCGGAATGGGGGCGCGATCCATCCGGTGGAGAGCGACCAGAAAGCCCCTTTCATCGACTATGGCAACACTGCACAGTGTATCGTTTTCCTGGGCATGACGTATCGCGGCTTTAATAATTTTTTTTGCCGTATCCATATTCATAACCATAATGCTCTGTCTCCCTGGCTTTTTTAACGCGGTTAGTCATATTCCTCGTAGATGGCGGCATACCCTGCCTGGACAACGGTAGTATCGCTTATTTCACCTACCCCGTCAGGAACCCCGCTACAGCCGATTCCGCCAATTACCTTCATTTCTTCATCTCTGATCGGATTACCGCCCGGAATAAACATAAGACGAAGTTTCGCCTGCGTAAGCAGCCCGAGCCCCCCACTGCCAGGCGTCGGCCCCATCATGCGGGGATCTATCATGCGGGCCAGCATCAGCGTTGGCGCACCGGAATAAGCTGCTGAAAAAGCCTTGTTAATCGAGATGTCCGTGGTCATCGGCCCGGCCCCGTCCATCCTGTGCACTGCTATCACCGCACCCGCCTTATCGACTACCGCTATGCTGCTCGGATAGCCGGAGAGTTCCGCCCACCTTTCGGCGGCCTGGAGCATTTTCTCCGCCATTTCAAGAGTTATTTCCTTCATGAATACATCACCCCCTTGTTTATTGACTAGGAAGAAAGATTGGCGCTTGCCACCACGTCAGCACCGGTATTCAATAAATCTGGTATTATGACGTCGCCTATTTGAACAGGCGGCGTGACTTTTGTTGCGGCGATAACTTTCATGCTTTCTATCTGGAGTGTCTTTAATATTGGTTTATTTGTTCGTACTGCCAGTAATGGCTGCGAACTGTCCCTGGTCCGAACGGTAGCGGTAAACGTGCGAACGGGATTCTTATATTCCGCCAGAACATACCGTTCACCTTCTTTACATTTATTGCCGGCAAAGCCGACGACGTCACCTGTGTCGTCTATGGTCAGCGTTACCTCGCACCCCAGTGGACAACCGATGCAAATGTATCTCTTCTCTGTCGCCACCTTATTTTCCTCCTCTTTTCTCGCAGTCTACGATCAATTCCCTGGTTTCCCCGCTCAGCTTCTTCAACGTGTCTCCGGAGAGCTCGATCTTCAGCATTTCGCTGGGCTTTACCGCTCGCATCCCCCTGGTCAGAATATCCCCTACCTTGATTCTCACCTTTTCCCGGGGTTCGCTGACCCGCATATAAAGAGTGGTTTCCCGTTGACCGCTGATGACCTGTGGAACGACGTACCTGATGTTTTCCCCGGCCTTTATTCTGACGTTACCTTCCGCTCCTTGTGTCTCTTCCGCGGCAAACCTGGCGGCACTTTCACCTGCCAGCTCGCTTTCCCAGGAAACATTGTCCACAAGGTCATGAACATGAAGCACGTTTCCTCCAGCGAATACACCGGGAACGGTTGTCTGCCTCGTTTCATCAACAAAAGCCCCACCGGTGACGGGATCCAAATACACACCGGCCATTATTGACAGCTCATTTTCCGGAATGAGACCGGCGGATAACAGGAGCGTGTCGCATGATATCGTTCTTTCCGTACCGGCGACAGGAACCCTGTTCTTATCCACTTTTGCTATGGTTACCGCGTTTACTCGTTCCTCGCCATGAATATGGGTTACCGTGTGTTCAAGAAACAACGGTATCTCGAAATCATGCAGGCACTGCACCTCATTTCTG
>LQBH01000049.1 GCA_002030015.1 delta proteobacterium MLS_D
CACGACATTCTTTCGGACGAGGCGCTTCCCTATTTTTTTATAATTTTTCTCGTTTTTTCGCTGCTGGGATTTACCCTGCTGAGAGGTATTTTTGACCGCATTATCGGTATCTCACGGGAGGTGAAAAAAAACGTCTTCTCCGGAGACCAGACAGCGGAGGGGAAGGGGGAGTCGGACGAGCTGGAGAACATCGCCAATTCATTCGCGGCAATGGAGCGCCGCGCCGATTCGGCATTTTCACGGCTCGAACGCAAGGTATCGGAAGTTTCCCTTCTCAAGGAATTGTCAGATCTCTGTTACGTGACCCTCGACTCGGAAGAGCTGCTTCACATAACGCTGGAACGGGCGCTGAAACTGGCCGACGCCGACATAGGATCAGTGATGATTTTCGAGGGCCGTGACCGCGATCATTTCGTGGTCAAAGCCACTATCGGGCTGGGGGATCGTATCAGCATCGGCGACCGGGTTGATTTTGCCACGAGTCTTGCCAGGTACGCCGTCATCAACAAGTCGCCGCTTATTATTGAAGACATTGAAACCGACACTCGCTTCGGGCGGATCAATCGTCCCCAGTATGGAACGCGATCGTTTATCTGCATGCCCATCAAGACCATCCGGGACATCATCGGCGTGATAACCCTCTCACGCAGGACAGGCGATGCCCCCTTCACGACGGAACAGGCCGATGTCATAGCGCCCCTTATCAGCAACGCCGCCTTTACATTCGAAAACCTCAGGCTTATGAAGGAAGGCGAAGGCAACACCAGGCTCTTTCGCGTGCTTGACCGTGTTTCCGAAATTCTCGGTTCCGGCATCGGCGGACGGGAACTGGTCAAATCCATCATGGGAGAAGTCCGTCACGAAACCGCGTTTCGCCGGGCAGCGATTCTGCTGTGCGACGAGTTTCGTAGCGGCGACCTGTTCCTTTATGATTGCTATGATTCACGCGACGTGGAGAAGCAGGCGCCGAAGCCGGGGACACGGTACTCTGCCGGTAATGCGCTTTTCGAGCGATTGCTCCGCCGGGGACATTCGATCGTCACCGATGACGCGGAATTGTCAGCCACATCACCGGAAGAAGACCTCCTGGATGTCGGTAATGGAGAGAATGACTCGTTCATGCTGCTTGTTCCCATGAAAAACGACGGGAACGTCGCCGGTATGCTGGCCATGTGCGGAATGAGCTCCGAAACCGCCGCCACGGCACGGGGATTCATCGAACACGTTGCGGCCGTTCTGGGCCTCGTAATCGTCAGGGACACCCTGTCGGCGGCCGTGGCGAGACGGGCGGACGAACTGGCCACGCTGAGACAGATAGGAGGTGCCCTTGCCTCGTCGACGTTCGACATAAACCAGGTGTTGTCATACACGATGGATATGATAAAGGGAACCATGCATGTCGAGGCGGGGGCGCTGTTTCTTGTCGAGGACAACGAACTCGAATTTTCCGTTGCTTTCGGACTGGATATGCGGGACATGAGCGAACGACGCCTGAAACAGGGCGAAGGCATCGCCGGTTACGTGGCGGCCCGCGGTGAAACGGTGGTGGTGAACGATTTTGCCGCCTCGACGCTCTTTCAGGGGTACATGTACGAGATGAACCATTTCAGGGCCGACTCGGTCCTGGCGGTGCCACTCGTATCACAGGGCAAGGTGATCGGTGTTCTTGAAGTGCTGAACAAGACGATCGGTGACTTCAATAACGACGACGCGCAGCTGCTTCAGTCAATCTCGTCTTCCGTGAGCATCGCCCTGGAAAACGCCAGGCTTTACAGCGAAACGCTGTCGATGGCCGAGCAGGAAAGGGAAATCCGCAGGATCTTTCAGAAATTCGTTCCCAAGGAAATTGTCGATAAAATTATTCACGGCGCTGACGCGGAAACGAAATTACACGACGAATTTCGAACCCTGACCCTGTTGAACATCGACATACGGGGCTTTTCCGGAATGGCACGACGGGTGGGGCCCCAGAAAACAGTATCCCTGCTCAATCACTTTTTTTCCATCATGGGGGAGATCGTTTTCAGGCACGACGGGATCGTGGACAAGTACCTGGGTGACGGATTCCTGGCACTGTTCGGTGCTCCTGTATCGAGTCCGGCAGACGCCGATAACGCCATACGGGCCGCCCTCGAAATGAGAGAGGCCCTTCTTCTGCTTAATGAACGGTTCATAGAAGAGGCCCAGACCGCGCTCAACGTGGGAATCAGTATTCATACCGGTGAAGTGGTGGTCGGCAACATAGGATTTGAAAAGAAAATGGATTACACCGTCATCGGCGATTCCGTCAACGCCGTTTTCCGTATTCAGAACTTGACGAAAAACTATGCCAACGGTATTCTTATCAGCGAAAAGACTCTCCGGGCGACCCAGTCCCGTTTCGAACTGCGGGAGGTGGGACGCAGCGATATTGACGCGGCGCAGGGAGAGATCGCCATTCATGAAGTCTTGTCCCCTTCAGGCGTCGGAGGGGACGATAACAGCGACGCAGTCATGAAGACGGGACCTACAGAAATCGTCTGAGCCGCTCAGGCGGCGGGGTTTGGAACGTTTCCGCGATGTATTGGGAGGACTATACTATGTTGAGTGTGAAACTATGGTTGGTCGGGTTAACGGCTCTGCTTTTCCTGATGTGGGTTCCAGCGGCGGTGGTGGCCGGCGAGGATGAGACCGAACTCTTTACCCTGGAGGACAGTATCGCAATTGCTGTTGAACGGAGCCTGCAGATCCGGTCGGCGCGTGAAGCTTTACGCGGGGCCCGGGCTACGAAAAAAGAGGCGTTTACTTCCTTTTTGCCGACCTTCAATACGCAATACAGGTACCGCAGGATCAACGAGACGCCCACAACGATGATGTTCAATCCCACGGCATGGAATTACCGGGAGGTTCCCGTCGGAACCCGGGACAATTACACCTGGTCCCTCGAAGTCGCGCAGCCGCTCTTCGCGGGAGGAGCCATCACGGGAGCCTACGAAATAGCCGGGACCGGTGTTGATATATCTAAGCTCGAACAGCGAACAGTAATCCAGGATGTGATCCTGCAGGTGCGGGAGTCTTATGTTACGATTCTCAAGGCGGAACGGGTACGTGATGTTGCAGACCAGTCGGTTGAACTGCTGGAATCTCATCGGAAGATGACAGAGAGCTTTTATGATGCGGGTGTGGTGCCACGTAATGATTTGCTTTACGCGGAAGTTGAACTCGCCAACGGTATTCAGAACCGGATGGCGGCCGAAAACGCCCTGGAACTGGCAAAAGCCCGTTTCAACACGCTGTTGCGGCGCCCGATCTCGGCAGCAGTGGAGGTGGAGGATATTCTCAGTTACCACCCCTTCGAGAAGAATCTTGAGGAATGTCTGTCAAAGGCCCTGGAACTGCGACCCGAACTTGCAACGTACGAATTACAGGTACACCAGGCGGAGCAGGCCATCGGTGTCGCCAAAAGCGGGTATTATCCGACGGTAAGCGTCCTGGGAAATTATTCCCGATACGGGGACGACCCCGGGGTTTCAGGAAACAACTACGTGGACCAGGAAGACTGGTATGTCATGGCCGTGGCCGACTGGAATTTCTGGGAATGGGGAAAAACACGTCACGGTGTCGAAGTATCACGGAGCAGGCTCGAACAGGCAAAAAACGCGCTGGAAAACGTGCGGGACATGGTGTCGCTGGAAGTGAAAAACGCCTATCTCAACATGCGCGAGGCGGAAAAACGGATATTCGTGGCGGAAAAGGCGGTGATTCAGGCGGAAGAAAATTACCGGCTCAACGTGGAACGTTACAACGAGCAGGTGGGAACGACTACCGAGGTTATCGACGCGCAGACCCTCCTGACCAGGGCGCGGTCGGATTATTTTAACGCTCTCAGCAATTACCACCTTGACCTGGGCGAGCTCGAGCGGTCAATGGGCGTTCTGTACGGGGCCGAACAGTATGCAACCAATGAATAAAAATATAGAAAAACCAGTAACGCGGGGATTTCTTCTCGTGCTGCTCACAATAATCCTGGCATGCCTGGTCGCGGGTTGTCCCGATCGTGACGGGCAGACGGAGCGGATACAGCCGCCGCCTCCGGGAGACCGGGTCCGCCTGCATGTCGATGTTGTTACCGTGAGGAGGGGGGACTTGTTCGCGCCTGTTCGGGCGACAGGGACGGTGACGCCGATTCGGGAATCGCGGGTGGGTGCCAAAGTCGCCGGTCGACTGCAGTCAATGAACTTTGTTGAGGGGAATTTCGTGGAAAAAGGCCGGGTTCTTGCCGAAATAGAACGGGATGAATTCGAACTTGCCGGGAAGAATGCGGAAGCACAGCTGGCGATGGGCCGGGCGCAGCTGGAAGAGGCGAGGCTGAATCTCGAGCATATTGCCGTGGAAAAACAGCGTATTGAAAATCTTTACGAAAGAAATGTCGTTTCGAAACAGAAATATGACGAGTTGACATCGACGCACGCCATGGCGCTGGCTCGTGTCAAGTCTCTCAAGGCCCAGATACGATCCGCCGAGGCGAGCCTGAAACTGGCGGAGCGGCAGTTGGCGGATACGGTCATCAGGGCCCCCTTCTCCGGTTATGTGACAAAGAAAATGTCCAACCAGGGAGAAGTCATCGCGGCAGGGACACCGCTCTACTGGATCATGGATTTCGACCGGGTCAGAGCGGAAGTGAAGGTTCCCGAGACGGATCTCCGGAGGGTAACCCCGGGCATGCCCGTATCAGTTGAATTCGACGCGCTGCCCGGTGACATGTTCGAGGGAACGGTGTCGGAGATAAATACCGCCATCGATCCCGTCAGTCGAAACGCCACGGTAAAAATTATTATTCCCAACCACAAACACCGGATCTGGTCGGGCATGTTCGCCCGCGCCACCATCAAGACCGATGTTACCACCGACGTGATTCTTGTTCCCGAACGGGCCCTGGTAACGGACGGAAAGGGTGTACCCGCCGTTTTCGTTTTCGTGGACGGCCGGGCCCGGTTGAAACGGGTTGTTCCGGGAATACGCGCGGGGGGACTCGCTGAAATCAGGGAAGGACTCACCGGGGGGGAACAGGTTCTCGTGTCGGGCAACTTCGGTCTCAACGATGGCGCTGAAGTGACTCCGCAACCCGTGGAATATTAAAAAGGACTTTTCATGTTTACAATTCGCGGTCGAACGCCGCAATCGGTTGTTATGTCATGACTCTTCCTGAATTGTCGGTGAAGCGGAAGATCACGGTCCTGATGATCATCCTGATCATCGCCTTTTTCGGTGTGCTGGCCTTGTCGCGTCTCGGCCTCGATATGATGCCCGAGCTCGAATACCCGGCTGTTTCGGTTATTACAACCTACGAAGGGGTGGCTTCCGAAGAAATCGAGAACCTGCTTACCGAACCCATCGAGGAAGTGGTGGGGTCGGTCGAGAATGTCAAGCATATCTACTCCACGTCCCAGGAAGGGTTGTCGGCGGTTATCGTGGAGTTCGAATGGGGTGTCAACCTCGATTTCGCCGCCCAGGACGTGCGCGACAAACTCGCCTGGATAACGGATTATCTTCCCGATGACGCCGACTCGCCACTGGTGGTGAAGTTCAGCACCAGCGACTACCCGATCCTTTACTACGGTGTGACGGGCATGGAGGACACCCGCGTGCTGCGCACCTTTCTCGATGACAACATCAAGCCGAGGCTTGACCGCATTGAAGGGGTGGCGTCGGTCTACATCCTGGGCGGCCTGGAACGGGAAATAAATGTTTTTGTCGATCGGGACAAGCTCACCGCGCACAATCTTACCATGGAAATGGTGATCGCCCGGCTGGCCCGTGAAAACGTGAACGTATCGGGGGGGCACGTCGTCCGGGGCAGCACTGAATACCTGGTTCGCACTATGGGCGAATACGGGGACATGGAGACTATCAGCGACACCATTATTGCCATGCACGGCGATACTCCCGTGTATGTCAGGGACGTGGCGGTCGTGAAGGACACGTTCAAAGAGATTCGCAACAGGTCCCGCACCAATCATCGTCCGTCGGTGATCCTGATGGTCATGAAGCAGGCGGGTACAAACACGGTCAACGTGACGAACCGGATCAAGGCGACGCTGGATGAAATGAAGTCACGCATGCCGGAAGACCTTGCACTCTTTCCCGTCATGGACCAATCCCACGTTATCAAGAAAGTTACGTGGAACACCGGTCAGAACGCCATGGCGGGCGCCGTCATGGCGATCGTCATGGTGTTCTTTTTTCTGTGGAACTGGCGCCCGACCCTCATTATCGCCTTCGCCGTTCCTCTTTCGGCTATTACCACGGCCATCGGCCTGTACGCTTTCGATTACACGCTCAACATCATGACGCTCGGCGGGCTGGCCCTGGGGGTGGGTATGCTGGTGGACAACGCCGTGGTGGTCATAGAAAATATTTTTCGTCATCAGGAGGAGGGCGAGGAGTCCGATCGGGCGGCCGTCGAAGGGGCGCAGGAAGTAGGAATGGCGATAACCGCTTCGACGCTGACCACTATCTCGGTCTTTCTTCCCATGGCGCTTGCGTCGGGGCTCGCGGGACGACTGTCCCGTCCTCTGGCCGTGACGGTAACCCTCGCACTGCTGGCGTCGCTTTTCGTGGCTCTTACCATCGTTCCCATGGTGTCGTCGATCATTGCTTCAAAGCGGAAGAAGCAATCCGGCAGGGCGGAATCAAAGGCGACGGCGTACTTTATGTCGCTTCGGGACCGGTACCGGATACTGCTGCGCTGGTGTCTCAGGCATAGGGCACTGGTGATAATCACCGCTTTCGGGATGTTCCTGGTAAGCATCTGGTCGGTTTCTCTGCTGGGACGGGAATTCATGCCGCCAAGCGATATTCCCGTCCTCTCACTTCAGGTGAGCATGCCCGTCGGGACATCGCTGGAGGAAACGGACCGCGTGGTGAGATCGCTTGAAAAAATAATTCTCGAGCAGCCGGAAACACGTTTCTGCGCGTCCTTTGTCGGTCTTGCACGGGAATCAAAGATTGATGCCGCCTGGGGAACGGGCCCGACAGGGGTTAACGAGGCCACGGTTTACGTCCGACTTGTGGACAAAGAATGGCGGGTGCGGTCCACCGAGGAGATAGCCGATTCCTTTCGACGCCGTCTTCCCGTCATCGAGGGGGCTACCTTTGAATTTTTTGACATGCAACAGGTCTTCACAGGCGGCGCCGGCGGCACGTCGCCGGTGGAAATCAAGGTGTTCGGCACAGATCTGGAAGTTCTTCAGTCGGTCAGTGATACCATCGTGCAGGACATAGTGTCCGTGGAGGGGTTGCGCGATATCGAAACAACCCTGGAGATGGGAAAGCCCGAGTGGCAGGTGCATATCGACCGGGAAAAAGCCTCACAGGCTGGGTTGACCGTTTCACAGATAGCCCAGTCGGTGCGGTCGGGGCTCATGGGTGTTGTTTCCACTCGGTATCGGGTAGAGGGAGACGAGTATGATATCAGGGTGCGGTACCGTGAATGGGATCGTAAGAGTAAGGAAGACGTGGAGCTCATAACCATTGTATCGCCTCGGGGGGATCACGTGCCGTTGTCCCAGGTGGCGGCAGTGGAAGATGGCGCGGGTCCCGTCACGATTACCCGGGAAGACCAGGAACGCAAGGTTACCGTTAAGGGCAATACATACCGGAGAGATATCGGAAGCATCATGGAAGACATCATGCAGCGGACCGCCCATATTGAACTGCCGTCCGGATATTTCGTCGAGTACGGCGGAACGTTCAAGGATATGCAGGAGGCCTTCGTTACACTATTTCAGGCGTTGCTCGTGGCGCTTCTTCTTATCTATATGATCATGGCCGCCCAGTTCGAATCACTTCGCCATCCCCTCGTGATAATGGTAACTGTTCCACTGTCATTTATCGGGGTCGTCGTGGGCCTCTTCGCCTTCGGCAAGACGCTTTCGGTGCCCGCGTTCATGGGAATTCTCATACTTGCCGGTGTCGTGGTCAACAACGGCATCGTCATGATCGACTATATAAACAGGTTGCGCCGCCGGGGCACTGATCCCTTTGAGGCGATTCTTCAGGGCGCCGCGGTACGATTGAGGCCGATTCTGATAACCACGTTCACCACCGTTTTCGGCATGCTTCCCATGGCACTGAGCCGGACACAGGGTTCCGAACTCCGCTCACCCATGGCGATTACCGTCGCCTTCGGCCTTCTTTTTTCCATGACACTGACACTTCTCGTTATTCCCGTCATGTATGCGATCGTGGACCGCATAAAAGAACGAAAAGCATCATAAACGTCGGTACCGGCAAACAGGCATTGTTTCCACCGGGGGAATTGTCGGAACGGGGGACATGCGTATCTGAACACCCCGCTCAGCGATCCGGACTTTGAAAAAATGATCAAGTGACGCGGCTATTTCCAGTATCTCAGGAGGAAGAACAGGAGCAGTCCAAATATCTCGAGTCGTCCCAGGAGCATGTTGAAGGAAAGCACCCACAGGCCCGTGTCGGGGATGAAACTGAAATTGCTTGCCGATCCCACCAGGCCGAACCCGGGGCCCACGTTGGCGAGCGTTGCCGCCGAGGCCGAAAAGGCCGTTATGAGATCCATGCCCATGGCGCCTATAGCTAGAGTGGAAAGAAAGACAATAATTATAAACAGGATCATAAAAAGCAGCGTCGCTTCCAGTACGTCATTGTCGATGGTCATGCCGTCTATTTTTGCCTTGA
>LQBH01000050.1 GCA_002030015.1 delta proteobacterium MLS_D
TTCTGATAGATACAGGGTGGTTATCATAGGTTCGCCTGACCGTGACCGGGTAGTGCAGGTGATGAGAAGCTTCAAGGCGGTTCTTGCCGATTCCCGGAATGTGATCTTTGCAATGCTGACCGAAACGGCCGAGACCTGGACCTTTGGAGAATATATGGAGCATCTCGGGATGGAGCATGAATATATGAAAACCCGCAATCCCGCTGAAGACCCGGATATGAAGCAGATGTGACGTCAAAGTGGTTCGCTGTAATATCAATTTAAAAAAACAAGGCGGGGATGATGTTTCCCCCGCCTCGTCTGTTCTGATGTAGTTTTTGTTAAACCAGAAATCCCTCTTCCGGTATTCTCATCGCGCTGGTCTCGTCCCTGGTAAGTGTTTCCAGCTTTGCCGGAACAAGCGCGGTTGTCCTGTTAATAAAGAACCTGGCGCTTTCGATTTTTCCGGTATAGAAAGCCTTTTCCTTGTCAAGGGTCGCGGCTTCGAGTTTTTCCGTTGCCACATTTGCCATCCAGATATGGAACCAGCCGATCAATGCTTCTGACAGGCAGTCGAGGAAATCGTAGGCCGCCAGAAGCGGAACGAAGGGGTTGGTCTTTATCAACGAACTGAAGGTCATGGCGGCCTCGGCGCACTTGTTGAGCGCGGTTTCGACGATTGCGGCTTCTTCCTTGAGGGTGTCGTTGTTTTTTGCCTTGCCCACCTCAGCCTGAGTTTCGCCGAGAAGGTTCATGAAATACATGCCTTTTTTCGCCCCGAGCTTCCTGCCAAGCAGATCCATGGCCTGGATGCCGTTGGTGCCTTCATAGATCGGGTTGATTCTGTTATCGCGGGCCATCTGCTCGACGGGATATTCCTTGCAGTAGCCGTAGCCGCCGTAAGTCTGAATGGCCAGCCAGGTAACCTCGTCGCCCATGTCCGTGCAGTAGGACTTGACAAGCGGCGTGAGAACCTCGATCATGCCGGTCCACTTAAAGAGATCGTCGTCGGTGGCGGCGGCTTTCTGTTTATCCATGCAGTAGTAAACATAAAAAGCCAGGGCCCTGATGCCCTCGGTGATGGATTTCATGCGAATAAGCATTCTCCTGACATCGGGATGCTGAATGATCGGGGCCTGTGGCGCAGAGGGATCACCCATTTTCATAATATTTGATCCCTGGAGTCGTTCCTTCGCGTAGGCGAGCGCGTGCTGGTATGCAGCACTGGAAAGAGCGACGCCCATCATGCCGACACCCTGGCGCTCTTCGTTCATCATGTGGAACATGATCTTCATGCCTTCGCGCTCTTCCCCCATCAGGTAGCCGATGCAGTTACCGTTTTCACCGAAGTTTATCGTACAGGTTCCGTTGCCGTGAATGCCCATCTTGTGCTCGATGTTGCCCGTCGTTAAGTCGTTCGGCTCGCCGAGGCTGCCGTCCGCGTTGAACCTGATCTTGGGTATCATGAAAATCGAGATGCCCTTTGTTCCTGGAGGGTCGCCCACAATCCTGGCAAGGACGGGATGGATAATGTTTTCCGTGAGATCATGGTCGCCTGCTGATATGAAGCTTTTGGTGCCCGTAATTGAGTACGTGCCGTCGTCATTTCTTTTCGCTGTGGCCTTCAGGGCGCCCACATCAGAACCGGCGCCCGGTTCGGTCAGGCACATGGTCCCGGCCCACTGGCCCGTGTACATTTTCTCCAGCACGATATCCCGCAAGTCATTATGAAGAAAATCTTCCATAAGCCGCGCGGCGCCGTGTGTCAGTCCCGGATACATCATGAATGCCTGGTTGCCGGCCAGGAACATGTTTGCACATGCCGCGCTGACCAGCGCGGGCAATCCCTGGCCGCCGACCTCATAGCTTTCGGATGTCGACAGCCAGCCGCCTTCGCAGTAGAGCCGGAATAGCCTGTGGTATGCCTCGGGCACCGACACGGTGCCGTTTTCGAACTTTGCCTCCACCGGCACGCCCTGCACTTCGTCGGGATAGGTGGGAGCGATCTCGTTTTCCGTCAGTTTCGCTGCCTCCGACAGAACCATATTCACCATGTCTGCATCATGGTCTTCAAAGGGCGGTTTTCCCAGGAGATCGCCTATTTTAAAGACCTCATGAAGTAAAAATTGAATATCCCTTACATCTACCCATTCGCTTGCCATGCCGTACTCCTTTCTTGAGTGACCGGTGCACTCTTTTTTGATGAGAAGATCTGTGACGCATGGAACTACGAAAGATATGCCCCCTAAAATTGAAGCTGTCAACAAAAACACTTCAAAAACACTTCATTTATGGGGAAATTCGTGATTGATTCTCCTGGCTGATCGGTTGCTGATCAGTGGTCGGCAGGAGGAGCCCGCAGGGAAGACGACGAGGTAGCATTCCCTGCGGGCTTGGGGGGTCTGTCAGTGCGCGCGGAATCGATTCGTGGTGGCTGCCGGGGCCCCGCCGTACTGACTTTTGCTTCGGGGATTTCCTTTGCCCGTTGAAAAATGAGATCTGTTGTCGGTACTGTTCTTGTTTGTGCCCCCGATTCCGGGGACGTCAGTGCTCGTTGATTTTGTTTGCCGCGGTCGCATGCCGCCGCCGTTTATAACGTGCGGAACGGGCGTTTTTGACGTTGGCTCCAGTCTTTCCGAGATCCGTGTGGAGGGCGCCGATCTTTTAGTCCCGGTTGCGGGTGCGCCGGGTTTTTCGATGCTCTTTCGGACATTATCGGAGATATTTTTCAGCAGGTCGTCTCGTGTCTTGTTGTCTGGAGGTCCGCTTTTGGTTAAGGGCTCACGCGGACCGGGTCTTTCGATGCTCTTTCGGACATTATCAGAGATATTTTTCAGCACGGGTGTTCGTCGTGCTCCGTTGCCCGGAGTCGCGCTTTTTGTCGACGGCGCGTGGCGTCCGGGTTTAATGACGGTTTTGTGCTCGGGAACAGTCCCGCCGCGGCTGAAGACGGTCCTGTCCGGTGTTCCCGTCCGCGACGGTTCTCTTTCGATCCGTGACGGCATGGGCCTGGTCCTTGTCACGGGTGTGCGTGATGGGGTAATGACGCTTCTTTTCTTTGAAGGAGGCGGGGACGGGACGATATTCCTCGCGGGAAGCGAAGAGCGGGGCGCCAGTTTCCCGGGAACAGGTTTCCAATGTACTTTACGAGGGCTGTGGTAGACGTGATAATGCCTGTTGAAGCGTTTTGTTATATCGATGTTAACGATTGCGATGCTGCGTGAAGGCCAGTCGAAAAGAGACCAGCCGATCACGCCGAAACCTGCGTGAAGCGCTGCGGAAAACACAATCCTGGGGCGGATTACCGAAACGCCGGGGTAAAAGACACGATAGGGCGGACAGGAAGGATACCACCAGGAGCCGTAGACGAACAATGGATCATACACCGGAACATATAAATAATAGGGGCTGGCCGGTTCGATGCGAATGATTTTTTGTTCGACAATCACTTTTTGCTCGGTGGTAGAAAAGAGGTTGCTCTCGGACCTGGCCTGTCCCCGCAGATCCTGGATTGTATCCATGACGTCTTCCTGCTGGTAGATGAAGGCATCGCCGAGTTCCGTCGTCCAGTCAAGGTTGTTATTCATCATCGAAAGCACCTTGGGGTAATAACAGAGCGACAGGATGCTCACATCCCAATCCTTTCCCCGTAAAGCCGCATCCAGGGACTCGTCCGTCAGGTAGGCGTTGCCGGTCAGCCATCGGTCGGCTTCCGATACTTCTGAGGGATAGGTTGCGGCCATAAGGACCTGGGACAGGAGGGGATCGGGATACAGTGCAATCGGCGCGAGCAGCCGTGACAGTTCTTCATCGACGTAGATGGTGTGCGCGCGGGCTTCCATCGACCAGGGCAACAGGAAAACTGACAGCAACATGACGGTTATTATTTTTTTGATATGTGAAACTTTCATGGTACCCCTCCTGAATGCCCGTTGGTGTTGCTCCTTATGAATAGCGGGCCGTTTATTAACTGTTGAAAGCAAAGATAAATCGGGATTTCGTTGTTCCTCCCGTGCCTGATTTGATTCAACCATACAGGCTGAATGTGAAGAGAGAATGAAAAGATTGTGAAAGATTGTGAAAACCGCGTAATAGTCTGATTATAATCACAGAACGGCGGAAGGCCCGGAGCGATGAATCGATTGTAAGCTCGACGCTGTTCTGCTAATGTCTGAATGATTGATCGTACAGGAACGTTCGGGAATAATTTCTTGCGGGCAGGAAGCCGGGTTTCTTTACACTCGGCGGTTTGATACACTTATCTACAGATAAGGTATGTTCTCGTACGAGGAGGTGCGACATGGCGGGTACAAAGATTACCTGGCTGGGACATGCCGGGTTCCGGATTGTTTCTCCGGAAGGCAAGGTTATTCTCATAGACCCGTGGTTCGAGGGGAACCCGCTGGCCCCGTTCGGCGTCAACGATCTGAAAGAGGCCGACCTCCTGCTGGTGACCCACGACCACTTTGATCACAGCGGCGACGCCGCGCTAATAGCGATTAACACCGGGGCCACGATCGTCGGCATGCCGGAGACAATGCGGCGGCTCTGCGATGAAGAAGGAGTTCCGGAAAGCCAGATCGTACTGGGAACGGGAATGAACATCGGCGGCACATACCGGGAGGACGGCGTCGAAATCACCATGGTGCAGGCCTTTCATTCTTCACAGACGGGAGCGCCGGCCGGTTATATTGTCAGGATGGAAGACGAGTTTACTATCTACCACGCCGGCGACACGGGCATCTTCGGTTCCATGCAGATCTGGGGCGAACTGTTCGACATCGACCTGGCACTGCTTCCCATTGGATCCGTCTTCACCATGGATCCACTACAGGCCGCCATGGCGGCGAAACTTTTGCGGGCGAAACGGGTAATTCCCATGCATTACAAGACGTTTCCCGTGCTCGTCCAGGACGCGGCGTCCTTCGAGGAAGCCCTGGGAGAAATTGTTCCGGAAGCCGAGGCCGTTGTCGCCGAGGTGGGACGGGAAATGTTGTTTTGAGGCTTAGGCGGCGAGACTGCCGGGAAAAAAGTTCCGGGGCCGCGGTCGATCCGATGCCTATAACAAAGAAAGAAGGAAACGATCATGAAAAAGGCAATCCTTATTATTCTGGTGGGGATGTTCGTTCTGGGCGGTTGTGCGACCATGTCCGAACAGTCAAAAACGAAGAAAGGGGCTGTTTACGGAGCGGCCGGCGGCGCGGCCGCGGGCGCCGTGCTGGGACAGATAATAGGGGGCGACACTGAGGGAACGCTTATCGGCACGGCGGCCGGAGCGGCCATCGGAGGCGCCGGGGGCGCCGGCGTCGGTCACATGATGGACAAACAGGAAGCCGAGATGCGCGAGGCGCTGGCGACGTCGGAAGCGGTGGCAATACGGCGCGAGGGTGAACTGTTGGCCCTTACCTTCAAGGGCGATGTCACCTTCGACCACGATTCTGATCAGGTACGACCGGGACTGTACACGGAAATCGACCGCATCGCCGAAATTATGATACGGTATCCGCAGACAATGATCCTGGTTGAAGGACACACAGACAGCACGGGATCGGAGGAGTACAACCAGGATTTGTCAGAACGTCGTGCCTCAAGTGTAGCAAAACTGCTCGTGGAACGCGGGGTACAGGAATCGAGAATCCGGGTCATCGGTTACGGCGAGAGTCAGCCCGTCGCGACCAATGACACGACAGACGGGCGCCGACTGAACAGACGCGTGGAAATCAGAATCGATCCGACAAATCAACAATAGTCGTTGGATCGCTGGGCGGGGCGATTCTGTTACGGACAGTTGCCCCGTCTTTTCCAATGACTTCTCTTCACGTCATGCTCAAAGAACCACTGCACGCGTTGTCCCGTTTAGCGGATGGTTCTTTGTGTTAAGATCTGATCTACATAGTCTTTTTTCCTGTCATTTCGGGTTTGACCCGACAAGGTCGCCCTTGAGGTAAATCCGTGGAGTACTTAAAGAATGGATACAGGCCCGTGTGCTCATATGGGTGTTCATCTATTATAGTGATATTTTGCATTTGACTCACTCCTGAGATCATAATATTTCTATAATTCCGGATGTCAGTAGTATCAAATATATATTGTTGGGAGTTTCTATGTCTGAGCAAAAAAAAACGGCTGGAGAAATATTATCAGTGCCCCCCATTCCCCTTAAACTGCTCCTTGATTCAGCGTATTTTGCAATTATCGCGACCAACAGAGAGGGGTATATCGTATACATGAATGAGATAGCCCGCGTTCTCCTGGATATAAGAGGTAAGGTAAGGCCCCGTTCCATTCACTATTCCGAGATCGATAACGATACATGGCTCGACTTCAAAGAAATTATAGATACCGGCAAACCCCAAATAACAGTTCCTGTTATTCATAAGAATTACTCGTTGCTGGCCAACAGGACGCCCATCATCCAGAAGGGCGAGGTGGTGGGAGTGATGAGCGTTTTTCATGACAGGGAAGAGTATGAAAAGATATCGCAACACCTGTCCAAGTATCAGGAAATAGTGCATGAGGTCGAGGCAATTATCAGCTCTTCATATGATGGGATCTATGTGACCGACGGCGAAGCCAATACAATACGGGTCAACACGGCGTATGAAGAGATTACCGGCATTAAGGCCCCTGAAGTGCTGGGGCGGAATATGCGGGACCTCGTGGCAGGGGGGTTTTTCAGCGAAAGCGTTACACTGAAAGTTCTGGAGGAGAACAAAACCGTCACCCTTTCGCAGAAGTTAAAAACGGGGAAGCATGTATTGGTAACCGGTAATCCCTTTTTTGATGATGAAGGCAGGATCAAAATGGTGGTGACCAATGTCCGGGACATGAGCGATCTGGACAACTTGAATCAACAGCTGAAAGAATCCCTGGAAAGGACAAAAGCCTATCGAGACAGACTTCAGGAACTGCAAATGTCAGCATACAAAGATAACGAAATCGTACGAGTATCAAGAGCGATGAGAGCCGTGTATGACTTGGTGGAACGGATTTGCGGAACGGATGCGACGATACTCCTCGAGGGAGATACAGGTGTGGGGAAGGACAGGGTTGCTGAGGAGATACATGCCAAATCGAACCGGGCCGAAAGGGGTATCTTTGTAAAGGTTAATTGTGGGGCAATCCCAGAGACACTTCTGGAAAGTGAACTGTTTGGATATGAGAGAGGGGCGTTCACCGGAGCTGACAGGGAAGGGAAACATGGATTGTTTGAGATGGCCGATAAGGGGACCCTGTTTCTGGATGAGGTGGAGTCAATGTCGCTTGCCCTTCAGGGAAAGCTGTTGAGGGTGCTGCAGGATTTTGAGATAACGCGGGTTGGAGGAACGATTCCCAAGAAGGTAGATGTCCGGTTGGTGTGCGCTTCAAATCAGGATTTGAAAGAACTGGTGAGTCAGCAAAAATTTCGTTCGGACCTTTACTACCGTCTGCATGTCATTCCGGTTCACATTCCACCCTTGCGTGACAGGATCGAGGATATACCCTATCTGGTAAGACTTTTTCTTGATCGCTTCAACAAAAAGTACTCTCAACAGAAGATATTCAGCAGTGCCGCCTTAGATAAATTAATCAAATATGCATGGCCCGGGAACGTCAGGGAAGTGGCCAATCTGATTGAGCGGTTGGTTGTTATTACAACCGGCAGTCGCATAGAAGTAAACGATCTGCCGATTGAGATATATGATAGGGCATCGGAATATGAAGCCATGTGTCAGGGAAAGACACTGAAAGAACATCTGCGATGTGTTGAAATGTCCCTTATCCGCAACGCCATCAACAAATACGGCAATGCAAGAAGGGCGGCGCCGCACCTCGGGGTACATCCTTCGACCTTGACACGCAAGCTCAAAGAAGGTGATGATGCCAAATAGCATCGTTGTCTGATCTGCATCCTTTCCATACTTCTCCCAAATCAGGACCACTTTTTATAGACAATGGAGTATACAAGCTCAATAATGCAATAAGGCATTATTTTTTCCAACCTCCCAATGTCATTTAATATCTATTGTTTAGAGTTATTAATTATTTAAATAATGCGATAGTGCATTATTGTTTTGGCTAAGCAGTCCTGCAGGCAGACGCTCGATAGTACTTGCTTGATGACTAATAGTAATTATTCCTATAGGTTATCGGATATCTGCGGTTGCGGGAAGAAAGGTGGTGTAACAATTGCTAATCATACACACCAATTAACACCGCCGCTCGTTGGGGTGATTATACGGACTTAACAAAGCGGTTACTATAAACATAGGAGGTGTAGTCATGGCACTTATGAACGCCAGGCAGTACGAGGAAAGCCTGAGAAAGCTTAATCTCAACGTGTATATGTTCGGCAAGAAGGTCGACAACCCCGTCGATGATCCCATTATCCGTCCATCGATGAACGCGGTCGCTCTTACCTATGAGCTTGCCTGTAAGCCTGAACATGAAGA
>LQBH01000051.1 GCA_002030015.1 delta proteobacterium MLS_D
CGTAGCACACTGTCTGAAAGCCGCTGATCCCGTGAAAAAGCAGTTGTGCCCTGATGCCTCGGCTTATACCAAAACCCGTAATCACGGTTTTGCAGGTCGGATCAATATTCCGAAGTCAAGAGGGGTGGCTGATGGGACATGACCGATTTTCTGGGGCATTACCCTAGCCCCTTTCTTCCTACAAGAACATTTTGTAACTGACGTTCAATACCTTGCCCAGCCGCTTTGCCGTCTCCTTGCCGATGGGCCGCTTCCCATTTTCCATTTCGCTGATATGACGCTGGGGAATGCCGGTCATCTCGGAAAGCTGAACCTGCGTCAATCCTTCACGGTACCTCATACCGGAAAGCGCTTTCCCGGAAAGTTCTTCCTCGGAATACTCGGGATAGGCGTCACGCCAGGGAATTGTATCGCCGGCGTTTTTTCGTGTTCTTGTCATCACGTTTTACCTCGCCTTCACCGCCCCCTCGAAAGATACAATTTTTGCATCTTCCTCGCCACTGGTTATTCGTTTCAGGTACCGCTCCCATTTCACCAGGGTGGCACGTTTCTCCTTTGTATATTCGTGCCGGTCATAATGCGCCGCCTGGACGCCACTGATCCCGTGAGATAGCAACTGTGCCCGGATATCGCGGCTTATACCGAGACCGGCAAGCATGGTTTCACAGGTACGGCGGATGTCCCGCAGGTCAAATGGTTCGCCGCCGATCTTTTTTGCAATCTCTGTAACGCGTGGCCCGGTTATGGACGCGTGAATCGGTGTCTTCTTCGTCATGGAGGGAAACAGAAGCGTAGTTCCCGCCTTCTCCGACTTCGCCACCAGATCGGTCACGAGAGCGGCAGCAACCGGGGCAAGGGGCAGAAGGTGCTCTCGCGGCTCCGTTCTCTTTCCCTTCGGATCGACCAACCGAAGGGTCTTGGTCTCGGCGTTCCAGTCAGATACCTCAGCCCGTAGTATCTGTGCCATTCTTTGGCCGCCGGAGAACAAGGCAAGCTTCAAGGCATTGTCAACAAGATCGTCCCCCAGGGCTTCGATGTAGGCCTTCAATTCTTTCTGGCTCAGGGTGCGGTGACGGGCCTTCACCGGGATCGGCGGGATCGGGTCAACGGGGTTTGAATCTATGTTGAAGTCGATGAAGGACTTCGGCATGGTGCCGTCAAAGGGGGCGCGACGAGCGCATGCGTAAGCCGCCGCCAGGGTGCTCCTGAATATTCCGGCCGTTCTGCCCTTACCTTTTTCCGTGATGCCACGGATCAGGCCGGCCACGTCGTGAGCTGTAACCTCTCGCGCCGGTTTCTTCGCAAGGTCCGGGTCAGCTTCCGCCAAGTGGACCTTGACGACGGATCGAACGCCCTTGGCTGTCTTATCCTTGCCGCGGGACTCGAGATAATCTGCGTATGTGTCGCATAATGCCCTGAGCGTGAATTTCTTGTTCGCCTCGGCCTCTTTCTCCGCGGCCTCGACGGCTTCCTTCTTTCGAAGCTTCTCCGCTTCTCGCTCCCGCTCAAGTTCACGGGGATCAATGCCTTGATCAATCAGGGTTTTAAGCCGACGTGCTTCCGTTCTGGCATCTGACAGTGTCCAGCTAGCACAAGAACCAATGGTCTTCCGTATTGCGGCACTCTTCAACTTTCCCTGAAAGATGAAAGACTTTGCACCGCCCTTTGTGATCCTAGCCGCAAGCCCTGGAGCTTCTGTATCCCATAAAAAAACCTGGTTGACCGATTTTCCCGCACGGGATTCATATCCGCCAACAGTAGCCTTTTCAATCCGCTGGTTCGTGAGCTTGATTCGTTCCATGTTCACCCTCCCAATATGGGTTACACCGTGTAACCCGAAAGTTGTGTAACCCTCGTGTAACCCAAATATACCAATTTCATTCAACGTAAGTCAATAGATAAATCGATTTAATATATTGATATTGTGGATTATGTCACGGGTTACACAATGCGGTTCAATGTCATTAAATATGGTGTTATAATGATTCGTAATCAGTAGGTCCGCGGTTCAAATCCGCGCATCGGCTCCAGTAATTACAGGGACGTTCTTAACTTATTAACTTGCTCATCATCGATGTTTTATTATGTAAAAAGTTAAAATGTTAAGAACGTCCTTTATGATCCTACTTCATCTCCATCATAGCGTTCTGGAGTTTCTGATGGGCTGCCTGTACATCAGCATCCATCATATACTTCATCATATTCGCGAAACCCGCGGTCATTTTCTGCTGTAAGGCTGCCGCCTTCTTATCAAGAGCCCGCAATTCGTCAGGCACTGTTTCGGGATCGCTCAATTCCGGGTATTTATTCCTCAAATCTTTGATCTTCGGTGCGAGAGTTTTCACCTTTTCCGCATACCGGTTTATAACCGCCGCCATCTCTTTGGCTGATGAAGCCTCATCCATTCCGGAAACATACTCTTCCATAGCATCGATAAAGTCGCCATTCACCTCTACCATGTCGTCGTATTTGCTACCGCAACCTATCAGTATAAAAATAAAAACCCCCACCCACAATAACCGCGTAATGTTCGCTGAGTTCATCTGTCTCTCCTGTCTTTAATTTCCACGTATTTTTTTGTTACCTACCATACGGTAAAAACGTTTTCCAGTCAGGAACAGGGACGTTCTTAACTTATTAACTTGCTCATCTTCGATATTTTATTATGTAAAAAGTTAAAATGTTAAGAATGTCCCTCTGTCCCTCCAAACGACACATCTCACCTCTGACAGTCGTCGTACCCACCATTCCAAAAACCAACGATAAAAACTGCATCACGATGCCTCCGCCATGGTAGCCTGATTCAACTAACAGAGCCGCCTGAATACCCGGGACGGTTCAGGTTCTTTCACAATGTTTCACAATGTGTTCATTTTGTTTTCATATTTCCGTGCTAGGGTTTAATCAAAATCCCGGAACAGGAAGGAGAACGGTGATGTTGAAAAAAATATGTATTGGAACGGCGATTATAGCGGTAGCCTGCCTTCTTACCGTCCAGGTGGTGTATGCTGGGCCTGGCCGGGACCACGGACCCGGTGCAGGCGTATTCACTGCCAAGGCAGGCAATCATAGCGGCTACGTTCAGAATTACCGTGTGATTACGCATTATAGAGGCCACTTACCTCCAGGCCTTGCAAAAACGCACAAGGTTACGCCCGGTCACACAAAAAAGTGGAAAATCGGACGCCCATTGGAACGGAATGTTGTTTTCCATGATCCTCCACAGATAATCGTAGCTCAATTGGGACCGCCACCGGCGCATCATCGCTATGTGCAGGTGGCCCAGGATATACTGCTATTGGCGATCGGGACGGGAATGGTCGTGGATGCTATTGAAAATCTGAATTGGGAGTTCAATCGTTAGCGGGAAGCGTCCAGGAGATCATTTTTACACAGACGGTTTTTTATGTTTGCCGATTTATCTGTGATTAGCCTCAGAAACAGTGATAAAGAGCGGCAAACACTGTTCTGAAGAATAGGGCGCTTTACCCGTAAAAAAACCGGGCCGACCTATCCTTCGACCGGCATTACAGGAGAGGACCATGAAGATACTTATCGGACCATTGATCCTGGTATTGTCCCTGGTATTGTCCCTGGTATTGTCCCTGGTAACGTTCGGCTGTACCAGCCACCACGTGAAGGCAGACACGACCCATCGTGTCGAAATCGCTCCCATACACGTCACGGTGGACATTAACCTCAGGGTACAGCGTGCACTGGACGATGCACTCAGCTTCCAGGGCGGCCTTGAGGACGTTTTCACCAGGGAAGAACTCGAGATGCTGCAAAAGGAATAAACCTGATTACTCATCACGGGGAAAGGTGCAATGGTAATGAACGTTAAAAGATTTCTCACCATCTTGATGCTACTGTTCCCGGTCATTGCCCTGGCCACGGGCGTTCAGGCCGAGGATCGTGATGGCATCATTAATTCCATGAAAGAACGATACCCTGCCCTTCTGCAGGCGAAGGAACAGGGCCTGATTGGTGAAGCCAGGGATGGCTTCGTGGGACTCGTCCGGCAGGACGTTCCCGACGCGGCGAAGACTCTCGTCGAGAGCGAAAACAGCGACAGGCGTATGCTCTTTCAGATAATTGCCCGGGACACGTCGGCAACTAATGAAGAGGTGGCGAGGCAGAATGGTATCCGTATGTACCTCCTGGCCAGGGACAACCACTTCCTTCAGGATCGGAACAGCCAATGGGTCCTTAAAAGGGATCTTCTGTAATGTGAGAGCAATCGCGGGCAGCCAATCATGGGGACATAACACTTATCTGAACTGACAGCCCCCGGTATTCCAGAGGCTCCGCACGTTTAGTCCGGATGTAAGCGTTCCTGTCAAGTAGACAGTTCCTAAATGAAGTTCCCGGCGTTTCTTGAAAAAGCTTCCGCCGTCATCAAATCATCCAACAAATCATGCATCCTTTGCCCATCGCAGTCCATCGTCCACAAATACGAATTTTCTCCGACTTCGGCCACGTTACGGTGTTCAAGCCGTCAGGAACAGGGACGTCCCTCGCATCTCTTTGTCAGAAACTGTTATTTTGTGGTGGGTATATTATTGGTATATACAATAAAAACAGGTTCACGCAGAATGGAGTAATCCAAGGGGGGAAATGCAAGTGATAACACCGGTTACTTTGAAGGATCTCATCGACGTTATGAAGATGATGGCGGAAATAGAACGGCTCATTGCCGAGTTGTACCGGGCCTCTGCGGAAGCGTGGGTTGAGGACAGAGAATTCTGGCTCGAAACTGTCGCAGAAGAAGAAAAACATGCAAACAATATTGAGAGGATGATCGAGATTATTGCAGCCAGACCGGAACGTTTCGAGTTGGGACGGCTTTTCAATCAGACGGCTATAAAAACAATAAAGACCGGTCTTGAAGGAAATATTGAACGCGTAAAAAAAGGCGAAATTGCCCGCGAGAAGATGTTAAACCTGGCTCGTGACATTGAGGCATCCCTTATCGAGAAATCCTACGGCGAGATCGTTCGGACAAAGGACGTGGAATATCAGAACCTGGTTAATGAAATTACTACAGATACCAGAAGCCACAAAAATGCCATAGAACAGCGGATTCATGCTCTGAAGGCCGGGAACTGAGAATGAGCGCAGATCTGACTATTGAAGAATTAGGCCGCCGCGACACAACCCTGGGCCTTGTTCTGAACAGCGTTTATGACGGTGTCTACATTGTCGACAGAAAACGGCGGATTGTTTTTTGGAACAAGGGGGCGGAAACAATTACCGGATACAGTGCTGAAGAGGTAGAAGGCCGACGTTGTTCCGACAACATTTTGAATCATATCGACGCCGAGGGCAATCTTATGTGCCGGGGCGGTGCCTGTCCACTCCTCAAGACAATGCGAACCGGACAGGAGATCCAAGAAAAAGTGTACCCCCTCCACAAAAGCGGCCGGCGGATTCCCACACTCACCCATACGGCTCCTCTTCGGAACAATAAGGGAAAAATTATTGCCGGTATCGAAATTTTTCGTGATATCTCAACGGAAGAGAATTTTCGCCATCTTCAAGAAAAATTCAATACGCTGATAAAGAAATATGTCTCGAGCGTGACATTCGAGGAAGCGATGGCTCAAGCCAGCGTGGGCGCCGAAACTGTCTCCCGGCGGCGCGAACTAACGATAATGTTTCTTGATATTGTTGGTTTTACCACGTTTTCAGAAACCAGAGCGCCGGAAGAAGTCGTTATGATGCTGAACGAAGTCTTCGGAATATGCGAGGTGATAACACGCGAATGCCACGGAGATATCGACAAGTACATCGGCGACAGCGTTATGGCTGTTTTTATAGATGCCAACGATGGAATCGCTGCGGCAGAAAAGATTCTTTACGGTGCACTGCCTGAAATGAACGCGTTGCGGCAGGAGCAGGGTCAGAAACCGATCCAGATTCGCATAGGGATCAACAGCGGAGACGTTGTCCAGGGGGAAATCGGCTCTTCTGAAAGAAAAGATTTCACCGTAATCGGAGACGTTGTCAACACAGCCGCCCGTATTCAGACTACAATTAAACCCGACACAATAGGGATTTCTGAAATGACGTACAGTCGGCTTAGCCCTGATAATGCTTCCCGTTACTCTTTACTGCAGAAAGTATCGGTCAAGGGGAGGAAAAATATGGTCCCGATTTTTACGTTATAAGGGGACGTTCTTAACATTGTAGTTTTTACATAATAAAATATCGAAGATGAGCAAGTTAATAAGTTAAGAACGTCCCGTTTTCTCCTCTATTGTCCCCTCATCATGGCCTCAATGTCGCTATTGACGTCGCCGATGGGCTTTATATCGAATTTCTCCACCAGCACTTTCGCCACGTTGGGAGACAAAAAAGCCGGCAGGGTCGGGCCGAGGCGGATACCCTTCACGCCCAGGTACAGAAGCGCGAGCAGGACCGCCACGGCTTTCTGTTCGTACCAGGCGATATCATAGGATATGGGCAGTTCGTTGATGTCGTCGAGCCCGAAAGCCTCTTTAAGTTTCAGGGCGATGACGGCCAGCGAGTAAGAATCGTTGCACTGCCCGGCATCCAGCACCCGCGGAATACCGCCGATGTCGCCGAGATCGAGCTTGTTGTAGCGGTATTTCGCGCAGCCCGCCGTCAAGATCACCGTGTCGTTCGGAAGACTTTCCGCACACACCCTTGGTTGTGCAGGCCGTATTTTTGAGAGTCTCCTGGCATTGAAAACAAAACATTTCCCTTTCTCCTTCTCAGGCTGCGATTGGCCTTTCCGCCTTCGCGCCTGCTGTATGTTTCCCGGTGGTCTATTACGCTACACGAGGCCGAGTTTCTTGTGCCCGGCCGCTATGGCGTCCGCCAGCCCGTCCAGGGACGCGTAGTCCGCCTCTTTCGGCAGGCCCTTGCAGAGCACAGGGTCAAGAACTTCGACTTTCAGGTTGGGGATCATACCCGCGAGCGTTTCAACGGTCTTTCCTCCCCACCCGTATGACCCGATAATGGATAGATACTTTGTTTTCGGTCTCAGCGCGTTTGCCAGGAACGTCGCGTACGCGGCCAGCGGATGGGGACCGACGAGCACGGTCGGAACGCCGACAACAATGGTCGCCGCGTCCACCAGCGCCATGGCAAGTTTCCCGATGTCGGCGACGGCCAGGTTAAAAAGTTCAACGGAGACGCCGCGTTCAATGAGACCTGACGTCAGATAGTCCACCATCCGTCGCGTGCTTCCGTGCATGGACACGAAGGGAATCACGACCACGTTGTGAGACTCGTCAGATATCCAGTCCCTGTAGGCGTCAACGATCCAGTCCGGCCGATCGTAGATTTGACCATGACTCGGAGCGATCATCTGAATGTCGTACTTTTCAAGTTTTTCGATATTTTTCCTGATGACGCCTCGGAACGGCATCATGATTTCCGCGAAGTAGCGCTTCGCTGCTTCGTACACCCGCCCCTCGTCAACAACAAAAAGATCCGACGTCGCTATGTGAGAACCGAAAAAGTCGCAACTGAACAGTATTCTGTCCTCGTTGAGATAGGTGACCATGGTCTCCGGCCAGTGCACCCAGGGCGTGTGAATGAACGTGAGTGTCTTGTCGCCAAGGGACAGGGTTTCACCGTCTTCCACGACCATGAACTTCTCTTCCGGAATGGTGAGCAAATCCATGAGCAGGTCTTTCGCCTTCGAGGTTACAACCACTTTCGCGTCCGGGAAACGTTCGAGCACGAGGGGAATAGAGCCGGAGTGGTCCTGTTCTGCGTGATGGGAAACGATAAAATCGAGCCCGCTCACATTCTCCAGTTGCTCCATGAGCGTGTCGGTCATGGGAGGATCGACCGTATCCAGCAGGGCGGTCTTCTCGCTTCCCTCGATCAGGTACGCGTTGTATGACGTGCCGTCGGGCAGCGGAATCAGCGAGTCAAAAAGGCGCCGGTCCCAGTCAACCGCGCCCAGCCATGAGACGCCTTGTGTAATTGTACGTATTTTCATGTCTGCCTCCTTTTTTGTATGCGTTGACGGATTATTATTGTTTATTTTTCCGGTCCTGCGGCAGTACGTTTACATCCGGGTTGCTTTCACCA
>LQBH01000052.1 GCA_002030015.1 delta proteobacterium MLS_D
GAATTATTATGACCATGACGGAAAAAGCCTGGCGCGCGCCTTGCGGCGTTACCCGATGGCGGGAAGTTCCCGGGTCACTTCGCATTTCAGCCGGGCGCGGCGTCATCCGGTTACGGGCCGCATTACCCCCCATCACGGCGTGGATTTCGGTATGCCGACGGGTACGCCGGTTCTTTCCACGGGCGACGGCGTTGTCACCCGTGTTCATACTCACCCCTTCGCGGGCAAATACATTGAAATTCGACATGGAAGTCAATACATCACCCGTTACCTGCATCTGAGCCGGATCCTGGTAAGGCGGGGGCAGTCGGTCCAGCGCGGGGAACGGATCGCGCTGTCCGGCAACACCGGTCGATCAACCGGACCCCATCTTCACTTCGAGCTGCATGTCAACGGCCGACCGGTAAATCCCTTAACCGCGAAGATTCCCATGGCCTCCTCGGTTCCCGAGGAAAAAAAGGACGATTTCAGCCAACGTGTCGGAGAACTTGTGGGAATGATGGAACGACCGACGAGAGAAATCGTCCTGCACCGCCCGGAGGATCTCCCCGGGAAGGCATCCACTTCTTTTTCCTCGGCCATGGATTGATCTTCATCCGTTACATACCGGAAACCGTGTCCATTCATCGCTGAGCCGACAGGCGTTTCCTGAACGGTCGGGTGTGGCCGTTTGGGAACTGCTCAGACCGCTTTATTTGAACAGGCCCCGTATCGTGCCCCGGACTCCCTCGCGGACTTCGTCGATGACGCTGTTTTTTGTTTCATCCTTGGCCGCTTTTCCGACGTCCCGTGCGTCATCGGCGAGCACGTCACCCGCGGAGCTATCTGACGTCGATGTTACCGGTGTGGCCGTCTCCGTACCATCACACTTTCCGATCCGCCGTCCCGAAAAGGTGTTTTTTACGTTCGATCCGTAAGGCTTGATGGTCATATTCATGGTGCCGTTCATGCTGTCGCCCCGGTACGTAACCTGTCCTGTTCCCTCCATGCCGCCGCCTTCCCCTTGACAGGCGATCTTCCAGGAAACGGTATCTCCTTCGATTTTGATATCGTTTACCTCGCATTCCTGCTGGGCGTCTTCACTCACGGGGACAAGATCATCCCGGGTTATGCATTGTATGTGGGTTGCCGATTGCGGCGGGATACCGGCCATCTCCGTCGTCGTGGTAATTTCCCATTTTCCCGGGTTCATCTGCGGTTCGGCCCAGGCTGATCCGGAAAAGGCCGCGAAAGATACCATGAGGCAGACTGTAACGATTATTCTCATGTGAGTTCCCTCCCTTGTTAAAGTTTATAATTCGAATATTCTATTTCAACTCTCAGATACAAGAGGAAAAAAAGAATGTCCGACGTTGGTCGAAAACGGCCGTTTGGGCGGCTGGAATCCGCGTCCCGCCAAGCCGTGAATTATTACAGTTCGGGAATGCCCGAAGGAATGAGGCACGCGAACACGAACGGAGTTTCACCCCTGTTGCGGAGCTGGTGTTCTTCACCGGGAGGGACGAATGCGACATGGCCGCTCCGGATGGTATTCCAGACACCGTTACCGTAAATTTCACCGGTTCCCGCGTGAATAAAAATTTCATGTTCCCAGTCGTGGGCGTGTTTCGGCGTGTAACCGCCGGGGGCGACTTCAAAAACACGCATGCAGAAATGATTTGCTCCGTCGTTTTTGCCGATCGCCACGCGTCCGGCGACGCCCTTTGCCTGGTCGTTGTCAATGTACGTCGGTTCCACAGATGTGTAACTCATTACTTTCATACGTAATCTCCCTTTTCGTATTGTTTCAGTGTAAAGTAAAAAACCGCTCCTTCTCCGGGCTTCCCTTCGGCCCGGATTCGGCCCCCGTGCCGATGAATGACCCGCTGCACCGTCGCGAGGCCGATCCCCGTTCCGGGATAGTCGGCTGAGCTGTGAAGCCTGTGGAAGGGGTCAAAAATTTTGTCGACGTAGTTCATGTCGAACCCGATGCCGTTATCCTTCAGGAAGCAGGTGATTTCGTCGCTTTCCACCGTTTCCCGGCCGAACTCAATACGGGCGTGTTCGATGTCCGATGTGAATTTCCAGGCGTTGTCCAGAAGATTTTCCATCGCGATTCTCAGCAGTCGCGCGTCACCGGAGACAACAATACCCTTTTCGATGACAATATCAACTCTGCTCTCGGGATCTTCCTGGCGACGGGCTTCCGCAAGCTGTTCCATCATTCTACTCAGGTTAACGGAAGCGCGGTTGAATTCCGCCCTGGTCAAACGGGATAGTGTCAGCAGGTCGTCGATCAGGAGTCCCATTCGTGTCACCGCTGCACGAATTCTGTGCAGGTACGAGGTTCCTGTTTCGTCGAGTTTATGGCCGTGATCTTCGAGCAGCGCGGCGCTAAAGCCGTCAATACTTCTCAGGGGCGCGCGCAGGTCATGGGAAACGGAGTAACTGAAGGCCTCCAGTTCGCGGTTCGAGGCCTCGAGCAGAGCGGTTCGCTCGTCGACGCGCTGTTCAAGAATTTTATTGAGTTTGCGAAGTTCCTCTTCGGCCTTTTTGCGGCGCATTACTTCCACAAGTGCCAGGGAGAGCGCCTCCAGATCACGCCGGTCGTCGTCGCCGTACCCCCCGGTTCGATTGGCAAGCGCGATCATGCCTATCACGGTGTCGTGGTCTGTCAGGGGCGATCCCAGGAAGGAAGTTATGGGAGGATGGCCGTCGGGAAGCCCGACGCGATAAGGAAATGAGAAAGGATCGTTGACGATCAGCGGCTGTTTTTGAAGAATTACCTGTCCCCAGATTCCCCGTATATGCATATTTTTGATCATCCGGCTTCCTTCTGCTACGGGAATGTTGCAGTTCTCGAAACCTTCATTGCTGTTTGCGGTTGTCGAAAAGAGGCCATCGGGCGTAATTTCGCCGATGAACCCCGCCACGCTCTCCGTCATTTCCAGAGCGAGCCGCAGGCAAATTCGCGCCACCTCCGCCTGGCTCGATTCGGTGAAGGTTTCTTGAAAAACGGCGTTGATGGACCTGAGCAGGCGGGCCTGCCGAAAAATCCGTTCTTCAGCTTTTTTGCGTTCCGTGATGTCCCGAATGATCATGCTTGCTTTTTGCCGTCCATCCATATCGGTAAAGAGGGCGGAAGTCACTTCCGCGGGGAATATTTCGCCGTCGGCTCGAACCATGGTGATTTCCGCGGCGGCTTTGCCCATTCGTTTCCGCTCGTCCAGGGCCGGCTGCAGGCGGGGATCATCCTGATTGACCAGGCCGGCGCGGCCGATTTTTCTAATGTCCTCCGCCGATCTGCCGAACATCTCACAGGCGGCCCTGTTGGCTTCGAGAATAAATCCGTCCGGTACGGTTAGCAGAATCGCGTCCTGTGATTGTTCGAAAAGCGAGCGATACTTTTCCTCGCTTTCCCGCAGGGCTTCCGCCGCTTCGAGCCGTTCCGCGGTCTGCCGCGTCAGCCACTGTTTTCGAAGATAGACAAGCAACACGGCTACGAACAGGAAAATAAGTGCGGAAATAACCGCGAGCTGGACAAGATGAGCGCCTTCCGACCGGAAAAACGTGGCGACGTCACGTTCAACCAGGACGGTCCATCCGATGTCCGGCACGACGGCGAACGTAACATGGCGTGTTCTTCCATCTATGACGGAATCTGAGACACTGATGCGGGAGTTGTTCCCGTTGATCTCCCGGCGCAAGCTGTCATGAAAAGGATAGGGGACGATCCGCTTGTCGTAGGAGATGCGGCTGCTGTAGACGAGATTGCCGTCGCCGTCGATCACGGCGACGTCGATACCGGAGCCGAGGGGTACCCGTTCGATGGTGTTTTTGAGACGGGCCGTTCGCTGGGTGCTCGCAAGTATGCCGACCACCCCGCCCTTTTCATCGAAAAAGGGGAGGCAGACGTTTGAAGCAGGATCTTTTTCGTCGACGATTCTCTGGTACACGCTTGAAATGTAAGGTTTCCATTCACTGCTGACGCCACGGTACCAGTCCCGGTGTGCCAAGTTGAGCCCTACCACGCCTGGATTCGGGGGATATCTCGCCCAGAGTGTGCCTTCGGGATCAGTTATGATGACGCTTGCCGCTTCGGGTTGTTCACTTAACAGCTGTGCCAGGTACGATTCCGTTATTTCGAGATTTTTTTCTTTCACAGCCTGAATAAGGGTGGGGCGTCTCGTGTAGGTTGCCAGAATCTTCGTTATTTTCGTCAGGTGAAGTTCAAGGACGAGCGACAGGAGATCGGCCGACGTTCGATCTCTGTTCAGGGCTCGTTCCGTGGCGCTTTTCACGTGTTCGTGGAGCAGGAAGGCCGTCGCGCCGGCGATTACGGAAAAAACGATGATGATTGCCAGGACGAGGTTACGAAGTGCCGCAAACCGGGGGAGCGTTATCTTGTCGTCAAAGGGGGGCGCTGTCATGGTTCACCATGCCGGAGTTAATTCTTCTGGCCGTCCGCCCGAAACGGCTGGGGAGCTGTTCCGTTTACCGGTCATATTCGTTTCTGTTTTTCAATAACAGTATTTTACGGTATAGTCAAAACAAAGAATTACACAAATACCTGCTTCCATTGGTTTTTAACGACTGAGCGACGTGCCTGGGCCGGAAACCTTACGAAAGAAGAATCACTGTCACGGAGCCGGGAAGCCGGCGGCTTCGCGGCAGAATAAACAACGAGTGAGGAGGTTTGCGTCATGTGGAATGCTTCACTGTGCGATTTTTGCGGCGACTGTCTGGTCCGGTGCCGATACGTTGATTACGACAGAGAGCTGGCTTCACGGGAGATAGGGCTGCTGGCGGAGGGGAAAGAAGCCGAGATCCTGAGCCACTGCATAACCTGCATCGCCTGCAACAGTTATTGTCCCACCGGCGCCGATCCGGCCGACCTCATTTTCACCATGCAGGAAAAAACGGGAAATTCCCCGATCGTCGGCGGGTATGCTTCCATTCGGGAAGAGATCGCCAGGGGGCTCGAGGGCGAAGGAGATCCCATCCAGGTGATTCCGGGTGATCCTGAGAAGCCGGCCCTGTCATTCGACGGGTTCGAGTTCGATCAGTTTCCTCAGGGAACGATGGAGAGTTGTCTTTTTGAGGGGATGACCATGGTACGGGGTCCGGAGTTAATGTCCCTGACCGGCATGGTTCACCTGGGTGGAGCGAGCTTCACGTCCCGGTATGCCGCAGAGGTAATCAAAAAGTTGGCGGAGTTAAAGAAAGAGATCGTGTACATTCACAACGAAGGGTACATCCTTGCACACAAGAGAGCTCCGGAATTGGGAATCGACGTGCCGTTCCGGTATCGCCACCTTTTCGAGCACCTGATCGACTATCTCAGGGATCACGAAGACCGGATTACTCCCCTGAACAGGAAAGTCGCCTACCACGCGAACTGTGCCGTCCGATGGCTTCCAGAGCAGGAACCCTGGCTGGATGAAATATTTGAACTGGTGGGTGTCGATCGGCCGCCGAGACGGTACGAAAGAGAGAACGCCCTCTGTTGCAGCGTGCCGATCATCACGGTTAACAAAGAAATGGCCGTGGAGATACAGGAAAAAAACGTCCGTGACGCCGTCGAATGCGGTGCCGAGGCATTGGTCACGATCTGTCCTGTTTGCGATGCCGTCCTGCGTCGACCGACGGGCCGTTTCGGCCTGCCGAAAATATTTATCACCGATCTGTGCCGCATGGCCCTGGGCGAGATACCCTGGCCCGCGAATGGGTGAACGCGTCCGACCAGGTCAACAGCCGCCCCTGTCCAGGTATCCGCTCCACTGAAAATTGTTCGCCGCGATGATCTGTTTGTCGAGCGTCCAGAAGTCATAAAGGTATCCCAGGCCAAAGACACCGCATGTCAGAAGATACAAAACGCCGGTGAGCCATTTTTCAAGGTACATGCGGTGCGCGCCGAAAATGCCGAGAAATGTGAGAAATTTCCAGGCCAGAGTACGGTTCACCCAGCCTTCGGAATGAAACGGCGGGGCATCTCTGTACAGCTTCGGCACGAGGAAAGCGTCGACGAGCCAACCAAGACCGAAAATGCCCAGGGAAAAAAAGTAAATCGTTCCCGAAACCGGCTTACCGCAATAAAAACGGTGAGCCCCGGTAAAACCGAAGATCCACAAGATATATACCGTGGACAGGCGTGGCGTATCGTTACCGCTCAACCTTTTTCCTCCTTTTTAACCGAATGTGCTTTGCCGGTCATTCAACGGCAGGCGGATTGCAGTGTCAAGCATAAAATCAGTGTAAAATCGAGTTTGAAACCGGAAACCGGTACTGTTCGGTACTGTTCGGTACTTGCCATTTTTACAAAGTATGAGAAAATAACATAATAATTTTTACCTGTTCCGCCGTCTGACGATGATAAACGGTATTATTGTACGAATTCACAACGAACGAAAGGAGGTCGAACCGTGCAGGAACAAAATACAAGCATGCATTTTGAAGAGGGCACTTTCAAGGGTGTCGAGGGGAATAGCATTTACTATCAGTGCAGGCTGCCCGACGCGGGGACGAAGGCGTCACTGCTTCTCGTTCACGGGCTCGCCGAGCACGGCGGTCGCTACGGAAACATCGTGGATCATTTCGTTCCCCGGGGGTATGCCGTCTATTCATTCGATCTTCCCGGACACGGCAAGTCGGGAGGCAGGAGGTGTTTCATCCAGAGTTTCCAGGAGTACATTGATACTTTGAAGACCTTCCGCGACATGGTCAGCCGCTGGCAGAGTGGAAAACCGCTGTTTCTGCTGGGTCACAGCATGGGCGGGCTGATCGCGGCGGTCTTTCTGATCGACCGTCCGCAGGACGTGAACGGTGCCGTCCTGTCTGCTCCCGCAGTGTCGTTTCCTGAAGATATCTCACCAAGGACTATATTTATCGGAAAAGTGCTTTCCAGTATCGCGCCCAGGATGGGGCTGACGAAACTCGATGCAGCGGCGATAAGCCGGGACACCGCGGTGGTTGCGGAATACGAGAGTGATCCGATGGTACATCACGGCAAGGTGAGCGCCCGTCTCGGTGCCGAGATTCTCCGTGCCATGGAGCGCGTCGCCCTCGAAGCGGGAACTATCATGGTGCCGCTTTTAATCATGCAGGGCGGGGATGACCGGCTGGTGTCGCCAGCCGGGGCGAAAATGCTCTATGAAAAGGCGGGAACGACCGACAAGATGTTGAAGACATACGACGGTCTCTATCATGAGATTTTTAACGAACCTGAACGAGAACGGGTCCTGCAGGACACGGAACAATGGCTGGAAGAACGGTTGCCCTCGCAGCCGTAAGGAGGACGGTGCGCCCTGGTGAAAAATGGATGGTTGGACCCATCCACCACCGGCCGAAACAAGAGAGAAACGCGCCATCGCCGTGACGTCGGGTGCGGTGGGAAGCGTACAGGTGTCATCGGATGTTCTTTTTTCGCCAGACTTCCCAGTAGAAGCGGCCTATGGAGAGGAATATGGCGAGAATAAACAGACCCAGCGTGAAGGTGGGTTGCGTGTCAAAGCGCCGGTCTATCCAGATGCCGGCATAGAGAAACAGAAAAGATACAATGACGATCACGAATCCCCACACGCTCAGCATGAAGATCGTCGCGTATTGTTTATACGGCCTCATGTTTCCGCCGCCATGATGCTGCAGCAACATGATTCACCGCTCCTTCCACGCCGGGACCCGCCGTGAAAGACGGGTCCGGACTTGTGCGTTTCCCGGGTTAATCCGGTATTTTCAGCTTACCAGCGTCTTCAGCGCGTCAACCACCGGGGCCGTGAACAGCGCCACCAGCACCGCGTACAGCGCGAAACTGCCGACCGCCTCGGTCATGTAAATCTTCGAGTATCGATG
>LQBH01000053.1 GCA_002030015.1 delta proteobacterium MLS_D
CCGCACGTATCGCCACGCATCCGGGCGCAAGACGGCGTTCTGCTGGCGTGTCATCGGCCGCTGGAGCCGCTGGAAGAGTCGGGTTACATCGAGATCATCATCAAGGCGAAGGCGCACGACGGGATCCGGCGCGAGCTGGACAAGTACGGCGTGTTCGATAAGCAGCTCTTTCTGGACCTGGACGGGATGGCAAAGTGGCTGAAGTACAGAGTGTTTGAAATCAACGGTCAGGTATAGACGGGGAACGGCATGGCAAAGGCAACCTCAGAAACGGCGTTTGAAGAGTACATCGAGCATGTTCTGCTGAATCAGTCCGGCTGGCGTCAGGGCACAAACAAGGACTGGGACAAGGAACGCGCCGTCTTCGCGCCCGAGGCCATCGCCTTCATCAGGGAGACCCAGCCGACGCTCTGGGAGCAAATGGTCAAGCTGCACGGGGCGGAGCTTGAAGGTAAGCTGATCCTGGCGCTGTGCAAGGAACTCGACCTAAAGGGCACGCTTCACGTGCTGCGGCACGGGTTCAAGTTCTACGGCAAGATATTCAAGCTCGCCTACTTCCGCCCGGCGCACGGCCTCAATCCCGACGTTCTGGAACTTTACGCGAAGAATCGCCTGACCGTCACGCGGCAGGTGCAGTGTCACCCGGCAGACAACAGCACGATGGACCTGGTGTTTGCGGTCAACGGTCTGCCGGTGGCGACCTGCGAGTTGAAGAACCCGAATACCCATCAAACCTGGCGGGACGCGGTGCGGCAGTACCAGCAGGACCGCGACCCGCGCGCGCCGCTGTTCTCGTTTAAGAAGCGGGCGCTGGTGCATTTCGCGGCCGACCCGGACGAAGTGCACATGGCCACGCGGCTGCTGGGCGATGAGACGTACTTCTTGCCGTTCAACCGTGGAAGCCATCCGGGGCAGGTTAAGTGTGGCAAAGGTAACCCTGCGCATCCCAGTGGGCATCGGACCGGGTATTTCTGGAAGGACATATTGCACCGCGACAGTTTCCTCGACATCGTCGGGCATTTCATGTTCGTTGAGCACCGCGAGGAGAAGGTGCATGATGGTCATGGCGGCAAGAAGTGGGTGGTCAAGGAAACGATGATCTTCCCGCGATACCACCAGCTTGATTCCGTTCGGAAGCTGGTGGCGAAGGCGCGGGAGGAAGGCGTCGGTGAGAACTACCTGATTCAGCACTCGGCGGGGAGCGGCAAGACAAACAGCATCTCGTGGCTGTCGCACCGCTTGGCCAGCCTGCACAACGACCAGGACGAAAAGGTCTATAACTGCGTGGTGGTGATTACCGACCGGCAGGTGCTTGACCAGCAGCTTCAGGATGCGATCTACCAGATCGAGCATGCCCAAGGCGTGGTGAAGCCGATCGATCAGGATTCGAAGCAACTGGCCGAGGCGTTGGTGGATGGGACGCAGATCGTCGTGACAACGCTGCAGAAATTCCCGTTTGTCCTTCGCGGGCTGCTGCATGTGGCCGGAGCGGACAACCTCGACAAGCCAACGGAGGAAGAGAAGAAGAAAGCCCGCGAGTGGGAGCAGCAGATTGCCAGTCGCCGTTACGCGGTGATCGTTGACGAAGCTCATTCAAGCCAGACCGGAGAGACAGCACGAGAGTTGAAGGCGATCCTCGGCGCGGGCATGGATGGACCGGAAGACGAAGAGACTGACTTGGAAGACCGACTGAATCAGATCATGGAATCACGCGGGCGACAGAAGAACCTAAGCTTTTTCGCGTTCACAGCGACGCCCAAGGGCAAGACACTAGAGCTCTTTGGCCGCAAGGGATCAAACGGGAAGCCGGAGGCTTTTCACACGTACTCCATGCGCCAGGCCATCGAGGAGAAATTCATCCTCGACGTGCTCAAGAACTACACGACGTATAAGACCTTTTACCACTTGGTGAAGTCCATAGAGGACGACCCCAAGATGCCAAAGAAGAAGGCAACGCGATCTCTGGCCAAGTTCATGAGCCTGCACCCACACAACATCGAGCAGAAGACGGAGGTAATGGTCGAGCACTTCCGCCGCAACGTGAAGAACCTGATGGGTGGGCGAGCCAAAGCGATGCTGGTCACGAGCTCGCGGCTGCACGCAGTGCGTTACATGCTCGCCTTCGAGAAGTACATTGCCGAAAACAAGTACAACGACGTGCGGCCACTGGTGGCGTTCAGCGGCACTGTAAAGGATCCGGACAGCGGCTTAGAGTTCACGGAACCGGGCATGAACACAGACGTTGTCACCGGCAAGAGCATCAGCGAGTTGCAACTGCCCGAGCGATTCGACAGCGATGACTATCAGATTCTCCTCGTCGCCAACAAGTACCAGGCCGGCTTTGACCAGCCACTTCTCCAGACGATGTATGTGGACAAACGGCTGGCGGGCGTCCAGGCCGTGCAGACGCTGTCACGACTGAACAGGATGTATCCGGGCAAGAAAGCCCCGTTCGTCCTGGACTTCGTGAATGAGCCTGACGAAATCTACGCGGCATTCAAACCATACTACGACACGACCAGCCTGCAAGATACGTCAGATCCCGCGCAACTCGAGACACTCAAGCATGAGATGGACGAGATGCAGGTTTACCATTGGTCAGAGGTCGAGGCGTTCGCGGAGATTTTCTACAAGCCGATAGCTCGGCACAATGTTCATGATCACGCGAGGATGGAGAAGCACCTGCAGCCAGCTGTGGACCGCTTCAAGGCCCTGAAGGACGACGATCAACGGCAGCTGTTCCGCGACAAGCTTAAAAGCTATGTAAATCTGTACGCCTTCTTGAGCCAGATTATGCCCTGGACCGACCCGGATCTAGAGAAACTCTACAGCTTTGGGCGATTCCTTTTGCCGCATTTGCCAACAGGCCGTGACGTGGTGATTATCCGCCCGGAAGACGATGTGGCCTTGCATTACTACCGGCTTGAGCGGGTTGCGTCGGAGGCAATCGACTTGGATACCGGTGATATGGTCGAGGTGAAAAGCCCGACAGATGTCGGAACGGGCAAGGCGAAAGACGAAGACGTCCCGCTATCCGACATCATCGAGGTGCTGAACGAGCGATTCGGGACCAAGTTTACCGAAGAAGACCGGCTCTTCTTTGAGCAGATCAAGGAGAAGGCGTGTGCCGATGCCCACGTCGTGCAGACCGCCAACGCCAATCCGCTGGACAAGTTCGAGCTTGGCATCCGCTCGTTAATCGAATCGTTCATGATCCAGCGCATGTCGGAAAATGATCAGATTGTCTCACGGTACATGGATGACCAGGAGTTTCAGAATACGGTCTTCCCGCTGCTGGCAAAGGATATTTTTGAAACAATCAATAATCGAAAAGAGGACTAATCTGAGCCAAGTAAGGCAGTCGAACAGCTAACGGGATATGGTAGTCTCTTTTCGCAGTCCGATCGATGGGCTATAAGCAGGGGTCTTATGCGGGTCCGCATAAAACCCCTGAATAAATTATGAAGAATGCCGTGGGTACTCGGAATAATTGACAGTATCGCGGTTCATTGCATATATTCATCGGCGTCATATGCGGACAGGAAAAGACAATCGCGGTTCTTATGAGGACCCGCCCATACAAAGTTAGCTTCACTAAGGAATCTTTAGATGAGAGGTATTGAAGGAAAAATCACGCAGAAACTGGCCACAGTTGTTGACGAAAAAGATGTAGCCGCTGGTGATGGCTTTCCAGTTAATTCATACCGAGAACTAGTTGAATATTGTGCCGCGCTAGCCTACTTGAACAAAGATCATCTTCTATTCTTTAGGGGGCAGGGTGTAGATTTTAAGAATAAAAACGACAAATCCACTTTTTACCCTTCCATTTATCGGGGCGACTATCTTCCAAAGCGCGAAGTAGAGCATCGATTTGATATTTTGAGTCAAGCATCAAGTAAGCTCGTTGACCTGCTCAGTACGCGAACAAAAGATGGTGCTGGAGAGTTAAAAAGAAAAAAATATATTCAGTGGAGTATTCTCCAGCACTATGAGGTTTGCGGTACACCACTAATTGATTTCACTCATTCATTGAGAGTGGCGTGTTCTTTCGCGCAATTAGAAAATGGGAATGACTATGCCTATGTCTACGTATTTGGACTTCCCTATATAACCAACCGAATTTCCATAAACTCAGAACACGACCTGATCAACATTCGGCTCCTAAGCATTTGCCCGCCTGATGCGCTTCGGCCTTACTTTCAGGAAGGGTACTTAGCTGCGACATCGGATATAGAGCATGATTACGACTCAAAATCCGAGTTAGATTTCAACAGGAGGCTGGTTGTCAAGTTCCGAATCCCCAATTCAAGCAAATTCTGGGGCAATGACTTCAAAATAATTCCAAAGTCCGCCTTATACCCGCAACAAGATATATTTCACAGCATCTGTAAAGAAATTGAATTGGATGTAAAGAGAGAGCTTAAGCCTGGTGAAATTGGCGAGTTCCTCTCGCTGTGGTCAGAAATTGAAGAGAAAGTTGTGTCTATGAATCAGCAAGCAAGAGAACGAAATACGTTCTTTAGCTCACTGAAACAGTTGAAAAATTCGGAATATTTTGATTCCAGCCTAATCAACAACATAGACAAGCTAAGGCGTTTCAGAAACGAGCTCGTTCATTCTCCCAAGAGAATAAGCGATGAAGAAATTACCCCGTATATGGAACTTATGCGGTTTGTCACGAATGAGATCAAAAGGCAAAGCTAACAATCAGGTCAACAAGGACGCTGCGCGCTAACGCGCTTGCGCCTGTTACCTGTAGCGTTACGTTTCCGAGAATTACGGTATCAAACCTGCAACAGAGACTGCTCGTCTCCGAATCTCAATTACTCTGATAAATGGAGAGGTGGTCCCATATGTTTGAACAGATATTTGTCCTTTTAAGGTGGACTCTCTGCATGTTTCAAGCTGCCTGTTCAACCGTCGGTAGCATCACGGCGTATGCTTCGTCAGGTGTTCTTTTGTCCAGTTTGGAGTGGGGTCTGCATCGGTTGTACCACTCCAGATACTCCATGATCGACTTGCGTGCCTCGTTGACCGAATCATAGGCGTGCAAGTATACTCTTTCATATTTTACCGTTTTCCATAGACGCTCAATAATAACATTGTCCCGCCAAGACCCGCGACCATCCATACTGAGTCGACAACCTCGATTTTTAACCGCCTTCACGAACTCTTCGGCGGTAAACTGACTGCCCTGGTCGGTATTGATACTATCAGGCGTGCCGTAGCGATTAAACGCCTCCTGCAGCACCTCAACGGCATGGCAAGCCTCCAGGGTGATCGTAACCTTTGAGGCCAACACTTTTCTACTGGCCCAATCGACCACGGCGATGAGATACACAAACCCTTTGGCCATGCGAATATAAGTCGTATCCAACGCCCAGACCTGATTTGCACGTTTAATGGTCATCCCGCGCAGCAGATAGGGATAGATCGTATGGCCGGGATGTCTCTTGCTGGTTCCCGGTTTTTGATAGAGAGCCGCGACACCCATACGCTTCATTAAGGTCCCCACATGCTTGCGGCCTACCGCAAAACCATCGAGAATGAGTTGATCACGCAACATTCGGGCACCCATGAAGGGGTGTTCCAGATGCAACTCGTCGATACGGTTCATGAGGGATAGATCTACGGCATTTATCTTCCCGGGCAAGTAATAAACGCTACCCCGGCTTATACCCATCAGCTCCGCCTGCCTTTTTGTTGAAAGAGCATGACAACGGTCCATCATCGTTTTGCGCTCAGCAATCCCGCCTTGATGAGCGCAGTTTCTAAAAAATCGTTTTCCAGGGTCAGCTGACCGATCGTGGCGTGCATGGCCTTTACATCAACTGGAGGTTCCTTATCCCTACCCTTATCAAAAGCGTCGGCTGCACGCTCGCTGAGCTGTCGTTTCCACTTCGTTATCTGGTTGGGGTGTACCTCAAACTGCTGTGCTAGTTCGGCTCGTGTCTTTTCTCCCTCTATCGCTGCCAATGCCACCTTTGCCTTGAATGCCGCTGAGTGTCTTCGTCTTGTTCCTTTTGCCGTTCTCTGCTCCTTATTTGCGCCCTTAATCGAGCGCTACTTGTAGCAGATTTTCCACCTAAAGGCGTGTTCAAATTTTCGGGGACACTTCTTGGGAAACAAGGCGTAACGGCCGACAACGGAAGAAAAAAGGACAAGAAGGAAAAAAATGTACCACATACGGGGTGGGTCAATTTTCGTGAAAAAAGGGGGCAGTTTTCGTGATAATTTACAGCAACCGGGGGCCGCCTTGGATGCCTAAAAAGAACTTCGTCGTCTTGATCCTGAATTGGCCAACGATCTTTTTGAGTTGATCGTTCCCAAGTAAAATTAGTTGACATATATAAACCATTGGCATATATTGTACCCATGACAAGAAACGAACTCAAAAAATGGCGCAAAGATAACGGTTACAGCCAGGCAAGCCTCGCTAGGGTGTTAAATGTTCACGTTATGACTGTCTCACGATGGGAAACAGGTGCCAGGGAAATTCCACCTTTTCTAAGGCTTGCGCTGCGTGCCTTGGAACTGGAACCACAACAAGGAGAGGAGGTTTAGTCATGGGCAGCATTTACAAGAGAGGGGCCGTTTACTGGATCAAATATTACAGGAACGGCAAGTCCTACCGCGAAAGCTCAAAGTCCACTTCAGAAAGCAAGGCGAAGCGGCTATTGAAGGCGCGCGAAGGTGAAATTGCAGTGGGCAAGATGCCAGGGGTTTACTTTGAACGGGTCAAGTTTGATGAACTGGTTAAAGACTTCATTGCTGATTACCAGCATAACGAAAAGAAGTCACTAGAACGGGCAACGATTAGCGTTAATCACCTTCTGAAGTCTTTTGAAGGCGCGAAAGTAGTTGACATAACCACGCCCGCCATTAACCAGCACATTCAAAAGCGTCTCGATGAAGGCATGGCCAACGCTTCCATTAACCGCGAACTGGCGGCATTGAAGCGAATCCTGAACCTGGGCGCCAGGCAATCGCCGCCGAAGGTTGACAGGGTGCCATTTATCCCGATGCTGAAGGAAAGCAACATCAGGAAGGGATTCTTCGAGCATGGCGACTTTCTGGTGCTTCGTGAAGCCTTGCCGGACTTCCTGAAGGGGTTTGTTACCTTCGCATATAAGACGGGTTGGCGGGTATCCGAAATAACCGGGTTGACCTGGGCACAGGTTGACATTGCCGCGGGTATAGTAACACTGGACGCCGGGACCACGAAGAACGACGAAGCGCGGACGGTTTATCTTGACGAAGAACTGAAAGCCGTCTTCCAGACACAGCACAACGCCATGTTACGGCGGGAAATGGTCATTCCTTGGGTCTTCACTAATGAAGCGGGGATCGGACCAATAAAGGACTTCCGCGGTGCCTGGGCGCGGGCTTGTAAGGATGCAGGGATAGGAAAACGCCTTTTTCATGACTTCCGGCGAACCGCCGTCAGAAACATGGTCCGGGCTGGCATACCGGAAAGGGTTGCAATGATGGTTAGCGGACACAAGACAAGAAGCGTTTTTGACCGCTATAACATAGTTTCCGAAACGGACCTGAAGCTGGCTTCACAGAGGCAGGAAAATTATTTGCAGGCACAATCTGGGCACAGTGCGGGCACAGTCACAAAAATCACAAAAAAGAAAGGGGAAACCCTTTGATGACTAACTCCTTGCATTTCCTAGTTAAAATAATGGCGGAAGTGCATGGGAATCGAACCCACCTGAGAGGTTACTAGCCCCTCACACTGGATTTGAAGTCCAGGAGGCCCACCAGAGACCTTGGCACTCCGCGGAGCGTATGAATACCGGAAACTGGTCCGGGTGTCAATCAGGATGAGGAGCCCTTCCACGGCCAGGCCGCCAGGTAGCCGGGCGCCGCCGCCGAGAGAATCGAGTTGTCGATCAGCTGTACCGTTACTTCGTCGCCCCTTCTCGCGTGCGTCATGCCCCGGGGGAGCACGATGATGACATTTGCCAGGACCATTGATTTGAGAATACCCGAACCCTGCTCGCCCGTTGTGACAACGGTGAAGCTCCCGTCCCGCCAGGAGGCTTTTCCCCTTATGAAGTACGTCAGGTCGCTTTTCTTGGTGATATTTTCATCGAGGACGGCCCTGACGGTCCTGCGGAAAAGCATCTTATGCCCTGTCATTTTGCGGAGTGCCGGCCGCACGTATTGCTCAAACGATATCATGGTCGATACAGGATTGCCCGGCAGTCCGAAAAAGGGAATCGTTTCCGTGGTGGCGAACGTGAAGGGTTTCCCCGGCCGCTGCGCCACGGTTTCGAATTCCACGCGGGCGCCCAGTTCCATCAGGACATCCTGTACCAGGTCGTAATCGCCCATGGAAACGCCGCCCGAGGAAATGACAACCTGCGCCCGTTCCTTTGCCATGGCGAAGTGTGACATCAGATCTTTTTTCGTGTCACGGGCTATTCCCAGAGGCAGCGGAATACCGCCGGCCTCGATAATCTGTCCGTAGAGAGAATAGCTGTTGCTGCTTATGATTTTTTCCGACGAGGGATCGCCGTCAATATCGATGATTTCATCGCCGGTTGCGATTATGGCCACCAGCGGCCGCTTGTAAACGGGAACGAGAGCGTGACCGGTCGCCGCCAGCATGCCCATGTGAGCGGGCTGTATATAAGTGCCTGCGGCGATGACGGCTTCGCCTTCGATGACGTCTTCACCCCGCTTCCTGACGTTTTCTCCTTCTTCCACGGGTGTGAAACAACGGACACGATCGTCTTCCACGTCCACGTCCTCGATTTTTATCACCGCGTCGGCTCCGTTGGGAACCGGCGCGCCGGTCATAATCCGGGCCGCTTCACCCGCGCCGATCCGCTTTCCCGGCGAACTACCCGCCGGAATTTCTTCCACCGAACACAGAACCGCGGGGCTCTCGGGCGACGCGTTCCGCAGATCCCGGTATTTCACGGCATATCCATCCATGGCGGAATTATCCCGCGGCGGTATGTGCCGGGTCGAATAGGCGTCCTCGGCGAGAACACGGTGCAGGCACTCAGTGAGCGGTATCTTTTCCACACCCAGGGGGGTGACGAAATCGAGTATTCGCGCCAGGCTTTCTTCTACTGTTTTCATGATGTTCCCTTCTTGTCGCAGTTCGTATGTCATATAGGAAGGCTCCGGCCTTGTCAATACGAGGAAAGCCGTCAAGTTCCCGCGTCTTGAGAATATCCGGGGGGCTTGAATAATGACGGCGTATGATATAGAAACAGTGTAATTTCCACTGTTGACGATGGTTGATGAAGTCGCCGGGGAAAATACATTGTGTGTGAATAGAACAGGTGACGAGCCCCGGAGCTCGCGCCGGGAGGACCCGTTATTTATGGATACGCGTGAAATACAGAACAATATTCGTGACCTTCTGAAAGAAAAAAACGCCGTATTGCTGGCTCATTATTATCAGAACGGTGACATTCAGGATATAGCCGATTTCCTGGGGGATTCACTCGGTCTCAGCATCGAGGCATCCAAAACAGACGCCGATGTCATCGTCTTTGCCGGCGTGCGCTTCATGGCCGAAAGCGCCGCGATTCTCTCGCCGGACAAGACGGTTCTTCTGCCCGTTCCCGATGCCGGGTGTCCACTTGCCGACACTATCACCGCGGAGCAACTCGAACAGGCAAAACAGCTCCACCCGCGGGCGGCCGTGGTGACCTATGTGAATTCTTCCGCCGAGACGAAGGCGTTGAGCGACATATGTTGTACCTCGAGCAACGCCGTCAAAGTGGTGCAGAGCGTGAAGGCGCCCGAGATCCTGATGATTCCCGACGGCAATCTGGCCAGGTACACGGCCCGTTTTACCGATACCCCGATCATTCCCTGGAGGGGAAATTGTTATGTCCACCACCACCTGACAGTCGAAGATGTCGAAAAGGCGCGGCGGGAGAATCCGGAAGCAGCCCTGGCGGTTCATCCGGAATGCACGTTGGAGGTAATCGACCGTGCCGACTATGCGGGAAGTACATCGGGGATCATAGAATTTTGTGGAAGAACAGACGCCGGAACGGTCATCATCGGTACGGAGCAGGGGATCATGCATCAGCTCCGCAAGCAATATCCCGAAAAAACATTCGTTCCGGCATCTCCATCGCTGATCTGTCGCGATATGAAAAAAATCACGCTCACCGACATTCTGGCGGCGCTCAGGGAAATGAAACACGTCGTCACGGTTCCCGAACACATGCGGGTTCCCGCTTATCACGCCCTGCAACGGATGTTGGAAGTGTCGTAGCCTTTCGGCCTGTCCATGAGAAAGAAGATCGAACAGAAACGACACGGCGTGAATTCGCCGCTGGACGCTCTTTGCGGCGCCGTCGCGGAAGGCCGGGATGCGGTGCGCGTGACGGGGCTTCACGGATCGTCGCGGGCGCTGGTAATCGCCGGTCTTTTCCGGCGGCTGAAGCGAACGCTGCTCGCGGTGACGCCTTCCGTCCGGGAGGCGGAGGATCTCGCCAGGGACATATCCTTTTTTCTTGATTCCGGCGAGGTTTTGCTCCACGCACCCTGGGACGTCCGGTTGCTTTCATCCGACGAGATTATTTCATTACAGCAGGACACCATCGTGGCGCGGACCCGTGTATTGACCCGGCTTCTTGCCGGTGGTCCCCTGGTGGTGGTTGCGCCCGTGGAATCACTTCTTCAGCGGGTCATGCCGCTTTCGGTTCTCGGCGATTATCTCGAAACGATTACTCCCGGCATCCGGCTGGATCGCGACGGCTTCGTGCGAAAGCTTCTGGCAGGCGGCTACCAGCGCGTATCCCTCGTGGAAGAACCCGGCGAGTTCAGTGTGCGGGGGTTCATCCTCGACATTTTTTCTCCCGCCGAGAACAGACCGGTACGGATCGAATTTTACGGAGACGACGTGGAATCGATGCGGTGGTTCGATCCGCAGACGCAGCGCTCGCTCAAGGAGGCTTCCTCTTTTATTACGGCCCCCGCCGGCGAGATCGTGGTAACGGAAGCGTCGCAGCGGAATGCCCTGCAGCGCCTTCGCCAACGGGCGGCAGAACTCGGCGTGCCGAAGCAGCGACGGGACGCCCTGGCCGATTTCATCGAGAGCGGCGTTGTTCCCGCCGCGGCGATGCAGTTTCTTCCGCTCTATTACGGCGAGCCCGGATCCGGGGAAGAAGGTCCGGCAGGCGCCCCCGACACGCTGCTTGATTACATGCCGGGCGGCGGCATCACCGCGTTTCTGGACCCGTCCGACATCGAGTCCGCCGAAAAGGATATGCGGGAGCATATCGACGGTTTCATCGAGCGGGCGCACGAGGAAGAGCGGTTTTTCATGGATCCTTCGTCGCTCTTCGTTTCGCTGGATCATGTCATGCGAACCTGCGGGGAAGGCCGGCGCCTTTTCTTTGATGAATTCAGAGGGGACCGCGACAGGCGGTCTTTTCATTTTTCCACGGAACCCCAGGTGGGATTAAAGTCGACCGTCCCGCATGCGCGGGAGGAGGGCGACGGCCTGCTGGCCCCGTTCGCCGAACGTGTCAGGGCGTGGACGGAGGCGGGCGTTCTCGTGGTTTTTCTCGCGACCGGCGACGAACTCCGGCACGTCAACCGGCTGTTCCAGGCCTATTCGCTTCCGGCGGAGCAGGCGGAACGGTCATTTTTCCCCGAGCTGGAACATGCCGCTGCGGGAGGCCGGTTGCTGCTGATGGAGGGAAGCGTGTCGGAGGGGTTTTTCTCCGATTCGCTGAAACTCGCCCTGGTCTGCGGGGAGGACCTCTTCGGTAAAAAAATCCGGCGGCGCCGAAGAATCGCCCCGCGTGAAGGCTATTTTCTGAAATCCTTCGGCGAGTTGAAAGAGGGGGATTTCGTGGTTCACATGGATCATGGAATCGGCATTTACCGGGGATTGAAGCGATTATCGGCGGCGGGGATTGACAATGATTTTCTCCTGCTGGAATACGCCGGCGGCGACAGGCTGTATCTGCCGGTGGATCGTCTCGACCAGGTTCAGCGTTACATCGGACCCGACGGTTTCACCCCTCCCGTGGACCGCCTGGGCGGAACATCCTGGGAGACGGTGAAAAAGCGGGTCAAGGAATCAATCCGCAAAATTGCCGAAGACCTGGTGGCGCTGTATGCCTCGCGGGAGGTAATGGAGGGACGCAGCTTCTCGATCAGTGAACGTGATTACGAGGAGTTTGCCGCATCGTTCGAGTACGAAGAGACGCCGGACCAGGCCCGCGCCATTGATGAGGTCAACAGCGACATGACTGATCGCCGGCCCATGGACAGGCTCGTCTGCGGCGACGCCGGGTTCGGCAAGACGGAAGTGGCGTTGCGGGCCGCCTTCAGGGCGGCCATGGACGGAACACAGGTGGCCGTCCTGGTTCCGACCACGATCCTGGCCGAACAGCATTACCGG
>LQBH01000054.1 GCA_002030015.1 delta proteobacterium MLS_D
CGCTTGTGGATTCTTTTATGTCTGTCAATGAATGGTTCCTGTTCGTTCAGTCTGTGCCGGACGCCACGCCGCACAAGTTCGGTGAGAACTTTGCACAACAACCTTTTTCGTCATTCACCCTTACGGGCACTATAGCACCCCTCGGGCATTAAAACCGGCGAAAGCCGGAATCCAGAAAGTACTTAACAACACTGGAACCCGGCCTTCGCCGGGGAGACGATAGTGCCGGGTTAGCGGAGTTCTGGAAAGGTTTCGCTCCTGTCATGTGAGATTGTGCTGGACGTTGCGTGGTGTGGCCGATCGGGCATTATTCAGATTCTTCCAAAGACCGCCGCGGTCACGAGACCAAGTTCATCCAGCAATGTCTGCCGATACACGCCCGATCGTTTCAGGCCGATCAGGCGGGGCAGTAAGGAGTCCTTCCGCGCGGCGTCAAAGGTATCAAGGATGTGCCGGTTGCCGGGCGTGAGCCGGTGGCGGAGTTCTTTGAGTGCCGCTATATTGCGATCGTTCCAGTGTCTGAACCGACCTTTCAGCATCATGCCGGCGCGGGTCGCGCGATCACGTCCACTGGTGCTGATTCCGATCTGGTTGCCGTCGTGCTGGCGGTAGCGCACCGTCGGGCGCGGGTCGTAAAACACGGCGCCGCCGCATCCGCTCACGACGATGTAGAGCCACCAGTCATGTATGACGACGTCCGAGCGTGATGTCGTTTCAAGGAGAATTTCCCGGGCGGCGTTGTTGAAGACCATGGTGTTGCCGCCGGCGATGTTCTGCACCAGCGCGTTGGCAAAGGACGGCGGTTTTGTAAATAACGGCGACAGGCCGGTCGCGTTGCCGTTGGCGTCGATGATGCGGGTGCGGGTGCAATAGAGTGCCGGGATTCCGGGAGGGTTGTTGGCGAGGCGATCCACGGCCCGTGCAAGCTTGTCGGCCTCCCATATATCGTCCTGGTCCGCCCAGGCGAAGTAACCGTCAACGTCATCGGCCTTTTGGGTCAGGAAGAGAAAGTTGGCCGTGTATCCTTGCGCCGGTCCCTTGAAAATGACCAGGCGGTCGGCGCCCCACCGTCGGCGATATGTTTCGAGAATTGCCCGCGTGGTGTCCCGGGAATCGTCATCCGATGCCAGAACCCGCCAGTGTCGATATTCCTGGGCCTCGATCGAATCGAGCTGTTCGGCGAGGTAGCGTTCGCCGTTGCAGGTACACAGCAGGATGGTGACTGTGCCGGGGGTATGTATGCCATTCATAAGGCGACCGGGTGATGCAACCTGTTTCTCAGTTCTTCAAAACTTTCCGGATGCTCTTTCCCTGTGGACGTTTTCTCAGGCAATACCTTTGCAGAACTCCACTAATCCGGCATTATCGTCACCCCGGCGAAGGCCGGGGTCCAGAAAGTACTTGATAACACTGGATGCACCGCATAGCGGCATTAAAACCGGATCGGGTCCGGCATGACGATATTGAAGCAGAGAGGGTTTTTCGAAGGTCTTCAGGCGTACTGTTTTTCGATCCAGTCCCGGTAACTGCCGGTGGTGACGTTGCGGACCCAGTCGGCGTTATCGAGGTACCACTGCACGGTTTTGCGGATACCTGTCTCGAAGGTTTCTTCAGGCTTCCATCCCAGTTCACGTTCTAGCTTCGTCGCGTCGATGGCATAGCGGCGATCATGGCCGGGCCGGTCTTTCACAAAGGTGATCTGTTCGCGGTAACTTTTGCCGTCGTCACGGGGACGCAGCTCGTCGAGCATGTCGCAGAGGGTGTGAACCACGTCCAGGTTGGCCTTTTCGTTCCAGCCGCCGATGTTGTAGGTTTCGCCCACGGTTCCCGCTTCGATGACCCGGTTGATGGCACGGCAGTGATCCATGACATAGAGCCAGTCGCGAACCTGTTGACCGTCGCCGTAAATGGGAAGGGGCTTGCCGGCCAGGGCGTTGTGGAGGATGAGGGGAATCAGTTTTTCAGGGAACTGGTAAGGTCCGTAGTTGTTGGAACAGTTGGTGGTAAGAACCGGCAGTCCGTAGGTGTGGTGGTAGGCCCGGACGAGGTGGTCGGCGGCTGCCTTGCTGGCAGAGTAGGGACTGTTGGGAGCGTAGCGGTTGGTTTCGCTGAAAGCGGGGTCGTCGTCGCCCAGCGTTCCGTACACTTCGTCGGTGGAAACGTGCAAAAAGCGGAACACCTCTTTCTGTTCGCCCTCAAGATCACTCCAGTAGGCGCGGACGGCTTCAAGGAGGCGAAAAGTCCCCACGATGTTGGTCTGGATGAAATCGTCGGGACCGTGAATACTGCGGTCGACGTGGGACTCGGCGGCAAAATTGATGACGGCGGCGGGCTGATGCTCGGCGAGAAGCCGGGATATCAGCGCCGTATCGCCAATGTCGCCCTTGACAAAGATATGGGCCGGGTTGTCGCGAAGGCCGGCGAGATTTTCCGGATTTCCGGCGTAGGTGAGCGTATCAAGATTGACGACAGGCTCAGATGACCGGGCGAGCCGGTCGAGAACGAAGTTGCTTCCAATAAATCCGGCGCCGCCGGTAACAAATATTGTCATGGTACATCTCCTTGGAGGTGGTTATCCCCGTATCATCCCCGCCGCGACGGTGTTGTTGGTCCCTTCGTCTATAAGGACAAAGCTGCCGGTGATTCTGTTCTGCTTGTAGGGATCGAAGAGCAGGGGCTTGGTGGTCCGCAGGTGTACGCGGCAGATGTCGTTCATGGCGATGTTTTTTTCGTTTTCCATGCGGCTCAGTTCGTTGATGTCCATCTTGTAGATCACGTCTTTTATCATGGCCCGCACTTCAGCCGACGTGTGTTTCAGGGCGTACTTGCCGCCCACCTGGAGGGGTTTTTCGCTGAACCAGCAGACCATGGCGTCGATGTCCTGGCGTGCCTCGGGCTGGTTGTTGGGCTTGGCGATCATGTCGCCGCGGCTGATGTCGATGTTGTTTTCCAGTTCCAGGGACACCGACATGGGCGGGTGGGCTTCGTCGACGGGTGTATCGTATTCGTGGATCGACTTGATAACGCTTTCGAATCCCGATGGCAGGACCACGACCTGTTCGCCCGTTCGGAAGACACCACTTACCACCCTGCCGCTGTAGCCGCGGTAGTCATGGTACCCTTCCACGTTCTGAGGACGGATGACGTACTGTATGGGAAAGCGGGCGTCGACGACGTTGTAATCGCTGGCGATATGAATGTTTTCGAAGAGATACATGAGGGTGGGACCGTTGTACCAGCTCATCCGTTCCGATCGCTTCACGATATTGTCGCCCTTCAGGGCGCTGATGGGCACGAACTGGATGTCGTTGATGTCCATTTTCGCGGCGAACTTTTTATAGGTGTCGACAATTTCGTCGTAGCGTTTCTCGGAGTAATCCACCAGGTCCATCTTGTTGACGCAGATGACCAGGTGGGGAATGCCCAGGAGCGAGGAGATGTAAGAATGCCGCTTGGTCTGTTCGATGACGCCGTTGCGGGCGTCGACCAGGATCAGGGCCAGGTTGACTGTTGACGCCCCCGTGACCATGTTCCGGGTGTATTGGGTGTGGCCCGGCGTGTCGGCGATGATGAACTTCCGCTTCGGTGTGGCGAAATACCGATAGGCCACGTCGATAGTGATGCCCTGTTCACGCTCGGCCTTGAGACCGTCGGTGAGTAAGGCGAGGTCGACGTCCTTCAGGCCTTTTTTCAGGCTCGTTCGCGTGACCGCTTCGAGCTGATCTTCGAAAATCCCTTTGCTGTCGTAAAGCAGCCGTCCAATAAGGGTACTTTTGCCGTCGTCAACGCTTCCCGCGGTAGTGAAGCGAAGAAGTTCCATGTCAAGGTATGATTTTTTTGTCATGTGCTACTCTTTTCTCCCAATATGATTGCTTCGTAAAGACCTTTGCAGAACCCGGAAAAACCGACAATGTCGTCATATACCCTTACGGGCACTATAGCCGGCGCAGGCCGGTATCCAGAGTTATCGAGTTCTTTCTGGATTTCCCCTAAAGGAGGCCTTGCCGGATCGTGCTTCGCTTGTCAGGAATGACAGAGAAGGAGGTTATGCAATAATTCTCTTGTAAAGAGTTTCAATTTTTTGTTTCCCCCTCCCCTTAATCCCCTCCCCCTTGAGGGGGGAGGGTTAGGGTGGGGGTGAAGAATGTTGTGTTTGTAGTATCTTCTGTTTCCCCCTCCCCTTAATCCCCTCCCTCCAGGGGAGGGGAAAATAGCAGGGGTTATCCCCTCCTTTCGAGAGAGGGAGAAATAGCAGGGGTTATCCCCTCCTTCCAGGGGAAGGGCGAGGATTTGTTAGGTGACTATTCCTTCCCTCCAGGGGAGGGTAAAGGACGTGTTACGGAATCATGTCCTCCTGTCCGGAAGGGGAAATGCTTCTTGGGGGATCATCTCCTTTACCCCCCTCTCCCTTGAAGGGAGAGGGTTGGGGTGAGGGTGAAAAAAGCCGGATCATCACATCCCGCCGTGGCTTTCCCCGGTCTGCGGGGAAGGGTATTTTAAAAATAACCGTTGATTTTTCTGTCTTCCATGGCGGTGTCGGAACGTTTGTCGTCGAAGCGGCCGCCCCGTTCGGTGATTCGCGATGCCGCCACTTCCTGGATGATGTCTTCCACGGTGGACGCCCGGGAGGCCACCACGCCGGTGCAGGTCATGTCGCCCACAGTGCGGCACCGGACGACCAGTTCCTCCACCCGGTCGTCGTCATCGACCTGAACGTAGGGGGACAGAGCGAGCATGACGTCGTCGCGGTGCACAACCTTGCGGGTGTGGGAAAAATAAATGTTCGGAATGGGGATGTTCTCCAGGGCGATGTATTGCCAGACATCCATCTCGGTCCAGTTGCTCAGGGGGAAGACGCGAAAGTGCTCTCCCATGTTTTTTCGGCCGTTGAAGATGTTCCAGAGCTCGGGACGCTGGTTCTTGGGATCCCACTGGCCGAATTCGTCCCGGTGTGAGAAAAACCGTTCCTTGGCGCGGGCTTTTTCTTCGTCACGGCGGGCCCCGCCGATGGCCGCGTCGAACTTGTGTTCCTCGATGGCGTCGAGCAGCGTGGTGGTCTGAAGCACGTTGCGGGACGCGTATTTGCCCGTTTCCTCCACGACACGTCCCTTGTCGATCGACTCCTGGACCGACGCGACAATAAGCCGGGCTTCAAGCTGTTCTATGAAATTATCCCGATATTCGATGGTTTCGGGAAAGTTGTGACCTGTATCCACGTGCATGAACGGGTAAGGAATGCGGGCGGGGAAGAAGGCCTTTCTCGACAGCCAGCCGAGAACGATCGAGTCCTTGCCGCCGGAAAAAAGCAGCACCGGATTTTCAAACTGCGCCGCCACTTCCCGCAGGACGAACACCGCTTCCGATTCAAGCTCACGCAGGTGGGTAATGTAATATCGTTGTACCATAATGTGTGCGAAACTCCTTTTTATATTCGGGGTTGGGGTTATGGGCAGGGGGCTATAGGCAAGGGGCTATGAGCCATCGCCTCTAACCCATTACCCATAGCCTATCGCCTATAATATTCCCTTTTCTTCCAAGAAGAGTGTAATGATGCGTACATTGTCCGCGATGTCGGCGTCATCGTTGTTTCTAATCGTCAGCTCCGGTCGAAGGGGTGGTTCGTACGGTGAATCGATGCCCGTGAAGTCCCGGATTTCGCCGGACCGGGCCTTTGTATAGAGGCCCTTGGGATCACGCCGTTCGCAGGTGGCGAGATCGGCGTCGACGAATATTTCTATGAAGTCGCCCTCCGACATGAGGTTCCGCGCGAAATCCCGGTCCCTGATAAAGGGTGAAATAAACGCCGTCAGGACGATAATGCCGGCGTCCACGAAGAGTTTCGCCACTTCGCCGATCCGCCGTATGTTTTCCGTGCGGGCTGCGTCGGTGAATCCCAGGTCGCGATTGAGGCCGTGGCGTATGTTGTCGCCGTCGAGGATGTAGGTGTGGACGCCCCGGGCGTTAAGTGCCGCTTCCAGCTCGTTTGCCAGCGTGGACTTGCCGCTGCCTGAAAGGCCGGTGAACCAGAGACAGGCGCCTTTGTGGTTCTTGATTGTTTCCCGGTCACTCCGGGATATCGCGCCCGGATGCCAGGTCAGATTATCGGCGGTCATGGCGAAACCTTGCTGATCCCGTAAAAATTATATATTTTCCTTTCCCTGGCGGGCGGGGTTTCCACCCCCACCCTAACCCTCCCCCTCGAGGGGGAGGGGATTATTACTTAAAACGTCTTCTTCCCTTCACCGGGGGGAGGGGATGACTACTTAAAACGTCCTCTTCCCTTCACTAAGGGGAGGGGATGACTACTTAAAATGTCCTCTTCCCTTCACCGGGGGGAAGGGATTATTACTTAAAATGTTCTTTCCCCTCCCCTGGCGTGAGGGGATGACCTACAACATTTTCTCCCCTCCCCTGGAGGGAGGGGATTAAGGGGAGGGGGAATCGGGAATACTTCAAGTACAGCATTCTTCACCCTCACCCCGACCCTCTCCCGTCAAGGGAGAGGGAGATAAATAGTGCTGACCTCTCCCTTCAAGCCATGAAGCTTCTGCATGATAACCTTACCTCTCCCGAGGGGAGATAAATAGTGCTGACACCCCCCCCTCAAGGGAGAGTGTGATTTTCAAGTTTTTAGGATGCCGGCAATATTTGTCTGCGGAAGTTCTTTTTTTCTTCTTGACATCTTGGTCATGGTATTGAATATAAATCCTATATGGATGGTATGATATGAAATTATCGACTCGGGGCATTTACGCGTTACGAATTCTCAGTCAACTGGCCACGCATTACGGGGAGTCGCCTCTTTCCGTCGCGGAGCTTTCGCGTCGCGAGGGCATCTCCGGGAAGTATCTCGAGCAGATCATCGCAACCTTGAAAAAACGGGGGCTTGTCGTCAGCACGAGGGGAAAGAAGGGCGGTTACACGCTGAGGCAGGCGCCTGAGAAGATTACGCTGGGAGATGTAATCCGGGCCGTCGACGGGCCGCTGGCCCCTATTCCCTGCGCGAGCGTGACAGCGCCTTTCGTGTGTACCGACGGGCCCTATGAGTATGACACCTGCTGGATCCGCCTGCTCATGCTGCGCGTCCGCGATAATATTTCCGCGATTCTCGATCGGGAAACTCTTGCCGACATGATTCAGGATGCCGCCGCGAGTAAGAGAAGAATATAATTTTTTTGATTTATATCCCACTATATCTATAGGTATTATGGTCATATCAATGGGGAGGTTCACATGGAAGATAAAGATGGCACATTTCGTCCCATTGCCCGTTCCGCGGTATCATCGTTCAATCTTGTCCTGATGAGATTCTGGTTCATGTGTCTTTTGGCCGCGGCAGCCGGCCTCGTCGTCCTTACTTTTTCCAGGGACTTTTCTCTCGTCAAGGCTGTCGACAGTGCCGTCGTGGTTATGGTGATTCTTTTCGCCCTTGCCTTTTT
>LQBH01000055.1 GCA_002030015.1 delta proteobacterium MLS_D
GAAAAACGGTCTGGTCGTCGACGGTACGGGGAAGATGGCCTTCGCGGGGAATGTACTGATTCGCGGCGACCGTATCGAAGAGGTTTCTCCTCGCTCGATAGAAACCGATGCGCCCGTTATGGACTGCACAGGCCTGGTTGTTATGCCCGGCATTATCGACGCGCATTCGCACATGGACTGGATAATGCCCGTTCCAGGACGTGAGGATCTCAAATTGCCCTACACGGCTCAGGGCGTGACGACATTCGTTGCCGGTCAGTGCGGGTACGGCATCGCCGGGATTCGGAAAAATACACCTTTCATGGCGAGAATCGAGAGCCGGATCAGGGACATGTACCGTATAACCTGGCGTACTATGGCCGAGTATTTCGATCATATTCAGCGGGAGGGGATGACGCACAACCTGGTGAATCTCGCGGGACACGGTACGACACGCACATCGATTCGCGACTTCGACGCCTCGCCCCCCGATCCGGGCGAAATGAAGGAAATGCTCGCGCTCCTGGAACAGGCGATGGACGAAGGTGCCGCCGGCGTTTCCCTCGGATTACAGTACGAGCCGGGAATTTTCGCCGGCGGAGACGAGCTTCGGGCAATCGCCAGTCTCGTCAAGAGGAAAGGCAAGGTCCTTTCCGTGCACATGAGGGCCTATTCGGCGCTTTCTCCCGGTTACTCGGTAAACACGGCCCGCGTTCTTCTCGATTACGTGTTTCCCTTCGACGGTTACACCCCGCACAATCTCCTGGCCATCGACGAAATGATCGACGTCGCCCGCGAAACGGGAGTGCGCCTGCAACTCTCCCACCTGATTTTCGCCGGAACGAGAACATTCAAGACCTGCGGAAAGGCGCTCGAGCGCATCGACAACGCAATACAGGAGGGTGTGGACGTCCGGTTCGATACCTACGCTTATCACTGCGGCCAGTCCTTCATCAACGTCGTGTTGCCGGCGTGGTTCCTGGCGGACGTGCCGCGGGCATACGACGATCCGGCCATGCTTTCCAGGCTGAAACGAGAGTTCGCTCTTATCGAACGTTTTCTCGGGTTCGGCACCGGCAATATTCAGATCACCCACGCGAACCACGATGAACTCAACCGTTACGATGGTCTTTTTATTGATGAAATCGCCGGGAAGCGGGGCATGACGCCTTTCGACGTTGCCGTGGAAATAGCGAAAAAGAGCGGAGGACTCGCCGCCGTCCTCAATCACGGATACAGCAACGAGCCGATCGTCGAGGAACTGATGCGGCATTCGGCGTCCATCTTTATGACCGACGCCATTCCCGCGCCGGAGGGCATCCAGAACCCGGCGCTCTCGGGCAACTATCCCCGCTTTCTGCAGTGGGCACGCGACCGGAAGATCATTGCTCTCGAAGAAGCGGCGCGCAAGATGTCGGGCGCAGTGGCCGAACGGTACGGCATCAGGGACCGGGGATTCCTGAAGGCGGGACTGGCTGCCGACATCGCGGTCATCGACTGGAACAACATCCGCGACAACAACACGATCAAAGAGACCGCCAACCAGCCTTCCGGCGTCGAAGCCGTTTTCATCAACGGCAGGCGCGTGCTTGACAAAGGTCGTATCGACAAATCCGCCCGTCCCGGCCGAGTTATTCCACTGTAAAAATCGGCGCCGCCATGCCCCGCCCTTACCGGTTCCAGGTCCGTCGGCACGGAACATCATCGTTCCGCAAGTATCGCCGGGCATTATTTTATTGACACGGCCCCCGTCGCCTTATAATTCCACAGGTGATTCTGATTTCCGGACAGGCGCTCTGTCGCTTGAAATCACATACAAGGAGGATTCGACATGAGACTGAAAGACAAGGTGGCGGTTGTAACGGGTTCCGGCCGGGGTATCGGCGAGGGCATCGTCATGCGATTCGTCGAGGAAGGCGCGGCCGTTGTCATAAACGACGTCAACGAAAACGACGCCGCAGCCGTCGCGGAAAAAGTGAAGGCCGCGGGCGGCCGTGCGGCCATGGTTGTCGGCAGTGTGGCGGAACGCGCCGTGGTCCAGGGCCTGGTCGACAAGGCCGTCGAAGAATTCGGCGCCCTCGACATCATGGTCAACAACGCGGGCATCACCCGCGACGCAATGCTTCACAAGATGACCGACGAACAATGGGACCAGGTGATCGCCGTCAACCTGACCGGCGTGTTCTACGGCATTCAGTGCGCGGGACGATACATGCGCGAGAAACAATACGGGAAAATTATCAATATTTCATCCACCAGCGCCATGGGAAACGCGGGACAGCTCAATTACTCGGCTTCCAAGGCCGGCGTGATCGGCATGACCAAGACCGCCGCCAAGGAACTGGGCCCCAAAAACATCAACGTGAACGCCATCGCCCCCGGCATGATCTGGACGGACATGATGAAGTCCATGCCCCCCGAGGTGCTCCAGCAGATGGACGCCATGCTGCCCTACATGGTTCCCCTCAACCGCAAAGGATCGACCCTTGACATAGCCAACCTGGCACTGTTCCTGGCGTCCGAAGAAAGTCAGTTCATCACCGGCCAGGTGATATTTTGCGAAGGCGGCATGAAAACTTGAGGGGACGTAGTTAACTTATTAACTTATTAGCGCTGATCCCCCTTTCTCCAGACAGCTGACAAGTGGAGGCGCTGTTCACAACGCTTTTTGCGATGGCGTGATGACGCGCTTGCGGCGCGGCTGCAGGGGTTGTCGCGCCCCGGGAAAGTTAATAAGTTAAGAACGTCCCTAATATAAAGGAAGAGATCATAATATGAAGAAAGAGATCAGGATCGTGCGGGAAATTCTGGCGAGTCTGCCTGATGATTCGAATAAATCATTGGAAGAACAACGGAATGGGATGAATGAACTGATGGCCGCCATGCCGCCTCCGGAAGGCACGTTGATCGAGGCGGTCGAGGCGGACGGCATACCGGCCGAATGGGTGAGCTTTGACGGGGCGGCAAAGAACCGGGTTATCTATTACCTGCACGGCGGGGGGTATGTCATGGGATCACCGGCAACGCACCGGCGGATGGTCGCCCTGATAGGACGGGCGGCAGGCGCTGCGGTTCTGAGCCTTGACTACCGCCTGGCGCCGGAACATCCCTACCCGGCCGCCGTGGAAGACGCGACGGCCGGGTACCGCTGGCTGCTTCGTCAGGATATCCATCCCGGCGGAATCGCAATCGCGGGCGATTCGGCGGGAGGCGGCCTTGCCGCCGCGACTCTCGTGTCTCTCCGCGACGCCGGAGATCCCCTGCCTGCCTGCGGTGTTTTCATTTCTCCCTGGGCGGACATGACCTGCTCGTCGGAAACCTACGATACCGAAAGAGAGACGGATCCCTTTGTAGTGCAAAACGTGATCAAGGAAATGGCCGACTGCTACCTGAACGGGGCGAACCCGAAGACGCCGCTCGCCTCGCCGGTGTTCGCCGACCTCGCCGAACTTCCACCGCTGCTGATACAGGTCGGTTCAGAGGAAGTGCTGCTCGGCGACGCTCTCGCCCTCGAAGGCCGGGCAAGAGCCGCCGGTGTGGACTGCACCCTGGAGGTCTGGCCGGACATGATTCATGTCTGGCACTTCTTTTCTGAAATGCTTTTGGACGCCCGGAAAGCCATCAATCGCGTCGGCGAATTCTGCAAGATACACCAAAACCCTTGAGGGGACGTAGTTAACTTATTAACTTATTAGCACTGATCCCCCTTTCTCCAGACAGCTGACAAGTGGAGGCGCTGTACATTCAACGCTTTTTGTGATGGAATAATGACGCGCATGCGGCGCGGCATGCAGTAAGTTAATAAGTTAACTACGTCCCTACCATGTGGGGAGGTACCGCCTGAGCCGGAAGGTTTCTTCGAGACCGACTTTCCACGCGCCGTTTTCTTTGAACATTTTTACAACAGCGGGATGTTCCGACTTTTCGTAGAGAATCTGTATCTCGGCTTTGCGTGCGCTGACGTCGCCCATCGACCAGGTACTTCGCGACAACACGGTATCGGGATCGAAGTGAAAGAGAAAAGCGTCCCAGTAGCTTTTCGCCGCAGGACCTCCTGCCTCAAAATCACGATCCAGGCTTTCGGGCGTGACGGTATCGCCTCTTTTTCGACACGCCTTGTACACATCGCTGATAATCTGTTGTTTCGATTTTTCGGTCAGGTGATTCCAGATACCTTCGTAGTCGCACTGCTCCATTGCCTGAAAAAGGGATTCGGCCGCGGCAAGAATGGTATCAATCTCGGCGTCGCGGTTCTCCGGAGCGACAACAACCGGGGACACGCACCCGGCCGCTGAGATCAGTAACAACAAACACATGACAAAAAGAAAAGTCCGAAGGAACTTCATAACCACATTTTCCCGAATGAAAGATTTAAAAGCCGTTGCGGAATCGGCTGTTTTTCATTCACCACAAGGGTACACAAGCCGACGAAACCCGAACCGGCACGCAGGTCACTTCTCAATCCTTTAACCGGTTTCCGGATTCCGGGTCAAGTCTGGAATGACGAACCCCCATTCCCACCAGCCTATAATAGCCCATCGCTCATGCCCGGTATCCCCCTCCCCTTCATCCCCTCCCTCCAGGGGAGGGGAGAGGAACAGGGGGTCAGTAGCCCATCGCCCTTCGCCCATTACCTTCATCCGGTATTCCCTCCCACCAGAGGAGGGGAGAGGAACAGGGGGTCAGTAGCCCATCGCCCTTCGCCCATTACCTTCACCCGGTATTCCCTCCCTCCAGGGGAGGGGAGAGGGAACAGGGGGTCAGTAGCCCATCGCCCTTCGCCCATTACCTTCACCCGGTATCCCCTCCCTCCAGGGGAGGGGAGAGGGAACAGGGGGTCCATAGACTCCTATCGCCCCTAGCCTTTTACCCCTAATCTCTTACCTGCGGCTCCGCCGCTCCTGCCTTCCCCCTTGAAGGGGAACAACCTTCCAGCCCTTCCCCCCTTGAAGAGGGGAATACAAGGGGGGTGAATGTCGAAACGGCAAACCGATTAATATTTCACACAAAAAAGCGGCTTCAAGCATTGTGCATGTGTCGCCGCTTCTCTATGATGGTGGATTCACCACACCCTTTGTTTTCGTCAGTCGTTTTTCACGTTACATGACGAAAGCCGATAATTACTGTGCAATAATACGTTTAACCCCCGATCAGTGATGGCCTGGTGTCGGAATCGGATCGTCACCACCCGACGCCGCCGCTCCGAGGGCCGCCGCCGCCGCTGCCGCCGCGACCGCCGCGGCAATTGTGCCCGCCGTGATCCCGCCTGCCGCGGCCGCGCCTCCCGCCGCGCCTGCCGCACCGGCACCCCCGGCTCCTCCTGTCGCACCTGCTCCGGCACCTGCGCCGGCGCCTTCCGCTCCCGCGGCTCCGCCGCCCTCAGCCTGAGCCAATACAGAGACGGGTGTTATCGCGCCCAGTGCCAATGTAACAATCAAGCATAAGCCGAACAACAGAACCTTTCTTGCCATACGTCTCATTCCCTGCCTCCTTCTTTCACGTTAACCGTTGACGTACCTATGTGCAGCTCGTGGGGAGCTTTTTCCACCATTCTTCTCAATATTATATTATTTACCGCAGATATCGAGCTGCCAGAGCGCCCGACATGTCAAGGCGCTGCCAAATGAGTATGCGTAATGATGAAAGTTAGAAGAAAGAACTGTCCTTGTCAAGGAATATCTCTATATTTCTTCCTATGTAATCGAAAAGCGTGGTGTGGCGGGTGATATCCTGGGCCACATCGCGGGACCAGGGGGAGATCGCCATTGAATAGGTCGTCCTCGAATCAGATCCTTTGAAAAACCTCAACGGAATAGATACGCCCACGCCTTTGTCGCGATAGCCTCTGTTGTAGGGATCGTCGAACATGCTTGTGCCCGTCATGCCGTACCACGCGAACAGCGTCAGGCCGTTGTAAAATTTACTTACCGTCACCCGGGCGCCCCTGTCTCCCGCCAGGAAGCGGCCCGCCTTGACGTCAATCCAGGCGTCCAGTTCCGGGAGGTTGAGGCGGGTATCGAAAAAGGCGGTGCTGTAATAATCCTTCGACGGGTTGTCGTGCATGGAAAACAATGATCCGGGTTCGCGCTTCTTCACGACGGACCCGCTTCCGCCCACAATCAAACGTCCCCCGAAAACCGGCAGGCCCGCCTCGACGTCAAGCCCCGCGTACTGTGCTTCCAGAATGCCCGCCGCTGCTTTCAGGTACAACTCCGCGGGACCTTTCACGATCTGCTGCGCCATCAACCGGTCGAGCACCACCGATTCCTCCATGTAGGGAACGATGTCCGATCGGACCGCCTGTGACGGGGCGATATTGGACGTGGATATGGTATTGACGGGATAGGTCGATATGCCCGCGATAAACGAAGACCCCGGGCGGGGCCGTATCTCCGCAGCCGCCCCGATTCCCGCCCGGTATTTGAAAAAGCCTGACGGGTCGTTGATAAAAAACCGGACGATCGGCTTTATTCCCAAATCGACGACAGTGCGGTCATGTTTTTCTCCGGCAGGCACATACCGGTTGGCCGTATCAAACTCGGACAGATAGAGAAACTGCTTCGCCGTTATCTGCTCCGTTTTATACAAAACCATGTCTTCCCGCGTCGTGGTCAAACGAACGGCGGGGATACCGTTTTCCTTCACGATGATGTCGACACGGTTAACATGATCCGGAACCAGTGGCGCCAGCACCTCCACGGCGACTCCCAGCGCCCGCGGCGTAAAAAAATATGAATCGTTCTGGAGATCGACAATCAGCATGTCGTCGCGAAAAGTCGCGCCGATGTCGCTGAATCCCGATTCATTCAGCGCACGCGCCATTCGAAGTTCCGGCGGATCGTCCGCGTGTTCCGGCAGTTCCCGGTACAGGTGATCGTAGATGGGAATAAAGGGTCGACCCAGTTCGAATTCGAATGACACGCCGATGCCCGGTTCATCGCCCCGTTGCCAGGACAGATCGATCGTGGACCAGGAGAACGGTTTCCACCGCAGCCCGAAATTAAATTTCGACGAAGGGGGGTTATTCTTGAAATACGTGTTCGAACCCGCCTGTATCGAATAGTCCGTAGGGTTGTATTCGGCCATGAGGGCGAAACGTTCGGACGGGGCGAACTGGACGCCGTAAAAAAAGTGGCCGTCCG
>LQBH01000056.1 GCA_002030015.1 delta proteobacterium MLS_D
ACGCTTCCCGGCGTGTTGCCGTCATCGTCTCCCTCATCTCCGTTATCGTCCCCGTCACCGGCCGCGGTATCATCGAAGTGTTTCTGCATTTCTTCATCCGTGGCGATCCTGATAATGGGAACCTCGTCTATGTCCCGCACCAGGAAGCCCTGGCCGGGACCCACGTTTCGCGGCTCGCCGGGACGACCCTTGCTGTACACGTAAAAGGTGCCTTCACTGCCTGCTCCTCCGGTCACGCCTTCCTGGAACCAGACGAAATAGGTGGTCCCCCGGACACCGCACACCGCCGTGGGTGTCTCCACGTCGAAGGAGCTGCCCGGCGTGGCGCCGGCCACGACGCTCTGCACCTTGCCGCGAAACAGTTCAAGCTTCCCTTTTCTTTCACCCGCGTCAAAGAGAAACTCGGTCACCCGCAGACGTGACTTCGACGACATACGGGAAACGCTGCCGTCAATGAAGGTGACTTCCAGGCGGGCGTTGCTCTTGGTTCGAAGAAAATCGCCGATAACTACCTCGTCGCCGAGCGCGACGGGACGAGCCGGATCGTCGCCCCTGGTCAGGTCGGCCCGCCCCTGGACGGCGGTGACAGTACCTACTGAGGCCGCACCTGCCAGGGCGGAGATTATGAATACCGAGCATATCACGGCGACAAAAAACAGAATCCGGGTTCGTTTCATGGCGGTTACCTCTTTCAGGCTCGTTCAACACGTCAATCGGGGCTTGCCGGTTTCGGTTCGGTTCGACGGTTCACCGCGCCTTGTTGCGTGTTTTTATACCTTAATTATCAAACAGTATGAGTTCCCACAATGAAAAACTTCGAAAACAAAAAATCCTCTTTTCCTGAAAGGAAGAGAGGATTTTCTAAGCAATGGAAAGATTTTATTAAAAACGATGCCGTCGACCTCTTCGGTTCCGCAGACGATATCATAGAATCCCGATGTTTATTTCACGGCTGCCGCGTGGGCGTCAATCAGGATAATTCCGCGGCTTCCCCTGCCTTTTTATTCCGCCTCAGCCGGTGTTTCCGAAGGTGCATCGGCGGCTTGAGGAACAGCCATCTGCTGAATGGCTTCAAGCCGGGCCTTCAGGTCTTCCACCTTTTCTTCCAGCTTCCGAACGCCGGTTTCATCGCTGGTGCTTACGCCGAGGCGTTCGTTCTCCTCCTTGAGCATATCACTTTCTTTCAGGGCCTCCTGCAGCTCGGACCGCATCTGTTCTTTTTCCTTCACGAGGTCCGTGAGCTCCGATTTCAGCCTTTCGTTTTCTTTCACAAGGTCGCTCTGTTCATCTGCGGCTGACTGAAGTGATTCATTTTTATTCCTGAGTTCCTCGATTTTTACCGTAAGCTCACGAATTTCGGCCGTGAGGGCCTCTTCCTTTTCGGCGGCGGTCTTCATGGCTTCGTCAAGAGATGCCTGAAGTTTTTCTTTATCCGCGGTCAGTGACGCAACGTGCTGTTTAAGATTGTTTATCTGCTCGTTCAGCTTGTCCGGTTCTTCTTTCATTTTACCGGTGAGTCCGGCGATTTCTTTCTGAAGATCGGCCTTTTCCTTTTTCAGCGCCTTGTTCTGCTGTTCAACCGTGCCGAGATAATCCGCAGCCTTGGTAAGAGTAGCCCTGTAGTCAGGCTGTTCACCCTTTTCCACTCCCCATATATAATAACCGAGAACAATTCCGACGACCAACACGAGGATCCCCATGACAAGATATGCTGTCAGTTCTTTCGTTACTTTCGTCATACTTTTTCCTCCATTCGGTCTTTATTGCACAGGGAACGGGTCGCCTGCGGTGACAGGAAAAAACGATGCCTGTCTTTCTCCGGCTCTTCCGCGCCGGGTAAAACCCGAAGCGCCTGCACCGGAAATCTTATGTTTTGATTCTACCACACTCATTCAAAAAAGATCGGAGGTATCTCCATGGCTCCGGTATTGCTCCGTCTTTATTACTATTTTATATTCTTTCGCCACCGAGAAGTCAAGACGAGACTATCTAACACCCCGGAGATGTTCCTCTTTTCTTTAATACCCGAGGCACAGGCGGTGTAACGGCGTTTTGTGTCGCCGGTTCTTTAACGCGGGGTTCTCTCGAAGTGCTCCGGCTGAAATACTGTGACGCAGGCCCGGGAAAGAAATGAAAAGGCGGCGACGTGAATGCTAGTCCGCCTCGTTCACTGCGCTCAAAAAAGCGGCGGTTCGTTCATTGTGCGGATTATCGAACAGTTGATCCGGCGGCCCCTGCTCGGCGATTTTGCCCTCGTAAAAAAAGCAGATCCGGTCCGATATTTCCCGCGCGAATCCCATCTGGTGGGTAACCATGATCATCGTCAAACTGTGCTCGTCAGTGAGCTTTCGAATAACGTTCGTCACTTCACCAACAAGTTCAGGATCGAGGGCCGATGTTACTTCGTCAAACAGCATTATTTTAGGTCGCATGGCAAGCGCGCGGGCGATGGCAACCCGCTGTTGCTGGCCCCCCGACAAACGCGCCGGGTACTGGTCCATCTTGTCTTCCAGTCCCACCATTTCAAGCAGGTCCCCCGCCCGTTGCCTGGCCTCGTCCCTGCTCATGCCCAGCACCTGCACTGGCGCCTCCATGCAGTTTTCAAGGGCGGTCATGTGGGGAAACAGGTTGAATTGCTGAAAAACCATTCCGATATTGGAACGCATCCTGCGGATATATGACGAGCTTGCCCTGACGAGCCGGCCGTTTTTTTCCATGTGGGTCAACGGTTTTCCGTCGACGTAAATGATGCCCTCATCAATCGTCTCGAGAACCATGAGCATTCGAAGGACCGTTGTCTTGCCTGACCCGGACGGTCCTATGATAGCAATGGTCTCGTTGTCGGCCACGTCAAGGTCGAGCGCGTCGAGAACCGTCAGGTCGCCATAGCGCTTCGTTACTCCCATGAAGCGAACCATGGGGACATCGTCGCCTTCCAGGGACAGAGGAAAATGCTGTTCTTCCATCGGGATCAATCCTTTGCGTACAGTTTTTTCATTCCCAGCGCTCCACGGACCCAATCCTCGAAACGCCTGATAAACATCGCCGTCGGCAGGGATATGACCAGGAATATCAGTCCTACCAGCGTGTAGGGTTCCAGGAAACGATAGGTCTCCGCGCCGATGGAATTCGCCGCTTGGAAAAGTTCCATGACGCCGATAACCGACAAAAGTGGCGTGTCCTTGAAAATACCGATCAGGTAGTTGCCGAACCCGGGGATAACGGCGGGAATCGCCTGGGGAATAATAATTTTCGCATATGTCCGCCGTACGCTCAGGTTCAGGGCGGAGCAGGCTTCCCACTGACCCTTCGGAACACTGTCGAGACCCGCGCGGTAGACTTCCGAGAGATAGGACGCGTAGTGCAGGCCGATAGCAATCATTCCGGCTGTCCAGGGAGACAGGCGGATACCGATTTGCGGCCCGACGTAGAAAACGAAGAAAATCTGGAGTACCAGCGGGGTTGACCGCACGAATTCGACCAGTTCCCTGACAATAAAAGTCACCGAGCGTAACGGCGTTCTCTGTGCCAGGGCGAAAATCAATCCTACGATGAGCGCTATCAGGTAGCCCAGGCCGGCTGCGATCAGGGTGTTGACGGTCGCGTCCAGCAGTCTCGGCAGAATTTCTATAGTAAAGTCCCATTTCCAGTCGAACATATCGTCATCCTATGCTCAATTTCCGCGCCAGCCTGTTTTCGAGTCCCCGCATGCCCGGAGTGACGATCAGGCGGGCGATGATATAATAAATAATAAGCGCGGTTCCGAAAGCCTGCGCCGACATAAACGTCGTCGAGTTGATCTGTTTTGACATGAACATAAGGTCGGTCACGGATATCAAGGCGACCAGCGCTGTTGCCTTGAGCAGCTCGATCAGCAGGTTTCCCCAGGGCGGCAGCATTTTTAACAGGGCCTGGGGGAAAATGATTCTCCGCATACGCGTGAACGGCGAAAAACCAAGCGCGACTGCCGCCTCGTACTGCCCCCGGGGCACGGCCTGTATGCCCCCCCGGACGAGTTCGGCGCCATAGGCACCCAGGTTCAAACCGACGGCGAGAAATCCCGCCGTAAACTTTTCAAGCGTAATTCCGAAAAGCGGCAGCACAAAAAATATCCAGTACATCTGCACCAGGAGCGATGTCCCGCGGAACACCTCGATGTAGGCTATGCCAAACCACCTGATAGCGAAAAAGGGGGCCATTTTCATGGAGGCCATGGTTACGGCGACGAGTACGGCCACCAGGATGCCCAACGCCGTCTGCTCGAGCGTGACGACGGTCCCCTTCAGAAGGGCGGGAAAGTATTCCTGGATAAACTCGAAATATGTCAGCATCGTGATTCGCCCTTCATCTGCAGGAACGGTTTATGTTTATTCCGTGAAGTCGGAGACGCCCGACGACAGCGACCGGAATCCGCCGCTGCTCCGGACGAGTGAACATAATGTAAAAATATCTTATTCAGCGCCGCCCTAAGACGTTCGGCAAGATCTCAAAATATTAACGGTTTTCACATACCCACGACGTGGCAATGTCCCCGGGCAACTGGGATTCCGTGTATCCATACTGTTCCACGGCCTCGAGCATGGCATCGGACCCTATATAGTCCTGGAGAGCCTCATTAAAGGCCTTCATAAATTCAGTGTCTGTTTTCCGGAACCCGATGCCCACCCAGTTGAAGGTCCACTTGGGATTTTTCCTGGGATCGGTGGCCTCGACGGCGCCCCCGCTTTCCCGGGACAGGTGCAGGGCACTGAAATAGGTCAGCCCGCCGGCATCGGCCCGGCCCGATTTCACGGCGGCCAGTATCTCGGTGTTGCCCGGCACGACCATAAGATTGCCTTCAGGCACGTCTTCCTTTTTCGCATTTTCAATGGTGGTATAGCCCGCACCGGAAACGAGAATTGCGTTTTTTTCCTTTATGTCCTGGTAACTGTGCAGGCCTTTTGGATTTCCCTTCGGAACGATGAAACACTCGCCGAATACCCCGACGGGTTCGGAAAAATTGACATTCTCGCAACGGCTCTTCGTGATGTACATGCCGCCGGTAATAATATCAAAACGGCTTGCCTTCAGGCCCGGAATGAGACCGCCCCACTCGGTGACGACCGGCTCGATATCGGTATATCCCATCTGCTCGAGAATCCCCAGTGTAATCGCGTTGACGAATCCGAGCGGTTTCTGGTTGTCGCCCGGGTACGCCCAGGGAATTTCATGGGCAAATCCCAGCCTGATGGGTTCACCGTCGTTGATGCGATCGAATATCGAGTCGGCGTGAGCCTGGCAGGGCAACCACGCCAGTACTGCGACGAAGCCTATCACGGGCACTATACACAGCCATTTCTTAATTTTCCTTGTACTCATGGTGCACCTCCTTCATGTTGTAAGGGGAAAATCATGAACGGCGCCATTGCCGCATGTATCGGGACGGGCGGGTGGACGTGAACGTAACACTTGTTCCGTGTTCATCCGTTTGGCCCGGTCGTATGGCAAACACCTGACTCATCATCTGTCACAATAATATTCGGTGGCCTGTCGCCACGAAGGAAAAACGTCTTATAAAGCAGTTGCATTGACTTTATTTTTTTTACCGTAATCATAATATATTGTCAATGCTGCGATCTTCGATGGTGTTATCTTACCGGAGATCTGGGTATCTCGGGCAGGGCCCCGGCGGTGTAACGGTGTTTTGCGTCGCCGGTTCTTTAACGCTCGTTGTCTCTCGAGGTGTTTCAGCCCGGAAAGCCGACCGTCCATCGCCGTTTTCGATCACGATATATAAGACTTTCAATAATAATTATGATACGGATTCGAATATGGAACAACAGAATAAATTATTTAAAAAATATAATGGGTTCCTTTCCTGCGCCGTGAAGGCGGAACTGCGGGACGATACGAGAAAACACAGGGGCACAACCACAATAACGGGATTGCTGGTTCTCGCACTGTCTCTCGTGATCCCGGTAAATCTTTTCGCCCGGGAGTCCGGACCGCCGGCAACCGACAGGCATGTCCGGGTTTCGGCATCCGCGTCATCGGGACACCAGTTCAAGTCGGGCATGGACGGCGGCGGCGAT
>LQBH01000057.1 GCA_002030015.1 delta proteobacterium MLS_D
CGTTATGGATCCCATGACCGAACCCAGCCCTCCTACAACCACCATGACGAGGAAAATGATCGAAAGAATCAGGTGAAAGGTAAAGGGATCGAAAAATCCCAGCACGAAAGCGAAAAGTCCGCCGGCGACGCCCGCGTAAAAGGCGCTTACCGCGAAAGCGAGGGTTTTATAAATTGTCAGGTTGATGCCGATTACTTCCGCGGCGATATCACTATCCCGGATTGCCACGAAGGCGCGTCCCGCCTTTGTCTTCAGGATATTGATGGCGAACAGGGTCATGAGAATGGTGATACTCAGTATCAGGTAGTATTTGCCTTTCTCCGAAGATATTTCCCAATCCAGGCCGAGTTGCGGTATTCCGATGTTAAGCGCCGGCGCCATGAGTCCCTGCCGCCCGCCGAAAAGCTCCACGTGACCGATAATATGCATAATCGCCAGGCCGAAGGCGAGCGTGGCAATTGCCAGGTAGGGACCTTCAAGTCGAAGGGCCGGAAGCCCCAGGATGAAACCGAAAAAAGCGGCGATAAACGCCGCGATGATCAGTGCCGCGAAAAAGGGAATCGAGAGCTCGGTCATGAGCAGCACGGTCGCATAGGCCCCGATGGCGAAAAAACCCGCGTGGCCCAGGGCGATCTGCCCGGTTGATCCGACCAGGATGTTCAGTCCCACGGCAACAATGACATGCACCATAATGAGATTAAACAGGTAGGCATGATAATTTGACAAAAAGAGGGGCGCCGCGAAGAGGGCGACCAGCAGAACTACCGTCCAGAACAGGATCGTTCCGCTGCTGAAGAGTTCAATATCCTCGTAATAATCGCGTTTCATGTCCATAGGCCGCACCTCGCACGCGTCGGAAATGTGGGTTGTAAGTGATAACACTCAGGTAACGACCCCCCTGGCGGGGGGAATCAAGTTGCCTGTAAAAGAACGTATATAACGAGTGATCCCGCCGGAAAGTCGGCGGATTTCCGCACCCCGGACCGGGTCACTGTATAAAAAGGGACCTGTTCTCAGCCCCTGTCAAGCAAAATAGTCTAACTCGAATGTACTTGTGATAAAAATGTGAACTGTTTCCGTCGGCTTGTCCCTCAGGACTTCGCCGGCACCCCCGCTCGAGGCACCCCGATCAACGCCCCGTGTTGAGAACCCCTATCCGAAGAGCTATATCCTGTCAAGAAAAAAATTCCACACTGCCGAACTTTTCTGCTATAGATTTATAGCACATTTTTATCGAAAAAACAGGCGGGGCAACAGGAAAAATTTCATGCATATCATCATCGACGGGTATAACCTGATACGGCAATCCGATGTCTTCCGCGCCGCTGAAAAGACCAGCCTCGAAACGGGACGAAACCGGCTGATACACTCCCTCGCCCTGTACAATCAGTCTAAATCTCACAGAATAACCGTTGTTTTCGATGGATGGATTGAAGGTTCCCCGCAGGAGGAGCGATACCGCGAACGGGGTATTGATGTCGTCTATTCCCGTCGGGGCGAACGGGCCGACGAGGTGATCAAGCGCATGGCGCGCCGAGGTGGGTCCGATCTCCTGGTCGTCTCCTCCGACAGGGATATCGCCCTGTCGGTAACGAAGGCGGGAGGCGTAGCCCTGTCGTCACACCAGTTCGAAACAAAAATGAGGGACGACCACGACGGCCAGCAACCGTCGGAGCAGTTTCCCGGGGACAGCGATGACGACGAACAGTCTGAACGGGTTGCGTCGACGAAGAAGAAAGGCCCCGCGAGAAAACGTTCGAAGCGTGAGCGAAAAACGCTGAAGGCGCTGCGCAAACTCTAGGAGTCGGAACCGCCGGACCGCTTTATGAATTCGCCCTCTTTGCAGCTTTCGACGAGTAATCGCTCCATGAGCAGTTTCGGATCGCCGCCGCTCGACTTGAGAGCGACATCGGTTTCCACCAGCCTGTCCATGAAACGGGCAAGTTCATTCCAGGAAAAATGTTCCGCGTGCCTGACCGTGTTATAGATAACGTACGGGTGCCGGTCAGGAAGAAATTCCGCGCCCTGCTTCGATCCGCCGGACAGATCCCGCAACAGCGGAGGAACTTTTTTCTGGAATTGAGGATATGACAATGACGACGCACCGGCGGGAATCCGCCCCGCGCTGATCAGCAGCTTCGCCTGCATGAGAAACCGCACCTCGCGGGCGATCAGGGCAAGCATCGCCAGGGGGTGCACATCCCGTTCCATGAGCCTTGCAAGTGCCAGGAGTCCCCGCTCCAGGTTTTTCACGGCGACGGCGTTGGTCAGTTCGAACAAGGGTTCATCCCGTGTCCGCGCCGTCATCTCCTCAACGTCGCTGCTGTTGATTCTTGATGCACCTTCTCCCAGATAAAGCAGGATCTTGTCGATTGCGGCGATAATGTCCCCGTAATCGCTGCCCGCCCTGTCCAGCAGTAATGTAAGAGCCTGCCTGTCGGCTCCGACGCCCCTCTCGCCAAGATACTGCTTCGCCTGTTCGAGCAGTCTCGACGTGCGTAACGACTCGTTCGTTTCGGCGGTGAACTGAAGAACCTCTCCTTTTCCCGCGATTAATTTGTAAAATTTTTTTCTTTTGTCGACGGTGCGAGCCGTCAGAATCAGCGTCATCTGCGGCGGCAATCCCGTCTCGAGCACCGCGGCAAGTCGATCGACATCACCGCCTGTTACACTCCGTTGCGACAGTCCGTCCAGCCGGCATTGTTCGAGCAGAGCAGGAACCACATCGGCCGGCTCGGCCACGTCGGTCCCGGCGAAAAACCGATCCCATTCGTCGCCGGATATTTTTCTCCAACCGTCTTCCTCCAGGTCATTCAGAGACCATTCCAGGGCGCTGACTCTGCTGGTAAAGGAGCGGGCGGCGGCGGCAGGGTCGTCCCGCAGTATATTCGAAAAATTCTCAGGAAGAGGCGGCGGTTCCCGCCGGGAGGCAAGCAGGTCCGTATCCTTGACAACCACTGCTTTTCGCCCCGCGATCAGGGGTGGCGTCAGTATGGCTTCCCGGATCGTTTCAACATCGACTCGCTCTCCGTCCATTCTAAAACAGTTGAGATCGTCGGTTCCCCTCGGAAACAGTGCATCCAGAAGCATGCGAAGCGAACCGGCAATGAGAAACCGTTCCTCGCCGTAAAGCAGGTAGCAGGGCGCAATCGTCCCTTTTTCTATGGATTGAAGAATCTCCTCGATTCTCCCGGCCATGGGCGTTGTTCCTTTCGGCCGATGGTTGTAACCCGGCTGATTTCGATCGGGGGGATCCCCCGACGCAAGACACGGTGCTTCAGAAGATGAGATACTTTTTCAACCGGCTGACGATATCCGCCGGTTCGTCAAATACCTGGATAAGCTCGAAGTCTTCCTCGAGAATTTTCCCGTCCGCCAGCATTACTTCTCTGAGCCAGTCAAGAAGGCCGCGCCAGTAATCACTCCCCATGAGAAACACGGGAAAGCTCTTGATCCGTTTCGTTTGAATGAGCGTAAGGGCCTCGAAAAGTTCATCCATGGTTCCGAAACCCCCGGGAAGGATTACGTAAGCAACGGCGTACTTGACGAACATGACCTTGCGAATGAAAAAATACTTGAAATCCAGTTCGACGTTCGCATAGGGGTTCGGCAATTGTTCGAAGGGAAGATGAATATTCAGCCCGACTGAAGTCCCGCCGGCCTCGGCGGCGCCCTTGTTGGCGGCCTCCATGACGCCCGGCCCGCCTCCCGTTATGACGGAGAATCCGTTTTCCACGAGCATGCCCGCAAGGCGTTCCGTTTTCCGGTAGGACTCATCCTGCGGAGTGATCCTGGCGGAACCGAAAATACTGACGGCCCTCTCGACGCGGGACAACTCCTCGATGGCGTCGACGAACTCCGCCATGATGCGGAACAACCGCCAGGATTCTTCGATGCTGAGAGCATCAACGACGTATTGTTTTTCTTTCATCACTCATCCGTGCAGACGAAAGCGATTCCGTGCGGACGGCCATACGGCTCAATCACGATCGCGGCGGCATGCATTTTTACCTGCCGCGTCTTCTCGCCGCTTTTACCATCCGCCTGCGGGCCTCAAGGGCCTTCCTCTTTTTCTTGACCGAAGGCTTTTCATAGGCCCTTCTCAACTTGAGTTCCTTGAAGAATCCGTTTTTCGATAGCTTGTTCTTCAGAACCTTCAAAGCCTTTTCAACATCATTGTCGATAACTTTAACTTCCAACGATACTCCTCCTTCGGTAGTCGTCATGAAATGCCGGCATCCGGCCGTTACCGGACCGGGAACGTAAAAAGGACACAAAAAAGGGGCAGAACGACGCCTGCAACATGTACGCGCCGCTTGATCCGCCCCTGTCCAGCTCTTTTTATATCACGCTCCTTACTGCGAAGACAGCGCGTCGAAACGCTGTTTCTTCTTCCGCTTCCGCCGCAGCGGAATACGCGGATAGAACATAAAAATGGTATCCTCTTTGCGGAAGAGCCTTTTATACATTATTTTTTTTTGCGACACAATAAAAAATAATGGTACCCGCCTTATAAACGCCCCCGTTCATTCCATCGGCGGTTCCCGTATTTTTCAGTAATCAACCGCTCCGCAAGCGCCCGCTCCCGCCCGGTCAAATCGCCTTTCAGCAACCTGATGTTCAGCAGTTCTTCGAATCCGCTGCCGAGGTACGGGACAAGACGTTCGGCGGTGACCGGGACCGAAGTCTCACGCGAGACACATGTTACGGCCCCCGCGAGGCGACGGACGGCTTCTTCCTCATCACGCCCGTCTTTCCCCATGATCTGCAGACTTATCACCGGATCGAAATCTATCAGGACCGAACCGTGCTGCAGAAAACAATCCCGTCCCCGGACCTGGGCGCTGCCGCATATTTTAGCCCCCTTCACCAGTAATTCATTGCGGAAAGGTACGGCGAAACACCCGGCTTCCTCAAAACACCGTCCGGGAGCACGTCCTTCCTCGACAAGTTCCGCGCTGATACCTGCCTTTCCCAAACCCTTGATCAGGCACCGACCGATAACACGGTACGTGCCGAGTATGTCGGCGGAAAAAGGGAACCGGTGCTGTGACGAGGCCAGCGAATAGGTCAGATCCGTTGAATGATAGACCGCCTTGCCACCGGTAGGACGCCGAACGATATCGATTCCCCGCTCTTCACAGAAAGCACGGTTCACGTCCTCTTCCAGGTCCTGGGAATATCCGACTGTCACCGTCGGCCGAATCCACCCGTACAATCGAAGGGTCGGCTCACCGCCCCGGGTTGCGGTTTCGCGAAATATCGCCTCATCCACGGCCATATTTTCGGCGCCGCTGAGCCGCTGAAAGGAAAGCAACCTCCAGGTTTCCACCGGGGCCTATCTCCTCCCCTGGACCTGGTCGACATATTCCTCGTAGTCGTCCGGATCGAGCAGATCGTCAAGCTCGTCCACCCTGTCGATCGCCACGGCGATCATCCATCCCGCATCGTACACATCGCACTCCAACACACCAACGTCGTCGAAAAGATCTTCGTTGACGGCGATAATGTCCCCGCTTACGGGAGCAATCAGCTCCACTGTCGCCTTGGAGGATTCGATAAGACCGAAGGGTTCTCCCTGTTTCACGGCGGAATCAACAGTATATAGATCGACTGATATTATGTCACCCAGATTTTCCTGGGCGAAGTCCGTAATACCGATCGTGACGACGGTATCGTCCACCCGGGCCCACGTGTGATCGCGGCTGTAGAGCAGATCGTCGGGATAGGTCGACATGGGGGTACCTCCTTATCGCGGCACCGCCACCCTGATTGCGGTCGACGACAAAGTCAAAAAACCGCAATCAGGGTTGACTGATCCCGCGTTACCGGTCGTTACGGCCGGCTTCTTTCATAACTCAATCAAATTTTTCGGGGTTTCTGATAACACCTCACAACCGTCGCCGGTTACCAGTATCATGTCCTCGATTCTGACGCCGAACCGGTCCGGCAGGTAAATGCCCGGCTCAATGGTGATAATCATGCCTTCTTCGAGCCGGTCCTGACTTCGTGGTGAAATCGTCGGCGTTTCGTGAACATCCAGACCTACACCGTGACCGGTACCATGCACAAAACGGGACCCGTAGCCCGCCTGTTCAATGTACGTCCTGGCAATACTGTCGAGTTCCCTGCATAACACACCGGGCCTGACGGCTTCAAGTGCCTTGTCGTGAGCCGCCAGCACCGTTTCATAAACGCGGCGCTGTTCCGTCGTCGCCCTGCCGAGGCAGGCGGTGTAGGTCTCATCGGAGTGATACCCTTCGAAGACGGCGCCGTAATCAATAACGATAAAATCCCCCCGTCTAAACGGGCGCAATCCGGGACGCGCGTGAGGGAGAGCACCGTTCACGCCCGACGCGACGATGGTATCGAACGACGGCTTCTCGCTTCCCTCAAGAGCCATGTGCCAGTTCAGCAACAGGGCGAATTCCCGTTCCCGTGTTCCCTCGGTCAGTGTTTCGAGGGTTTTTCGCAGGGCCCGGGTCGCGATTTTCGCAGCTTCTCTCAGGCGAATCAGTTCACCGGCATCCTTGCATGCCCGAAGCGCCGCCGGCCATTTCCGCAACGGGACTAACTGAACCGGGTCCGGCAAACCGCCGTTTATCTTCGTGAATAATTCACAGGTTACCGCCGCTGCCTCGAACCCTATTCTCCTCCGGTCACTCGATACCATGACTTCGAGCACACCCTCGACCTTATCTGCGTATTCGACTACATGCGCCCCCTGCACCTCGCCTCGCGCCTGCTCGGTGTAACGGCCGTCGACGACAAGTGTCGAGGACGCCATATCCACGAACAGAAAGCCCTCACCCCCTGAGAAACCGCTCAGGTATCGGACATTCAAGGGGTCTACGATTAACAGGCCATCTACTTCTTCCGCCGTCCCAAGTGATCGCAGACGCTCGATTCTGCCTTCAAAATCGAATTCTTCATCCATGCAAGTACCTCCGTTTCTCCAGCCGCTCGAGCCATCGGGACAATTCCTCAACGACGGCGTCATGTCCGGTCGCTGCTGATTCAATTTCTCCTATCTTCCGCGCAATCTCCCCGTTGGCCGGATCGTCACGAAGCAGATGCTTCAAAATGTCCAGCGCCTTGTCGGGGAACCCGGCCTTCCGGTACGCGTCGACCAGGGCCAGCATATGGCGATGCGATGAAATGGATGATGTTCCGCCGGCGGCTGTTTCTTCTCCAGGAACAACACTCCTGGACGTCTCAGCTATTTTCGCCGCGATCCGGTCACGCAGCTGACTGTCGGGGGTCACGGCGGCGCGATACGACGCCAGGGCCTCCGGGGACTTGCCCCTGGCACGATGAACGTCTCCGATACATTCCGCGATGCGGGGCCATCCCGGGAGAATCCGGTCGAGATCCCGCACAATCGACAAAGCTTCGTCGAACCGGGATGCCCGGACGGCACAGGCGGCCATCGCCAGCCAGGCGTCCACGTCGCCGGGATAGTGCGCGAGCCGGCGTTCCGCCGTTTCCCGGGCCCGCTCGACCTGTCCCGCGTCTATCAGCGTTTCCGTCTCTTCGAGAAATCGCTCCCGCTCTTCAAGATATGATTCATCCATCAACGACATTGTTTTCCTCTCCGCACCGGCGGGAAAATTCACCCACCCTCACCCCGGCTTCGAACCGACGCTTTAAAATATACCGTTGACTATCGTCCGGCAGCAGTGCTAATCCTTCGTACCAACAGGCGGTGAACAATATACTATCAGTCCATTAAAACAATTTTTTTATTTCTTTCAACCGGAAAGTAGACGGACGGACTTGAATATTCAACTATTAAAATATCTTTTTATCACCGCGCTTCTGCTGTCGAACATCCTGGCGTCAAAAATAATCGTCCTGGGGGGCTTCCTGTTGCCCGCGGCGATTATTCTCTATCCCCTCACATTTCTCATAACCGATGTGGTGGGGGAAATCGAAGGTAAAAAGAGCGCCCGCGACCTGGTTATGGCCGGCTTCTGCATGTCTCTGGTCATGGTTATCGCGATTGTCGTCGCCCGTGTGCTGCCGCCGGCTCCTTTCTGGCGTAACCAGGAAGCTTTCGCGGCGGTCCTGGGGGCAACGCCTCGGATCGTCATGGCTTCGATGATCGCGTATCTGGCCTCCCAGACTCACGACGTGTGGGCCTTTCACTGGTGGCGGGACAGAACGGAGGGACGGCATCTCTGGATACGAAATATTGCGTCCACGGTGCTTTCTCAAGGAATCGACACGGTTCTTTTCATTGCAATCGCCTTCGGCGGACTCTACTCCTGGCCCGCCGTAGCGGTGATGATCGGAAGCCAGTATCTGGTCAAGGTGGGTATCGCCATCTTTGACACGCCTTTCTGCTATCTGCTTGTGAGGTATTATGGAAACGATAGAAAACAAGTTCAGGGAACGTGATTATACCGTCACCATGCGGTTCCCCGAGTTCACCTGCCTCTGTCCCATGACATCGCAGCCGGACTTCGCCGAAATCATTATTGAGTATATTCCCGACGAACTCCTGGTGGAGCTGAAATCGTTGAAACTCTATCTCAACGGTTACCGCGACCGCGGCATTTTTCATGAAGAGGCGGTCAACAGCATCATGCGGGACTTCGTCGCCGCCGTTCAACCGAAACAGGCGGTCGTCACGGGACATTTCAATGTCCGGGGCGGCATCTACACCACGGTAACTGTCCGTCATCCCTGAAGTCGGAGCGCGGCGGCAGTCTGAACAGCGTTGCGTCACGAAACATGGTAACGACGGGGAGAACTCTTAAAGAACGGATCTCTCTTCCTCTGAAATGTGAACTCTTTCACTTGACGGAAATCACCGGGGTTATTGACTGTCGATATCGCCGCGAGTATACTGAAAAAACAAGTCGGCTACCTGTGCCGGCGAAAGGAGCGGGGGGAATAAGCACTATCGCAGCGCCGGATGTCTTTTCGACCGGCATTTGCACCGTCACGGCGGATAAAAAACCATGATAAATCGGCGAAACGACAGCGGAACGCAGGCACGCCAGGTTCCCGGGGGATTCACCCTGGTGGAACTGATGATTGTTGTAGCCCTGATGGGAATCATGGCCGCCATTGCCGCGCCGAGCTTCCAGACCTACATGGCGAATAACCGCCTGAACGGCGCGGCTCGCGTTGTCATGACTGATCTCATGTACGCCCGGTCACAGGCGGCGATGGAAAACGTCAATTTCAAAATGGAGTTTTCGGGGAACAGCTACAGCATCGTTCGAACCGACAACGACGAAGTGCGGCGTTCCCGGAACATTCAGAATGAATACTACGATGTGACAATGACAAGCAATCAGGACTTTATATTCCGGCCCAACGGCACCGTCACCGCCGCGGGGACGGTGACGCTCACCAATTCGAAAGGCACAAAGCTGGTCGTTGTCTCGATGGGGGGGCGGGCACGCATAGAATGAGGCGATACCGATGCAACGAATAGGAAATAACAGCGGGTTCACGCTCATCGAGGTACTGATCGCCATGTTCCTTCTGGTGACGGCACTGCTGGGTACGGCGGCGGTGACGACGACGGTGATTCAGGGGAATGCTTTCAGCAACCGCATGACCCTGGCAACGACGCTGGCGCAGGATAAGATGGAAGAACTCCGGGGGACGTCCTATTCGGACATGACCTCCGGCAGCGACACGCACAATTCCATTTATGACAGGACCTGGACCGTAACCTTTGATTCTCCTTCAACGGACGCTGCCACTGTCGAGGTGGCGGTTGCCTTCTCCTGGAAGGGAGAAAACCGTACCGTCAGCATCGCGACGATACGGTCCAAGTAGCACGAGGTCAGGCATGGTACGTCAAGACACAACGTCAGAAAAACTATATCACGCAGAGGGCGGGTTCACGCTTATCGAACTGATCATCGCCATGACCGTGGGACTGATTTTACTCGCCGCCATGTACGGCGTTTTCACGCTACAAAACAAGTCATTGAAAATACAGGAACAAGTCGCGGAAATGCAGCAAAACGTGCGGGCCGGCATGGACATGATGGTACGGGAGATCCGCATGGCCGGGTACGATCCCGACGGATCTCTCGGGGCTGGCATCGTGAGTATCGCATCGGACAGTATCGAGTTCACCTACGTTGACGACTCCGATCCCGACGACCTGCAACTGAAAACCATAACCTACGACATATACGAGAGCGGCAACACGACAAACCTCGGCCGGGCCGTCGACGACGGGACACACCAGCCCGTGGTGGAAAATATTGACAGCATAACCTTCGCCCCCGCTCCCTACGACGACAACGGCGAAATCACCGTCACACTGACGGGCAGGACGGCGCGGCCGGACCCTGCGTATACGCACCCCGTTCATAACGATCACTATCGGCGTTACACGCTGGAAACAACGGTTCTCTGCCGCAATCTGAAGCTATGACAAAGGTGAAGTCATGAACCCATCCCGCACATCCCCCGAATGGAAGTCCTCGGACGAACGGGGCATAGTTCTCGTCACGGTCATACTCCTGATTGCCGTTCTCATGGCACTGGGAACCACGGCGATTTTACAGACATCCACGGACATCAGGATATCGGGTAATTACAAGGCGAACAGACTGGCGTTTTACGACGCCGACGCCGGCGTTCAGTATGTGTTGAACCGCCTGGCCGCCGACCTCGGTGATTCAGACCCCTCTACGGTCAATCTGTCGGCGGAGACGATTTCCCTCGACTATGCAACGCCGAGCGGATTTTCTTTCACAACCCCTGCCGTCCTGACGTCGCTGGGAAATAATCGATACAGTTTTTCGGTGACGGGACACGGACCCAACAATTCGGAAGCGGAAATAGCGGTCGTTTTTTCCGCCACGAGAAAAAGCGCGTTCGATTTCGGTCTCTTCACCGACGGATTGCTTGACCTCAAGTCGGACGCCCATATCTACAGTTATGATTCACGTTACAACCCCGATCCCGATCCGGGAACCTTTCCCGACGCGTCCACGGGAGAAGGAGACATAGGAAGCAACACCGAAATCAGCACCAAAATGGCTACCTACGTGGACGGCGACCTCACCCTCGGCGCGGACGCCGCCGATCCTCCCGCAGACGCCGTGTGGACCGACACGGGAACACCCACTATTACCGGCGAGGCGGGCACAACGGTGGGACGGGTCGATCCCGACCCCCTGGGGGCCAACGATCCCGGCTCCGAACTGAACGACAAGTTTTTTGACGTTGTATCCAACAATGACAATGACAAAGAACCTCTTAACGGCGCAACGTCGATCAATCTCGGCAACGCGGAAACTATCACGCTGACAGCGGGAGACTATTATATCGAAAACATCATACTGAAAAACGGCGCGACGCTCGAGATCGACGCCACCGCCGGGCCTGTCAATATCTACCTCACCGGCATCGTTGACGCGGAGGATGGCGAACTCGAGGCGAAAAACGGCTCCGAGATAAACAACCTGTCCCAGCCGACCGATTTCTCTATTTTCTCGCAGTCGTCCCAGGATATTGTTTTCAAGCACTCGAGCGACTTTAAAGGGATGGTTTACGCGCCGAACGCCCATGTGGAAATGAAAAATTCAGCGGGCGTGTACGGCCTGATCTGGGCGAATACGGCGGCGATGCACAATTCCGGGGAGTTTTATTTCGACGAGGCCATAAAGGACAAATTCCTGTCGCCGTACAAATATACGATAGAAGCCCTTTCCTGGAAGGATACCGGCATCGGCGGATAACAGAATCCCATTCGCCGATGTACCGGACCGATCAGTCTTCGTCCCACCACTCGTCGGGCATTTTTCCGTCATTTTCTTTCATCAGCTCGTCGGTCAGTTCATACATCCGGGCGGAAATTTCCTTCGCTTCTTCCTTTGCTTTCTCGGCAGCTTTTTTGTCTTTGTTCCTATCGGCTTCCCGCACCCGCTGAAGCACCGCTTTCAGTTCAGCCTCCAGTTGCGACTTTCTCTCTTTGTAAGGCGCAATATCTACCGTGCTCTCCGGCTTGTCATCTTCTTCGATAGCTTCCTCGCCGTCGGGAGTTGCGGTCGCCACCTGTTCGTCGTTGCCCGCTTCCGGTTTTCTGATTTCCTCTGAAGCGACCTTTTCTATCGTCAGGATCGCGTCCCTGGAAACCCCGACAACCGAGCCGTGGGCATACAGCAGGATCTCGCCGTCATCGCTCCAGTAATGGGACGTTATAAACTCGCCCCCGCTTTTAAGCACAACACGCCAGGCGGCGTCGGCGATGGCCGGGAACGTCATGCAAACTGCAAATGAATAAATAATTACAAGGATAATTTTTTTCATTTCAACATATTCAAAGAGATACGGCCGGTGAACACCTTTTTCAGGCGAATGGCACAATAATTGTGCCCCCTGCTGTAATGGCCGTGAAAGGACATGGTACAACATTGAGCGGCAACGATGCAAAGGACGGGCCATCATAAAATCCTTGATGTCGGAAATGTGCCTCCTCAGGCTACCCCCGGACCGTCGTTTCTCCAAGGATCACCGGTGTAATAAATATGAGGAGCTCCAGCTGTTTCTTCACAATGGAACGGTCTTTGAAGAGCCAGCCGAGAACAGGCACAGAGGAAATCCAGGGAATTCCCGATCCGCCCTCCGTGTCTTCACTTTTGTAAATACCGCCGATAACGATGGTGTCGCCGTCATTGATAACAACTTGCGACTGAACCGCACTGGTGTTGATGGGGGGACCAACTATGCCACCGTCTCCCGATCTCGACCAGTCGGCATAGCGGTTCCGCGCATCTATCTCTAGAGATACCTTGCCTTCAGCTGTTATCTGGGGGGTAACCTCCAGGGAAAGAGTGGCATCTATTGTTTTTGTTGTTGTTTCACCGTCTGCTCCAACTATTTGCACGTCAAATACCTCTCCCTGGCTGATCATCGCTTTCACCTTGTCAGCGGTTGTCACCTTTGGCGAAGATATTATCCTGCCGTCACCAACTTCCTCAAGGGCCTGGAGCTTGGCATCAAGAATGAACTTTGACGAACCTGCAACAATGCCCAAAGCGGGAGTGGTCGCTTCGATGGCGGAAGGAAAATTGACGGCCAGATTGCTTGAAGTTAAACCGATTCCTGCAGGAAGGGTAGCCAAAGATGTGTCTTTCCCGGGCGCTGAACTGCCGAAAATGATACCCGTATCCCGGCGTCCCCAAGTACCGCTGGTGCCGATACCCCATTTCACCCCGATTTCACGGGAGAAGCTCGTGCTTACCTCGACGATCTTGGCCTCGATGGAAAGCTGCCTTACCCGGCCTGCAGACACGTTTTTTTCCCGGCGTTTTTCTTCGGCTTCTTCCATCTTTTCCAGGGGCATGATGGTTATGACCTTGCCCCGCGTCGTCATGCCCCACCCGTTGACCTCGAGAATCGTATCCAGGGCCTGGTCCCAGGGAACGTTCCGCATGTGGAGGCTCAGCTTCTGATCCACATCCGGACCGGCGACGATGTTATAGCCGCTCACTTCCGATATGAGGCGGAAAACATTTTTTATATGCGTGTCCTGGCAGACGATGGACAGGCGTTCCCCCCTGAACTCAGCCGGTTCATCCTTCTCGATCAGCAACGCTTCTTCTTCCAGGTGGACCCTTATGGGATCATCCTCCCGGGTTATGACGGCCGCGGGATGTTTCTCACCCGCCGGCGCCGCCGCACCACCCGCGACCGTATCGAATGCGACGATCACCGAGGAACCTGATCGGTGCATGCGGTAGGGTACAATCTCCGCCAGTTCTATGGCGACGTCCAGGGCCGGAGCGTCGTTTCCGGTTACCCGCCGAAGCGACACCGATCGAATCTGAGAAAGCACATCAGGCACGTACTGTTCCCGGGCGTTCTCGACCGGAACGGTATTGTGCAGGGCGAGAGCGACGACATTGTCCTTCGGCTGCGTAAGGTTTATGTCGTCCGGCATAGCCGAAAAGGCCATGACTACTTCTTCCGTCCCGGCCCCGCGCCGAAAAAAAACATCTTCCAGGAAGGATCGGCCTGCCTGTTCGTCGCCGGCTGGCTCTCCATACCCTCTCGTGTCTTGTTCGGTGACCGGCCGGCCGTTCGCCCGGTCGTCGGCAATCCGGCCCCCCGTTCCCGCGGCACAGCTCCAGAGGAACAGGAGTCCCGCCGCGGCGGCCACGGCACATGTTGTTTTTCGTCGCTTATTCATAGCTTTCCTCTGTTGTTAGGTCATTCGATTCGCAGGATGGTGCGTTCCGCCTGCATGGCGCCCTCACCGTCAGCCCGGTATTCTTCTATTATGACCCGGTCGGTCAAAATCTCCGTGACCCGCCCGTTGTTCATGCCAACGGCTGTCCCCACGTACAGATCGTGCGCGATGCCCCTTGCGTCTTCCACAACGGCGAGTTTTTCGCCGCTCCCCGTAACGATTCCTGCCAACTGAAGTTCCTTGACAGATACCCTTTCAAGGGGAGTACGAAACGCCGGTTCAGCCTGTACCGTATCCTTTCCCTCCGCCGCGGCGTCCCTGGTGACCGTGGGTTCTTCTTCCCGCGGCGGTTCAACGAATGGCACGAAGGGATCGACGCTGATGGAACGAACGCGAACGTCGGCTTTGCTTTTCACCCCTTCCGTCTCTCCCCGGGTCGAGACCGGAACTAGCAGAACAAGAACGAGCAGAACCGGCAGAACAACGAGGAATATCGACCTGCATCCGCATCCGAAAGATCTTGTACCGTCCGTTCTTTCAGGGGCTCTCGTTTGCTTTCTCATTGCTTACATCCAGAAACATGTATGTTTTCATCAGGCATTCGGCCTTCAGAATAATGGGCGGAACGGCGTCTTTCTCCGCCGGGCCGCGAATTATCGCCTCCGCCACGTTGACGATCCGGGGAAACTCCGCCACGTCTTCAAAAAATGCCGCTATATCCCGGAATCCTCCGCTGACGGAGATCCTGACGGGGAGTTCGGCGTAAAACTCACGCGACGCCTGCGGCAGGGGTTCAAAGAGCAGAATGTCCAGCTTGCCGTTCATGGCCGCACTGGCCAGCGAACTCAGGAGATTGGGAATATCTTTTTTTTCCGGCAGTTTCGCCAGCGCGATGTTCAGGTTTTCGTTCAATTCCTTTATCTCCCGCCGATGCTGTTCGATTTGCCGGGCCACCACACGCCGCTGAGCAATCTGGGTCTCCAGGGTGGCAAGATTGTCGGTCAACGACTGTTTTTTCGACAGGGCGGCCTGAAGAAAGAACATATAATAAAAATAGCCCAGCAGCAGGACAACGCCGACACCAATTAAAATTTTATACTTGGTGGGCAGTTTCTTGATGTCGTCGGCGGTTATGGCCATTGTTCACCTTCGGTACAATGTTCCGGAAAGCTTGAACGCCTTCAGCTCCTTGCCGGCATACTCTATATGACGGATACCCACGAGATCAACCGATTCGGTCTCCGGTGATTCTTCCAGCCTCGACATGAAATCGGCGATAGTCAGACTGTCCTTGGCGATACCCTCGACGCCAAGCGTACCGTCGCGCTTTGAAAGAAGGGTCAGCCACAGTTCACCCGCGGGAACGGTGTTGGCAAACTCCACGAGAAGCTTATATCCCTCGTCCCGGTTTTTTTCCAGGTTGTTGATGACCTCGAGTTTTTTTTCAACCAGTTCCTTGTCCTGACGGTATTTTTCTATGTCGCCGGTGATTTTCTTCAGGCGTTCAAGGTCCGCCCGCGAGGAGGCGACCTGCTTTTCCAGGGCGGATACCGACATGGTCATGTATGTGTGAAACAGGGCCACCACGAGCACCAGCGCAACGAAGAACGCGGCGGCGGCTATGATCTGCCGCCTGGCCTGTATCTTTCGCATCTCTTCGCGGTAGGGAATCAGGTTGACTCGAATCATAGTTCGTCGGGCCTCCGGAGTGCGAGCCCCGCCGCGATGGGTGCCACGGCGGCCATTTCTCTTATAAATTCAGAAGGATAAGATTTTTTGTCGCACTTCACCGCTTTGAAGGGATCAAAATATTCCACATCGCAGCGAAGCCGCTGTGAAAGCTCGCCGGTGATGCCGGCAATGCGCGCACTCCCCCCGCTGATGAGCACCTTGTTGAGAAAAATCATGCCCACGGATGATATGAAAAAATCAATGGAACGTTCGATTTCGGCGAATATGGGATCGGCCAGGACCAGCAGACTCTGTTCCTGCACTGCTCCGCCCGGTTCGGCTGCGCTTTCCTCCCGAGCACGATTGATCTTCCAGGCTTCCGCTTCCTCGAAGGAAAGGCCCTGCTCCGCCTGGATCGCCTCGGTGATGACGTCGCCCCCCATGAGCACGTTCCGCGTGAAAACCGACTGGCCGCCCTTGATGATATTAATATTTGTTATGCCAGCACCGATGTGAACCAGACCCACGACGTCATCGTCGGAGAATTCATAATTTTCTTCGTATGCCGTCTCCAGAGCGAAGGAATCCACGTCCATGAGAACGAGCCGCAGACCGGCGCTTTCGACGGCGCTGCGGTATTCCGCTATAATATCTTTTTTTGCCGCCGCTATGATGACATCGATCATCTGGGGGTTGTTGTCGCTTGCGCCGAGCACGTGGATGTCAAAGTACACGTTTTCCACCCTGTCGATGGGCATGTACTCGCCGGCCTCGTCAATGACGAGCTGGCGGATTTCATCTTCCTCCATGTCCTTGAAACTGACTTTGTTGACGAGCACGGAAAACCCGGAAAGAGCCGTGGCGGCGAGTTTGGCGGACGTGCCGGATTGTTTGAGCAGCTCCTTGACGGCCCGCGTCACGGCGGCGCCGTCGGTCATGAGCCCCTTCGATATGACGCCCCGCTCAATGGGAATCTGTGCGCAGGCGACAAGCTCGTGACCATTTGACGTCTCGGCTATTTCAACCAGCTTCAGGGCGGTTGATCCGATATCGATGCCTACGATGTTTTTCGTCCCCGGGAGAAAGCCGGACAGCCCTATTTTCACCGTAATACGAGGTCCTCTCCTGTTTTTCACTGTTCCCTGAATCGGTACACTATCTCGTCGTCCCTGATCATGCCCAGCTCTTGTCTGGCTATCATTTCGATGTAATCAAAATCACTTCTGAGCAGAAGGATCTTTTCACGGAACCGCTCGTTCTCCCGGGAAATCCGCTCGTTCTCGATCTGCAGGGATTCGAGTGTCCGTCCGCTTTCACGGTATCCCACAAAGCCCTTATCACTGAAAACAATCAGACAGACAAGGGCCAGGAATACCACTGCGAAAAGCCTTCCCGTTTTCATGAGACTCAGACTCCGTGCCGACGGTTGTATCTTACCCGGATGTCGGCCGGGAATGCCCGGTGTAGAGTGACCGTTGCGGCTCACTCAGTAAAAACTCGCCTTTCTCAATCCATTCCTTAAGAATATGACAGATTTCAAGGGCTTTATAGTAACTGGACATGGGCGCCGTGTCAATTATTTTTCCATTGAGTTCAATGGTGCCGCTGCGAAGCTGTTTGTAATTTACTTCGCCGATACTCGGCGCTGCACCGCTGGGATAATCGACGCCGTAATCGTAGACCTGCGCATAGATATCTTCGTCCCTGACGGCGGCGGCGCGGGCGATATCCTCGTTGAGAAGAGGAATGGGAATACCGATGCCCACGAAGAGCGACGCGCCGTAGCCGAGAACGCTGGCACCCACCAGCCACTGAGGACTCATTTCTTTAAGATTACCGATTACCGCGAGTGTGCCGGCTCCTTCCCGCGGCACGCCGTTTTCGCCCCGCAGGACATCCGTTTCATGCTGAGTTCCGTTCCAGACAACGCAGCCACGCGCTCCTCCCAGGAATATTGACGTACCGACGCCGATAGTCCTGAAATAGGGATCGTTGAGCAGCGGGCTCAACTGTCCCGATGTGGAATAGGTGGCGTTGGCCATGAGAGGACGCAGGACGCCCATGTAGGTATAGATGGTGCGATCCGACATATTGACGGCACAGTTGTAATTCTGGTAGGCATTACGGGGATTGAAAAGCGTGGCGTTTCTCAGGTCCTGCAGGGTGATGCTTTTATCGAATTTTCTCGCCGGATAGCAATCTGTCCCGTATCCTTCGAGATGCACTTTCACCATGTTGCCCGCGACCAGGTCCTGTATGACGTGACCGCCGCCGTAGTTGAACTCTCCCGGATGTATACTGTTGAGGGGATCGCCCTCGACAACGGCCGCCGCTCCCAGATAACAATCGACCGCCGCGATTCCGCCGTAGGCGGGGACATCGTTGAGCCACACCCGGGAAGCCTTTATCTTGGGCGCCGTGTGCCCGAAATTGAGAAAGACCCCGGACGAACACATGATGCCGAACGTGCCTGTCGTCACCACGTCCACGGTCCGGGCCGCCTCGACATCGCCCTTGCGTTCAACGATATCGATAATTTCCTCGGCCGTCGCCACCACGGCGGTGCCTTCCTTTATTTTCCTGTTTATCTCCTGGTAGGTTTTCGACACCTTGTAACGTTTCATGACGAATCCCTCAGCAACGTTTCTCCGTCTCGGGTTGTGGATATGTCAAAGAAAGAAAAAACGCAACCCCCGTGACTGGAGAAATCACAGACCCGCCGTTCACACGCCCGTGTGTCCGAATCCGCCTTCACCGCGGGACGTGACATCCAGTATGTCCATTTCCCGCCAGGCGACACGGCTGATCCGGTGGACCACCATCTGGGCGACCCGGTCGCCCCGCCGGATTGGGAATGGTTGATCGCCCAAATTCACCATGACGATTTGAATCTCGCCGCGGTAATCGGCATCGACTGTTCCGGGCGTGTTGAGAAGGGTCACCCCGTGTTCAAGGGCCAGCCCGCTCCGCGGCCTGATCTGCGCCTCGCACCCACGGGGCAGCGCCACGGCTATACCGGTGGGAACGAGTTTCCGCTCTCCCGGCAGCAACAGCTCCTCCCGTTGTACGGCGGCATAAAGATCCATACCCGCCGCGCCGTCCGACATGTATCGCGGCAACGGGATATCCCCCGTGTCGCCGACTCTGCGAACCGCAACGGGAACCAGCCGCTCCGGCATAGAACAACCCTTTCTCCGGCCCGCCGGATTCGTTATTCACCTTCTTCGAGGGCGTCTTTCCTGCTTAACCGAATCTTGCCGTTCTTGTCTATATCGATGACCTTGACGGGAACCGTTTCACCTTCCTGCAATACGTCCGTCACCTTGGTCACACGCCTGTTTTCAAGCTGCGAGATGTGGACAAGACCGTCAAGACCTGGAAGTATTTCCACGAACGCGCCGAAATCGACGATTTTTTTGACCGTCCCCATGTAAATCTTTCCTATTTCAGCCTCCTCGGTCAGCGCCCGTATCATGGCAATGGCACGCTCCGATGCTTCCTGCTCGCTCGACGCGATGGTGACGGTTCCGTCATCATCGACATCGACAGAACAGCCGGTTTCGCTGATGATATGGCGGATATTTTTTCCACCCGTTCCGATGACGTCCCGGATTCGCTCCGGATTTATGGTAATAGTCGTAATGCGCGGTGCGTACCGGGACATTTCGGATCTCGGAGATGAAATGGTTTTTTCCATGATATCGAGAATATGGAATCTCCCTTCGCGTGCCTGAAGGAGCGCCTTTCGAAGAATATCTTCAGTTATGCCGTCAATCTTGATGTCCATCTGCATGGCCGTGACGCCCTTGCGGGTGCCGCAAACCTTGAAGTCCATGTCTCCGGCATGATCCTCGTCGCCCAGAATATCGGAAAGAATTGCCACCGTGTCTCCTTCCTTCAGAAGACCCATGGCGATACCGGCAACAACGCTCCTGATCGGCACACCACCGTCGAGCAGCGAAAGAGATCCTCCACAAACGGTCGCCATTGATGACGAACCGTTCGACGACAGGATTTCCGAGACAATACGAATCGTGTAAGGGAATTCTTCCGGTGACGGCATAACAGGGACAAGGGCCCGCCGAGCAAGCACACCGTGACCGATCTCCCTGCGACCCGGACCGCGGAGAAATTTTGCTTCACCAACGGAGTAGGGCGGGAAATTGTAGTGCAGCATGAACCTGCGGAATTCTTCGCCTCCGATCCAGTCAAGGCGCTGTTCGTCCGACGATGTTCCCAGCGTCATGATGGAAAGGGCCTGCGTCTCTCCTCGAGTGAAAATAGCCGATCCGTGGGTCCTGGGCAAAACGCCCACTTCACAGGTAATGGGACGTATATCCTGTGGAGAACGTTTGTCGATCCGCGTATTCTCATTGAGAATCATGCCCCGAAGAATCGATCGCTCGATTCCGTCGAGTACGGCATCCACCTGCGAGGCGATCGTCGCGTCATCCACTGCCAGTTCTTCCTGCACCTCCCGGCGGATTTCCCTGATGGCTTCGTAACGCTCGAGTTTTGCTGTGATCCGGTAGGCCGAAGCAAGTTTTTCCTTCGCCCGCTCCGTCACGGACCGGGACAGTTCCTCGTCAATTTCGGAGGTTTCGACGGCCTGTTTTGCTCTTCCCAGTGCCTCCCGGATTTTGTCCTGCAGTTCGATAACCGGGGGTAAGGAGGCAAGGCCGAAATTAATGGCTTCCACGACGGAATCTTCGTCGGCTTCGTTGGCGCCGCCTTCCACCATGACGAGATTTACGTCGAATGCGCCCTCATCTCCGTCCCGCGGCACCTTCCGCCCCACCAGGAACAGGTCGAGATCGCTCTCATCCAGATCCTCCATCGTGGGATTGCAAATCAGTTTTCCGTCACGCCTGGCCACGCGGACACCCGCAATGGGCCCGTTGAAGGGAATGTCGGAAACACCGAGCGCTGCCGACGTACCCAGCATTGCGGCGATATCGGAACCGCAGTCGCTGTCGTAGGAAAGCACCGTTGCTATCACCTGAGTCTCGTGATGCCATCCTTTCGGAAACAATGGCCGGATGGATCTGTCGATGAATCGAGACGTAAGGGTTTCTTTCTCGTTGGGACGTCCTTCGCGCTTAAAAAATCCTCCCGGAATCTTCCCGGCCGCAGATGTCATTTCCTGGTAATCAACGGTAAGAGGAAGAAAATCGATGCCTTCACGCCTGCTTTTCTGCCAGACGGCGGTGACCAGAACAATCGTATCCCCGTAGCGCACGTAGGCGCTTCCATTCGCCTGCGCCGCCACGTAGTCTGTCCTGATTGATATTTCTTTTCCTGCAAATTCCGCAGAATATACATTGCTCATTGTCGTTCATACCTCCTTAAGGCAGTTGCGATCATCGTCTCAATCCGAGTCGTTGAATAATCTCACGATAGCGGTCTATCTCTGTTTTTTTGAGATAATCAAGTAATCTCCGCCTCTTGCCGACAAGTTTCAAAAGCCCCCGTCGGGAATGATGGTCCTTTTTGTGTACTTTGAAATGTTCGGTCAGGTACTCGATGCGGGCACTGAGCAGTGCGATCTGTACCTCAGGCGAACCCGTATCATTTTCGTGCTTTTTGAACGTTTCGATGATGTCTTTTTTTCTCTCTTCGTCTAACACTGCCCTTACTCCTCTCTTCGCATATCACTCAATACCGCTTAATGTTCTCCGTTAAACACGCGAACAAGCCTGAGAACCTGCTCCGTGTCTCCTGCTCCGGCGTACTCCTTCGGCGAAAGAAGCACGCGGGCGACGGCGACGATCTCGTCATCTTCAGCCGTCAACCGCACCAATTCACCCCGTTGGACCTCGGGAAATACGGCACCCTCGAAAAACCCCCGTGTCGGCTGCCGACCGTCCCTGATTTTTTTTGCCGAATCCCGGTCGACGGGAACAGCAGTGTATTCCCCCATAAGATTCTTGAGAGGGATGACCATATTTCTGACGAGCGTTGAATCCGCGGCGACAGCGACACTGTCCAGAGACAGCGCGTCTTCTTCCCGAAAAGCGCCGCTCCTCGTTCTCCTGAGACCGGTGAGCACCGCCCCGCAGCCGAGCCGCTCGCCTATGTCGTCGCAGAGTGCCCGAATATAGGTTCCCTTCGAGCACAGTACCCGGAACGTCGCCGAAGGAAACGAAAACGATTCGATCTCTATTTCGTAGATCGTGACCTCTTTCTCCGGGGTATCGATGCCGGCACCCTGCCGCGTCCACCAGTAATAAGGACGCCCCCGGTATTTGGCCGCCGAGTAGCGCGGTACTTTCTGTCGTATCGTCCCCAGAAAAGATTGCGCCGCAGCCTCCACGTCGGATCGTGTAATACCCCGCGGGTCACGTCTCATAACAACGGCCCCCGTTATATCCTGTGTATCGGTTGCAACACCCAGCTCCATGACGGCACGGTATTCCTTGTCATCCCCGGCAAGAAAAGCAGCCGCTTTCGTCGCCTCGTTAAGGCACAGCGGCAGAACACCCGTCGCGAGAGGATCCAGGGTCCCCGTATGGCCGAGTTTCCTTACTTTCAGTGCTTTTCGCACCCTTCGGACAACATCGAAGGACGTACATCCCGCCGGTTTGTCCACAACGATCACACCATGTATTTCTTTGGAACCGGCTACGTTTTCATGCCGCGCTCGGCCGGTCATGCTTATGACTCCGTTTCCCGGAGAATATTATCAACGGCGGCAAGAACCTGCTCTTGAATGTCCTGAATGTTTCCCTGCATCCTGCAGGCGGATGCATTCCGGTGTCCTCCTCCGCCGAAGATTTTCGCCACGTGTTCCACATTGGCGGTGCCCTTGGAACGCAAGCTGATCTTGTAGGCGCCGTCGGGCATTTCGTAATAAAACACCGCCACCCGCACGCCCTGGACGGAACGGACCATGTCCACCAGACCTTCGGTGTGCTCCGGAAGGGCGTCTTCCTCTTTCATAATATGCTGATCCAGAACTATGGAACCAACCTCGCCGCCACGACTGATTTTTAACGTTTCCATGGCCCGGCTCATCAATCTGAGTCTGACCAGCGGCTTTGTTTCGTACACCTGTTCCGACACCGTCCGCGGATCTGCGCCGGCTTCGACCAGTCGCGCCGCCAGCATAAACGTTTTACCCGTCGTGTTGGAATAACGGAATGACCCCGTGTCAGTCACGACGGCCGTATAAATATTGACGGCAATGTCGCTTGTCAACTCCACGTCGAGCCTGTCGATAAGATCGACCAGTATTTCCCCCGTGGAACTCGCCTTCGTATCAACAAGGGAAAGTGGAATGGACCCGTTATTCGAAAGATGGTGGTCTATGACGATCAGCGTTCCGATTGAACCGATGCGATCGGCTTCGTCGCCCACCCTGGACAGTTCGCTGCAATCGAGCAGGAGGGCCGTATCGAAACGCTCAACCGGACCAAGAGTATGTACCACCGCTTCCGCACCCGGCAAAAACCGGTACATATCGGGAATCTTATCCTGGCTGAAAACAACAACCTCTTTCCCGAGGCTTTTCAGCACGTGATAAAAAGCTATGATGGATCCCAGCGCGTCTCCGTCGGGTCGCACGTGCGATACCAGGAGGACCGTCTTGGCAGAGCGAACGGCGTCAACTATTCTGTCCAGCATCGCCGGCATTCCCCTCTTCCTGAATTTCGACGAGCAATCGCTCGATGCGGTCTCCATAGTCGAAAGACGTGTCGAAGGAAAATTCGATCTCCGGCACGTAGCGAAGCTTGAGATTCTTTCCCAGCTCTCGCTTTAAAAATCCAGAGGCTCGCTGCAGACCGCCGACTGTTTCATCGGTACATCCTTCCTCACCCAGACGGACGAAAAACACCCTGGCAAACCGCAGGTCATCGGAAACCTTCACGCCCGTGATGGTCACGCGCTGTATCGCCGGATCGGCTACATCACGGATCAGCAACCTGGAAAGCTCGGCCTTTATGAGATCTCCCACTCTGTCGGCTCTCCTATGACTCATCGAACTTGCCTTCCTGCAGGTACTGGTCGCCTCCGATAACCGAAAGATTGATCATTTCCATCTTCGCGTCGATGATGTCCGCAAGCCGCAATGAATCCACGCACTTCATGACCGCGTTCATCGTCGCGTCTATATGGCCGCGGTCATTGCCTACAATGGCAAAACCCAGGGTGCACCGTTTCCAGGCGTCGTTCTCTCCCACTTCTGCCATCGAAACATTAAACCCGTGCCGAACCCGGCTGATCACACGGCGGATGACGGCCCGTTTTTCCTTGAGTGACCTGCATTCGGGAATAAATAGTTTTATGACGCCTGTTCCCACGACCACCTTGAATGTTTCAACCCCGCTGCTTGTCCAGGGTCCTTTCAACTTTCCGCTTCGTGTAAGCCTCCACTACGTCTCCCACCCGGAGATCGTCGAACCCCTCGATACCGATACCGCATTCGTAGCCCGCCGTCACTTCCTTGACGTCGTCCTTGAAGCGCTTCAGTGACAGGAATTTGCCGTTGTGTACGACAACACCGTCTCGAATCACCCGCAGCAGGGAATTGCGCGCCAGTTTACCCTCGGTCACGTAACTTCCTGCTATTACGCCGACTTTCGGAATTCTGAAGATTTCGCGTACCTCGGCCTCGCCTTCCCGCACCTCTTCGTAGATCGGTTCCAGCAGGCCTTCCATGGCGTCCCTGACTTCCGCTATGGCTTCATAGATCACGTCGTAATACTTAAGATCCACACCTTCCTGCTCCGCCAGCTCAATAACCCTGGCGTCCGGACGCACCAGGAATCCGATGATCACCGCCTCTGACGCCGACGCCAGCATGACGTCGTTCTCGTTTATGGCGCCCACCGACGCGTGAATGATCGAAAGCGTTATGTCATCCGTACTGAGTTTCGTGAGCGCCTCGGACAGCGCCTCGATGGATCCCTGAACGTCGCCCTTGAGCACTACGCGAAGCTCCTTCGTTCCCTCCTTGATCCTCTCGTAGAGTTGTTCGAGGGTAATTTTCGATGTTGCGGACAGTTTCTTTTCCCGTTCCTTTCGGCTCAGGTATTCGCCGATTCCCCGTGCTTTCTTTTCATCCTCGACTGCCACGAAATCCACACCCACGGATGGAACATTCGAAAAGCCGATGACTTCGACGGGCATGGAAGGCCCCGCCTCGGCGACCCGCCGTCCCTGGTCGTCGATCATGGCTCGTACCTTGCCGTATTCCGTTTTTGAAACAAAGGCGTCTCCTTCGTGAAGCGTGCCTTCCTGGATGAGCACCGTCGCCACGGGTCCCCGGCCTTTATCGAGTTTGCTCTCCACGATGACGCCCTTTGCGGGCTGGTCAGGATCCGCTTTTAATTCAAGCATGTCCGCCTGCAGCAGAATCAGTTCGAGCAGTTCCTCCAGACCGATTTTCTGTTTGGCCGACACTTCGGCGAAGATGGTGTCTCCGCCCCACGACTCCGGCACAAGTCCGTGCTGAGACAACTGCTGCCGAATGCGCTCCGGATCGTTGCCGGCTTTGTCGATTTTGTTAACAGCCACGATGATGGGTACGTTTGCAGCCCGGGAATGATTAATGGCTTCGATGGTCTGATCCATGACGCCGTCGTCGGCGGCCACCACCAGCACCACGATATCGGTCACTTTCGCGCCCCTGGCCCGCATGGTCGTGAACGCCTCGTGGCCCGGCGTATCGAGGAAAACGATGTCCCTGTCGTTGACGCGGACAAGATAGGCGCCGATGGCCTGGGTTATACCGCCCGATTCGCCCTCAATGACATTCGTCTGCCTGATGGCGTCAAGCAGCGACGTCTTGCCGTGATCGACGTGCCCCATGACCGTTACGACGGGGGCCCGGGGACGCAGTTTTTCCGATGTTTTATCCGCTTTGGGCAGTACCGCCCCGTAGTCGAAACCCACTGTCTCGACCTGGTAGCCGAATTCTCCGGCCACCAGCGACGCAACGTCGACATCGATGGATTGATTGATGGTGACCATCATGCCCAGCGACATCAGCTTTGATATTACTTCACTGGTTTTAACTCCCATTTTTTTCGCAAGATCACCCACCCGTATGGCTTCATCCATCTTAATCCGCCGCTTGATGGCCTTGGGCGTTGTTATCTCCGTTTTCTTGGGAGCCACCACCACCTGTTTCCTGGATTCCCTCCAGGGCACAACGCTTTCGGTGTCCCGTTCCCTTTTTCCACGGCGCTCCTTGCGCTCCACGACCTGCTTTACAAAGGCCTTTTTCCGGGACGAAACGTCTTCCACCGGAACCGGAACCGGCCGTTTTCGTTTCTTCGCAGCCTCCGCGGCGGATTCTTCCGCTGCGGACGCCTTGTCTTTTTCTTTCTTTTCTGTTTCCTCTTCGGGCGCGGCCGCTCTTTTCTCCGGCTCCACCGGTTTTTTCCTGGAAACCACCGGTTTTTCAGCAGCTTCCTGCTCCGCCTCGGCGGCTTCTCTGGAGGGCTTCTTCTCGGCGTGCTTGTCCCCCGCCGCTTCCACGGATATCGGTTTTTCCTCGGTCTTCCGGGATTCTTCGACTGCCGGTTTCTCCGGTTGTACTTTCTCCTTTTTGGCAGGTTCGGAAACAGGCTCCCGTTTTTTCTCCGCTACCGGTTCTCCGGCCTCTTCGACCTCTTCGGGCTTCTCCGCCTCTACTGCCGGTTGTTGCTCCTGTTGCTCCGGAACTGCTTCACGAACAGACCGACGGCGAATAACCGTCGGCTTGACGCGTTTTTCTTCAACCTTGTCCGGCTCGCCCAGGGAAAATTCACGTCGCACCCGGGCGGCGTCATCCTCCTCGAGCGTGCTGGAGTGAGACTTGACAGCAATGCCCATCTTCTCCAGGCGCGCGATGAGCTCTTTCGTGTCCACGGCGAGTTCCCTGGCAAGTTCGTAGACTCTCGTTTTCGGCATTCTCGCAACTCCTGCGTATATGTTCAGCACTGGAACTCGGGCACGACGCTCCTGTCACGCTTCCGACGTTCCGTCCTCTGTCTCGTCCGCGACCTGTTCTCTGGTGTTATTGACTTCCGTCGCCGCAGCTATCCACGCGGCCGCTTGTGTACTGTCCACACGAATCGCCGTTCCGAGTACCTCCGGATCGGCCGCCGCTATCATGGGAATCGTCTTGAATCCCTGATTGAAAAGCACTTCGGCCGAGTCGGCGTCAACGCCGGGAATCGTTTGAAGCGTCTTGATCGCCTCCGCCTGCTGGGCGTCCACCGTTGAACCGCTCTTTACGTCTATCTTCCATCCCGTCAAGCGGGCAGCCAGGCGCACATTCTGTCCGCTCTTTCCTATAGCGAGGGAAAGTTGGTCATCAGGCACGACCACTTCGATTGATTTGCTCTCGTCATCGATAAACACGCGATCCACCTTTGCCGGCGAAAGGGCGCTGCACACATACGAGACAGAGTTTTCCGAGTAGGGAACAATGTCGATTTTCTCTCCCCGCAGTTCCTGGACCACGCCCTGCACCCGGGACCCACGCATACCGACGCACGCCCCCACCGGATCAATATCCCGGTCCTTGCTGCGAACAGCTATTTTCGTCCGATAGCCCGGCTCACGGGCCACATTGACGATCTCGATGAATCCTTCCGATATTTCAGGAACTTCAAGTTCAAAAAGGCTTTTGATAAAGGCTGGGTGTGTCCTCGACAATATAATCTGGGGACCCTTTGATATGCGTTTCACATCCAGAATGTAGGAGCGGATCCGTTCTCCCCGCTTAAAGGTTTCCCGCGGAATCTGCTCGGACACGGGAATGATGCCCTCGGCCCTGCCGAGATTGACGATGATATTGCCTCCCTCGAAACGCTGAACGGATCCGTTCGCCAGATCGCCCTTGCGGTCTTTGTATTCATCGTAAATGATGTCCCGTTCGGCATCCTTGACCTTCTGAATGATAATCTGTTTCGCCGCCTGCACGCCGATACGGCCGAAGGTGTTGGTCTCTATTTTCATGCCCAGACTGTCGCCCGGTTCAGCGCCTTCGTCCAGGGTCGCCCTCGCTTCTTCCAGTGATATATGCAGGTCCGGGTTCAGCACTTCATTGACGACTGTTTTGAACTGGAACACTTCCACCTCGCCGATCTCTTCGTTGAAGGCGGTTTCCAGGTCCAGGTCCTGTCCCAGTTTCTTTTTGGCGGCCGTCAGGACAGCAGTCTCCAGGGCCTCGACGATAATATCCCGATCGATTCCTTTTTCCTTGCCTATTTGCTCAATAAGACGTTTCAGGTCCGGTCCCATTGAAATTCCTCCACCCTACAGTTCATACTGAAGGTTCGCCCGGTCGATCACCTGCCGGGGAATGCGGTATTCTTTACCGTCCACGTTCACAATCAACGTTTTCCCCCCGTTTGCATCAACATAGTCGACGAGGCGTCCTTTAAAATTTTTCCGTCCCCCGATGCTTTCAGCAACCCTGACTTTCACAATATACCCCCGGTAGGCCAGAAAATCCTTGTCCCTCGTGAGCGGGCGGTCAAGCCCCGGAGAGGACACCTCCAGGTCGTAAGGACCGGGCGGGATATCATGTACTGAAAGAATATCACCCGTTTCATGGCTCACGCGGGCACAATCGTCAACGGTGACACCGTTGTCACTGTCGATATAGATTCTCACAAGCCAGCGCGCTTTCCCTCTCACACATTCGACGTCTATTATCTCGAAACCAGCCTCTTCCACGGCCGTTTCGATCATCGACCGAATCTTGTCTCCATAGTCCACTGTTTTCATGCGTACCGGAACCGTAAATGAAAAAAGTGGGCCGGGCCCACTTTCAATAAAGTGAATTTCTTGTGGAACTTCCTAGCACAAAAGCAGTGCCATTGCAACGAAAAAATGGAGCGGGCGATGGGACTCGAACCCACGACGTCCAGCTTGGGAAGCTGACATTCTACCACTGAATTACGCCCGCGCGCCTGATCCATTGACAGGAGGTGGAATTCTAAACAAATGGTCGCTTTTGTCAAGATAATTCGCTAACAGGCAATGTGCGGTGAGGGAAATTACGGCGCGCGCCTCCGTTTCACCGAGAGGGCGTGGGCGTCGAGACCCTCGAGCATGGCGAAGCGGGCCGCGGCGTCTCCGATCCTGTCGAGAGACCGTCCGGTAAACGACACGAGGCCCGTTCTTTTCACGAAATCGTATACGCCGAGAGGCGACGAGAACCGGGCCGTTCCTGCCGTGGGTAAAATATGATTCGGGCCCGCCACGTAATCACCGACCGCTTCGGGCGTGTGGGATCCGAGGAACACGGCGGAGGCGTTCTCTATCATGCCGAGCAGTTCCCGGGGGGCGGCCACCATGAGCTCCAAGTGCTCCGGCGCGAAACGGTTCGCCAGGGTGACGGCTTCTTCAAGGCCGCCGGTGACGATAGCCCTTCCGTATCGGCTTATCGACGAAGCGGCGATGGATTCGCGAGGCAGTTCCTGCAACTGGCGGTCCACTTCCTCCGCGACGAGTTCTGCGAGGGGACCGTTGGGAGTTATCAGGATCGATGAGGCCAGCTCGTCGTGCTCGGCCTGGGCAAGCAGATCAGCGGCGATGAAAACAGGGGATGCCGTCTCGTCTGCTATAATCAGTATTTCAGTGGGACCGGCAATCATGTCGATACCCACGGTTCCGAAAACGAGGCGTTTCGCAGCCGCCACGTACCGGTTACCCGGACCCACGATTTTATCGACCGCGGGAATCGATTCAGTTCCACATGCAAGCGCGGCAACGGCCTGGGGACCTCCCACCCGATATATGTGATCTACTCCTGCAATCCGGGCTGCGGCCAGGATCAGGGGGCTGACATACCCTTTTTTCGCCGGGGTAACGAGTAGTACTTCCCGAACACCGGCGACTCGCGCAGGGATCGCCGCCATGAGCACCGTCGAAGGATAAGGCGCAAGCCCGCCGGGGGCGTACACGCCGACCCTGCGGAGCGGCCGCACAATCTGACCCAGCTCGGTTCCGTCCTCATCGACGGTAAACCACGACTGCTGGACCTGTCTTCGATGAAATTGTTCGATACGCTTCGCCGCAAGGGCAAGAACGTCCCTGTCGTCCGGGTCCAGGCCGTCGAGGGCGCGATCGATTTCTTCGTCCGGAACCCGGACGTTTCCGGCATCGAGAGAACTTTCGTCAAAGCGGAGAGCATAATCGAAAAGTGCCTCATCGCCCCGCCGCGCCACCTCGTCTATAATCTCCCGTACGGACGCAAGAACCTCTTCTTCCGTCACGCCTCCCCGCCTCAACAGGCGTTTCAGGTCCTCTTCAAATTCCGGTGAATCAGCGTGGAGTATCTTCATCTTATTCCCTGACCCTCCTGATGTCGGCGCCGAGACCGGACAGCTTTTCTTCGATGCGTTCGTAGCCCCGGTCGATGTGGTACACCCGGTCCAGTTCCGTTGTTCCTTCCGCGACGAGTCCCGCAAGAACCAGTGACGCCGACGCCCGAAGATCCGTCGCCATGACGGGTGCGCCCCGCAACTGCCTGGTTCCCCGAACTATCGCCCTGTTGCCGTCGATGGCTATGTCGGCACCCATTCTCATCAGTTCGTTGACATGCATGAACCTGTTTTCAAAAACCGTCTCGCGTATGACACTGATGCCGTTTCCCACGGTCATAAGGGCCATCATCTGGGCCTGCAGGTCCGTGGGAAAACCGGGATAGGGCAGTGTAGTGATATCCACGCTCTTCACGCCGTTCGCAGCCGATACCGTGATGCCGCCGACGCACGGTTCAATCACCACTCCCGCTTCCCGGAGCTTGGCTGTCAGCGCTTCAAGGTGAGCCGGTTCGCAATTCTCGATGATTATCTCTCCACCGGTTATCGCGGCGGCGATCATGTACGTGCCCACTTCCACGCGGTCGGGAATGATCCGTTCCTCCACGGAATCAAGCGATTGAACTCCCTGTATGACGATTTCGTCAGTCCCCGCCCCACGGATTTTCGCCCCCATACCGTTCAGCACCGCCGCCAGGTTTTCCACCTCCGGTTCACGGGCGGCGTTCTTCAATACTGTCGTTCCCCGCGCGAGAACGGCTGCCATCATAATATTTTCCGTTCCCGTCACCGTTGACGTATCGAAATAAATATCGGTCCCTTTCAGACCCTTCGTCACCGCTTCGACATAACCATCGCGAAGATCTATTGCAGCTCCAAGGTCCTGAAGCGCCTTGAGATGAAGATTCACCGGCCGGGCACCTATAGCGCATCCTCCCGGCAGAGACACTCTGGCCCTTCCGGTCCTCGCGACCAGGGGACCGAGTACGAGAATCGATGCCCGCATGGTCTTTACCAGGTCGTAGGATGCCTCTTTCTTTTCTATTCCGGGAGTACTTATACTCAGGGACGTTCCGTTCCGTTCTATGTGTGATCCGAGGTCCGCAAGCAACCGGGTGATGGTCCTCACATCGACGAGATCGGGAACGTCGTGAAATGTGCATTGAGCCCCGGTCAGCAGCGACGATACCAGTATGGGAAGAGCCGCGTTTTTCGCCCCGCTCGCCGCCACGGTTCCCGTAAGCCGCCGCCCGCCCTGAATCACGATCTTGTCCACGTAGCTTTCAGCTCCCTTTCCGCGCCGCCGCGACCCGGTCGTTCCCGGCCAGGTCGCGCACAACATGGATACAGTCCCAGCGTGGGTCATCCCTGAACATGCTTTCCACCTCGTTCCATTGTCCCTCCCCGATCTCCATGACCAGCCATGCGCCGTCGCACAGCCGGGACGGGGCGCCCCTGATAAGTCTGCCGTGAAACTCGGTGCCGCGGGGACCTGCGACCAACGCCTTTTCCGGTTCATAACACCGTACCCCGGACGGCAGTGTTCTGTAAACTTCCTCCGCTATATACGGTGGATTGGAAACGATCATAACAAATTTTTCGGTAAGAGACTCGAACAAATCCGTGCAGACGAAAAAAATACGACCTTCTGTTCCCGTTACGATGGCGTTTTCACGCGCCAGCAGAAGCGCCCTTTCCGATATGTCCGAAGCCGTGATTGTTGTTTCTTCGAGTTCGGAAGCGAGAGCGACCGCGATTGCGCCGCTGCCCGTCCCGACGTCCAGAATCGACCCGCCGTGGGGAAAGTCCCGCTTCATGAGGCGAATCGCTTCTTCGACCACAGTTTCCGTGTCGGGCCGAGGTATAAGCGTGTCCGCTGTGACGGCCAGCTCGAGCGACCAGAATTCCTTTTTCCCCACAATGTAGGCGACCGGTTCCCCTCTGACCCTTCGTGCGACGGCATCGAGATACCGTTCACGTTGATACGGTTCTACGGCAAGATCGCCGCGGGCATACAAATCAATCCTTTCCACGTCGAGACACCGGGCAAGCAGCACCTCGGCGTCGAGCGAGGGAGAAGGAGAACCTTCTTTTCGAAGACGTTGCCCGGCTTCGTGAAGCAATTCCGTTATCGTCATCGGAAATCCGCCGTCCGCAGGAGCCCCGCGGGAATTCAGACATCCATCCCTCGTATCGCGTCCGCCTGATAATGGGTCGCCAGCGCTTCGATTACGGGTTCGATACCGCCGTCGAGAACTTCATTCAGGTTATAGAGGGTCAGGCCGATGCGGTGATCCGTAACGCGCCCCTGGGGAAAATTATAGGTCCTGACCCGCTGGCTCCTGTCACCGCTGCCGACCTGTTTTCTCCTGTTTTCAGAAATCTCCGAGCTTCGCTCTTCCTCCATATGGTCGAGCAACCGCGCTCGAAGCACTTTCATTGCCTTCGCCTTGTTCTTGTGCTGAGATTTTTCGTCCTGGCAGGTCACGACGATCCCCGTCGGCTCATGGGTTATCCGAACTGCGGAATCGGTGGTGTTGACGCTCTGACCGCCGTGTCCCGTGGAACGATACACGTCTATTCTGATGTCGTTCGGATCAATCGTTACTTCCAGTTCTTCTGCTTCGGGAAGAACCGCCACTGTCACGGCCGACGTGTGAATCCTGCCCTGGGCCTCCGTGACGGGCACGCGCTGAACTCGGTGAACCCCGCTCTCGTACTTCAAACTGCGGTAGACGCCGCTTCCTTCGATGAGCAGCACTACTTCCTTGAACCCTCCCATGCCGCTCGAAGAGCTGGCACTGACGACATCGGTCCGCCAGCCCGATCGTTCCGCGTACATGGCGTACATGCGGTACAGATCGGCAGCAAAAAGAGCTGCCTCATCACCGCCTGTCCCGGCGCGGATTTCAAGAAACACGCTCCGTTCATCGTTGGGATCGCGGGGAACGAGCAACAGCTTCAACTGTTGTTTCAACACCTCGAGATCGCCCTTGAGAGTTTCTATTTCGTCACCGGCCAGTTCCCGCAGTTCACTGTCGCCGTCTTTCAGAAGGGTCCGGTTGGCTTCAATCTGGCGCCGGACTTTTTCGTAACGGCGCCATGTTTCGACCAGTTCGGCAAGATCGGCGTGTTCTTTCGCGTACTTCTGGTACTCCCCGTAATTCTGCACAATCGCCGAATCACTCAGCAGTCTTTCCAGCTCTTCATATCGTTTTTCAATATCGTGCAGTTTTGAAAACATGTGGACCGTTCACCGTTCCCGCGCAGGCACGGGGAGGCCGGTGCCGGAAAGAAAGCATCGCGCTGACGCGCGGGGTTGCGAAAGGGTTGAATGAACGTAAACGGCGCGGAAATCGCCGCTACAGATCAGGATTTCGGGGTGACACCGGCGTATTTTTTCTTGAATTTCTCAACTCGCCCGGCTGTATCGATTATTTTCTGCTTTCCCGTCATAAAAGGATGACACTTGGAGCAAATTTCAATTTTTATGTCCGACTTCGTCGATCTCGTTTCGATAACATTCCCGCACACACAGGATATGGTCGACTTTTCATAACGTGGATGAATGCCTTTTTTCATTGCCTCGTTTCCTCTTTATTCCAAAATAAGTAAGCATGAAGTACTAGTGCATCTGGAACAAAAATGCAAGTACATTGTCGTATGAAAACAGGAGACCGGACGGATTACTGGTTCATGGAAAGAAAGAATTCCTCGTTGTTTTCGGTTCTTCTGATCTTGTCGATGATGAAATCCATGGCGTCCACGGGGTTCATTTCCTGAAGCAGACGCCGTAAAATCCAGACACGATTCAGGATTTCCTTTGGTATCAGCATCTCTTCCTTGCGTGTGCCGGACCGAATAAGATCGAATGCGGGGAACACGCGCCGATCGGCTATTCTTCGATCCAGGTGAAGCTCCATGTTGCCCGTTCCCTTGAATTCCTCGAAAATTACTTCGTCCATGCGACTGCCCGTGTCTATCAAGGCTGTTGAAATAATGGTAAGGCTTCCGCCTCCCTCGATGTTCCGGGCGGCGCCAAAAAACCGTTTGGGCTTGTGCAGGGCATTGGAATCGACCCCCCCCGACAGAATCTTTCCGCTGGGAGGAACGACGGTGTTATAGGCCCGCGCCAGGCGGGTTATGCTGTCGAGCAGGATGACTACATCCCTGTTGTGTTCTACGAGACGCTTCGCCTTTTCGATGACCATTTCGGCCACTTGTACGTGGCGCGCCGGAGTTTCATCAAATGTGGACGAGACGACCTCGCCATCCACGCTTCTTTCCATATCCGTCACTTCCTCGGGCCGCTCGTCGATCAAAAGCACCATGAGCACCACTTCCTTGTGGTTCGCCGTGATACTGTTGGCGATATCCTGAAGAAGCACGGTTTTGCCGGCTCGAGGCGGCGATACGATGAGTCCCCGTTGACCCTTGCCGATGGGGGTAAAAATGTCCATGATCCTGGTGGAGTAGTTTTCGGGGTTCGATTCGAGATTGAATTTTTCCTGGGGGTATAAAGGGGTCAAATTGTCAAACAGTATCTTGTCCCGGGCTACATCGGGACTTTCGAAATTAACCATGCCGACCTTGAGCAGGGCGAAATATTTCTCTCCCTCCTTCGGCGGCCGGATTTCCCCCGACACGGTGTCGCCTGTCCGCAGGGCGAAACGTCGTATCTGCGACGGCGACACGTAGATATCGTCGGGTCCGGGCAGATAATTATAATCGACGGCGCGTAAAAATCCGAATCCGTCGGGCAGGGTTTCCAGCACGCCCTCTCCGGAAATAAAGCCGTTTTTTTCGGATTGGTATTGCAGAATTGTGAAAAGCAGGTCCTGGCGCCTCAAACCGCTCGCGTCGGGCACGTTCAATTCTTTCGCCAGCTGATTCAGCTCACCGATGGACAGTTTTTTCAGTTCGGAAATATTCATTTTTCCCCTCTACGGAATGTAGTGACCACTGCAAGGGCCTCTCGGCCCGTATGCGCGCGAAAACCTCGGTGCGGGGCACCGGGACATCCTTCGCGGTATGGCGGAACAGCCTCCATGATTAAACAGTTGTCAAGATCATATATAAACTGGAATACGAGGATAGCGGGACCGAATCATGACCTGTAGCAATCTTTTTCACTGACACTGATGAGTACGTCGGAAACGTATGGGCGGCGATCGTTCCGTTCAAATCCTCACGGTATGTAAAAAATCACCAAAACTGCACGTGAATTCGAAAAATGCTCCTTACGTAGACCCTGCTGATGTTCACCAACGAATTTCGAACTCCCGGGGCACTTCGATAAGGAAGGATGATGCGTCTAGATCCTCTTGATGACTGAACTTTATATAATGAAAATCAGAAAGTCAAGATAAATATCGACATTCCCGCGGGCCCGGATTCTTTTTTCGCCGATCCTTGTCACTTGAACCGCCCTTATTAATAAAACCGTTTATTCCCGGAGCATGATCGCGCTGATCTGTCGACCGGCGCGTCCGCCTTCTGCCCGGTGTGAATAGAACAAATCATCACGGCACGAGGTACACAAGGGAATCGTCACGATATTTTTTGGATCAAGCCCGCTATCCACAAGCTGGCACGTTACGGCTCGCCCGAGATCGAACATGCTCCGCCCGTCCGGACGCCCGGAATCGAACAGTCCGTCCGACCACGGACGGCCTGACATCGCCCGAATAACTTCCGGGCCCACGTCGTAGCAGCATCGTCCCACGGATGGCCCCACAACCGCGTTTATATCGCCGGGATTCGACAGAAACCGGTCTGCGAAGACGCCGACGGCCTTCCCGGCAATATCGAGAACCGCCCCTTTCCATCCCGCGTGAATTGCACCGATGACCCGCCGACGCGGATCAAACATAAGCAGGGGGACGCAATCGGCCGTCCTGATACCGACAGCAACTTCCGGCCGGTCCGTGACGAGGCCGTCGCCCGTCAACCGGCGGGCGGTATCCGCATCTGTTCCGTCCACCATGAGGATATCATCGCCGTGCACCTGAATTGCCGTTATCACCCGGGAGGACGGCGCTTCCAGAATACCCGCCATCGTTACTGCCCCCGGTGACTCGTTCGCGCCTTCGACATCGCCACCGGTTGGCGGCATGGCGTCCCCGCACCAGCGGGTCCCGAAGGCATGGGCGAGGTCATGACGGTCATGCCAGATATCCGCTTCGATATAGAGGGCGAGTCCTCGTCTTCGCAATGCAAACATGGTGTGTCCTTCAGCGGCGATCCGCAGCGAGCATGTCGAGCCGTTCCAGAAGCATCGTCATATCGCCGGGCAGCGGCGCCGCAAATTCCATGAATTGCTTACCTGTCGGGTGATACAGACCGAGGGAGGAAGCGTGCAGGGCCTGCCGATCCAGAATATTCAGAACGGTATGGAGCGATCCGTTTCTGCAGACAGCCCTGCCTCCATATTCCCTGTCGCCCAGCACCGGGTGCCCGACGGCGTGCAGGTGGACCCGAATCTGGTGTGTGCGACCCGTTTCGATTCGTACATCCAGCAGCGAGGCGGCGCCTCCGAAATCTTTCAGCACTTTCCACCGGGTCAGCGCGTAGCGTCCCCGTCCTCCCCCGGCGGACATTTTTTTCCGGTCACCCCGATGGCGCCCGATGGGAGCATCAACGACTCCTTCACCGCCGGGCATGGATCCCGCGACGACGGCCGTGTACCGTTTTACCACGAGGCGTTCCTTGAACTGACGGGCGAGGGCCTGATGCGCGGCGTCGTTTTTGGCGATTACCATAACGCCCGACGTGTTCTTGTCAAGACGATGAACGATGCCCGGCCGAAGAAACCCGCCGACACCCGACAGGTCACGGCAGTGAAACAGGAGCGCGTTAACAAGTGTTCCTCTCGTGTTGCCCGCTCCCGGGTGGACCACGATTCCGGGTGGCTTGTCGATTACGATAAGGGCCTCGTCTTCATACAAAACGGCAAGGGGTATGTTTTCCGGTTCCATCGCCGGGGGACGCGGCGGTTCATGCCTGAACACGACGTCGTCCCCTGTCCTGAGCACCATGCCCGCCTTGGCGGCGCCTGTGTTAATGCTCACCATGCCTTCAGCCACCGCCCGCTTGATCTGCGATCTGGTAATTCCGGGATTTTGTTCGGCGAGAAAGACATCAAGCCGCCGGCCGTGATCCTTCCCGGATACGACGTATCGGTGTTCGAAACCGCCGACGCTGTCCATGGAAACATTCCCCTCACCGGGTCCACTTAAGCCGGTCTTGCTGCCGCAAGGCGGCGAAACGCCGCCACCACATCGTCTGCATCGCTGTTTTGAAGAGTTCTGGAATCGAGAAGCACCTGGTCATCTGCAATCCTGGCGATCACGGGGGGGTCGGCGGCGCGAAGACGCCGTTCCAGGGCCTGCGCCGTCAGGTTTCTCGCCGTGACGGCGATAAGGACCGTGGGAATTTCCCGGGTCGGAAGCGCGCCGCCTCCGGACAGCGAGGCACCATTCACAAGCGTGAACGAAAAACTCTCGCCGACAACCTCATCGAGTCGTCCGAGGAGATTCTCCGCCCTGTCCCGCACCGCATCAACCGGTTCCGTCATGGCTCGGAGGGCGGGGATGCGCTTCTTCACGTTCGTTGCAAGAAGATAGTTCCTCAGTGTCGCCTCCAGGGCCGCCAGGGTCAATTTGTCTATGCGAAGCGCGCGGTTAAGGGGATTTTTCCTGATGGTTTCCACAACGGACCGTCGTCCGAGAATAATACCCGCCTGAGGACCACCAAGCAATTTGTCTCCGCTGAACGTTACCACGTCGGACCCCCATTGAACGGCGTCCTGTACCGTCGGTTCGTCCCCGATCTCCAGGTCGGTCAGGCAACCGCTCCCCAGATCGTGCATGACCGGCACACCACGACGCCTGCCCAGCTCAACCAGGGCTGGTGCCGTAACCTCCTCCGTGAACCCTATGGTCCTGAAATTGCTTGTATGCACCTTCAGAATAAGACCGGTTTTCTCCTGATCGACGGCCTCCTCGTAATCGGTAATACGGGTCCGGTTCGTGGTACCCACCTCCCTCAACCGCGCCCCGCTCTTTTCCATCACCTCGGGAATGCGGAATTCCCCGCCGATCTCGATCAACTCGCCCCGCGACACGACCGCTTCTTTGCCGGCCGACAGGGTGTTGAGAACCAGCAGCACGGCAGCCGCGTTATTATTCACCACGATCGACTCTTCCGCTCCCGTGAGCATAGAGAGGAGTTCTCGTACGTGGTCGTAACGAAGTCCACGTCTGCCTTCATGCAGGTTGAACTCGAGGTTGGAATATCCACGGCTGACTGCAATAATCGCCTGCAAGGCCTCTTCACAAAGCGGCGCCCGTCCGAGATTCGTGTGCAGAATGATGCCGGTGGCATTGACGACCCGTCGCAGACCAGGGGTTTTGAGCGTGCGAATACGATCAAGGGCGATATCCCGCGCCGTCTCCGGCGTCGGCTGTTCGAACGTGCCCGCGTCGGCTTCCAGAATTCTTTTTCGCAGGACCTCCACGGCAAAGCGACAGGCATCAACAAGAACCTGCCGGGGCAATTCTTCCTTGTCGGCAGTGTCTTCCAGGAGAACGAGCACCTGGTCGACGCGGGGAAGCGCCTTCAGGTAATGCCGCCTGGCATCATTCACGTTCACCTTTCCCCCCTGTTTCCCCCCGGCAATAATCCCTGAAATTATTAACGGCCGTAAAAAATTCCCGCATCATAATCACCCAGTGATAGCGACCGCGACGTGTCAGCAGGAGCCGTCCGTCGCGGTAGCGAAGAGACCCGGCCAGAAAAAAAGGCGTGGCGACCGCCGCGAGAGCAATTCCGCCCCGCGGCCCGCGGTTGTCGAGCAACGGTTTCACGTCGATGCTGCCGCCGAAAAGACGCATAAGAAAATCATACATGACCAGATCGCCCGTTCCGAACGTCCGCGAGGCCATGAGGGGTAACCCGCCCGCCTCAATCTGTCGTATATATTCCTCTATATCGAAGGTGTTCGCGTAGACCCGTCCCCGCAGGTAACCGATGGAACCGCTCCCGAGACCGGCATATTCATTGTACTCGACGATATATTCATCAATCATGGATTTCTTTTTCGAAAAGCACCACGCGGAAGAAAAGTCATAGTGCCCGAGCAGGTGACGAAGAATAATACCGTAAAAACGTTTTTCCCGACCGAAGTTCACCTCCCCCAACGTACGGGTGACGACCCGTCGCGTCGATTCGGATACCATGAGAGGATACCAGGTTACCTGGTCCAGTCCCCGCTCCATAATAATGTCGAGATCGCGCTCGAGCATAGCCTCGGTCTGGCCGGGAAAATTGAAGATCATGTCCGCGTTGAGCGTCTCGAAACGGCCCATCGCGTTGCTCAGCCGTTCAGCTATTTCCGCGCCTGACCCGTACTTCGCGTATCGTCCCATGTCCCGCAACAGGCCGTCATCGAAACTCTGCACACCCGCTGAGAGGCGGTTGACGCCCGCCGAGACGAGCATGTCGAGCCGGTCGTCGGTCAGGTGATTGGGATTGGTTTCAACGGAAATCTGGGAAATGGAAAAGTCACGCCGGGCCAGTTCGAGCGTTTCAATCAGCTCATCCATGAGAACCGTGGGCGTGCCGCCACCCACGTAGAGCGCGCTGAAATCGTGGCCCAGCTCCCGGTACATTGACATTTCCTTTCTCAGCGCGCGAAAGTACCGGCGGCATATTGTCTCCTCGAAAATGACACGGTTGAATGAGCAATAGGGGCAGAGACTCTCGCAAAAGGGAACGTGGAGATAGAGCAGGCGCTCGCGGCTGCCGTCGCCGGTCTCCGCCGCCGGCGTTTCGCCCTCGTGAAACGCCACGGCGCGCGCGAATTGCCTGCGCGCAACTTGTGTTATAATGTCGTCAATCAATCAACGTCGCCTCCATCATACGTGTATTAATGACCCGTGAAAAGCGGGACTTTAGCAGATATATTTATACGTGACAAGAATGCTTGAAGCCTGATCGTTGAATTCTCGTTCCGAACGTGCTAATGAGTTTTCGAAAGAAATGCGGCATCGTGCGATAATTTCTCGGGACGGTACGAAAACTATGGCGACATTGAAACACGCGACATGGACGCTCTGGCGGAACAACAGCGTAAACGGGGAGGAATCAAGGCTGCTGAGGCGAGTCGCCGATGATGTGCCCATTCCTCTCACGGACGAAGGGCGACGCGACGTGGAAACGTTGATTGACGCTTTTCTCGAAAGGAATGATGCGGCGGGACTGGCGGCGCCGCAGATCGGTATGAGCAAGCGAATTGTTGTTTTTAAAACGAGGAACTTCGGAAGCGACGCCCCTCCGACGAGGGACGCCAATGATTACGAAGTGCTGATCAATCCCCGTATTACCCAATACCGTGGCGTCGAGGAGCAGCAGACCGAAGGATGTCTCTCTTGTCCCGAAATCAGTGCGGACGTTACCCGATGGACCGAGGTAAAGGTGAAGGCCTTTGACCGAACGGGGCGCAAGATCAACCGACGTTACACGGGATTCCCGGCCCGCGTGGTCCAGCACGAACTGGATCACCTCGAGGGTATACTGATCGTTGATCGGGCCGATACGCTTTATTTCCCCCGGGAGAAAAAACAATTTTTTGAAACAATGTTTCAAATCGGCAGGCGGCCGACGCCCACGCTGTAACAACCACTCGAAAGTTCAGGCTGCAAATCATATGGCCACATATCTTACCACGGATCATCTCGACAAATACGCCGACGTTCTCATCTGGGGCTTGACCACGGCCCGCACGCAGCAGTTCAGGGCAGGCGACATCGTATTAATCCGCTTCGACAGTCCCGCCCTTGAGCTGGCCGAAATGCTCTATGGAAAACTTATAGACCGGGGCATGCACGTGCTCGTCCGCATGAATCCGACGCCCCGCATGGAGCGGGACTTTTTCGGGAGAGGCCGGAACCGTCAGCTTTCTTTTCTGCCTCCGGGAGAATCATCGCTCATGGAATCCCTGAACGGCAGTATCTATCTGCACGCACCCGATTCCCTCACGCACCTCCGTGACGTCGATTCCCGGAAAATCGGCACAGCGCTCGTTGCCCGGAAGGAACTACGAGACATCCTGGTAACACGGGAAGAACAGGGATCGTACGGCTGGACGCTTTGTGTCTATCCCACGAAGGAACTCGCACAACAGGCGGGTATGTCGCTGAATCGTTACGCGCGCAGAATCGTCGAGGCCTGTTTTCTCGATAATCCTGATCCCCGTGCCCGCTGGAACGAGGTATACCGCGAGGCGATGGCCGTGAAGCGCCGTCTTAACCGTCTGGACATCACATCACTCAACATCGAATCGGCGGGAACAGATCTCGTTGTTACTCCCGGCCGGCAGAGAAAGTGGATTGGTGTATCGGGGCACAATATTCCCAGTTTTGAAATTTTTCTCTCGCCGGACTGGCGTGGAACCAGGGGCGTCTATTTCGCCGATCAGCCTTCCTTTCGCAGCGGCAACTATGTGCGCGGGGCGCGGCTCGAGTTCGAAAAAGGGCGGGTCCGTTCGGCAACGGCCGAAGAGGGCGAAGATTTTCTGCAAAAACAGATACGCCTCGACCCCGGCGCCCGCAGAATCGGCGAGTTTTCCTTGACCGACCGGCGTTTCTCGCCCATCGACACGTTCATGGCGGACACCCTTTTCGACGAAAATTACGGGGGGCGTTACGGCAACTGCCACATCGCTCTCGGTGCATCCTATTCCGACACCTACGCCGGCAATCCCGCCGAGTTAACACGTGAGCGTAAACGGTCGCTCGGGTTCAACGAATCGGCCATCCACTGGGACCTGGTCAATACGGAAAAGAAAATCGTCACGGCCCGTCTCGCCTCGGGAAAACGTACTATTATTTACGAGGAAGGCACCTTCACCGTGTAGCGGCGGCTCGACCATGCCGACGATTCCCGCCTTTATGGTACCCATGACAGAGGAAGCGTGCGCATGGTCTGAAGCACCCTGCTGTATCCCTGTTCTGACAAATGTTTCTGCGTTACCGGTTTCTATTGACCAACCGGGCTTTCTTGCTATACTGATATTGATGCCGACGGAAAAAGCCGTCCGGGAACCGACAGCTTGACAGCTCCGTGAGACGCGGCAATCGTAACTTCAGACAAATAACGGAACGCCGGCAACGGAAAAACGGCGCCGTAAAAGCGCCGGACCAGGCACCTCGTATGCGGATCGGATACCCCGCGGGTACGGAGGAATGTCATGGCACAATCGAAGGTTGCGCGCGGCGGGAAAAAAAATTTAAGCGAAAACGACAGCTTCTCCGAGCGGCGGAACAGCTTCGGAGGGAGGCGGTCAAGCGACCGGATGCTCGCCATGATCATGGAAGGGACGTCCATTCCCACCTTCGTGATCGGCAAAGACCACCAAATAGTCTACTGGAACAGGGCCATGGAACGCCTCACGGGCATTGCCGCCCGACATGTTCTGGCCGGCGATATTCCTCCCTGGAAACCGTTTTATCGTGAAAAGAGGCCCTGCCTGGCAGACCTGCTCGTGAGCGGCGCGTCAGACGATAAGACCCGTGTTTACTATACTTCCGGGACAAAAAAACTGCCCGATGCACACGAAAACGGGGCCTGCGAAGCAATAGATTTTTTTCCCGCTCTGGGTAAAACAGGAACCTGGATGCGCTGCACGGCCGCTCTCTTAAGGGAACCGTCCGGCAATATTTTCGGCGCCGTCGAAACCCTGGAAGACATAACCGATCGCATACAGGCGGAAACAGCGCTGAAAAAAAGCGAAGCGCTTCTGATCTCTATCCTGCAGGGATCCCCCATCCCCACGTTCGTCATCGGCACTGATCACCGGATCATCTACTGGAACAGGGCGCTTGAGGAATTAAGCCATATCAAGGCGTCGGATGTGAAGGGGACGCAGGATCAGTGGAAAGCTTTTTATGATCACAGTCGTCCCTGCATGGCCGATATTCTCGTGGATGGACAGGTCGAGAATTTATCAGTCTGGTACAAGGCCAAATACCTAAAATCACAACTAATCGAAGAGGCGTACGAGGGCACCGATTTTTTCCCCGCCCTGGGGGATCGAGGAAAGTGGCTCCGTTTTACCGCGGCCGTCCTGAGGGACGACCGGGGAGGGCTGCTTGGCGCCCTGGAAACGCTGGAAGATATAACGGCGCGGGTCGCGGCGGAAGAAGCCCTGAAGGCGAGCGAAAAACGATACCGGCGGCTCAGCATCACCGACGGGCTGACAAAACTTTTCAACGGTCGTCATTTTTATCATCAGCTCCGCAGTGAAATGGACAGGGCGAACCGCTATCGTCACAATCTGTCCATTCTTTTTCTTGATATCGACGACTTCAAGCAATTTAACGACACGTATGGTCATCTGGAGGGAGATGGAGTGCTGATCCGGCTCGCGGAAGTCACCACGCGGTGCCTGCGAAAAACCGATTCAGCCTACCGCTTCGGCGGTGAAGAGTTTACGGCATTTCTTCCCGAAACGGACGGTCCGGCCGCTCTCCTCATAGCCGACCGAATCCGGCGCGAATTTCGAAGGGAACGTTTTTTTCCGCGCGACGGAGATGCTGTGCAGGTTACGGTAAGTATCGGCGTCGCTCAGCTGAATTTCGGTGAAACATTGGAATCCCTGATTAAACGAGCCGATTTAAACATGTACCGCGCCAAGAACCTGGGTAAAGACAGGGTTTATTTCGGGTAAAGGCCGGCCGGTCCGATTTCGCCGGCGGCCGCTACAGGCGGTTTCGAAGTTTCGCGGCAAGATCAAGCAGAATATCGTCGAATTGCTTCCTCATATCTATCATCTGTTTGCGCATGTGAAGAATAATATCGACCCCGGGAGGATTCACGTCGAATTCCTCCGTAAGGATTTTGGCGATACGCAGCACCTCCATGTCCTCACAGGAATAGATGCGCTCGCTGTCCTCTTCCCGGCACGAGGGACAGATAATTTCCTCTTCTTCGAGTATCGTGAGAAATGTATTGGATATCTCAAAAATCTCAATGACTTCCGACACTGTCCAGTATTCTTTGGTCATGACCTACAACCTTACATTTTTCCGTATATCGCCCTGGTAATACCTGTCCAGAATCCGGGCCGCCGACCGCATCTCCTCGTCTCCCCCTTCGGGAAGCCGAACCGCCAGGCGGACGAACAGGTCTCCTCTGGTTTTGGTCCTGGGATCCGCCATGCCTTTTCCCTTCACCCGCAACAGCTTACCGTTCTGGCTTCCCGACGGTATTTTCAGGCTGATATCACCGTCAACCGTGGGAATCGTGATCGTTCCGCCCCCCACGGCTTCACCGACTGAAACGGGAACATCCATGTAGAGGTCTGAGCCCTTGCGGGAGAGAACGGGATGAGGCTCCACGTGGACGACGAGATAGAGATCACCCGGCGATCCTCCCGCCCGACCGGCGCCCCCCTTGCCGGCGACGCGGATGCGGGATCCCTCATCGACACCCGGTGGTATTGATACCCGGATTTTTTCGGTTCCTTCTGTCTGCCCGCTTCCTCCGCAGGCCGAACAGGGAGTCCCCACGCGGCCGTGGCCTCCGCACCGCGGGCAGACCTGCGTAAAGTGCAGAGGACCTTCGGCAACCTTGATACGCCCCGAACCGCCGCATACGTTGCAGGGGATGAGTTTAGAGCCCGGCTCAGTCCCGGTGCCGCTGCATTTCTCACACTCTCGGACACGCCGGAGCGATATATCTGTTTTCATCCCTTTGAGCGCGGACAGGAAATCGATGGACAGGGTATATTCCACATCCTGCCCCCGTTCTTTTGCCGGCCGCCCGGCGGACCGTCCCGCAGCACTGAAACCGAACATATCTCCAAATATATCCTCATAGCTGTGGAAGCGGCCGAATTCTGTTCCACTGTAATCATCTCCAACTCCGAACCCGCCTTCCCCATCGGCGGCTGACTGCCAGCGATGATACTGGCGCGTCTTGTCCGCGTCGAACCCCGCCTGCAGACTCTCTTCACCGAATTCATCGTAAAGCTTTCGCTTTTCGGGATTGCCAAGGTATTCATAAGCCCTTGAAATATCTTTGAATTTCTGCTCCGCGTCCTTGTTTCCCGGATTCACGTCGGGATGATACTTACGGGCCAGTTTCCGATAGGCCTTTTTAATATCAGCCTCGGAAGCATTCCGTTTTAATCCCAGTATGGAGTACAAATCCTGCGCCATGTCATTCGCTCAATTTCGATTCATTGTTCGGCCGTGCCGTTCACGAACGCCCGCAAATGTCTCTTCGTAACCGCCGGCTCAATCCTGTATAAAATAATTATTGTCAGGCAAAAAGCAACCATGCACCCGGGGAAAAGTAACGACCGTCGTTTTCAGCCCGTGAGCGCCCCGCCGTCGACATATATCGTGTGTCCCGTCATGTAACTCGCCCCGTCCGACGCGAGGAAGAGAACCGCGGGAACGATTTCTTCCGGCTCGGCGATCCGTCCCATGGGCAACATGGACGTTACGTGTTTCTCGATATCGGGATTCGACCAGATAGGTTCGCTGAAGGACGTTCGTGTCAAACCCGGTCCAACCGCGTTCACCTGTATGCCGAACGGCGCCCATTCGCGGGCCATGCAGCGGGTCAGCATTTTCAGCGCCGCCTTGCTGCTGTCGTAGGCGGCCATGCCCGGTTCCGCCTTCTCGGCTCCCACCGTCGTGATATTTATGATCCGGCCACCCTGTTGCTCGATCATCAGCCGGGCGACGGCCCTGCTTAACAGCCACACGGCCTTGACGTTGGTATTGAATATCTTGTCCCACCCGTCTTCCCGAAGGTCAAGCAGACTTCTTAAAAAGCTCCGAGCCGCGTTGTTCACCAGGATATCGATCCGCCCGAACGTCTCCGCCGCGTCTCGCGCCAGCCCCTCTATGTCGTCCGGTATCGTGAGGTCCGTTACCCGCGGAAGCACGGAACCTCCTTTTTGCCGTATCTCCTCAGCTACCGCTTCAAGTTGTTCCGCCGATCTGCCGGCAATGATCACCGAAGCGCCCGCCTCGGCAAACCCGAGGGCGATCGCCCTGCCGATACCGCGACTTCCTCCTGTCACGATTGCCACTTTCCCCGCCAGGTCAAAAGTCATGTTCATAAAAAAGCCCCCCCTTGTTCATAATCGGTTTTTATTCCGGTTCCAGCTTCAGTATTCATCAGAGTATAAGAAAACCTTTGAAACCTGTCAATTTTTCGAGTTGACAGGAACACCGTTCCGTGCGAATGAAACCAAGGTGAAGATGGAGGGACCGGTGTTGAAATATTACATGCGTTTTACTCCCGACAGGCTGTGAGTCTATTGTTCTTCACAATTGCCGAAACCGCGCGAATATTTTTTCAGACAGGTCGCACCGCCACGGGAATTTCCACAAATCACCGGTAGACCCACGGCATAACAATATATATTCATCGAACCAGGTGAACGGTGACAGATTCGACCTCATCGGAACAATTCGCGATTTCACCGTGGAAGGCTGAATTCAAAGATCCCGTCACGGAAAGCACGTACCGTAAGCGGATCATGATCCGATCCGCCCGCGAGCTGCGCGTCGCCGTCTTTGTATGGGCCCTTCTGCTCCTTCTTTTTTGTTTCAATGATTACTTAATTCTTGGATGTTCAGAGGAATTCCTGCGGGCCTTTCTCAGCAGGGCGATAGTTATCGTTCCCCTGCTCGTGTTTGCTTTTGTTCTCGGCAGGCGACCTCAACAGGCCGTTGCCGGTCATACGGTCACGGTACTCTTAATCTATGGTTTTACCTGTTTCTTCGAGCTCTATTTCCTGTATCCGCGGGTGGCGATCCCCTATATCATAATGGTCACCATGGTGATCCTGATTTCACTGTTCGTTTTTATACCGAACCGTCTGATTTTTGCCGCCTTCGCCGCGCTGTACGGCATTATCGGCACAACGATCGCCGTGGCACTTGCCACGCCGGCAAACAACCGGGACGTCGCCGGCCTTATTGTTGCCCTGTTCCTGCCGACGATTGTCGGTTTCATGGCCGCCTATCGCCTGCATACAACCTGGCGGAGGGAATTTACCGCGCTCCACCAAACCAAACTGGCCAATGAAGAACTCCGCCGCGAAATAGACCAGCGATCGAAACTTGAAGAGGAACTGCGGCGCCAGGCCAGTACCGATCCATTGACCGGTTTGTACAACCGCAGGTTCTACGAACAGTTGCTCGAGCGGGAAATCAAACAGGCCAAACGTTACGGGTCGTCCCTGGCACTCTGCGTGCTCGATCTCGACCGCTTCAAGGACGTCAACGACTCATACGGCCACGCGTCGGGCGACGTCGCCCTCTGCAGGGTAGCCGACGCCTGCCGGGACGAGTTGCGCGAATCGGATATCATCGGAAGGCTCGGCGGCGAGGAGTTTGTCCTTATACTTCCCCAGACCGACGCGGCGGGAGCCGTTGTCGTCGCCGACCGCCTGCGGGAACACATCGCCGCAACGGAAGTGGAGACTGAAACCGCGCGTTTTCGAGTAACAGTCAGTCTCGGCGTCACGGAGTTGCAATCGACCGACACGGGCATTACCGATCTGATACGCCGGGCTGACGAAGCGCTGTACATGAGCAAGGCGGCGGGCCGCAACAGAGTCCGGACGTGCTGATTGAGCGCCGCATTTCACTTGACAGACAGCAATCACCGACGCTATGGTCCGAGCGGACCTCGAGGCGGATGTTGCCGCCCGGACAGAAATCATACCATGTTCCTCGTCGATCTTCACATACACACCATCCTGGGAGGCGATTCCGATATCGAACCGGGAGTTCTGGTAGACCGCGCCCGTGAGGCGGGGCTGGACGCAGTCTGCGTCACCGAGCACCATTCCCACGCCCTGAGCGCTCCCTGCGATGAAGTTTCACGTGCAACGGGGTTTCCCATATTCCGGGGCATGGAATACCGCGCCGCCGAGGGACACCTGCTGGTCTTCGGCGTGCCGCTTGACCGAAGCGACATGACGCCGGGACTGCCCATACAGAATGTCATAACATGGGTCCACAAACGGGGTGGCGTCGCGATTCCCGCTCATCCCTATCAGCGGGACATGCTCGGCGGTTGCCTGGGAGACCGGGTGCTTGCACTGCACGGCCTCTACGCGCTGGAAGGCGCCAACGGCAGCGTATCGCCGGAAGGTAACAGGAGAGCGGTGGAAGCGGCACGCACCATGGGAATCGGGACTGTGGGCGGTTCCGACGCCCACGGCCTGATAACGGTCGGGCGGGCATACACTGTTTTTCCCGCTCCGCTGAAAAATGAAGCGGCGCTGGTGGAAGCGCTCAAGAACGGCGACTACCGGCCCGTTATGGACGATATCGATACGAACTGAACGAGCTGTTTTTCCGTCTATTTTCTTGACCGGCTCAACAATTTTTACTACGCTCGCGGGCACAGTTCACGGGATTTCGTCACGCGAAAGGAGGGCCGCTGTCTCCATGAAATCAATCCGTTACGCCTCAGCCGGGACATTAGTAGACCTGATACGATCGAAACAGGTGTCTCCACGAGAACTTATGGAGGAAACCCTTCGGCAGATCGACGCGATCAATCCGAAGCTCAACGCGTTCGTGTCGCTTTATCCCGAGCGCGCGCTGGCGGAAGCCGAGGCCCTCACGAAAGAACTTAACGCGGGCGTCGAGCCGGGACCGCTGGCCGGCCTTCCCATAGCCGTCAAGGACCTGGAAGACGTTAGAGGTATGACCACCACCTTCGGATCGGTCCCTTTCAGGGACAACGTCGCGGAGCGTGATTCCGTCCAGGTGGAGCGCCTGAGACGGTCCGGCGCGATTGTCGTGGGGAAAACCAACACGCCCGAATTCGGATTTACGGGATTCACGAAAAACCGCCTCTTCGGCGTCACCCGCAACCCCTGGAATCTGGAACGAACGCCGGGAGGTTCAAGCGGGGGATCGGCGGCAGTCGTCTCAGCCGGCATGGTCTCGCTTGCCACCGGTTCCGACGGAGGGGGATCCATCCGCATTCCCGCATCCTATTCGGGATGTTTCGGTCTGAAGACATCGCCGGGCAGAATTCCCGTCGGCCCCATGCCCATCCTTCACATCAACCAGATCTCGGTACTGGGACCTCTGGCGCGAACCGTCGCCGACGCGGCATTGTACCTGGACTGCGTCGTCGGTTATTATCCGGCCGACCCCGCCTCATTACCACACCCCGGCTTCTCATACCTGGCCGGACTTGAGCGACTTCCCGCAGGGTTGAAAATCGCTTTCAGCCCCACGCTGGGCCACGCCACGGTCCAGTCCGACGTGGCGTCTCTCGTTGAAAACGCCGTCAGAACCTTTGAAGACATGGGGCACCACGTTGAACTGTTTGACGATCCCATGCCAGCCGTCGGAGATGCCTGGAACCGGCTTTTCGGCCTTGATATTTACGGCAACCTGCATGAACACCTGGACCGGTACCGGTCCGAAATCAACCGGACTCTGGCGGCCTCACTGGAAGCGGTAAAGCAATCCACGGCGGCCGACTTCGTGGAAGCCCAGAAGGTACGAACTGAACAGAACCGCTGGCTCTGGCGCCTGTTCGACCGTTACGACCTGCTGCTGACGCCGTCCATGCCCACAGAGGCTTTCGCGGCTGAAGGGCCGCCGCCTTCGAAAATCGACGGCAAACCCGTTGATGTTCTTGACGTTACCGCCTTTTCATATCCTTTCAATTTTTCGGGACACCCGGCGGCGTCGGTTCCCGTCGGATTAACAAAAAACGGTTTGCCGGCGGGGCTCCAGATCGTCGCCCCACGGCAGCGGGACGATCTCGTGCTGCAGGCCGCCCGCGCCTTTGAAAAGGCGAGACCATGGGAGAACAGCCGCCCGCCGCTGGAATAACATCACAACAATCCGCGTCATGCCTGATACGCACAGGACGCCGGAAAAGGAGTTCGCAATGATCAAAACCGCCATCACGGACATGTTCGACGCCACATATCCCATTATCTGCGGCGCCATGATGTGGCTCTGCAAACCGCCGCTCTGCGCGGCAATATGCAATGCCGGAGGCATCGGCAGCATAACGGCCGCCATATGGGAAAAGGAGGACGATTTCAGGGCCGCTATTCGGGAAACGAGAAAACTGACCGATAAACCGTTCATGGTGAGCGTCACCATACTGCCTTCCGTGCGAATCGGGCCGGACAGTCACAAGATGTGGCTGCGGGTCTGCGCCGAAGAGCGGGTGGCGGGTGTTGAAATATCGGGAAGTCCCATCGACAGGGCCTGTGGAACGGAATATATCGAACTGCTGAAAAAGGCCGGCGTCAAGATGTTTCACAAGGTCGGTTCGGTCAGACATGCAGTGCACGCACAGGAAGTGGGGTACGACGGCATTTACGCCGCCGGGATCGAGGAAGGGGGTCATCCGTTGAACGATGACGTGACAACGATGCTGCTCACGCCGCGAATCGTCGAATCAGTTTCCCTTCCGGTGGTCACCGCGGGCGGCATCGCCGACGGCAGATCCATGGCAGCCGCACTCACGCTCGGCGCCGAAGGCGTCATGATGGCGAGCCGTTTCATTGCCACGCGGGAATGCGATGTTCACGATAATATCAAACAGGAACTTGTCCACCGACGGGAACACGATACAACCCTGATCTGCAAGTCAATCGGTCTTCAGGCGCGGGCCCTGAAAAACAAAAACTCTCTCGCAGTACTTGATGCTGAGAAACAGGGAGGCGGCCTGGAAGAGATTATTCCTCTTATCGCCGGTGAAAAGAATCTTGCCGCCTGGCGGACCGGTGACGTGGATAACGCGCCGCTCTACGTAGGGCAATCCATCGGTCTCATTCACGATATCCCCACCTGCGCCGAGCTCCTCGACCGCATGGTGACGGAGGCAGGGGAACGCATCAACGCCGCCCGGGAAAAAATAGGAGTCGCCTGATCATCGTTCGTTCAGGTATCGCGCGACATGCCGGTCGTCCCTGTCGCCGGTTCTCTGGAAACAGTTCAATCCAAAACGTCAACGACACGGGAGGTGTCATGCCGACCATCCGGCCCGGCATGACACCGTACCTGTTCCGAAAATGCAGTTCCCGTCCCCGCCGCTGTTGAGATATGAACGGTTCAATGCTATATGTTGTCACTGAGCCGGAGAGCGTGATTTCATGGAACGGAAACGAAGATTTCTCCACATTGCATACCAGCCTTACAAGTGGCTCATTTTCGGACCCTGGCTCGTTTTGTCGACACTGTTTTTCGGCGCGACGGCGCCCCTGCTTGTTCCGCTCACCGGCCCGAGGGCGACAAGCCGGTTTTGTGGACGTACCTGGGCGCGTATGAACGGGCGTTTGACTCCCATGTCCGTCACGGTTGAGGGAAGAGAGAACGTGGATCCACGACAATCATACGTGATCATCTGCAATCACCAGAGCCAGTATGATATTTTTGTCCTCTACGGCTGGCTTGACATCGACTTTCGCTGGGTCCTGAAGCAGGAACTGCGGAACATTCCGGCCCTGGGCGTGGCCTGTGAACGGATCGGCCATATATTTATCGACCGCTCCGACCATGAAAAGGCCCTGGCGTCGATCAACGCGGCGAAAGAGAGGATCAGGAACGGCACCTCGGTCCTCTTTTTTCCCGAAGGATCACGCAGCTCAGACGGCAGGCTTCGTCCTTTCAGGAAAGGCGCCTTCAAAATGGCCGTCGACATAGACCTGCCCCTCCTGCCCGTTACAATCATAGGCACAAAGGATATCCTGCCGAATAAAACGATCGACCTTTTCCCCGGGCGGGCGACCATGGTTATTCATCCGCCGCTGGATATCGCCGGCTATAACGATGCTTCCCTCCCCGCCTTGATGGACCGGGCGAGGCATGTTATCGCCTCGGCGCTGCCCGCGGAACAACAGAACGGATAACCACTGTACCATGATAACGCTTTCCAATCTTTCCAAGCGGTATGGGGAAAAGCTCCTCTTCGAACGATTTTCCTTTCGGATCAACGAAGGCTCCCGCATTGCCCTGCTGGGCGCCAACGGCGCCGGCAAGTCCACGCTGCTCAAAATCATCGCGGGATTGGTGGAGCCGGATTCGGGAACGGTACGCTGCGCCCGGACGGCGACGGTGGGGTATCTCCCCCAGGACGGGGTGTACCACCGTGGCCTCACGCTCCTGGAAGAGGCCTGGACCGCCTTTGAAGGCATCCTGCGCCTTGAGGAAGAGATAACAGACCTGTCGGACCGAATCCGGCTGACAACGGCCGAAGAAGGCCCTTCGTCGCCGTTTCTGCCGGCCCTGGTGGATGAACTGGGACGGGCGCAACACGATATGGAGCGTCGCGAAGGATACCGGAAGGAATCAAAAATAAAGGAAATTCTTTTCGGACTGGGATTCACGGAACGAGATCTCCACCGGGAAACGGAAGAATTCAGCGGCGGATGGCACATGCGCATCGAAATGGCAAAGCTGCTGCTGGCGGAACCGTCGGTCCTCCTGCTGGACGAGCCGACGAACCATCTCGACCTGGAATCCCTGGAATGGATTGAAGAGTACCTCCGGTCGTACCGCGGAGCGCTGCTCATCGTTTCTCACGACAGTCGCTTTCTCGACAACTTAGTGGACCAGGTCCTGGACGTGACCGGCAGCGCAATAACCTCATATAGCGGAAATTATTCATCATATCTGCTCCAGCGGGAGACCCGCAGAAAAATAAGCGAGGCCTCGCGCGAAAACCAGCGGAAACTGATCGAGCGCACGAACCGTTTCGTGGAACGGTTCCGCTACAAAAACACCAAGGCGAGCCAGGTCCAGAGTCGACTGAAAATGCTGGAGAAATTGCAGCGTGTCGAACAGGAGGTCGAGCAGCGCGACATCGCCTTTTCCTTCCCCGATCCACCGCGATCCGGGCGGATAGTCATGGAACTGAAAGATCTGGCAAAATCCTATGGCGACGTAACCGTGTTCGGCAGCCTGTCTCTGGTGGTCAACCGGGAAGACCGGATCGCCTGCATCGGCGTCAACGGTTCGGGAAAATCGACGCTGGCGCGCATCATCGCCGGGATCGAACCATTCAACCGGGGCAAACGCCTGCCGGGGCACAACGTGATCCCGGCCTACTACAGCCAGAACATGGCCGATGCCCTCCATCCCGACAAAACGGTCCTGGAAACACTGTCCGGGCTTGCTCCCGAACATTCTTCCGGCGCGTTGCGATCCCTGCTCGGGTCGTTTCTGTTTTCCGGCGATGATGTCTTCAAACCTGTCTCGGTTCTTTCGGGCGGAGAAAAAAGCAGGCTCGCCCTGGCGAAAATGCTGCTTGAACCGGCAAATTTTCTCATCCTGGACGAGCCGACGAACCACCTGGACGCACGATCCAAGACCGTCCTGCAACAACGGCTCCGCGACTATCCGGGAACCCTGTTCATCGTGTCCCACGACCGGGACTTCCTCGCCCCCCTGGTGACGCGCGTCATTGCCTTGGGGCATGGAGGTGTGGACGAATATCCCGGTTCCCTGGAGGATTATCTGGAACGCCTGCACCGGCTGCGTGAACCGGAAAGAAACGACACAACGGGAAAACCGCCGGATACACCGGCGACGGCGGACCGTGACCGCAAGCGCCACGAGGCCAGGCGAAGGCAGGAACGATACCGGAAAACCAAGCCCCTTCGGGAATCTCTCGCCACCGTTGAACAGGCCATTCAAGACAAGGAGTCACGGAAAGCGGCAATCGAGGCGGCCTTCGCCGACCGGGAAACCTTTTCCGATGAACGGCTTATTCAATCATTGCACAAGGAACACGCCGAACTTGCCGCGAACCTCGAATCCCTTTACGATGAATGGACAAGGAACGAGGAAGCGCTGGAAACCGCCGAACGGGAATACGGGCCGCCCGATTCTTATTCATAGACCGGTTTCTCCCAGGATGTGAAAAAGGCGGGCCTCAGGGGATCCCACCGGCCGACCAGGCGGTCGAAACAGGGATGCGAATAAGTTTCCTTAAAAATCCGATAATAATACAGCTCCTCCACCGATGAAAGGAGCGGGTTCCCCGGACGCCGGTTGAATGCTTCAAGTTCCGCCTCGCTGACATTCTGCTCCGCCATGCGGCGCATCACCGACGATACGCCCGATCCCTGCGAGAAAAATCGTTTCGTCTGGTAGATGAGATGCTCGGGAAGACTATCTTCAAAGGCATCCCGAAGAATCCATTTCCCCACCTCATCGGCGCCGTGAATTTTATATTCCAGTGGAATTTTCAGGGCAAAATCCATAACAGCCGCATCAAGAAAGGGCATCCGACTTTCTACGCCGTTGGCCGCGTTGAGACGGTCGAGTCGTTGTAATGCCGTGTTGTGGGCCACGTTGACGAGACTGTTCACGATAGCCGACCGTTCTTCGGGATTTTCAGCCACCCGGTACTGGCCGTCGTAGCCGGCAAAATATTCATCGGCGCCTTCGCCGGAAAGCACGCACGTCGCTTTGCCCCGAATAAAACGTCCCGCCAGGAAATTCGCTATGGCACCGTGAATACAGCTTTCTTCAAACATTTCCTGGTGGTAAATCGCCTCCCGAAGCACGCCGGCGATTTCCTGCTCGTCAAACATGTACACATGATGTTTCAGCCCGAGAAATTCCGTCACGTCGCGGGCAAGTGGAAGATCGGCGGCCCCTTCCATACTGACGGTGTAACATTCGATGTCCGGGTCTATCCGTGCGGCTATCGCGGTAATGATGCTGCTGTCCAGTCCGCCGCTGAGCAGGACGCCCGTTACCGCTCCGTCGCTCATGCGTTTTTCAACGGCCTTTTCCAGCAACGCCCGCACGACCCTTTTCGCCTGGTCGTAGGATTCACATTCCGGCGTGTCCACCGCCTTAGAGAAAAACCGGCGGAAACCTCCTTCCCTCGAATAGACATGTCCCGGCGGAAACTCCCGCACGTCGACGGATATGCCCGCGAAAGCCTTTGCCTCGGAAGCAAAGCACAGGTTTCCCGCCTTGTCATGCCCGTAGTAAAGCGGCTTGATACCCGCCTCGTCCCGGGCGAGTATCAGCGTGTCATCGTGTGCGACGGCACAAGCGAAATCACCATCGATGTGTCCGGCGAAATTGCGTCCGAACCGTTCGTACAGATCCAGCACCGCCTCCGCATCGGACAGGTGACGAAGGTCTTTGTTATAAACCCGGCCGTCCATGACGACGACGGTTTCCCCCCGCATCGCACGATGGGTGCCCGGGGGGTTCTCACCACCCGCGTGTAGTTCCCGAATACCCAGGCGCACCGAACCTTGCTCACCTTTCCAGACGCCTCCGAGACCGCGGTGCCTGATCGCCTCAAGCAAACGGTCGACAGGAGAACCGTCATTCCCGATCATACCGGCAATTCCCGACATTCCGCCTCCTTTCCCTGCTCTGTTGCAATCGCGCGACGACGAACCCTTTCACTGCGATTCTCCCTCATACCACGCTCATTGATTCCAGTATTCTAACCGCTTCAAAACCATCGGAGCAATACGCGTCCGCTCCGATTGCCTCAGCGTATTCCTTTGAAACGGCGGCGCCGCCTACGAAAATCTTTACCTGCTCGCGCAGGCCGGCGGCGTTGAGCGCTGTCACAACCTCGCCCATGACGAGCATGGTGGTGGTAAGCAACGCCGACAGTCCGAGGAACGCCGGCTTGTGTTCCCGGACATAGTCCACTATTTTGTCTGTGGGCACGTCGATGCCCAGGTCGACTACCTCGTATCCCGCCCCCTTTACGAGGATGGAAACAATGTTTTTCCCGATATCGTGTATATCCCCTTTCACGGTGGCGATAGCAAAGGTTCCCTTCGGCTTGACGTCGGTCCCGGCCAGAAGCGGTTTCAAAATGTCCATGGCCTCGCTCACGGCTTCGGCCGACGCCAGCATGTCGGGAACGTAGTACTCACCGGCGTTGAATTTCTCCCCCACGATTTCCATACCTGCCGTCAGCCCACCCGTAATGATGTCCTGAGGCGGTATGTGTTCGTCAATCGCCCGCTGCGTCAATTCGACCACGCCTGGACCGGTAACGGTATCATCGACCCCTTCATCTTCACCGGTCATGCGGCCCTGGATGACATTTTCCTTGAGCATGGCAATAATATCGTCACTCATGACAAACTCCCTTCTTTATCAGCGGCGCCGGGATAATTGTTCCGCGCACCGGTTACGATTCACCATCCCGCTCCGAAGGATGAAGCCGCGGCAGCAATCCCGGAATATCCCGGAAAACCCGCTCGGCGGTTTCGCGTTCAATGTGATTGACCGGACGGGACAGCAATTCTTCCATCCGCTGCTGCGCCTTGAAAAATACCTCGTCCTCATTCCCTTCATAGGGATAGGGAGACGACAGCAATCCTTTTCGAAGAACCCTGCGGACATATCGAATGAACAGCTTGTGTGGTGAAGCGAGTACTTCCCGAATCTGGCGGGCCATGGTTTCCAGTTCATCTCCGTCCAGCCGGGGTCCCTGAAAGAAATATTTAATCATACTGAAATGAGTGTCGTCGATGACCGCCTGGAGCGGCGAGAATGCGGCGTTGCAGTCCAGAAGCCCGTAGGCGCAGTGCAGATACTGGGGACCGCTGAGGGTGACCAGTATGTTTGAAAACAGCCGTTCAACCGTGGACTGCTGCCCCGGAAATGCCGGGTCGCAGACGCCGGAGGTGGAGTAGTTGGGAATACCGTAGTAACGCGCCAGCTGTGTGCAGTCGATCGTGTACTGACTCGTCTCGACGGCGCCGTATGAATCGGCGAGATTGTCCATGCGGGTTCTCACGGGGACCGTGCCGTATAGGATGGGCGTCCCCGGATTGACCAGCTGTCCCAGAACGATGCCGGCAAGCACTTCGGCGTTGATCTGGGCGATGATGCCCGCTTCGTGAATAGGCGCGGTGGTTCCGGCCTGCGGGGATGACGACACTGCCACGGGTATGCCCCGACGGCAGATGTCGATAAACGATCCCGTCGTCTCATCGACAAACTGGAGCGGACTTTTCACCAGGCAGGTGATGAATGACAGGATCGGATTTTCTTGCAGTTTCTCGTCGTCACCGGCGATGATCGAGGCCATGGCCAGCACGGTATCGAGTTGATCCGGTTTTGTAAGACCAACCATCACATGTTTTGTCGTATTATCGAGGCTGGCGTAGACCTTGTTGACATCCTTGATGTCTTCGGTGATGTCGGCGTCCTGAATATTGACGTTGCGGATGAACCCGTCCAGCGTTTCCAGGTGTTCCGAGAGACGGGCCGACAGACACAAGTCGGCCAGCATGCCTCTGCGCGGTTTGAATTCGGCGACCCTGATTTCCTTCACCGGATCGGACTTTTTCACGTAGATGGGAAATTCAGCGTCGACCCAGGTATTCGCCTCGGAACCGGTCACGAAATACACCCGCGGTTCCCTTCCGTCCATTACCAAGGCGTTTTCGGAGTTCCTGGCCCCGAGCGTAATAACGGCGGGAGCCGACTGCAGACCCCGCTCGACAACTCCCGGTGGAATTTTCACGGTCCGGTAAGGCGGGGGACCCTGCATGAGGACCGAAACGTCGGCGCCGGCTTCGGCGAAAATCGACGCCGCCTCGTCGTTATAACAGACAAGACCGGGGTCGCTCAGAATGGCCAGCGACGCCCGGTGAATATCGTCGATCTGCTTCCGTGACAGACGTTCCAACGGCGCCGGTATCAGCAGTCCCTGTCGCGGCATAGTGCTTTTCCTCCCTGTTTTCAGTCGTTTATTGCACCAGTTCTCCCCTGCGATAGGACCTGATGAAGCGTTTACAGCGACTATCCCGGCCGGTCAGGAGATCGGCCGTGGCGACAAGCGTCATCAGCCGCTTGTCCAGGGGATTGAGAATCGCGGCGTCAAGTCCGGCCGCGGCAGCCATCAGCAGAAAAGCCCGGTTCACAATGCCCCGTGCCGGCAGCCCGTAAGAAATATTACTGAGTCCCATGACCGTTCCGGCCGCGGGATAACGCTTTTGCAGGGCCTCGATTGTTTTCAGAGTTACCCCCGCCTGGATCGAATCCACCGAAACGGGCAGTACCAGGGGATCGAAGAATATCCGTTCTTCCGCTATGCCATGATCCGCGAGGGCCTTGACGATAACGTCCGCGGCCCGGACGCGCTCTTCAACCGTCCGCGGGATGCCGCCTTCGTCCATAACGAGAGCGATGACACAGGCGTCATTGCGGGCCGCGAGAGAACCCACCATCTTCAGTCGATCGGGTTCTGCGTTCACGGAATTTATCATCACTCTGTCGCCGCGGTACACTTCGAGCCCCGCCCGGAGCACTGACGGATCATCGCTGTCCAGGCACAGCGGTTTATTCGTGGCCGACCGGACCACGTCCACGAGCCAGCGCATGGTGGCCGCGCCTTCTCCTCCTTCTCCCGCGTTGACGTCAATGTAATCCGCCCCGGCGGTGTCCTGTTTTCCGGCCAGGTCCGCAAGAAAAGACTCGTCCCTGCGGCCGATCGCGTCGCGGACCGAGGGGATGGAAGCATTGATTTTTTCACCGATTATGATCATACCGGTCTCCTTTCTCCGCTACAGTGATCTCAAGCCGGGAATTTCATCCATGATCCGACGCGCCGCAGCGTCGGGGATATACCGCTTCGGTTGTTCGGCCAGGAATGCCCTGACCGTGTCGGCCGCGCGTGCCCGTGCGTCCTTCGATCCTCGCTGTTCCCATTGTCTGCGATCATCCCGGTCGCTCAATCCGGGCAGAAACCGTTCATTGCGCATGAGCTTCCGTGTATGCGGCTGCGCCACGTAATGGCCGCCGGGACCGACATTTTTTATAATATCGAAGGCAAGTGACTCATCGTCCACTCGAATGCCCTCCACGGCACGCATGACCATGCCGATGATATCGTTATCGATGACGAGCTTTTCGTACGACGCGGTCAGGCAGAACTCGATGAACCCCGCGGCGTCGTGAATGAAATTACCGCCCGCGAGAGCCACCATGACGGAACTCACCGCTGATTCATAGCCCGCTTGCGCGTCCGCGGTCTTAGCGTCGGTCATGCCCGCCGTGGCATAGTAGGGAAGCCGGTAGTGCTGGGCCATCTGTGCCGCCGCGGCATTGAGAAGTCCCATTTCAACGGCGCCCGAAAGATATTTCATGTCACGCAGGTCCGCGACCGACGCGACGCTGCCGTAGATCACGGGCGTTCCGGGATTCGCCAGCTGGGCAAGCATGACCCCGGCCAGGGTGTCGACGTTCTGTATGACAAGCGTTCCGGCCAGCGTTATCGGTGCCGTGGCTCCGCTGAGCGGCTCGGAGGGAACCACGACAGGAATGCCCCGCCGGGCGATCTCGATGGTGAGACCCGAATAGTGCATGTCCAGTCTGAGGGGACTGACAACGCAGGCTACCATAGAAATGAAAGGCCTCTCCCGCAACGGTTCGGCGCCGCCGGCGACATGTTCGGCCATGCGGATCACCCGTTCCACGCCTTCAAACGTATACACTCCTCCCATGACATGTTTCCGGGTATACGTGAGGGCCGCGTAAAAACGATTGGCGTCCACCTCCTCGGCGGCAAGATCGTTCGGGTACACGTTCAGCATGTAAAAATCGATGTGTTCCAGCCTGTCCACGAGCCGGGCCATAGACACCACGTCTTCAAGGACGGACGGTCTCGGTCGGTCGGCTCCCGGCTCAAGCACGTTGAGCGCCGTACCTCCCGTACCCAGGTACACATTCCGCCCGCCGACGTGACAATCGAGATCGCCGCTTTCATCCCTGCCGCAGAGACTGACGACGGACGGAGCGCCGCCGATGAGTCGTTCCGCCAGGGAGGCCGGTATTTTCAGAACATGACCGTCGGCCGCCCGGGCACCGGCGTCGAGAAAGAGCCTCCTCGCCTCCGGAAGCCGAACCTCGATGCCCACTTCTTCAAAAACGCGGAGGGACGTTTCATGGATTCGCGACACGGCATCGTCAGACAGCGGTCTGTAGGACCCCCCTTCGCGTGTTTCCTTCATATGTTATTTCTCCCGGGCAGTGATATGCCGTTCAGAATTTCCTCCACGGGTCCGCTCCGGTTCATACTGTAGAAATGAAGTCCCGGGACACCGTGTTGCAAAAGGTCCTCGGTCTGCCGAACGGCATAGTCGATACCCCGGCGTGCCACCTCGCCGTCGTCGTCCCGCACGGGATCTATCCGTTCACGCAGTTCCCGGGGCAGTGTCGCGCCGCAGAGAGATACGATTTTGCTTATCTGGCGATAGTTTATCACGGGGAAAATACCGGGAACGAGCGGCACGTTCACACCCGCCCTGTCAGCCGCGTCACGGAACCGGTAAAAATCCTCGTTGCGGTAAAACAGCTGTGTTATGACGAAATCGGAACCAGCGTCAATCTTGCGTTTCAGGTGATCGATATCCGCCTCAAAACTCTCAGCTTCCTGATGTCCCTCGGGATATCCCGCAACGCCCACGCAGAACCAGTTGTAGGAACGAATGAAATCAACCAGCTCACAGGCGTAGCCGAACCCGTCCTTCGGCCTGGTAAAGGATGTTTCTCCCGCCGGCGGATCTCCCCGAAGCGCAAGGATGTTCTGCACGCCCTTGTCCCGTAATTCCCGAAGAATACCGTCTATCTGTTCTCTGTCAGCGCCCACGCAGGTCAAGTGAGCCAGCACCTCCACGGAAGCTTTTTCCTTGAGAAGCGAGGCTATCTCGACGGACATGTCACGCGTACCGCCCCCGGCGCCATACGTCACGGATATGAAGTGCGGATCGAGCTCCGCAAGGCGGTCTATCACGGGAACGAGACGGTCGATGGTACCGTCCCTGACGGGCGGAAAAACCTCAAAGGAAAGCACGCATGGGTCTGTTGCAAAGAAATCCCTAATTTTCACGGCCCGTCGTCTCCTTTCCCCCGGTACGGCGACCAGGGCCGTTACCTCGGAAAAGGTAGGACGGGATCGAACGCCGTTCGGGACAATGTCGTCGGTCGCACCGGGTGCAGGGATTCTTGAGGACGTGACGGGTCCTCCGGCTTCCGTCAAGAATGCCGAATATACCTGAAATGGATTTCCGCGGTCTCATAAGCAGTGACGGGCTCAGGGACACGCCGATACGCTTCGTGTCAACCAGTGAAAAGAGTTTCCTTTGTTCCGCCAGCGACCAGTCGCAGTAACCGGGACTGAAACGCATGGTTACTCCTCTGCCCTTCCTGCCGAAGCGTTCCGCCATTTCCCGGTGAAAGGCGGTAACCACCGCCTCGATCGCCAGTGAACCGACACGATCAAGCAGGTACACGCCGGACAGGCGCTGCTCCGATGTCAATCGCTCGATTTCACAGTCAAGCACAGGACCGATGGTGGCGACAAAACAAACGGCCTGCGGGCAATCTTCAAGCACCCAGGCCAGTTTACTGCTGGTCAAACTTACGCCGTTTTCAAGTCTCACCGTCGCACCATCGTCGCCTTCCACTGATCTGATGGTAAAACTGAGACGAGGATGAATCAGTTCATTGAACGGGTGGTCTCCCGCGTCAGCGCCCTCCCGCAGAATGCGCTGCAGGCGTCGACCGTGTCTTCCGCCGACGAGACGGGACCACTCACGCCGTTCACCGTCGTCAAGATCATCAAACGAATCAACGATGTTTTCGAAAGAAAACAGCTGCTCCATAACCATCACGCGTAACAGGGGGAATAAAGGTTTCACGTATAATAATTATACCTGAAACCTATATCAGGAAAAGCGCCTTGTCAAGAAAAGCCGGCTATCTTATTAATATAATGGCAGATTATCGTAAATGGTCGCACGCACGGGTGAAAGTGTCTCGGCCTGGCTGAATGGCTTAGCGAATGTCTGTTGTGTGATGGCTCCGGGCAATGACTGCCCGTCCCCGGCGTGGTCACGGAAAGACCTGTCGGCTGACCCGAAAAAGGCGCAAGCGAGGCGCTCACGCGGTGCCGGCGGGCGAAAACTGCGAAGGGTTACCAGATCGACATGACCGTGTCGTCCTGTTCGACCTGGGTTTCGATAACCTTGGTGTCCAGCATGGATGTAAGAATTTTGAGAGTGCGGATTATGTGTTCGATCTGGGAGGGATCAAGCCGGTTGAGTCCGTCCACCATCTGCTGCTGGATAGGGGGTGGAGCGTTTCGTGCCAGGTGTCGGCCCTCAGGTGTCAACTCGATCGTGATAACGCGGCGATCGGGGGAAGTGCGGACCCTGTGGACAAAACCCTTTCGCTCCAACCGATCCACGATTCCGGTTATGGTGCTTGATTTGACCATGACACGCCTCGCCAGCTGTGAATGCGGCAGGGGACCGTCACTGTCGAGAACGCGAAGGCAACTCAACTGGGGCGCGCTTACGTTATGCTTCCTGTCAAGCTCTTTCGTGTAAAGATAGGTGGCCTGTACGAGACGCCGAATAAGACGAATGATCTCGTCTGTCGAATCCCGGCGGTACTCTTCGTCCGGCGCCCCGTTTCCGGATGTAGAATAGAGGGAGTGCTGGCTCTGGTCCATGATATGTTACCTGTGATAATCGTTAATAAAGTAATCTTATTCCGTCTTGAATTTCCAGCCGCCTTTTCGTAGCGATTGATACCATGGCCCGTCGTCGGGAGCAATAGAAATCGTAATTTCTTTATCATCCGGTACGGGGCGCCGACGGCCGAGCAGGCGCTTCTCCTGCCCGGCCGTCATGCCCGTTTTTCGGAATACGTTATGGTTTTATCACAACGAAAAACCTGGCATCCTGTCGCTTTATGAGCAGAAGCAAGCTCTTTGAAGCATCGGCCCTCGCGATGGCCTCCCGGTAGTCATCCATGGTTTCGATATGAATGTTGTTGACCGAAACGATGATATCCGCCGGTTGAATACCCGCCTCGTCGGCCCTGCTGCCTGGTTCTACTTCTGTCACAATCACACCGCCCGTGTCGGACAGGCCGAAGTGCAGGGCCATATCGGGGGTAATCGCCTGGACGGTCATACCGAACTGGTCTTCCTTTTTATCCTTGCGGACCATAGTTTCCGCGTCCGGCCGCTCCTTGATGACAACTGAAAAGTGCTTCTCCGCTCCCTTGCGGACCACGCCGACGTCAACCTCATCGCCGACCGGTATCGATGCCACAACACGGAGCAACTCCTGAGTGTCTTTAACGGGCTTCCCGTCGATCGAAACAATGACGTCGCCGCTCATGATGCCCGCCTCGGCGGCGGGATCTCCCTCGAAAGCATGGGCGACCAGTACGCCGTTCTCGGCTTTCAACCCGAGGTTTTCGGCGATTTCTTTCGTCACGTCCTGGACGGATACGCCCAGCCAACCACGGGTGACCCGTCCCTCCTTTTTAAGGGCCGGAAGAATTTCCTTCGCCATATCGATCGGAATGGCGAAGCCGATGCCCTGACCCTGTGCCACGATGGCCGTGTTAATACCGACCACCTCCCCGGCCATGTTAAACAATGGACCGCCGCTGTTTCCGGGATTAATGGAAGCATCGGTCTGAATAAAATTATCATAGGGACCGGCGCCGATAACTCGGCCCGTGGCACTGACGATACCAGCGGTAACCGTTTGCGACAGGCCGAAGGGGTTTCCGATAGCCATGACCCATTCACCAACTCGGAGATCTGCTGATTTTCCCAGGGTCGCGGCGGGAAGTTCCTCATCCGCTTCTATCTTGAGAAGGGCGATGTCGGTGTTTTTATCGCTGCCCTTGACGGTGGCGATATATTCGTTTCCGTTTGAAAGGCGGACCGTGATTTCGTCGGCCCGTTCTATGACGTGATTATTCGTAAAAAGATAACCGTCCTTGCTGATGATGAAACCGGACCCCAGGCTGCGCTGCCGGTATTCCCTGCCCGGCCGATCGCCGAAAAAGTGCCTGAAAAATTCGTCGCCACCGAAGAACCGTTCGAAGGGTGATCCCCGAAAAGGTGACCCGAAGTTATACATGTCTCCTCCACTGACAACCTTTGTCGTACTGATATTCACGACACAGGGATTAACCTGTTCAGCGATTTCGGTAAAGGACGGAGGGACATTAAACGCGGCCGCCTCGGCAGCAACTGCTTTTGTTTCCCGCGCTTCGAGAGAGCCGGGAACGAAGCCGAACGATGCCAGCCCAGCAATGAGGGCTATCGCAAAGGCCAGAAAAACAGCGGCTCCCGGCATTATAGTTGTTCGTTTCTGTCGTGATGTCTTCATATGTATCTCCTCCTTCGTCGTATCGTCCCATCAAACCTTTTATATTCATTCCGCTTTCCGCCGATGCCGCGTTGTCTCTCCGGTCCGGCCGCCGAAGGCGCTCCGGACGGCGTAACGTTCCCCCGGCGTCGCCGACTGCTGTGAAAAGTTGCAATGGTTATGCCAACCGTCCTTCCCCGGCATCCCGCCAGGCGTCATTCCGGGCGGCGCGGCCGGGTACAACCCGGGAAGGCGCAAAAAACTGGATACAATATATCCACTTATGGTATACGGGTGTGTACAATATAGCCGGTTCTAAGCCGGCGGCGACATTCCAGATAAACCGCGTGCCGTGCGGTCTCTGTCGTCCCGCCTATACCGGTTTCATGGCATCGACTTTGCTTGTTGTCATGCCTGAATGAAATTATTGTACCGCTGCCGCGTCGTAAAGGCAAATACCCGGTATCACGGGTATAAACCATAGGGAGGACCCGACAATCGTGCAAAAAGGGATGCCGAGCAAAACCGGCGCCTGGATTATGATTTCCCCGTGGATCATAATCGGAACGGTGCTCATACTGGTTCCCATCGTGATACTGATGGCTCTGTACAGTATCGAGCAGCAGCGGACGGCCATGACGAAGCTGCTCGCCGAAAAGGGCGCCGCCCTTATCCGCTCCGTTGAAGCCGGTGCACGGGCGGGGCGGTCCCAAGCGGCGATAGATCTGCCCAGCATTCAGGCGTTGGTCGCCGAAACGTCCCAGCAGCCGGACATCGTGTATCTGCTCGTCACCGACGTAAACGGCCGCATAATCGCGCACAACGATCCAGGTAAAATCGGACGGTATCACGGTCGAGAACTGGACCTGCGGGAAATAGCGGCGTCTCAGGGCCTGTACTACCGCAGGCCTGAAGGCAAGGACCGTGACGATATCTTTGAGGTATTCCGTTTTTTTGCGCCTGCTTCCGGCCCAATAGCCGGAGCGCGGGAAGAAGCAATTCCAGACGACGTTTTTAGGGGAACGAGCTCGCAGCAACCGGCATATATGATCTTCGTGGGATTGAACCGCGAGCCTGTCGCCTCGGCCCTGAAATCGGATACTCGAGTCACCGTTGTGATGGCATTAATACTGCTTCTCGTCGGAGTTCTGGGTGTTATCACGCTCCTCATCCTGCAGGGGTATCGACAGACCCGCGCAACCCTGTCCCGAATCAGGACTTTTTCCGAAAACCTGGTGGAACATATTCCCATCGGCATCATCGCGACCGACGCCTCCGGCTCCATCACATCTTTCAACCGGGCCGCGGAATCGCTTTTACAGATTCCGGCTTCACAAGCGTTTGGTCGAAATACCCGAGAGGTGATGCCCATGCAACTTACGAACTGTCTCGAAAGGCTGTCGGAAGAAAAAACGGTCATCGAAGATGAACTTTCATGGTCCCCGGCGAAAGACAGAATGGTTGATCTCGACATCATCGCCACATCAATGGCGGAAAAGGGCGTCTTCATGGGTCATGTCGTTATCATTCGGGACCTCACGGAAGTCAAGCGTTTGCAGCATGAAATCGACCGGAGCCGTCGGCTGGCCTCTGTCGGCCGGCTGGCGGCGGGCGTCGCTCACGAAATACGTAATCCACTGAGTACCATCAAGGGATTCGCCACCTACTTCAGGGACCGGTACCCGGATGCGGAAGACCGGCGCACCGCCGAGGTCATGATCGAGGAAGTGGACCGTCTCAATAGAGTGGTGGGCCAGCTCCTGGATTTTTCCAGGCCCGTCAGGTTGAGGAATTCAACCGTATCCATTACCGACCTTGTTCGGCGTTCACTTGACATGATCAAAAACGGGGCGGACGAACGAAACATCGTCGTCGAAACCGATCTGCCCGTGGATAATCTTGAAATCAGCGCGGACTCGGACAGCCTGAGCCAGGCCTTGCTCAACCTGTATCTCAACGCCGTCGAAGCAATGCCCGACGGCGGCCGACTTCGGGTCGGCGCAGCGCGGGATGACGGCGGCATCGTGATAACCGTCGCCGACACGGGTTGGGGTATTACCAAAGAAGACATGTTAAAAATATTTGATCCCTATTTCACCACCAAGCCCTCGGGCACGGGACTGGGGCTTTCTATCGTGCACAACATAGTGGAAGCTCACGGAGGAACCATGACTGTCGACAGCGAACCAGGAGGGGGAACGGTCGTACGTTTTACTATTCGCGAGACGTCGGGCGCGAGGTCGAAAACATGAAAACCAGCTGTACGATCCTGGTCGTTGATGACGACCGGGCACACCGCATCATGTTGAAAACGCTTCTGTCGGGATGGGGCTACGTCGTGGAGGAAGCCGACGACGGAGATACCGCTATCGAGCTGGTCCGTGAATATCCCTATGACCTGATTCTCATGGACGTCCGTATGATCCGTGTTTCAGGTCTTGAGGCGCTGCCGTCGATACGGCGCATCAATCCGGCCATCCCGGTCATTATCATGACGGCCTATTCCTCTGTTGAATCGGCGGTGGAAGCCATGAAGAAGGGCGCCTACGACTACCTGACAAAACCCCTTGATTTTGATGAAGTACGGATTGTCATGGAACGGGCCGCCGAACACCGCCGCCTGCGGGAAGAAAACGTCCTGCTGCGGGAACAACTGGGAACCCGTTTCGACAGCGGCTCCATTATCGGCCGGAGCGAACCCATGGCAAAACTGATGGAAACGGTGGCCCGCGTGGCACCTTCAGACGCCACCGTTCTCATAACGGGAGAATCCGGTTCGGGCAAAGAGCTGGCCGCAGGCGCTATTCACTACAACAGCAGGCGCCGCGAAGGACCGTTTATAAAGATCAACTGTGGCGCTCTGACAGACACACTGCTTGCTTCTGAATTGTTCGGCCATGAAAAGGGTGCCTTCACGGGGGCGGACCGGCGCAAGGAAGGTACCTTCCGGCTGGCTGACGGCGGCAGTCTCTTTCTCGATGAAGTCAGCGATATGTCGCCGGCGATGCAGGTCAAACTGTTGCGGGTCTTGCAGGAGCGTGAAATCATCCGGGTGGGCGGAGCAACGCCGATTCCGGTGGACGTACGCATCATCGCTGCCACCAACAGGGAACCGCGACGGGAAGTCGACGAGGGCCGTCTTCGGGAAGACCTGTATTTCCGTCTCAATGTGGTTCAAATCCGCCTTCCGTCGCTCCGCGAGCGCATGGAAGATATCCCCCTGCTGGCGCAGCGTTTTCTCGAGGATTTCGCCGCAAAAAACAATCGGACACTTCGTGGTTTTACTCCCGGTGCCATGAACAGCCTTGTGCAACATTCCTGGCCGGGCAATGTGCGAGAATTAATGAACGCCGTCGAACGGGCCGTTATCATGGCAAGGACCGATTACATAACCGAGGACGACCTCTCTCTTTTTCGGCCGTCCCATGACGACCGGAATTACAGTTTTTCGTCGGAACCGCTTGAAGACCTGGAACGAAAAGCCGTTCTTTTGACCCTCGAATCGGCGGGAGGCAACAAAAGCGAAGCAGCCCGCCGACTGGGCATCACCAGGAGAACCCTGCACAAGAAACTGAAAAAATACGGCGCCATGCCGTGAAAAAGCGTTATGGCGGGAAAGGAAGGAGACGTGAGAACGACTATCAGCGTCACGACAACCAGGCGCGAAGAGCTGGTCGACATAACAGCACCGGTTCGGGAGGTAATCTCCCGTAGCGATCTCTCGTTTCAACTCTGCTCTCTCTTCGTGCGCGGCGCGACCGCGGCTATCATGATTCAGGAAAACTGGGATCCCAACATCGGAATCGACGTGGTATCATGCCTGCAACGCCTGGTGCCACGAGGCGACTGGCTTCACGACCGCGTCGATGGAAACGGCGACGCCCATATCAAGGCCGGAATCATCGGGCCATCGGAAACCATACCCCTCCTGCGGGGCGGTATGATGCTGGGCACATGGCAAAATATTTTTCTCTGTGAATTCGACGGCCCCAGACGGAACCGGGAAATCGTTATCACTCTCCTGTAAAGCATGTTTCACGTGAAACATGAAGGGCGGTTCAACTTTTCCGCAACGGACATTCCCCGCACCGCGGCAGGCGCCTGCAGAACAATTTCCCCGTGTTGACCAGGAGGGCGTGATACTGATTGAAGAGAGCCGCGTTCCGCGGCAAGTTTTCCTGAAACAAATTCTGAACGTCGTCGTAAGACCAGTTCTGTTCCGCCAGGCCGTGCCGTTCCAGAATACGTTTCGTATACGCGTCCACTACAAAGACGGGGCGGTTGTCACCGTAAAGAAGGATGCTGTCCGCCGTTTCCCGGCCGATACCGTGCACCGCCAGCAGTATCTCCCGTAATCTTCCGGTTTCCTCGGCGAACATGGCTTCCATGCTTCCCCCGTAACACTCGTGCAGGAAATCTATAAAGGCCCGCAGCCTGTCTGTCTTTATATTATAAAATCCCGCCGGCCGTATAGCGTCGCTTATGTGCCTCGAATCCGCCCTGTACATCGTGAACGGATCGAGCAATCCCGAATCTCGAAGTCGTTCCACTGCGCTCGACGCGTTGGTCCACGTCGTGTTCTGCGTCAGAATCGCCCCGACCGCCATTTCAAAGGAAGTTTCGGCCGGCCACCAGTGCAATGCACCGAAGTGCTCGTTCATCCGTTTATACGCATCCTCGATCCAGCATTCCTGTTTGCTCCCGGTATCACCTCCCTGGCGCCCTCCGTGACCGTCGGCGCCACCTCCCCGCTTTTCCGCGAAAATGACACCTCGAGTCTGTATTTCGTGGTCCTTATTCTTCATGCACGCCCCTGACATCACCTTCCGAAGCAACGGGATTCGTCAGCGTCCCCAGTCCCTCGATCCGCACCGAAACTCGGTCGCCCGCACGAAGAAATATCGGCGGTTGTCTCGTGTATCCCACGCCTTCCGGCGTTCCCGTCAGAATAACCGTTCCCGGCAGCAGGGTTACTGACTGACTCAGGCTGCTGATAAGATCGTAAACACCGAAAATCATGTCTCCCGTGACGCCGTCCTGTACCTTCCTGTCGTTGACAAACGTCTGAATCCGCAGGCTGGTCGGATCGAAGTCCGTTCCGCCGGTCTCGATCCACGGTCCCAGCGGACAGAAGGTATCGAAACTCTTGCCCCTCACCCACTGCCGCTGTTGTCTTCGCCACTGCCAGTCCCGGGCGCTCACGTCGTTTGCGCAACAGTACCCCAGTACGTGCTCGCGCGCCTCGGCAGGCGACAGGTTCTTGCCTGTCCGCCCGATAATAACAGCCAGTTCTCCCTCGTAGTCCACCTCGTCAGGCCCGGCAAGCGGAAGCAGAATGGCATCTCCCGGCCCCGCAACGCTGGTCGTTGGTTTCATGAATATTTCCGGCTCGTCCGGATAGACCGTGGCCGTTTCATCGGCGTGGCGGCGATAATTAAATCCGACGGCGTATATGTTCGCCGGTGCGACCGGCGCAGCCAGTCTCGACACATGCGCGATCCGCTCCCCCGGATTTCCACTGAACAGGTCACCCTCTATGATACGGGCCCGTTCCATTCCTTCGTCCTCGGGTATCCCCCAGAACATGCCGCCCTGTTCGTCTCTGAATCGTATTATCCTCATGTTTCCATACTCCGTTTTATCGTACCCGGTTTCCCTGAGCCGCCAGTCATCTCGTCGACGGCTCGCCTGAGTTCTTCCGGAGTGTCCACTTCCGGTGAATCATAAGCGCTTATCACAACCTTGATCCTGTAACCGTGCTCCAAAGCTCTCAACTGTTCAAGCGATTCAATCTGTTCCAGTCGGCCCGTTTCCAGTCCGGTGAACACGGAAAGAAAGGAGCGCCGATAGGCGTAAATGCCGTGATGTTTGTAATAACGGGAATCTCCGTCGTTCCGTGCGAAGGGTACGGTTGATCGGGAAAAATACAGCGCGAAATCATCCCGATCAAAGACCACCTTGACGGCGTTTGGATGGGTTATTTCTTCTCGTCGCCGTATTTCGTAGACAAGGGTTGCGAATGAAAGCGATGCATCATCCAGCAGGGGGGCTGTTACCTCTTCAATCTGAGCCGGTTCAACCAGCGGCTGGTCTCCCTGTACGTTAACCACGATATCTGTTGTGTCGAGCTCCATGCTGTCGGCCGCTTCCGCGACGCGGTCAGTTCCTGAACGCTGTGTTGCGGCCGTCATGATCACCCGACCACCGAATGCCTCGACTGCCCGTACTATGCGTTCGTCGTCGGTGGCGACAGCGGCTTCCCGAACCAGCGGGCATAGCAAAACTCGCTCGTATACCCGCTGTATCATCGGTTTTCCACCCATGTCGGCCAGGGGCTTGCCAGCGAATCTCGTCGACTCGTAGCGCGCGGGAATAATACAGACTATTCGAGGCATCGCTGCTCCCCCGCGAGATAATTGCCCACGTAATCCGCCACCGCGTCCTCCAGTGACATGAAGGGCGTCTCGTAGCCCGCCGACCGGAGTTTTGCCATCGACGCCTCGGTAAAGTACTGGTATTGCGCCCTGATGGATTCGGGCATGTCTATATAATCGATCAACGGTTGCTTGCCGGCCGCGTTGAACACCGCCCGCGCCAGGTCGTTCCACGATCGGGCGCGTCCCGTGCCCAGATTGAAGATACCCTGAACGTCCCGCCGCTCAATAAGCCACCAGAGTACGCTCACACAGTCTTTCACGTAAATAAAATCACGTTTCTGCTCCCCATGTTCAATACCGTCCCGGTGTGATTTAAAAAGTTCCACTCTCCCCCGGTTCCGTACCTGTCCGTACGCCTTGTGAACCACGCTGCGCATCTCGCCTTTGTGATACTCGTTCGGCCCGAAAACGTTGAAAAATTTAATGCCCGCCATATGTTCGTCCAGACTGTTTGAAAGCACCCATCGGTCGAAAAGCTGCTTCGAATAACCGTACATGTTAATGGGACGAAGCCCGGCGCTCACCGTGTTGTCGTCGGAAAATCCCCGCGACCCGTCACCGTAGGTGGCGGCGCTGCTCGCGTATATAAAGCGGATGTTCCGGCGATGCGCCCATTCGGCAAGTATCCTGCTGTAACGGTAATTATTCTCCACAAGATAATCGGCGTCCCGCTCAACTGTGGACGAACAGGCGCCCAGATGCACCACCGCTTCGATTTCCCCGCCGATCCTGTCATCCCGTACCAGTTCCAGAAAAGAATCCTTGTGCAGATAATCGTCGAACCGCCGGTTGACAAGATTCTTCCACTTGTCCGATGATCCCAGGTGGTCCACGATCAGAATATCTCCGATTCCCTCGCTGTTGAGCTTCCAGACTAGGGCGCTTCCAATAAAACCGGCCCCTCCCGTTACGATTATCATGCCCGGATTTCTCCTTTACACGGTTGCCGCGGCCTTTTCTATGCCACCGATGACCGTCCCGCTTCGCTCTTCCGTCATGATAACCGGAACCGCCATAAAGAGAGATCGCGCGAGCAGGTCTTCGGCGTGCGGAATATGGTCAACGGAATAGTCCACCGTACCGGTATACAGCGGGCTGGTGAAGGGATATCCTTTCGAGTTGGCCGTTGCTCCGGCTATCAGGTGCTCCCACCGGGGCGCGTAGTGCCAGGCGTTTTCCCTGTAATAAATCGAATCAACGCCGTTGTTCTGGAGCGCCCCCTTGAGGGCTCTTGCCGTCCTTTCATCGGGCAGTGAAAATCCGATAAAGGTCGCCGTGTCCCCCGCGGGATCGACATGTTCCCGGAAGGTGATGCCGGGAATCGTGCTTAACGCTTCCCGCAGCAGCGCCTTGTTGCGGCGTTGACCGGTGATGATATCATCGATTTTTCTCAGTTGCGCGAGACCTACCGCGCCCTGCAATTCGCCCATGCGGTAATTGAATCCCAGGAACGAGCGCCCCTCCTGCGCGCGCCCCACCGCCGGATTGTGATCGTGGCCATGGTCGTGGTACCAGTCGGCCCGGTCGTAGAGCCGCTTGCTGTCTGTTATGACCAGGCCGCCTTCGCCGGTGGTCATGGTTTTATAGTAATCGAAGCTGAGAATCCCCATGTCTCCGAAGGTCCCCAGTTTTTTTCCTCCTACGCTGCCCCCACAGGCCTGGGCGTTGTCTTCCAGCACAAGAAGACCGTGTTTGCGCGCCACGGCGACGATTTCTTCTATTCGAGCTGCCGACCCACACATGTGCACGGGAATAACCGCCCGCGTGCGTGGCGTCACGCGCTTTTCCACGGCACCGGGATCAAGGTTGTAGGTGTCGTCGATATCGGCCATAACGGGAATGGCGCCGACCTCGAGAACCGACTCGTACGTGGCGATGAAATCGAAGGCCGGCACGATCACCTCGTCCCCGTGGCCCACGTCGAGTGCGGTCAGGGCCACCTTCAGGGCCGCCGAACCGGAGGTGACACCCAGTGTATGCGCCGCTCCCAGATAGTCGGCGAATGCCCTCTCAAATTCCGCAACCTTATACACGCCTTTGCGCTTATCGTGAAAATCATAACGGGCGAGGACACCTGTTTCCAGCACCTCCATAACTTCCTGTATTTCTTCTTTTCCTATCAGTTCGGCACCCGCCATTTCGCTTCCTCCTTGGTATCGTTCATTATGCCTCTAAAATGCCTCGCCGTAAATCTCGCGAGCGTCCTCCGGCGACAGGGCCCGCGGATTGTTCTCCAGCGGCCGCGACACCTTCATGGCCTGTTCGGCTATTTCATTAAAGTCGTCCCGCGCGATGCCCAGCGTCTCCAGGGTGCTGTCGACGCCGCAGTCGCTTATTAATTCCTCGACGGCGTCGACGGCGTACATCGCTGCTTCCCGCAGCGAACAATCCTCCACCGGTTCACCCATGGTCTCGGCGACGACGGCGTATTTTTCCAGCGCAGCGGGCAGATTGAACCTCATGACCGCGGGCAGCAGCACGGTGTTGGCCAGTCCATGCGGAATACCATAGCGTCCCCCCAGCGGATAGGACAGGGAGTGCACCGCCGTGACGCCCGCGTTCGCGAGACCAAGCCCCGCGTAGAGGCTTCCCAGCAGCATTCCTTCCCGGGCGTCGGCGTCCGCACCGTTGTGAACGCAGGTCCTCAGGTTTTCCGCGATGAGCCGTATCGCCTCGAGAGAAAAGAGTCCGCTCATGGGGCTCGCCTGTCGCGACGTGAACGATTCGAATGCGTGGCAGAAGGCATCAATGCCAGTAGAAGCCGTTACGGCCGGGGGCACGGACAGGGTCAGCAGTGGATCGAGCAGGGCAATATCCGGGTACAGAAATGGACTGTTCATGCCCTCTTTCTTTCGAAGATCGTTTCGTATGAATACCGCCGTGAAGGTTACCTCGCTTCCCGTGCCCGCTGTGGTGGGAACCATGATCGTCGGTAATCCCGGCCCGGGAACACGGTTAAGCCCGAGATACTGTTCGGCCCTGTCGTTGCCTCGCGCGAGCACCGCCATGGCCTTGGCGGCGTCCATCGCGCTGCCGCCGCCGACACCTATGACTATATCGGCATTCGCGTCCCGTATCAGTTGCGCCCCCTCGTCGGCGATCTCGAGGGGCGGTTCGCCGTCGATCCGGTCGAACAGAACATACTCCAGTCCACTTCCGTCCAGCAGTTCCGCCGTCCGCGCGGCCATTCCGGAACGTGCCAGTTGTCCATCGATAACGATACAAGGCTTCGTGCCGCCGAGTTCCCCGATGGCGCCGGCGATCCCTTCGAAGGCTCCCCGCCCGAAAATTATTTTTTTTGCTCCCGTGAACGTAAACAGATCGGTCATGTGCATATCCCCGTTTCCTGCGTCATCATGATTCCCCGTCCTCTCCCCCGGAGCGGCTGTGCCGCTTTCCGAATCCCGTGGAAATCGTGGTGTCACTCTGAGGCCGGTTGCGACCGGCCTGTTTGGTTGCTGTGGAATTTTTGTAAGGGTCGCCCGTAGGAATGTCAAGGTTTTTGTTTTGCTTTACCGATCCCGATGTCGTGCCCTCGCCGTAGCATTCAACCTGGCGGCAGATGCCGCGAATGATCTTGACATCCCTGGCCCGGAGCGTCGTTCGGGAGAAGAAATTACGAACCGCCACCATCCAGTAATCGGGGTTCTCGGCATTAATAAAATCAATTTTGAGGAACAGCTCGCGCAGTGACTCGTACATGGCCTCCAGCTCACAGGCGGAAGCAAGTCTGGGAATACGCGGCGATGATTTCGTACCCCGCCAGGTAAATAATTCGTAACAGGCGATCATGACAGCGTGGGAAAGGTTGATTGATGAAAAGGTTTCCGACGTGGGTATTCCCGCGACGATATGGCATCGCTGCAATTCCCGGTTCGTCAGGCCTCGGTCCTCTGGCCCGAACACCAGCGCCACCTGGTTCTCCCGGGAAACGGGAGCGAGCGTTTCCCCCAGTTCCGTCGAGGACACGATGGATCCGCGCAGGTTGGACGTACCGCGGCGGGCCGTCGTTCCCACAACGTACTGGAAGGGAGCGAGCGCTTCGTCGAGAGAGGATACGCAGCGGATTTTTTCGACAACCCGTTTCGCCGCATGAGTCGCCATTTTATCGATCTCTTCGTGATTAATCATGCGCGGATCGACAACGATGATATTTTTCACGTCCATGTTCGAGGCACACCTGGCGACCGAGCCGATGTTGCCCGAATGTTTCGGCCTGACGAGAACAATGGACATATTGTCCATGTTCACCCGGTTTTCGTATGCCTCCGGCCTGGTTTGTCGCATCATATCCGTTGCACCGCTTTTGATCTTGGCTTACTATCACTATTATGACTCGAAAGTCCACCGGACATACACTCGATGAAACGCAGGAATCGTGGGAAATGCTGTTCCGGCGAGCCGCCACGGATCTCGGCCTGTCTCCGACGGAGCGCCAGGTGCGACGGTTTGCGCTCTACCGCGATGAACTTATCACCTGGAACGCGAAGATGTCGCTCCTCTCGTTGAAAACGCCGCTGGACCTGCCGGTGAAACACTTCGCCGACGCCCTCACGGTCCTCCCGATCGTGACCGGCGGCCCGGCCCGGCTTCTCGACGCGGGAACGGGCGCCGGATTTCCGGGCATACCTCTCGCCATCATGCACGAATCTCTGGAGGTTACCCTCGTTGAATCATCGCGAAAAAAAGCTTCCTTTCTCAAACAGGCCACGCGGCTCCTTGAGCTCGAAAAGGCGTCGGTGATTCACGACAGGATCGAAGAGATGATGAACGAAGCATCACAACGGGCGAGTTATGACTTCGTCGTGTCCAGGGCCGCCTTCACGACAGAGCAACTTGTCGGCATTGCCGGTTATTTCCTGAAACCGGGCGGTATGCTTATAGCAATGAAGGGTACGCCACCGGACCGCGAAATTGAGGACGCACTTGCCGCGGCCGCCCGGTTCGACATGGAGGACGCGGGACGCCGCATCCTGGAACTTCCCTTCGGAACGGGCGCGCGATGTCTTGTTCTTTTTCGAAAAAATATCAGGCATCGCCGGCTTTAACGCGCCATGCCCGGCAACCAAAATTGACCTTCTCTTCGAAATGCTTTTGTGATAGCATCGCTCACTTATCCCGTGAAATCACGTTATGAAAGAATTTTTTCTCGGCCGTGCGAAACATACTATCAATTGCAAATCAAAAGGGCGGCGTCGGTAAAACAACGACCGCGATCAGCATTGCGGCGGCGCTTGCCGCCTCGAACAAGAAAATACTGCTGGTCGACGCGGATCCCCAGGCAAACGCAACGACCGGGCTGGGCATCGCCAAAAACGACGTTGCAACCGGCAATCTTTATCACGTCCTGATCGGCAGAGCCGTCGCGGACGATGTGATCATCGGTACGTCGGTTCCCATGCTCGACGTTATGCCCTCGAACCAGGACCTGGTCGGCGTTGAAGTTGAATTCGTCACCATGCCGAAACGGGAGGAACGGCTGAAAAATGCCGTGAGAAACATTGACAGAGGCTATGATTATATTATAATCGATTGTCCTCCATCCCTGGGGTTTTTGACGGTGAACGCACTGGTAGCGTCCGACGCCCTGATCATTCCTCTTCAGTGTGAATATTTTGCGCTGGAGGGACTGGGACAGCTCCTGAACACGGTCAAACTCATTCAGGCCCGGCTGAATCCGCAGTTATCGCTTGCCGGTATCCTGTTGACCATGTTTGATGTACGGAACGGCATTTCACACCGGGTTGCCGAAGAAGTCAGAAAATATTTTGGTTCGCGAGTGTTTGCCACGGTTATTCCACGAAACGTAAGACTTTCGGAATGTCCGAGTTACGGCATGCCGATATTTCAGTATGATGGCGCATCCCGGGGAGCCCTGTCCTACATGGAGCTCGCAAAAGAAATCCTCAACGACGGGAGACTGTAATGGCCAAGAGAAACGCCCTGGGAAAAGGACTGGGGGCAATTTTTACCGACCTGGTCGACGACGGATCGCCGAAACCGCGTTACGTCGTCTGCGGCGTTGAGGAACTGCGACCAAACTCATTCCAGCCCCGGCGATCGTTTGACGGCGATGAAATCAAGAACCTTGCTGATTCCATCAGGACAAACGGTATCATTCAACCGATCATCGTCAGGAAAATCGATTCCGGTTACGAAATCATCGCCGGTGAGCGGCGATGGAGAGCCGCCCAGGCAGCGGGACTTCGGGAAGTACCTGTCGTCGTCAGGGAAGCGACGGACCGTGATCTCGCCGAATGGTCGCTTATAGAAAACATTCAGCGGGAGGAACTGAACCCGATCGAAGAAGCGGACGCCTACAACCGTCTGCTTTCGAACTTTCATCTTTCACAGGAAGAAATAGCCCTCCGGGTCGGCAAGGACCGCTCAACCATAGCAAATTCCCTGAGACTGCTGAAACTTCCCTCGAAAATACGGGAAGCGCTGGTTGCAGAAAAAATAACCGCCGGGCATGCCCGGGCCTTGCTGTCCCTGCAGTCCGCTGCAAAGCAGATGAGCCTGTTTCATAACATTAACTCAAAAAAGCTTTCGGTCAGGGAAGCGGAGCGGCTCGCAAAAGAAGCCGGCAAAAAAACAGCAGCCCCGAAAAAGGAATCGCATCGTCCCGGGTTCCGGGAACTGGAAACGACGCTGTCACGATCACTGATGGCCAAAGTCGTCGTGAAACCGAAAAAACGGGGTGGAGTGCTTGAAATACGATATAGGTCGGACGACGAATTGAACAGGGTCGTAGAACGGATCCTGTCATCAGAGATCGGGTAACGACAGGAAACGTGGCAACACTCCCTGTATCAACAGCTGTTGATAACCCTGTGTATAGGAAAGTATGAATTTGGAAACTATTTGGTCCGAAAGCACTAAAATAATTAAAGACAACATCACCAAACAGAACTTCGAAACCTGGATTAAACCGATAAAAATTCAGTCCATCGAAGACAACACGGTGACGTTATCGGTGCCGAACAAGTTCTTCAGGGACTGGATTGTCGATAACTACTATTCACTGATCTGTGACGCCGTGTCGAGTGTCGCTTCGACACACGTTTCAGTATCATTTTCTATACAGAAATCAAATAGTTCGATTCTTTCGACGGCCGAGCGGACAGCCGAAGCAGATGAAACAACCAAAGTCGAGCAGGCGACCCTTCCTCAACGACCGCTGTCGTCACTCAATCCCCACTACAGTTTCGAGCGGTTCATCGTCGGCTCGTCAAACCAGTTTGCTCACGCGGCGGCACGTTCCGTGGCGGAACAACCGGCCCATAATTACAATCCCCTGTTCATTTACGGCGGTGTCGGACTTGGCAAGACGCACCTGATCAACGCAGTCGGTCTTCTTACAACCTCACTCTATCCGAAAAAAAACGTCCTCTATGTTTCAGCCGAGGAATTCATGAATGAATTGATCAATTCGATCCGCTACGACAAAATGCCCGAATTCAGAGAAAAATACAGGAAGATCGATTGTCTCCTCATCGACGACATTCAGTTCATCGCCGGCAAGGAACGAACCCAGGAAGAATTTTTTCACACGTTCAACACGCTTCATGATTCAGGAAAACAGATCGTCGTTACCAGTGATAAATTTCCCAAGGAAATCCAGAATCTCGAAGCACGCCTGCGTTCGCGGTTTGAATGGGGTCTCATCGCCGATATTCAGCCGCCCGAGATGGAAACACGGGTCGCAATCATTCGCAAAAAAGCGGCCGAGAACAATATGAACATTCCCGACGACGTCGTACAGTACATTGCCTCGGCGGCCGATTCCAATATTCGGGAACTTGAGGGTATACTGACGAGAATAGCGGCATACGCATCCCTCACCGGCAGTGAAATTACCGTCGACACTATCAGGGAAATCATGAAAAAACTCATGAAGCAGGTCAAAAAACAAGACATCACCGTCGATGATATCGTCAAGGTGGTTGCCTCTCAGTTCAACATCAAGATCGCCGATCTTAAATCACAGAAAAAGAACAAGGATATCGTGCTCTCTCGACAGGTAGCCATGTATCTGGCGCGGAAGCTCACGGAATTATCATTCCCGGACATCGGTTCGAAAATCGGCAATCGCGACCATTCGACCGTTATCTACGCCAACAATAAAATCAGGTCCCGAATAGGCAAAGATGGAACACTGAGAAGCCTCGTGGAAGAAATCGAGGAAACCCTGCAGCGAAAAGGTTAACTACCCTCCACTGTCGGGTCAACAGGAAAGCAACAGGTTCCATCAGTATAAGGAACGGTAACACAAGGCGAAATAATGATTATCCACATATCAACAACCACTATTGTTACTACTATTTTTTTTATTTTTACTTGAAAGAATAGGTGACACGATGGATTTTTCTGTGGACAGGAACGTTTTTCAGGAAGCCGTACAGAGAACACTGGGAATAGTAGAACGAAAGACAACCATTCCAATACTGAGCAATATTCTCATCAGGGCTGACAGTACATCGATCCGCATTGTGGCGACCGACAGGGAAATAGGGCTGGTGGCTGACTACGAGGCCCAGGTATCCGAGAAGGGCGATATCACCGTTAATGCGAGAAAACTCTATGAAATGATACGTGAAATGGAAGGTGAACAAATCCATTTCACGACCTCCGGAAACAACCAGGCCTTCCTGGCGGCCGAAAAAGCGGAGTATCGTATTCCCGGTATTCCGGCTGATGATTTTCCGGACGTGCGGCGGGAAGATACCATACCGTGCTTCACAATCCCGGCGCGGTTGCTCAAGGGCATTATAAAAAAAGTATTTTACGCGGCTTCCACGGATGAAACGCGGCCGAGCCTGAACGGCATCTTCTTCAAGAAGGAAGGGACAATATGTGAAATGGTTGCGACTGACGGTCACCGGTTGTCTCTTGTAGCGCAGGCGTTGCCGGAGGAAAAGGACGACGGTCTTTCGGTGGAGGGAGTGATCATACCGAGAAAGGGGCTGGGAGAAGTACGAAAGATGGTAGATGACGGCGAGGGTGTGGTCGAGATGGGCGTCGCGGACCATGTCATGGTGGTCAGAAAGGATACGAGTATGTTGCGACTCGGTCTCATAGACGCCGTGTATCCCGATTACCGGCGCGTCGTGCCCAAAGACAGGGGTGCTTCCGTGCTGATCGAGAAACACCGTTTTTTGCAGTCACTGCGAAGAATGGGTGTCATGTCGACCGAGTTGTTCAGTGGCGTTATTATTTCGTTGGATAAAGGCATTATGAAACTCAATTCCACGAACCCCGACGTTGGCGAAGCAAACGAGGAAGTACCGGTCGATTATAATGATGGGTCGATTTCGGCCGGTTTTAATGTACGATATCTTATTGAGGCCGTGGACAGCATGGAAGGAGAGACAATTTCTTTCGAGATGAGAAGCGACGGAGGACCCGGTGTCATGCGGGTCAAGGGAACAGATGATCATCTGTGCATTATTATGCCGATCAAAATAGAATAAACGGATCGAGGAACGAAGCGTGTTGGAAAAAGAAACATACGGAGCCGATAATATAAAAGTTCTCGGGGGGCTGGAGGCTGTTCGTAAACGACCGGCGATGTACATCGGCAGCACCTCGAAAGAGGGGCTGCATCACCTGGTGTATGAAGTGGTCGACAACAGTATCGACGAAGCCTCTGCCGGGTACTGTGACACTATCGATGTCAAGATTCGGATCGATAATAGCGTCACGGTCAGCGATAACGGACGGGGAATACCCGTCGACGAACACAAGACGGAAAAGGTGTCCGCCGCGGAAGTAGTGATGACAAAGCTTCACGCGGGAGCGAAGTTCAGTAACGACAGCTATAAGATATCGGGTGGTCTCCACGGTGTCGGTGTTTCCGTGGTGAACGCCCTGTCCAGCTATCTCGAGCTGGAAGTGTGGAGAGAGGGGCGCGTATACCTTCAGGAATACCGGCGCGGGGTTCCCGTGTCGCCCCTGAAAGAGACGGGAACAACAAGGCGGCGCGGAACCAAGATCACCTTTATGCCCGACAATGATATTTTCAGCGAAATTGATTTCAGTTTCGATATATTGTCGAACAGGCTGCGGGAACTGGCCTTTTTGAACCGCGGTGTCAAAATCGTTCTGAAAGATGAACGTTCGGATAGAGAAAATGAATTCCTGTACCGCGGCGGCATCGTTTCGTTCGTGGAATACCTAAACAGAAACAAGAAGCCTCTGCACAAGAAACCCATCTTTATCAGCGGCGAACGGGAGGACTGCCAGGTCGAGGTCGCCCTGCAGTACAACGATTCGTATATGGAAAATGTTTTTTCCTATGCCAACAGCATCAACACCACGGAGGGAGGAACCCATCTGGTCGGATTCCGGTCGGCGCTGACGCGTGTTATCAATGCGTATGCCACGTCAGCCGGCATGTTGAAAAACGGCAAAATCCAGCTTCGGGGCGAGGATGTGCGGGAAGGACTCGCCTGTGTCATCAGCGTCAAGGTCCGGCAGCCCCAGTTTGAGGGACAGACGAAAACAAAGCTCGGAAACAGCGACGTGAAGGGGCTCGTGGAAGGTGTTGTTTACGAGAAACTCGGCGTTTTTTTTGAGGAAAACCCTTCCGTTGCGCGGCAGATCGTCAGTAAGTCGACCGAAGCTTCCCGCGCGCGGGAAGCGGCGCGGCGTGCCAGGGAGTTGACCCGGCGGAAGTCGTCCCTCGAGGTATCGGCCCTGCCGGGTAAACTGGCCGATTGCCAGGAACGGGATCCGTCTCAGAGCGAGATTTACCTTGTTGAGGGAGACTCGGCGGGAGGGTCGGCAAAACAGGGTCGTGATCGACGCAACCAGGCGATTCTTCCGTTACGGGGGAAACTGCTCAATGTCGAGAAGGCCCGGTTCGACAAAATGCTTACCAGTAACGAAATCAAGGTTATCATTACCGCCCTGGGAACGGGCATCGGTGAAGGAGATTTCGACATCAGCAAACTCCGCTATCACAAGGTTGTCATCATGACGGACGCCGATATCGACGGGCTTCACATCCGGACACTCCTGCTTACCTTTTTCTTCCGCTACATGAGGGAACTCATCGAGCGCGGCTATCTGTATATCGCGCAACCGCCGCTTTTTAGAATCGCCGACGGAAAAAAAGCTATGTATATAGCGAGTGAAGAAGAAATGGAAAACTTCATACTGGAAAACGGCGTGGAAAAGGTTGCCGTTGTACTGAATGACGGGGGGCGTCTGACGGGCGCCAAACTTCTCGTAGTTCTTAAAAAGGCCGTAACAGTCGAAACACTCCTCGACAAGTTCCATAGAAGCGGCAAACACGGCACGGTGGTGAGGCTCACGGCGGGCGATCCCGCTTTCAATCCCGGTAACTTTGTCGATGAGACAGTGTTGATGAAACTCGGCAAACGGATCTCCGGGGCGATCGGAGAGACGGTACATTCGTTCTGGACGGAAGAAGACCATGAACGCGGCGGTTACAAGCTGTTTTTTAAAATTGTCGAAAACGGCGGCGAGAATATCACCTGGATCGACCGGAATATTTTCAACCAGCCGAAATTTTCTGAAGTGCGGTCGCTTCTCAAGCAGATGGAGCTCCTGGGCGAAGCGCCCTACCGTGTGATCGAACGGGACGGTGAAGAGGGCACTCCGGGTGTGGATCTGCCGACCGCCAAAGCCCTCATCGACCATGTGCTGCACGCCGGAAAGAAAGGTTTTTCGCTGCAGCGTTACAAGGGTCTCGGTGAAATGAATCCGGAACAACTATGGGAAACCACCATGGATCCCGAACGCAGGACACTTCTGCAGGTTCGAGTGGAAGACGCAGTCGCGGCGGACGTAATATTTTCCACACTCATGGGAGACCAGGTGGCGCCGCGCCGTGATTTCATATTTGAGAACGCCCTGAACGTCTCAAATCTCGACGTATAATCGCCTGACGGGGGTTACGCACCGCGCCGCGGGAATGTTCTTTCCGTGGAAGAGTTCCGTTGCACGGTGCGCCACCCCTTCGTTATAGGGAGGAAAGAAACAGAATGGATCAGTTGAAGCAGCGGAATATGCCCGTCAACATAGAAGACGAAATGAAAAGTTCCTACGTGGACTACGCCATGAGCGTCATTATCGGCCGGGCCATACCCGACGTGCGCGACGGCATGAAACCGGTTCATCGACGCGCCCTGTTCGCGATGGCCGATCTGGGAAACCGCTGGAACAAACCCTATAAGAAATCCGCCCGCATCGTGGGCGATATCATCGGCAAGTATCATCCTCACGGCGATTCGGCTGCCTATGACACAATCGTCCGAATGGCCCAGGATTTCTCGATGCGTTACCCGCTGGTGGACGGCCAGGGAAACTTTGGTTCCATCGACGGCGATCCGCCGGCCGCCATGCGGTACACGGAAAGCAGGATGGCCCGTATCGCCGACGAGATGCTCGCCGATATCGACAAGAACACGGTCGATTTCATTCCCAACTACGACGAGACTCTCGAGGAACCGGTCGTGCTGCCCGCGAGAATACCCGAGCTGCTCCTGAACGGTTCTTCGGGCATCGCCGTCGGTGTCACCACGAACATACCGCCTCACAACCTCACGGAAGTCTGCGATGCGGCCGTCGCGCTCATCAACAATCCCGAACTGACCGTGGACGACTTGATGCGGTATATCCAGGGGCCCGATTTTCCCACGGCGGGATTCATCAACGGACGCGAGGGTATACTGTCAGCCTACAGAACAGGCCGGGGAATAATCCGCATACGCGCCCGGGCCCTGGTTGAACGAAATGCGCGGAACGACAGGGAAAGTATCGTTATCACAGAACTGCCGTACCAAGTGAACAAAGCTTCCCTGATCGAAAAAATTTCAGATCTGGTCAAGGAAAAAAAGATAAACGGCATCGCCGACCTGCGGGACGAATCGGACCGGGACGGCCTTCGGATCGCCATCGACCTGAAGCGCGACGAAAACGCCTCCGTCATTCTGAACCAGCTGTATAAACAGACGCCCATGGAATCAACCTTCGGCATCATCATGCTGGCCATCGACCAGGGACGGCCGAAGTTGTTGAATCTCAAGGAAATCCTTCAAAAATTTATTATATTCCGGCAGGAAGTCGTGATACGAAGGACACGCTTCGACCTTGCCCGCGCTCGGGCGAGACTGCACATTCTTGAGGGACTGATTATCGCCCTCGACAATATAGACGACGTGGTCGCGGCCATTCGTGCGTCCTCGAATCCACGGGAAGCATCGAGCCGGCTGGTGGACGATTTCGGTCTGTCAGAGGATCAGGCGAAGGCGATTCTCGAAATGCGGCTGCAAAGGCTCACGGGCCTGGAGCGCGACAAGATCAGGGCGGAACACCGGGAGGTGTCCGAGCTGGTTCTCGAGCTCGAAGGCATTCTCGCCGACATCCGTAAAGTGATGAACATAATCAAGGAAGAACTCGAAGACATCAAAAAGCGATTCGGTGACGAGCGACGGACGGAAATCGTACGGGACAGCGAGGAGATCGATGTCGAGGACATGATCGTTGAAGAAGACATGGTGGTTACCATATCCCACCAGGGATACATCAAGCGCAATCCCGTCAGCCTCTATACGAGTCAGCGGCGGGGCGGCCGGGGCAAGATGGGTATGGGAACCAAGGAAGACGATTTCGTCGAGAAGATCTTCATAGCTTCCAGCCACAGTCATATCCTCTTTTTCACAAACAGGGGGCGGGTCTACTGGCTGAAAGTCTATCAGATCCCGCAGGCCGGCCGGGCGGCCAGGGGGAAGGCCGTCGTCAATCTCATTGAAATAGGCGACGACGAACACATTACGGCGTTTTTGCCCGTCAGGGAATTCGAGGCGGGGAAATATGTTTTCATGGCGACCCGGAACGGCATCGTGAAAAAAACGGAACTGCTTGCCTACTCCAATCCCCGGTCGGGCGGCATTATCGCGCTGACGCTCGACGAAGGCGATGAACTGATCGGCGTTCACCTGACCGACGGGGAACGGAACATTTTTCTGGGCACAAACCGGGGACATTCCATCAGGTTCAAGGAAACGGACGTTCGCCCCATGGGCCGCACCGCCCGGGGCGTCACCGGCATCAGAATGGAGCCGGGCGACCGGGTCGTGGGCGTGGAGATTCTTTCAGGTGGAAACTCGATCCTGACCGTGTCGGAAAAAGGTTTCGGCAAGCGGACCGACGTGGCGGAATACCGTCTCCAGACTCGAGGCGGCAAGGGCATCATCAATCTCAAAACAACGCCGCGGGTCGGTTTCGTAACCGTCGTGTTGCAGGTTTGCAATAACGAAGACGTTATGCTGATCAGTAATACCGGCAACATCATTCGACTGAACGTGGAAGATATCTCGCTGCTTCACCGGAGCACCCAGGGAGTCAAGCTGATCAACCTCGAATCCGAAGAGCGTCTCGTCGGACTCGCCCGGGCCGAGCGGGGCGAGGAACCGAGCGGCGAAGAAAACGATGTCGCCCTCGACGAAGCCGAACAGGTCGATGAAAACAACGACGCCGAAACAACGGAGGACGGTGACGACGGCAATTAAGCTGTTCGATCACACCGCCGACCTCGGTCTGGAATGCAGCGGTGCCTCGATGGCCGATCTGCTTGAGCGCGCCGGCGAGGCCCTTACCGGGTGTGTCGTTGACAGGAGCGACATTCGGGCGGTGGAAGAACGGGTTGTAACAGCGGAAGGCCACGATCCGGAAGAGCTGCTCGTCAATTTTCTTCGGGAACTGTTATTTCTCATCAACGGCGAGGCGTTTCTTCCGAAGCGCCTCGCCGTTGATTCGATCGGCGACCGAAGCGTGAGCTGCCGCGTGAATGGAGAACCCCGTGACCCGCAACGGCACACTCCGATCAGGGAAATAAAAGCGGTCACCTATCACGGCGTGACACTCGAGGAATCGCGGGGGATGCTGACGGCGCGGGTGGTGCTCGATGTCTGATATCGTCATGGAACGCATCGATCGGTACCGGTGGAAGATTCAGCCTCAGGGGGGCATGCGTGTTCCCGGTATCGTGTACGCGGACGATGTCCTGATGGAAACTATTCGGGACGACGAGAGCCTCCGCCAGGTGGCAAACGTGGCCCACCTGCCCGGCATTCAGGCGGCATCGCTTGCCATGCCCGACATACATCGGGGTTACGGCTTTCCCATCGGAGGCGTCGCCGCCTTTGACATGGACGAAGGCGTTATTTCACCGGGGGGCGTCGGATACGATATCAACTGTGGCGTCCGCCTGATGACCACCGATCTTTGTATCGATGATATACGCGGTCGACTGAAAGAGCTGGTGGCCGGTCTCTTCAGCGCGATTCCCAGCGGGGTGGGATCGAGCGGGCCCCTGAATCTTACGAAAGCGGAAGAAAGGCAGGTTTTTGAAAAAGGTGCGGCCTGGGCGGTTGAGCGTGGGTACGGAACGCCGGCGGATCTCGAGATGACTGAACAGCGCGGCGTGCTTGGGGGTGCCGATCCCGACGGCGTCAGCGACCGGGCGCTTGAACGGGGCAGGAATCAGCTCGGCACCCTGGGATCGGGCAATCACTTTCTTGAAATAGAGGTTGTGGACGAGATTTTCGACGACAGGGCGGCCCGTGCGTTCGGTGTCGAACCGGGACAGGTGGTGGTGATGATACACACGGGATCCCGCGGACTCGGCTACCAGGTGTGCGATGAATACCTGGCCCGCATGGTCAAACGGGCCGGGTTGCTCGATTTCCGACTTCCCGACCGGCAACTGGCATGCGCCTATCTGCAATCGCGGGAAGGACAGGACTACCTCGGCGCCATGGCATGCGCCGCCAACTACGCCTGGGCCAACCGCCAGATTCTCATGCACCGGGCGGCGGAGACCTTTCAGCGCGTGCTCGAACGATCGCCGGCGGACATCGGCATGCGCCTCGTCTATGACGTGTGCCACAATATCGCCTCCGTGGAGGATTTGGAGATCGACGGCGTGCGGAAACGTCTCTGTGTGCACCGCAAGGGAGCTACCCGCGCGTACCCGCCGGGACACCCCGATCTGCCCGGCCGGTACCGCGACGTCGGTCAGCCGGTGCTGATTCCGGGTGACATGGGTACCGGTTCATATCTGCTCGTCGGAACGGAGCTGGCCTTCAGGGAAACCTTCGGCAGCACCTGCCACGGCGCCGGGCGGCTGATGAGCCGCAGCAGAGCAAGAAAGGCGGGCGCGCGTCGACAGGTGAGGACGGAACTGGAAAAACAGGGAATAATCGTAATGGCCACGGGACGGGCAACGATCAATGAAGAAATACCCGAGGCCTATAAAAATATCGAAGACGTGGTCAACGTCGTCCACGGTGCGGGCCTGTCGCGCAAGGTCGCCCGTATGAGGTCGATAGGTTGCATTAAGGGATAACAGTCTGTTAGTGATGATGCCTGGAAATGAAATTGCGGATTGGTACATGCTCACTTGTGCCGTCCAGGAGGTTGAAAGAACATGAGTGACGTAAAAATACCGGAAGATGTATGTGATTGCCTGATAGCAGGCGGCGGACCGGCCGGATTGACGGCGGCTCTGTACGCGTCCCGGTCGGGCATGAAGACTCTGATACTTGAAGGGTCGACAACCGTGAGCCAGATCACCATCACCGACCTGGTTGAGAACTATCCCGGCGTTCCCGATGTGGGCGGATTCGAACTGCACAGCCGTCTGAGGACCCAGGCGCTCGCCTTCGGCGCCGAGGCCAGGGCGGAAGAAATCCAGTCGGTTAAGAAGACCCGCCTGGGAGCCGTTGACGGCTGGACCGTCAGCACGGGCGATGGATCCTATCGCGCTCTGTCGGTCATCATTGCCACGGGAGCGCGGTGGCGCGCGCTCGACGTCCCCGGGGAGCAGGATTTCATCGGGAAAGGTATTTCCTATTGCGCCACCTGCGACGGTCCGTTCTACCGGAACAGTGCGGTGGCCGTGGTCGGGGGCGGTGACACGGCCGTCCAGGAAGCCCTCTTTCTGACGAAGTTCGCCGAAAAAGTGACGATCATTCACCGCCGCGATCGGCTGCGTGCGGCGGCGATTCTTCAGGAGCGTGCTTTTGCGAACGAAAAAATAGATTTCTGCTGGAACGCCGTGGTCGACAAAATCGAGGGAGAAGACGTCGTCACCGGCATCAGGGTGAGAAAGCTGCACGGCGGCGATGAATACGTTACCCTCCCCGTGGACGGCGTCTTTGTCTTTATTGGTCTTGATCCCCTGACGGACAGTGTCCGTGGGGTTGTCAAGCTCGACGAGGGTGGCTATATTGTTACCGACGGATCTATGAGAACGTCCGAGCGGGGTCTGTTCGCCGCCGGCGACTGTATAGCCAAACCGCTGCGCCAGATCGTGACGGCCTGCGGTGACGGCGCTACGGCGGCTCACGAGGCTTCGCTGCACGTGGATGAGCTGAAGGGCCGGCCCTACTGACCGGAACGGCGGCGCCACGACAGGAACAAAAAAAGGAGAAGGTGATATGCCAATCTACGAATACCGCTGCAACCGGTGCCGGGGCGAGTTTGAGCATCTGGGATCGATGAACGACCGCGACAGTGAGGTTGAATGTCCGCTGTGCGGGGGCAGGGGCGCGGAAAAACTGATGTCCCGGTGCCAAACAAAAGTCGAGATGTCTCTTTCGGATTTCAAGGCGCTGAGCGGCGCCGCGGCCGGCGGAGGGTGCGCCGGTTGTACATCCGGATCATGCAGCACCTGCGACAAATGAGTCAGACGAACACGGCGGGATCGTTCTGTCGGGAACAGGGACGACAGGGTGCCGGTATAAACGGGACGAGCAGACCCCGCGCGGCGGCCGGTGAGCGGTGATGGATGAAATCATACAGATCTGGCAGCACATCCCGGCATCGCTTGACCCGGTTCTGGCACGTATCGGATCGTTCCAGATTCGGTATTACAGCCTCATGTACCTGGCGGCGTTCTTCTGCACGTACCTGATCGTCGTCCGCAGAATCAGAACAGAGAACTATGAATTTTCCACGGCCGTGATCCAGGATGTGTTTGTCTGGGGGATCGTTGGATTACTGGTGGGAGCGCGGTTGGGCTATGTGCTGTTCTACGACATGTCCCACTTTATCGAGCACCCCCTCGAGATATTTCTTCCCGTCCAGTGGTCCGGCGACGGCGTTCTTGTTACCGGCATCAGGGGCCTGTCGTATCATGGAGGCCTGCTGGGCATTATCGCCGCAGTGGTTATTTTCTGCCGCCGCCGGGGAATCCGCGTTCTGCGGCTGGCGGATCTTTTCGCCGCCGCCGCGCCCCTCGGATACACCTTCGGACGGCTCGGCAACTTCATAAATGGTGAACTCTATGGAAAAGTCACGTCGGTTCCCTGGGGCATGTATTTTCCCCTCGATCCGACGGGACGGCTGCGGCATCCTTCGCAGCTTTACGAAGCGTTGTTCGAGGGGCTCGTGCTTTTCGCTCTGCTCTGGCCGCTGCGGCAGAAATTCCGGACCGAGGGGACCCTGTTCGGTCTGTACATCGCCGGGTACGGTATCATCCGGTTTGTTATCGAGTTTTTTCGTGAACCGGACCTGCACCTGGGGTATGTGCTGGGACCGTTCTCCGCGGGCCAGTTGTTATGCCTTGCCATGATCATAACCGGCATCGTGATGATCTTCGTGCTGCAGAAGCGGGCAAAACGGTAATATTTGTAATACATAATAAACCAGGAGGAACGACAGAATGGGAAAGCGTCTCATTATTATCGGCGGCGGCGCCGCCGGGCCATCGGTGGCGGCCGAGGCCCGTCGCCGGGATCCGTCACTGGACATCAACGTGCTTGAAGCCGGGGAGTTCGTATCCTACATATCTTGACTGATGCCCTATTACATCGGTGATGTAATACGGCAATCGGAAGAACTCGTTGCACGGACACCGGAAAAATTCGGCGAGTCCGGCATAACAATTTCCCTGAACACCACCGTGGAATCGGTCGATTACGACAAGGGGCTGCTGAAAACCGCCGCCGGAGAAACCATCGGATATGATCATCTCGTAATCGCCACGGGGACGAACGCCATTCGCCCCGACATTCCCGGAATAGACCGGGACGGCGTGTTCGTGCTGAAAAATCTCACCGACGGTATCGCCGTCAAAAAGTGGGTCGAGGATAACCACTGCCGCCGGGCCGTTGTCGTGGGGGCGGGGTTCGTCGCCATGGAACTCGCCGAGGCTTTTCGAACCCGCGACATGGATACGACGGTCGTGTACCGGGGCACACGTCCCATCAAGCGGTGGGACAAGGCCCTGACGGATATCGTCACGGAAGAACTGGAGAAAAACGGGGTCATCTTTGTTACCGGAACATCGCCGCGGGCCGTCGAGGAAAGCGGGGACGGGCTGCGCCTGGTGACGGATAACGGCGACTTCGACGCCGATGTTATCGTGTTCGGACTGGGTGTTAAACCGGAAACATCGATAGCCCGCGATATAGGTCTGGAGATGGGAACATCGGGCGCCATCAAGGTTAATTTCTCCCAGAGGACGAGCCGTGAAGAGATATTCGCCGTGGGCGACTGCGCCGAGGCATTCCATCGTATCCGCCGCGAATGGGTCCACATTCCGCTGGGCGATACCGCCAACAAGCAGGGCCGAATAGTCGGTTGTATCATCGGTGGCGCGCCACGCGTTTTTCAGGGCGTGGTGGGCGCCCAGAGTTTCAAGTTCTTCGGGCTGGAAATTGCGGCTACGGGTATCGACGAAGCGGAAGCCGTCGCATGCGGCTATCATCCTGAAAGTCATGTTACGAAGGGAACATTCAGGACGCCGTCAATGCAGGGCCGCGCGAGAATGAGCATCAAGCTCACCGCGGACAGGGCGACCGGGCGCTTACTCGGCGCCCAGGCGGTTTCGAATATCGGCGCCGTTGGTCGCATCAATATTCTGTCGGCCTGCCTGTGGTCGGAGATGACTCTCGACCAGATCGGGTACCTGGATTTCGCCTATTCACCTCCCTTCGGCGGGGCCTGGGATATCGTTCACCGCGCCGCCCAGGGGCTGCAGAGGAAATTGTAAGGAGGCTGGGCCGTGACTGTACGCTGTCACTACTGCGGCGGACCCGTCGGCGAGGATGTCACAATCGGTTTTCGGGATACCTGCGGCAGGTGCGGGCGTGATCTGCACGTATGCAGGAACTGCCGGTTTTACGATCCCGGCGCCTACAACGCATGTCGGGAACCCCAGGCTGAACGGATACTCGACAAGGAGCGCGCCAATTTCTGCGAGTATTTCGTTCCGGCGTCGGATCCGACGCCGGGAGCTCGCGGGAGTTCCTCCGGCACGGAAGACGCCGCCCGGAAACGCCTTGAAGACCTGTTCGCGGGTGGCACCGATTCTTCGAAACGGTGATGGAAAAACATGGAAAGGAGGGAGCACATGGCAGACATGAAACTGGACGACGTGATCGACAGGGCCGTGAAGCGCGAAGAGGAATCTTTCGCCTTTTACCGGGATCTCAGCGACCGTGTGGAAGATCCAGCGGTACGGGACACGCTGGAATTTCTCGCCGGTGAAGAGCGGAAACACCGGGACTTTCTGATCGCTTACCGCGAGGGACGGGTCGGCGCCGGCGGCCTGCGAATGGCTGAAGCCGTCGATTACAAGATTGCCGAGCATCTGGAAGCGCCCGATCCCGAAAAGGATATGGAAAGCAAGGACGTCTACCTGGTGGCGGCCCACCGGGAGCTCAATTCATACCTTTTTTACAAGGAGCTTGCCGATGTCCATCCAGAGGGAGAAGTAAAAGACGTGCTTCTTCGCATCGCCTCCGAGGAAATGAAGCACAAGGAAAAGGTGGAATATCTCTATGCCAACACGGCGTTTCCCCAGACGGCGGGAGGCTGAGGGGACCGTCGGCGTGGAAGGAACCCGCGGTAAACTGCCGGTCGCGCTGCGGTATGCCGGCGAGAACGGTTTCTGGGAAGAGCTCGGACGGCGTCTGAAAGAGAGAAACACGGTCAGGACGCCTGACCTGTTCTCGGCCCTCGTTTCCCGGGCCGCCGGGCTGGGGTTGCCCGTAACCTTCGGCGGACCGAGAAGTGAGGCCTGGGCTCTGATCTGCGGCCTGTTCATGCTCTGCCATGACCGTACGCCCCCGCTGGGCCGGAACGCGTATCGCTCCATGATGGCCGGCTGCAATCGGGTCATGAACGGGCGGTCCGCCGCGGCGGCGTTCGGACGCATCGCGGCCAACATCGCCAGTCCCTCGTCTCCCGGACGGTCGATTCCCGACTCCGTCGTCGATACCTTTCTGGCCAACGGCCTCGTGACGACGGGTGGTTACGAGGGATCGTCGATGGACGGTGACATTCTCACGGCTTTTCTTGAAGACGACGAAACCATGAATCTGGCCCGCGCCGTGGTCACGCCGCCGGAGGATGTCTGGGACGAGGCTCTGCGTTCCTATGAATCCAGACGGCCCGGTTTCGCGGCAAGAAAGCTGCTTGATCTGTTTTACTGGATTTTCACACGGTAATAACGCGTTACCCGGCACGGACCGCCGGGCGGAAAGGATCGATATTTATGGAAAAAGTGTCGTCAGCATTCGCCGGGGAACTGAAAAAGGCCGGCGTGCGCCACCTGTTCGGCATTCCCAGCATTCATAATATAGGTTTCTACGACGCCCTTCGCGGGGAACCGGCCATGACACACGTGCTGTGTCGTCACGAGTCGTCCGCCACCCACATGGCGGACGGCTACGCCCGCGGCGGTGCGGGGCCGGGTGTGGTCGTCACGTCAACCGGTCCGGGGGCGGCCTACATGATACCCCCCCTGATGGAGGCCTGGTGGAGTTCCTCGCCGGTGTTCGCTCTCAGCACCAATATCGCCGCCGGAAGGATCGGGAAGAAAACCGGCGTTCTTCACGAGATCGAAAACCAGTCGTCCATGTTTGCTCCCGTTACCAGGGAACAGTTCTGCCCGCGCGGCGCTGAAGAAGTGCTTCCCATGACCCGGGACGCCTTGCGGATGATGCGGGAAGGCCGGCCCGGCCCGGTTTTTTTCGAGGTTCCCACTGATCTCTGGGACCGGGACTGTGATGAACACGAAACGGCGGACAACGAACGCGGCGTGCATGAACAGTGCGAAGGCGACCTGGACGGGGCGGCCGTGATTCTCGCCCGGGCGGAGCGGCCTCTCATCGTGGCCGGAACCGGCGCCCTGCGCGCGGGGATCGGAACCGCCGTCAAAGCCCTGGCCGAGGTTCTGGGAGCGCCGGTGGTGACAAACGCCGAGGCAAAGGGGGTAATTCCGGAAGACCACGAACTTGCCTTCGGCAACGCGGCCCGGCGAGGCGTGGTCCGGGACATGATACGGTCGGCGACGGCGGTCCTGGCAGTGGGTACCCGGCTTCGGAACGTCGATTACGCCCGCCGTGGCGTCACCATGCCCCACCTGGTGCACGCGGATTTCGACGATAGGTTCATGGACAGAAATTTTCCCGCCGAGATTCGACTGACGGGATCACTGCGGGCCATAACCGACGGTCTGCGTGAACGTGTCGGGCAGGCCAGCGGTGAAAAATCCTGGTCGTCGGAATTCCGCCGCCGTCTCGATGAAGAGAGACGGGCAATCGCCGACGAACGGGATGAGCCGGCCTTTGTGGACGCGATCCGACGCGCCCTTCCCCGGGACTCGTCCCTGGTGATAGACAACACCATGCTCGGTTACTGGTCGGAATATTTTTACGATTCGTATCGCGAAGGCGGTCTCGTCACGGCGAAGGGATCGTCGATCATCGGTTTTGGCTTTCCCGCGGCCATCGGCCTGAAGCTGGCCCGTCCCGACCATCCCGTGGCGGCCGTCACCGGGGACGGAGGGTTTTTTTACGGGGCCCAGGAACTTTCCACCTGTATCAGGCACGGGGTGGGATTTCCACTGGTCGTCGTCAACGACGGGGCATTCGGAATCATCGATTACCTGCAGCGCCTGATATACGGGCAGGGGCATGAAACATCCCTGATAAATCCCGACCTGCGTTCATTCGCCGCGTCATTCGGCGTGCCCGCCGACCGGGTTCATACGCCGGACGAGCTGGAACAGGCCCTGGCATCCTCCCTGGGCACGGGACGGATGCATCTCATCGAACTGGAGGCATCCTTTCCGGAGAGTCCTTTCGTGCGCTACTGAACCCCGGACGTCAGGGGCGCAGCACCTTGCCGCCCCTGATCTTTCGATCCTTGAGTTCCATGAGGGCGCGGTTGGCTTCTTCCAGCGGGAATTCGACGACCTCAGGTTTCAGGGGAATCTGCGGGGCCAGCGCGAGGCAATCGGCGATATCGCGGCGCGTCACGTTGGCGACGCTCGCCACCTCCTTTTCCATCCACAGGTGGGTCGTGTAATCGAGACGGTCCAGGATTTTACGGTCTCCCTCCTCCTTGCGTATGGCGTTGATGACCAGCCGGCCTCCGGCGTCGAGCCGTTCCAGAGCCGCCAGGACGGGTTTCCAGGCCGGCGTGGTGTCGATAATCGCCTGCGGCGGTTCCGGGGGTATGTCGTCCGTGTCTCCCGCCCAGGCGGCGCCGAGTTCCAGGGCAAAGCGGCGTTCGGCCTCACTGCGGGCGAACACCATAACCGGTGAACGCGGGTAGAGGTGACGGGACATCTGGAGGACCAGGTGACCCGACGCGCCAAACCCGGTCAGTCCCAGCGGCCGCCCGTTTTCGAGTTGCGCCAGCCTGAGCGAGCGCAGGCCGACGGCTCCCGCGCACAGGAGTACAGCGGCCTCTGCATCGCGAGGTCCGTCTGGAACCGGAGTGGCAAACTCTTCGGCTATCACGACATATTCGGCATACCCGCCGTTTATGTCACGGCCCAGGGCCCGGAACTCGGGGCAGAGGTTTTCCCTGCCCGTGGTACAGAAGCGGCACGTACCGCAGGCGTGACCGATCCATCCCATGCCGACCCGGTCTCCCTCGCGCAGCCGTCCTGTTCCTTCACGGATGGACTCAACCACGCCGACGACCTCGTGGCCCGGAATGACGGGGTACCCCGGCGGCGGCGTCCGGCCCTCGATTTCGTCGAGTTCCGTGTGGCAAACGCCGCAGGCCGTGACTTTTACAAGTACTTCGCCCGGCGCCGGTTCGGGCCGTTCAATCTCGACCAGGCGCAAGGGCTCCCGTGTCGAACGGGTATCGTATACGTTTTCGAGAATCATCGCTTTCACGGGCCGACCTCCTTATGTCCGCCGCGTCACCGCGACAGGCGGTACGATTTCGAGTCCTTCGATGGTTAACAGCAAGGCCCGGGGTCCCCGAAAAAGGTCTGGACCTTGACGAAAAGAAATCTATAATATTATTTAATAATATTTTCAAATGCCCGTCCTGTGCGGGCTGAGGGAGGAGGGTGTAATGTCGGCGGACATCGTCATGACAGGGGAACAGCAATCCGACGCTATTCAACGGTTACGTTCGGCTGGTTTGAAAGTCGGTATTCTTCATGCAGGTGGTCCCGCGCCGGGGGCGAATCGTGTGCTGGCCGGTGCGGCGAAACAGTTTCTCGACCGGGGAGTGGAAGTCATTGGGTTTCTTAATGGATATGAATTCATTCAGGACATGGAACCCTTCACGCTCGTTCCCGGGAGACATTATACCGCCGTCACCCGCGAAGTAATCTCACGGGTTCTCGACATGAACAGTTTTTACCTGCGAACATCGCGGGCAAATCCGGGCAAAACCGTCACCCGGCCAGCCGACCTTCGGGATCCTGATAAGACCAGAAAACTCGTCAATATTCTCAATGTTTTTGAGTACCTGAAAATCGGTGCCGTGATCTCGATCGGCGGTGACGACACGCTCAAGATCGCCAACTACCTCTATGAAATTTCCCGTCTTCGCCGTGACGAAGACGGACAGCTCTGTTTCAGAGGGGACGTCGTGCACGTGCCGAAGACAATCGACAACGATTATTACGGTATTCCCTGGACCTTCGGGTTCTTCACCGCCGCAGAGTCGGCGGGCCGCTCCGTCAGGGGGTTCTATGACGACGCGAAAGCAACCAATTGCTACCACGTGGTGGAACTTATGGGCCGCCGCGCCGGGTGGTACACCGCAGCCGCGAGTATCTTCGCCCGGGGAACGAAGGCGCTTATTCCCGAAGATTATAGCGATCGCGATGCCATAAGGATTCAGGATCTTGCCGAGGAACTCCTGAAGATCGTTCTGAGACGGGAAAAGCGGGGGAAAGCCTACGGACTGTTCTGTGTGGCCGAAGGACTGGCCGACAAGCTTCCTCCGGAAGACAGGGCCGGTATGTCGCTCGACCGGCACGGCAACCCGAAACTGGCGGAGGCGAAGATAGGCGATCACATCGCCCGGCAGCTTGCCCTGTTATACACCGAGGCGACGGGCCGTGAAAAAAGTTTCAAACCCCAGCTCGTGGGGTATGAAACCCGGCAGAACCCGCCGTCACTATACGACGTCCTGCTGACCTCGCAGCTTGGCGTCGGGGCCTTCCGTCTCATAGAGCAGGGACGCGAGGCGGAAATGGTGACGGTCGGGAACAATCTCGAAATTGACGGAATTCCCTTCGGGCAGCTTATCGAACCCGGGACACTGCGGGTGAGAAACAGGAGCATCGATATTAACGGCGATTTTTACACGCTGCTCCGTTCGCTGGAAGAGTACTTTACCGAGGGGTAGCGTCCGGCGTCGACCGTCGTGATAACCGCCTGATATTTATTATTTTTTATTATTTCTTCGTGATCGGAGCGCGCCGTGGTGCGACCCTGTGGCGGGATTTTTTATTTGACCACCGCCGCGAAAGTATAGTAGTCGGAGTGGTCCCGACGGACCGGGCGGTCTGCCGGGTGAGAAGAACGCCGCTTTGACGGCGGGGAGTCGTACATGGGGAAAAAACGTTTTAATGTTACCGTTGACAGGACAATCTGTAAGGCCTGTGGTATTTGTGTCGCCTTCTGTCCCATGTCGGTGTTCACCACCGACCATGACGACAAGGCCGTGGTAAGCGCGCCCGAACGGTGCACCGGGTGCAGGCAGTGCGAGCTCCTGTGCCCCGATTTCTGCATAACTGTCGTTCAGGTCGAGGAGACAGCCGATGGCTGAGGCGAAATTATTATCGGGAAACGATGCGTGCGTCCAGGGCGCGCTGGCGGCGGGAGTCAGATTTTTTGCCGGCTATCCTATCACGCCGTCTACTGAGATCGCCAATGCCTTTGCACGGGAGCTTCCAGGCAGGGGCGGTATCTTCATGCAGATGGAAGACGAGATCGCCAGCATGGGCGCCATCATCGGCGCTTCCTGCACGGGCACGAAAGCCGTGACCGCCACGAGCGGACCGGGCTTTTCATTGATGCAGGAAAACATCGGTTACGCCGCCGTCGCAGAAATTCCCTGCGTCATCATCAACGTCATGCGGTATGGTCCCAGCACGGGACTGCCGACCAGTCCGTCCCAGGGAGATTTCATGCAAACCCGCTGGGGGCCTCATGGAGACCACCCCGTCATCGTCATAGCTCCCTACACGGCGCGCGAAGCCTACCGGGAAACGGGACGGGCCGTGAACCTTTCGGAGCGGTACCGGGTGCCCGTCATTGTTCTCATGGACGAGATACTCGGACATCTGCGGGAGCGGGTCGAATTCAGGGACGAAGACCTCGTGCAGGAGATAAACCGGAAAGGCCCGGATCCCGACAGCACCTTTCTGCCCTACGAATACACTGAGGACGGTGTTCCGCCGTTCGCGAATTTCGGTACGGGATACCGGTATCACATAACGGGGCTCATTCACGACGAAACAGGATTTCCCACGAACAATCCCGTCGAGGTTGACCGGATCATGCGACGGGTGAACGAAAAAATCGAGTTGCACCGACGGGATATAGCGCGCACGCAGTTCGTCGAAGTCGACGACGCCGACATCCTGGTTGTCGCTTTTGGCAGCGTTGCCCGGTCGGCCCACGAAGCGGTCCGGACCCTGCGCCAGGAGGGCAAGGCGGTGGGCATGGTGCGTCCCGTCACGGTCTGGCCTTTCCCCGATGAAGACATCAGAAAAGCCGCCGCCGGCAAAAAGGCCGTCATCGTGCCGGAAATGAACCTGGGACAGATGGTTCGCGAAGTAGAACGGGTTGTCGCGGGGACCGTTCCCGTCCATGCGCTGAACAGGATCGACGGCCTGCTGATTACACCTCAAGAAATGCGCGACCTGATCGAGGACATACAGTAATGGGAGAACTGCACGAAAAATACCTGCGCATGAATAAAATGCCTCACATCTGGTGCGCCGGTTGCGGCAACGGCATCATCATGGGGGCCTTTATCACCGCCATAGACCGCCTGGGATACGACAAAGACGAGGTGGCGGCCGTTTCAGGAATCGGTTGTTCCGGCCGCATCACGGGTTACCTGGATTTTAACACCATCCACACCACCCACGGCAGGGCGCTTGCGTTCGCTACGGGAATCAAATTGACCAAGCCCCGGCTGAAAGTGTTCGTTTTCATGGGCGATGGTGACGCCGTGGCCATCGGCGGCAACCACTTGATACACGCCTGCCGCAGGAATCTTGATATGACGGCCGTTATTTTCAACAATCACATTTACGGCATGACGGGCGGCCAGTTTTCACCCACCACCTTCAAAAACAAAAGCGCCACCACGGCGCCGTACGGGACCACCGACCCGGATTTCGACATCGCCCAGCTCTGCATCGGCGCCGGTGCGACCTACGTGGCCCGGGGAACCAGTTACCATGCGAGGCTGCTGACCGATCTCATCGTCAAGGGGGCGGAACATCCGGGGTTTTCCGTCATTGAAGTTATCACGCACTGCCCCGTGAATTTCGGGCGGCGCAACAATTTCGAGTCTCCCGCCCAGATGTTGCTCTGGCAGAAAGAGCATGGTGTGGCGGCACGAAAGGCGAAGGCGATGCCCCTGGAAGACATGGAGGGAAAGTTCACTATCGGTGAATTGTACCGTAGCACCGAAATTCCCGAGTATCTCGAAGAGTACGGCCGGGTGATTCAGGCGGCGAACGAGGAGAAACAGCCGTGAGCAAGCGATGGGAAGTACGACTGATCGGTACGGGCGGCCAGGGAATCGTCACGGCGAGCATCATTCTCGCCGTCGCGGCTCTCCGGGAAGGAAACAACGTGGTGCAGTCCCAGAACTACGGACCCGAGGTCAGGGGAGGTTACAGTACCGCCTACGTGATCGCCTCGGAAAGCAGCATTCTTTACCCCAAGATCGACCGGCCCAACGTACTGCTGGTGATGACCAGCACGGATTACGAGAAGTACCTGCGTGATATTGATGACAACGGCATGCTCATCATGAACGGTGAACCCGGTCCGGAAAAGGTGCCGGACAACGTGTACTTCATACCCATAACGAATATCGCTCACGATGAGGTGGAGCGTCCCATAACCGCGAATATCGTCTGCGTGGGCGCCGTCGTGGGGCTTACGGGAATGGTGTCTGAAGCCGCCGCCCTGGCGGCGGTGGAAGAGCACGTTCCCGCGAAGGCCGTCAAGATCAACCGGCGAGCCTTTATCCTGGGAGTACGAGCAGCCAGGGAAGCCCTGGCGAAGCGCGAGGCGTCAGCCACGTCCTGACATCAAGATTTTTGCAGAACCTCACCAAGCCGGCAATTTCGTCATATACCGTCAGGGAAACAATAGTCGGCAGATATCCGCGCGTGTACACGGGCCGGCACGAGCATCTTCCGTCATACCGGCGGAAGCCGGTATCCAGAAAGCCATGGATAATACTGGATTCCGGTTTTCACCGGAATGACAAAAACGGGAGTTTTGTATAGTTGTACAAAGGTGTCGGGTCTTTATCTCAGTCCAGCAGGTATCCCCGGGCGAGTTCGGTGAATTCTTTCACCTGGTTTTTCTGCCACTTCCTGGAAAACCGCAGTTCCTTCGCCATGATTTTCGCCACTTCCGGCGCCATGCGGAGGCTTGCTCTGGCATCGAGGATTAATGTCCGCGTCCTTCGCGACAGGACGTCTTCCACGGTCCGCGCCATTTCGTTCCGGGCGGCCCATATCACTTCCGCGCGCGTGACGGGAACGGCGGGATCGAGTGTTTCCCCGAGACTCGAATTGTTCCTGATCAACTGCTGAATGGCGATCGCGTCGGACCCGTAGGAATGCAGGAAGCCGCCCACGTCGATATTCTTCAGCCACCCGTGGATACGCAGGTTCGCCGTTTTTCCGGGTCGTTCGTCGAGGCCGGCGACGAGGGCGGCCTTGCTTATCGTATCTTCCCCCATCTTGCGGTAGGTGGTCCACTTGCCGCCCACCAGGGTGACCAAGCCCGACAGGGACACGAGCACCTTGTGACTGCGGGATATCTCTTTCGTGGGCGTACCCCCTTCGGGCGGGGCGGCGAGCGGCCGCAGCCCCGCGAACACGCTGAGAACGTCGTGCTTGGTGGGCATCTTCTCCAGGTAATGTCCCGCTGTTTTTAAAATAAAGTCAACTTCTTCCTGAAGGGGCCGCGGTTCCAGGCTCGCCTTTTCAACCGGTGTGTCCGTCGTGCCCACCACCACTTTTCCCAGCCAGGGTACGGCGAACAACACCCGCCCGTCGTCGGTGTGGGGTACCATGATGGCCGTGTCTCCCGGAAGAAACTCCTTTCCCAGGATCAGATGCACGCCCTGACTGGGCCGGATCATGTCCTGTGCCTTCGGATCGTCCATTTTTACAATATCGTCGGCGAAGACGCCGGTCGCGTTGACGACGACCCGTCCGAAGATTTCGTATTCCTTGCCTTTTTCCATGTCGCGCGCGGCGACGCCGACCACCATGCCTTTTGATTTCAGGAGGCCGGTAACTTTCATGTAGTTTATCGGCGTGCCTCCCTGTTCCTCGAGTGTCTGTGCCAGGTTAACGGCGAGTCGCGAGTCGTCGAACTGGCCGTCGTAGTATATAATGCCTCCCCGCAACCCCCCGGTTTTGAGCGTTGGAATGGCGGCGAGCGTTTCCTTTGTCGACAGGCTTTTCGAGGGTCCTAGGCCGAGTTTTCCCGCCAGCATGTCGTAAACCTTCAGGCCCACCCGGTAGAACGGTCCGTCCCACCACTCGTAATTGGGCACGATGAACGCCTGGTTGCTGACAAGATGAGGGGCGTTCTGCCGTAACAGGCCCCGTTCGTGCAGGGCTTCCAGGACAAGTGAGACGTCGCCCTGTTGCAGGTAGCGCACGCCCCCGTGAATGAGCTTGGTACTGCGGCTCGATGTCCCCTTGGCGAAGTCGGACTGTTCAAGCAGGAGACAGCTGTATCCGCGCGACGCGGCCTCGATGGCCGTTCCGAGACCCGAGGCGCCGCCTCCTATGACGATACAGTCCCAGACGTCGTTGCACGCTTCCAGTTTCGTTATCATGTCGTCGCGGTTCATGGCGGTTCATACCTCCCTGCGGGGTTGCGGCCGTCAGTCTTCTTCGATCCAGTGCGCGGCCCGG
>LQBH01000058.1 GCA_002030015.1 delta proteobacterium MLS_D
CATCGATACTCGAAGATTTACATGACCGAGGCGGTCGGCAGTTTCGCGCTGTACGCGGTGCTGGTGGCGCTGTTCACGGCCCCGGTGGTTGACGCGTTGAAGACGCTGGTAAGCTGATCGCGCGGGCGCGGGAAAGGAGGCGACGGCCATGTTGATGCGACACACGGGAGAAGGCGACTTGAAGTTGTACAGCCGGTATTCGACAATATTCATTCTGAGCGTGTGGGGATTCGTGATCGTCATCGCGTCGTTCCTCTTTCTCTACGCGGGCTACTGGATCGACCTCCGTTTCGACACGCAGCCGACCTTCATGCTGGGACTCTTTCTCTTGGCGATATTTCTCTCGGTGGGGCGTTTCTACTGGGAGGCCTGGCAGAAGCGGGACATACGGTGATAACGGCCTCCATCGACCGACATACAATATTGCTACGGGCCCCCTTTTCCGCCGAAAAGGGGGCCTTTTAATTTAAAGAGATTTTTTCATCTCGGCGGTTTTTTTTCGTCAGAATATGCTATCCAGATACTCCGAAACCAGGGCGGAGTTGCCACGTCCGCCGACTGTTACATCCGATACCCGATTTTACCGAACATTTTGCTGAATCCTGAAAAGAGACAGAAAAGTAAGGCCAGCCCTTCATTGATCGCGGGAAAGTAGGTTTTATGGTCCCGATCCTGAGGCTATGCTGATATAAAAAATCGCAGTTATCCCGAAACTTGTTTTTAATAAAAGCAAGATCGGGAGGACGCGAATTTACCGTGAAGGAGTTGATTGCAGTGGAAGAAAAGCGGTTTACAGACAAGGTGGTGCTCGTGACGGGAACAACGTCCGGAATAGGCAGGACCACGGCAGCGGCCTTCGCGCGGGAGGGGGCCAGGGTCGTTACGGCGGCGCGGCGTGAAAAGCTTGGAGAATCACTGGTGGAGGAAATTACCAAGACCGGAGGGGATGCCTGTTTTATAAAGACCGACATTCGGAATCCGGACGATGTGGACAATCTGTTCAATCAGATCTTCGATCGATACGATCGACTGGATATCGCATTCAACAACGGCGGCATATCTCATCCTCATATTCCGACGGTAGCCAAAACAACCGTGGAGGAATGGGACGAAGTTATCGAAACCAACGCCCGCGGAACCTGGTTGTGCATGAAGCACGAAATAAACAGGATGCTGAAACAGGGGGGCGGCATTATCGTGAACACTTCGTCGATTCTGGGTTTTACGGCGGATTACGGTCTTTCTCATTACTGCGCGAGCAAGCATGCCATTCTTGCCCTCACGCGGACGGCGGCGCTGGAATATGCCTCGAAAAACATTCGAATCAATGCTGTTTGTCCCGGTCACATACAGACGGAAATTCTTGAAAGGGCCGCCAAATACATTCCGAACATGTACGACATGGTCATCGCCAACACCGCCATGAAACGCATCGGTGATACGGACGAAATTTCCGGGATTGTCCTCTGGCTTTGCTCCGACGAAGCATCCTACATGATCGGCAGGGAGATATCGGTTGACGGCGGACAATCCATATAAGCGATGAGAAGGAGAGTTGAAAAGTGAACGCACGCAGATTCGACGATAAGGTTGTACTGGTTACGGGGGGCAATTCGGGAATTGGAAGGGCCACGGCCATTGCATTCGCCGGTGAGGCGCCTCGGTTGTCATAGCCGCACGCAGGGAGAATCTCGGAGCGAACGTTGTCGACGAAATAAAGAAAAATGGTGGAAAGGCCGAGTTCATCAGGACCGACGTGACGGAACCGGCTTAGGTGGAAGCACTCTTCGCGGCGATCGGCGAGCGGTACGGACGTCTGAATGATGCCTTTAATAATGCCGGGACAGGGGTTTCTCTCAGGCGTCTGGCCAACGCCACCATGGAAGAGTGGACCGCCGTCATGAACACGAATCTTCGCGGCACCTGGCTCTGCATGAAATACGAAATACCCATGATACGGAAAGAAGGGGGCGGAAGTATCGTCAACAATTCGTCCGTCATGGGTTTGCGATGCAATGACGGTCTTTCACTGTACAGTGCGAGCAAGCACGCGATACTGGGACTGACCAGGGCGGCGGCCCTGGAAGTGGCACACCGGAAAGTACGGGTTAATGCCGTATGCCCGGGATTCGTCGAGACGGACATGGCCAGGAAAATTTTCGATCACAATCCCGAAGCGAAGAATGCGCTTCTCGCGTCGGTTCCGCTCGGACGCCTGGCGAAGCCCGAAGGAATCGCCGGGGCGGTTCTCATGCTCTGCTCGGACGCCGCGACATTCATGACGGGCAAAGAAATCGTCATAGCGGGTGGACAGGGTATACGACCCTGAGCCGAAGGCGTACAGCCTGGAGGATGATAGGTTCGGGAAATTCCCATACCGTACTCGAATGTGAAAAGGGCGGTCATGAGTTTCGCCGTACACTTTCCATAACAATGGCTTTATCGGTGAACAGTAAGGCTTTCAGAACACGTTACCGCGACGGTGACGTCGCGGCAAGGAAGGTATTGTACAGGCCCGCCGCGTTGTAGGAACTGCGGACGAACGGTCCCGAAGCGACGGCGGTGAATCCCATGTGGAGGGCCTCGGTCTTCCATTCGTCGAATTCTTCCGGCGGCACGAATCGGGATACACGCTCCTTGTCGGGTGCCGGTTGCAGATATTGCCCCATGGTCAGAATCCGTACTCCGGCGTTCAGGGAATCTCGCAGCGTCTGTTCCAGTTCCTTGCCGGTTTCACCAAGTCCCAGCATGAGTCCTGTTTTTACAGTTTCCCCGCGTGACGCCGCTTCTTTCAGAAGCGAAAGAGAACGGTTATAGTCCGCTCCGGGTCGAATACGGGGATACAGGCGTTCCACCGTTTCAAGGTTATGGTTGATGACCGAGGGTCTTGTCTCGAGCACCGACAACAGGTCGTCCCGGTTTCCCGAAAAATCAGGTATGAGCACTTCCACGAGCGCGTCGGGAATGGTTTTGTGGATAGCCTGCACTGTCTCCGCGAAGCAGGAAGCGCCGCCATCGGCTAAATCGTCCCTGGTGACGGAGGTTACCACTACATAGCGCAGGCCGAGATCCCGTGCCGCGCGTGCCAATCGTTCCGGTTCGCTTCGGTCGGGAGGATCCGGTCGCCCGTTTGCAACGGCGCAGAAACGGCAGTTTCGCGTGCATCGGTTACCCATGATCATAAACGTAGCCGTTTTTCTGGAAAAGCATTCCCTGATATTCGGACATCGCGCTTCGTGACAGACGGTGGTCAGTCCTTCGCGCCGCAACAGCGTCCTCGTTTTTTCAAATTCGGGTCCCGTGGCGAGACTTTTTCTCAGCCACGGCGGTTTGGGATTGTAGTTTTTTCTGTTCATGTCGAAATAAAAACCTGTCTGGCCGGAAATGAATATCCACATCCTGACCTGCCTGGCCGTACTGCGGTTTTCCTCAGGGGAACAGGAAGCCTTGCTTGTCTGCGGGAGTTATCAGCATAACAGGAAAGCGGCACAATGAACACACACCCGTCGCTGAGAAGACCGAGACAGTTTCAGCCGGTAAGGCGGGGATTTCGGGCAGCTTCCGTTTCATCGAGACGTTCCGTTTTACAGACGTGAGGAGCTTCGCGAAGAAGTTCCGGCGACTCGACGGCTTCTTTGGCGACGGCTTCCAGTGCTTCGACGAAACGGTCGATGTCGTCCCGGGATTCCGTTTCCGTCGGTTCCATCATGAGGGCGTCCTTGACGACCAGAGGAAAATAGACGGTGGGCGGGTGGAAACCGTAATCCATGAGTCGTTTCGCCATATCGAGAGTCGTTATGCCGTAAGGTTGCTGCAGGGCGTCGGTAAAGACACATTCATGCATGCAGGGACGGTCGTAGGGAAGATGGAGAACTCCCTTCAGACGTTCCTTGAGATAATTGGCGTTCAGTACTGCCAGTTGGGAGGCCCTTTTCAGGTCGGCGCCCATGCTCCTGATGTAACTGTACGCCTTGACCATAACACCGAAATTGCCTTGAAAGGCGTGTATCTTGCCGATGGAAAGGGGAAAATCGTCGGACAGCCGCCAGCCTTTCCCGTCGGGGACGACGCGGGGAACCGGGAGAAAAGGTTCCAGCTTTTTCCGGACCAGCACCGGCCCTGAGCCCGGTCCGCCACCGCCGTGAGGCGTCGAAAATGTTTTGTGCAGGTTAAGGTGCAGGATGTCCACGCCGGCTGCCGCCAGGTCGACGATACCCATCAGGGCGTTCATATTGGCGCCGTCACAGTAGACCAGCCCGCCGTGCCGGTGGACGATTTGGGCGATCGCTTTGATATTTTCTTCAAAAAAACCGAGCGTGTTGGGGTTGGTGATCATGATGCCCGCCGTCTCGTCGTCCATGAGGCGGTCGATGACAGCTGTTTCGAGAATACCGTCCGGTCCGGAGGCCGCGGGGACGGCACGGTACCCGCAGAGGGCGGCGCTTGCCGGGTTCGTGCCGTGGGCCGTGTCAGGGACGATGATCTTCGATCGGCGATCATCGTGGTGCTTGAACCAGGCATGCATGATCAGCATGCCCGTCAGTTCTCCCTGGGCCCCGGCGGCGGGTTGAAGCGTTGCCGCGTCGAGTCCCGTGATTTCGGCGAGATACTGTTCGAGCTCCGCCATAAGTTGAAGAGCGCCCCGGGATAGTTCTGACGGCAGGAGCGGGTGGGCGCCGGCGAAGCCGGGGCGCGCCGCCTGTTTCTCATTCGTTTTCGGGTTATATTTCATTGTGCAGGAACCCAACGGATACATGTTCGAATCGATGCCGAAATTCCACTGGGACAGCCGTGTGTAGTGGCGGACGACTTCCGGTTCCGACAGGTCGGGGATGTCCGGGCCGTTACCGACGAGGTCCTCATCGACAGGGGCCGGTTCCACGTCGGCGCGGGGCAGGGACATGCCCGAACGACCCCGGCTTCCTCTTTCCCAGAGCAGCGGTTCGTTGAAAAACAGGCCCTGTGTGCCGACTCTCTCACTCATGATCGCACCTCTGATACGAGGCGATCCATGTCTTCGCGGGTCGCCGTTTCTGTGACGCACAGTAAGAGGCAATCGCGAAGATCTGGATACCAGCGTCCGAGGGGGACTCCCGCCAGGATGCCCTTTTCACGGAGTCCGCGGTGCGCTTCCTCCGCATCCCCGGGGATCCTGGCGACAAATTCGTTGAATGTGGGACTTGTGAACGGCACTGTCCAGCCGGCTTCCGAAAGATTTCTCTTCAGATATTCCGTCTTGTCGTAATTCAATCGTGCCAGCCGCCGCAGCCCGCTTCCTCCCAGGGAAGCCAGGTAAACGGCGGAAGACAGGGCGCACAGGCTGCTGTTTGTACAGATGTTGGACGTGGCACGTTCCCGCCTTATATGCTGTTCCCTCGTGGCCAGGGTGAGAACGAACCCCCGTTTCCCCGATTGATCGCGGGTTTTTCCAACGAGGCGGCCGGGCATGGAACGCACGTATCTGGAACGTGTGCAGAATATGCCGACGCCCGGTCCGCCGAAAGACCGCGGAATGCCGAGACTCTGGCCTTCTCCACAGGCGATGTCTGCGCCGTCAACGCCGGGAGGGCGGTACAGGCCAAAAGCAAGGGGCTCGGTGAAGGAAGCCGCCAGCAGGCCTCCTTGATCGTGCATGATCCGGGCCGCGGTCGGCAGGTCTTCCACGCAGCCGAAGAAATTGGGAGATTGAAGAGCCGCAACGGCTGAGTCCGCCGATGATGCAAGCGTCGAAAGATCCGTCCGTCCCGATTCAAGCACGGGGAGTTCCAGCACGGAGCAACCGGTAGGTTCCACGTAGGTCCGGACCACCTGCCGGTAGAAGGGGTGAAC
>LQBH01000059.1 GCA_002030015.1 delta proteobacterium MLS_D
ATCCTTTTAGCTTCAAAAACGTAAGAAAAATTCTCGTTTTTTATAGTCAGCAAATCATGGCAAGTTGTTGAGTTAAAAGGGACAGACCGGTGTTGATGACGGTATAAGCCTCTTCGATTTTGGATGGTTGCTCGGCGTTTTTCAGGAGGTCATTTTTTATGATCCTTGAAATCATTGGGTTTTTGAAGTGGTTGTTGGAGGTGATTTCAAGCCAGAGCGGGGAGAAGCCTGTTTTTGTAACCGTGTAGAATGATTTGTTTTTGGATTTTTCGATGATCCCCCTTGCTCTCAATTTGTTCATTTCGTAGCGGATTTGTGCAAAATTTTGGAAGGAATCGGAGAGGTTTTTGAGGAGATCATCGGTTTTGAAGCCGTAAGCGTGGTATTTTGGTTTGAGAAGCTCGGCGGTGAGGGTTTTCTGGCGCTCCGATCTTAAGTCCGGGGCGGGAATGCTGCGGCCTTCAGAATCGGTGATGTTCTTTGAAAAGAAGTCTGGTTTCTGTTCGACAAGGGAGGCAACATCGACGTCAGCGCAGGTGTCAAGAAGACGGTTGTTGCATTCAGCGCCTTTCCACAAGCAGGCCTGCAGGAAGAGTACAGGTTTTTTCAGTCCCAGTGACTTAGGGTGGTTGATGGTGGTTTCGGTGCGGATGTAATAGCCGGTCTTGTTGTACTGTTTGATGGAGTTGCCTCTGAACCAGTGTTTGATCGTTGCGTTGTTGTCGTAGAGTCTCAGAAGGTCCTGGATTTAGTCTTCTTGTGAGGACGGCTGGTAAAAACCATGGCGATGCTCTCGGGCAATCCGAGGCGTTGGAATTTATCCAAGATGCGTTCAAAGAGACTTGTGCAAAAACGCGCGGATCGGAACACGATATTTGAAGATACCTCGATCTGGGAGAGATACCATTCATGTTTGAGATATCTGGAACGGGTGGAGTAGGTTCCCTTGTCGAATTTGAAGAAGAGATTCATCCAGTGGTTGATTCTGTTGCTTACCTCTCTGCCGGTGAGTGATTTGACTGCATTTTCGATGGCGTCAGGATCTTTGACATCGACGAAAGCGTTGTCGTGGCGGCGATAGGCGATGCCCTTTTTATCAAGCTGTACTTGGACGGCATTGTGGCCGTTGAAATAGAACTCGGTCTGGAAGGGGAGATGGGATGAGAGCTTCAGATAAGAAGGACCTCCGAGAAGCTGGTCGTGGAAGTAGCTGTAGTACTGCTTCACGGGTTTGCGGCAGTCGTAGAGCCGCTCGTAATTTCTTCCTTTCCGGGAAGTGAGTTCACGGGAGGCGAAGGTTCTGACGGGTTCTTTATCGGTGATGATGCAGTAGATGTAGTCTGGTTTGGGGTTGTCTTCTTTGCAGTACGTTTTCTGGACGAACTTTTGGAGCGCCACGAAGCGCTGTGTTTGGTGGTGATGTATCCAGCAGGTTGGAAGGTACCTGCCAAAACAATTGTCAGTTCGTTTTGAAGCCTGATCGGCAGCGGAATATGGCTGAAGCCCGATGAGAAAGACTCTCAAAAGGGAGCCGAGGCAGAGTGCAGGCCGCAGCATTTAAGCGAATCCAGTTAAGCGTCGTCACGACAGTGTAAGCGGAGAGACTGTCTAAAGGGTTGAATCCTGACATATGCAGTGAAGAAACTGACAAGTGCAACTGCATAGCTTACCGGCGTAATATGGAGTGGCATGTATTCAAGGAGACACAGTGAACGTGGGAGGCCCTGCATATCGGGTGATGGTGACACCCAGAGACATCCTATAAGACGTCAGTCGAAGTGGAAGTTTCGGTAGGCAGGGAGTCGGATGAGCCCATACTACTGATGATCGTGAAGACAACATAACTTCACGGGAGGGAAGGGGCTCAGTTTGTTTCATGTTTTCAGCGAGGAGGCGGAAGGGATTGCCCTATGGCTACCACTCGAAGTGAAAAAGTCCGTGCACTTCAACGAAAACTTTACATTTCATCAAAGCAGGAATTTACCGGTGGGCCAAGCGACTCAGTCAACGTAGCAGCAAGTGTCTGGCATCGGATGCGTGGAAGAAACTCCGTCAGAAAGGGTTGGAGTTATTCATTGTTGCGAGGATGAGCACTGCGAAGGGTGTAATGTGAAGAAACAAAACAGAGCCGGATGAGCGAAAAGTTCATGTCCGGAATCGAAGAGGGGAGACTGGATAAGTCTGAGAACGAAGCCTGTCTCCTACTCTACTTTGCTAAACTTTTCGACAAAGGCCTCAAGCACCCGTTCCGACATGCGATGAGGTTCATTTTCGGCAAAAAGGTCCTTTTTCTCCTTGTAAAAACAGTACCCGCAGTTGAGGTTGCACAGCGGGCCGATGGGCTTTGCCAGGATATGAAAACCCTGCCAAGAGCTTGGCACGGGGGCGGCGCCGTTTATATTGTCAGTTTTTGTCATCTGTGTTTTGAACCCCGCCGCGGAGTAATTGTTTTAGGAGCGGCAAAAACAGGGCGGTCAGATTTTCTTTCACCCATTTTTTGTATTCAGGGCTGGAAGGGGAAACCCCGAGCACGCCTGCATGAAAGCTGCCTGCGCCTAAGTAGTTTATCGCCAGCACGTTAAAATTGTGGGCGAAGTTTTCGATGTCCCGATTGGCGGCCCGCGCCGAAGAGGTCTCTTTAAAGAGGTGAATCCACTGCACAAAGAACTCCTGCAGCACCCAGTAACAGGGAACAATTGGAGATTCCCCGACCCGAACCTGGTTGAGCAGAAGGATCCTCTGCGCCTCGGGATGTGTCAGGTTAAATTCGATCAGACGGTCAATGTAAACGGAGAGCCCCTTTTCCGGGCCCATTCCGGCGGTTTCCCTGAGCCACTTCGCGGTTTCCCTGTAATATTCTTCAGAAATATCGACAAGAACCGCCTCGAAGAGGGCGGCCTTTGTCGAAAAATAGTAAGCGATGAGCGGGTAATTAAGGCCGGCGTCATTGCCGATCGTTCGGATGCTTGCCGTGTGGTCGGGGTGCTCCGAGAAAATTTTTCTGGCGGAGTGGAGTATTCGCCCGACGGTATCATTTTTTTTTGCTTTGTCCGGCGGCTGATTGCCGGATTTATCCTTTTTCAAGGTATTCCTCCCGTTGTGCTGTATGTTCGCAATTATTTATGACTTGTCAGCGAGGTTGCATTTATCGATTAAAAATAGGGACATGTCAAGTAATTTTAACGGCTGTTAAATAAATATTGACAGCGGACAGCGAATTGGGTAGGAAAAGACCGTTCTCTATTCCCCGTCCCGGCAACATCCGGTTGGGAGTGGCTTGAAAGGCAGTTGAATCAGGAGGATTACCGATGAAAATTTTGAGAACGCCCGAGGAACGATTCAGAAATCTCCCCGCTTATCCATTTGCACCCCACTATGTCGAGGTTCCGGACACGGAAGGGGGGACGCTGAGAATACATTATCTGGACGAGGGGTCCCGTGATGCCGGGGTTGTTCTGCTGATGCACGGGGAGCCCTCATGGTCCTTTCTCTATCGAAAGATGATTCCCCTCTTCGTAAAGGCCGGCTGCCGGGCGATTGCCCCCGACCTGGTCGGATTCGGCAGGTCGGATAAACCGGCCGACCGCAATGATTATACCTATGAGCGCCACGTGCACTGGATGCTCTCGTTTCTGGAGAGTCTCCGGCTAAGCGCAATCACGCTCGTCTGCCAGGACTGGGGCGGGCTTGTCGGGCTTCGGCTTGTCGCGGCGAGGCCGGATCTCTTCGCGCGGGTCGTCGCCGCCAATACGGGCATGCCCACCGGAGACAATCAGATATCGCCAGCCTTTCTCGAATGGCAGAAATTTTCTCTGGAGGTTCCCCAGTTCGACGTGGGGGGCATCATGAAAATGGCCAATATGACGGCCGGGCCGGACAATCCCTTGCCGCTTCTTTCCGACGAGGTTGTCGCCGCCTACAACGCGCCGTTTCCCGATGAATCCTACAAGGAGGGCGCCCGCATCTTCCCGTCGCTGGTACCTACGAAACCGGACGATCCCTCATCAGCGGCCAACCGCAAGGCCTGGGAGGTCCTTTCCACTTTCACCAGGCCTTTTCTGACGGCATTCAGCGACGGCGATCCGATCACCCGCGGCGGCGAGCGCGTTTTGCAGGAGAAAATTCTCGGGGCGCAGGGGCAGCCCCACACGACAATCAAGGGGGCCGGACATTTCCTCCAGGAGGACAAAGGGGAGGAATTTGCCCGGGTTATTGTGGATTTCATCGCAGCAACCACGGCTTGATGCAGTCGTCAAAAGTGAAGCTGGCTGCCCGCTGATATAGGGCCTGCCTGCAAAAATTATCGGTAGGTTACTGTCAAAGGAGAGATGTATGAGGTTTTCAATGCTGCTTGCCTTCGGAGAGCGTTCCCTTAACCTGAAGCGGGCCATCAACAACAAGCTGGACGCGACGAGAAAGGATGACAGGCTGCCGAAAATTGTCAGCCGTGTTGCGTGTTATCTAGGCCCGGATGGCTTCCGGACGGAGGAACGCTTGAGCCGTCAATCATGATGTAAAACTTTTACGGAGTTGCCCTATGAAGAGAAGAGATTTTTTAAAAGGTGCCGCCGCATCGGCGCTGGCCGTACTCGGCGCAGCCGAAAGGTCTGGCGCTGCCAAC
>LQBH01000060.1 GCA_002030015.1 delta proteobacterium MLS_D
TCCAACAATTGATGATGCCTAAGGTTTTGAATTTTTAGGTGCAAACTTTCTTTTTTATCCTCTATTTCTTCCCGCATCAATAAAACAAATTTTTCTGTTATGTCTAACAACGCTTGGGAATCAAAAAACTGTTCATCAATTTTTATTTTTATTTCAACGTGCATTGTTGTTGCTCCTTTATATTGTGTTCAAGGTTGAGTTTCATTTTATTTCCCCCGCGTTTATGAATGCAGCCGCGACTTGCGAGACAATGGCGTTACCCGCTCCCCGCAAAATGCCCACTCGATTGGGTAGCCCATCAGCCAAAGGGAAAAGCGCGGGTTCAATTTTCCAGTTGCCGGCGGCGTCCAGCCTGGCGGGAACACGCCGCAATTTTCCATCCCGGCAAGGCCACCAGACGGCATTGTTCCAGTCAACTGCGCCGCCCTTGGCAACTGATCCAGCCTGTTGCGCGTCGTGCCGTCCGGGTTCGTGCCGGTTGTCGCCATCCCCGGCGTGTCCTTCCAATCCCGCGTTGATGCCGTCGGCCAGCCGGCCATTTGCGCCATCAGCGTCAGCGGCATTGTTGCCACCTTGCCGGCGTCGTTGCGCTTCTGCCATGATTCCTGATTCTCGTCCGTCGTCTTTCCCGTGCGCGGTGTTGCCCAGCCGACTAATTGCGCCACCGCTTCCGGGTTCGTCCCCTATTTTCATTTTGGAGAATGTGTCGGCCAGCCGGCCATCATCGCCGCCGCCTGCAAATCCCCGCCGCCGCTCGTCGTCCTGCCGAGTTCCTGCTTGCGTTCTGCGCTCTCCGCACCGCCCGTTGGTGTCCTGGGCATCGGCCATCCCGCCAGCGGTGCCTGATCCCGTAGCTTCAACTTCGGGTGCAATCCTTCCCATTGCGCCCTGATTACATCCATTGTCCCGCCCTCCCCGTCGCTCTGGTTCGGACTCCGCCACCCACCACAACCGCTGCCTGATGTGCGGCGACCCGATGCCCGCAGCGTTGGTATCACACGTTTTCCCGGAGTTATGATTTCTTTCCATTGATGGTTGTATTCTGGGGACATCATTTATTTTTTCTCCAATAGTTTTTTTGCTATCATCCTTAAGACATCCTCCCCCCATGTTCCCAGCGCACAATTTACCGCATAAGACACTATCCTCACGTTGTGGATAACATACCCTTCTTTTGGATTTATCCTGTCCAGCGAAGGGCTGTTGAATGTTTTTTTCGCTGTCGGGTCGAGTGGGATGCCTGTCAGTTTGCATTTCATGCGAGAAACCAATTTCTTTATTTCCTCCCTGTATTCGTCGAGATTGAATGGGATGTTTTTTTTCGCCGCTCTTGATCTCGCCGTGTTGATAAGCCAACTTGCTACATTCCTCTCTCGATGTTTTCTGTTTTGATAATTTACTTTGTCTTTGTTTTTCATATACCACTTGCGTCTCCACGCATTTATTTTTTCCTTGTGTGTTATTGTATATGCTCGATGTAGGTCTGCGTCGCAAGTTTTGCAAACATTGCGCCTGCCATCCACTTTCGCGTAATCTCGATGATATTGTGTTTCCAAAAAGGTCTTTTTGCATCTCCTGCATATTTTCATTTATACCTCTTAACGATGCTGTGAAATAAATACGGCTGCGAATATGCGGCGCACCAACAAAAGAAGCTGGCAACACAACCGCAAATGTAGAATACGACAATTTTTCAATATCGTTAAATACTCCATCAAGCCATCCCAGACGGATAGCACCCTCTACCTGTTCGCCAAATATAGTCTCTGGGCGAATAGCGTCTATTAAGCTAAACCAAGCGGGCCATAGGTGCCGTTCGTCATCAAGTCCTTTGCGTTTGCCGGCAACGGAAAACGGCTGGCAAGGGCAGCTTCCCGTCCACACTGGCCGGTCGTCTGACCATCCAGCCAGCCTAAGTGCGTGCGCCCATCCGCCAAGGCCTGCAAAAAAGTGACATTGTTTGTAGCCGGCAAGGTCGCCGGGTTTGATTTCTCTGATGTCTCGTTCGTCAACGTGTCCATTTGGTATTAATCCTTCCTTTATTAATTCGCGTAACCATGCCGCCGCGAATTTATCAATCTCGTTGTAGTAGGTCATATTCCCTCAAAACGGCGGGTTGTCTATCGGTTCGGGTTGGATGTTTGAGGCGATGGTGGAAAACGCTTTGACTTGCGCCTTGCGTTGTTTGTCCATATCCCGCGCCAGCTTTTTCATTTCGGGCAAATAACTCGTTTTTATTTTTTCAAACTGCTTATCTGATTTGTGGAATGCTTCTTGTAGCTTGTTATACAATTCCATGTATTTTTTCTCTTGTGTCATAACATCCCCCTCTCTGGTGCTAACTCCGTTATTCTTTGCCTGTGACCGTCAAATTTACATTCAATTTTATGTTCCCCTGCTCGCTTGGTTTGCTTTAACAATTTAATTGTCATCCGGTCAACGTCTGGACGCCATGCGCCCATGACAAGCTGCGCGCTGTTTTCGATTGCTCCGCTATCGCGGGCATCATGCAAATCCACCTCCGTCCGGTCTGGGTCACGTCTGACCTGCGAAGCCATAATAACCACTGTGCCTGTTGTCCGCGCCAAAATCTTCATACCCTCGGCAATCGTGGACATGCGCTCGTATCGTTTCCCGGCCCCGCCCCCCATTAATCCAACGTAATCCACAAGTATCAATCGCGGCTTGGCTTGGATTTTTAACTCCGCCCTAGCGATTATTTCCTCCATCTTTTCAATTGTCATGCGGCTTTCTGGACAAATAAACACATGATCCCAACCGTGCACGTCGAATTTATCCCCGTCTATTGTCCGCCGTTCCACCGCCAAAGTTTCAACTCCTGTGTCTCGCGCGATAAACCTCTCACACATTGCCTCCGGGGATAGCTCCAATTCAAAAAATATTGTTGGTATTGGACGCTGGCTGTATGCAATATTGGTTAAACAGGCCGTCTTACCGACTCCGGTATCTGACAAAAATACGGCTAGATCGCCCGGCAACAAAACCCTTGCATGATGACGCAATGACGGCAGCCATTTCCCTAAGTCAATCGCGTGTTCGTTCACGGCCTGAACTGACCGTTGATAAATCTCGTAACACTCCACCGATGAAAGCAACGGAATATGGACTCCGCGTGTAACCCGCGCCTCTTGAATTAAAATATCTGTTATCGTCCCGGTTGCCATCTCATCGCCTTGCGCGTCTATCAAATCGGCAATGTCCCCGTAAATCTTCGGGACGCGCACCACGCGCAGACTGGCAACCTTGCCCTCAAGCGATTTAAGGACGGCTTGCAGCCACTTCTCCCCGGGAGCGTCATTGTCCGGCCATACATCCACATGTTTATTTGTCAGATAACAGGCATACGCATCTAACCACGCGCTTGAGCCGCCCGGATTACATGTCGCATCCCATCCAAGACGTTCCAGCGCATGGACGCATTTTTCACCCTCCACCAGCGCGACTTCTTCCTTGCCTCCCCATTTTTCCATGCGGTACAAGACGCGCTGAACACCGGCAACCCCATTTATCCGCTCCCCGTCTTTTTCTACATATTGAATTTTTGCAAGGACGGCGGCAATATACGGAAATGTATTGACTATGTGTATTTTGAAAAGTGCTGGGATGAGATACAAAAGG
>LQBH01000061.1 GCA_002030015.1 delta proteobacterium MLS_D
ACCATCTTATCGCGCCAAAACGATACTCACGGATTTGCTTACAATGACCAGCCATCATCCACAACGATGTTTTGCCCGTTGATGTATTTGGAATCGTCGGATAATAAAAAGCAAGTTGTACCAACGATGTCTTCGGGATCAAGCATCCCCTTGTTGATACAATCTTTTCGATATCTTTTTAAGAAAATAGCCGGCTGATTTGCTTTTATGCCTCCAGGACTTACAGTATTTATCCTTATGTTTTCACCAGCAAGGTACTTTGCTAAATAACGTGCGACTGCGTTAACTCCCGCCTTAATGGCCGAATACTCAATTGGGGAACTCATGTTTGTCCCTTCGTAGTGACGAAATTTGGGAGCACTGAGCCCCTGTATCGAAGAAATAAACACGATTGCACCTCCGGTTTTCTCTTCACGAAGGAGTTTTATTGTTCTCTGGGCAAAAAGAATAGTACCACCCAGTTGCGTATTCAAATCAAAAAACAGATTTTCAGGTGACAGCTCTTCAAATCGAGTACCCCAGCCTGGAGAACGGGGATAGGCACTATGAACCATGCCGTCTAAATGGCCAAAAGTCTCTTTTGTCTGAATCAACATTTTGTCTGCTGTCGCAATATCCGTAACATCCCCTTCAAGAAAAAGTAACCGATGGCGGATAACACTTGGCAATGAATCGATAAATAACGGGGGCTTTACATCTGCGATGGAAACATAGGCGCCCCGATTCAATAATTCTTGGGCAAGTGCTGATCCCAGTCTTCCGGAGCCGCCCGACACGATGATGGTCTTATTTTTTAAACCCATTTTGTTGCCTCAGTTTATTGCGTTTTTGTCTATTTGGTGGTCACAATATCGGACGTCAACAAATATTCCGCGTACAGGAAATCGTCAATAGTATCAATATCTACAGCGGAACGTAACGGCACTTCAACGCCACTTACCCGTCCATCCCAGATACCGTTTGAGTTTTTTACGAATGCTGGTCGCGTCGCGTATGCTACCGTTGTGAGATCATACGTCTTCGGTGCATCCTGCCTTCGCACGAACTTGCCGTCTGTTTGCATAACAGTACGAAGTGCTCCATCACCACGATCCATAACCATATTGAACCATGGGCTACGTCTGCTTTCGGTCATTGTCACTACTACATCTCGATCGTCGGTCAACGCATCTAATGCGGAGATTACATCATCTACCTTCCTAAGAGGTGCTGTCGCAGGCAGACTTAGAAATATATCAAACGATCCGTGGCGCTCTTCAGCGACCTTTACCGCATGTTGCCATGCCAGCCATTCCGCGGCACTGTCGGTAGCCAGCTCTGGCGGACGTTCAATCACTTCTGCGCCAAAGCGTATCGCGACCTCGGAAATTTCAGGATCTTCCGTTGAAACAAAGACACGATCAATTCTCTCGATCTGTTTGGCAGTATCAATGGACCATCCAAGAAGCGGCTTTCCCATCAGGAGACGAATATTTTTCCCTGGCAGCCCCTTTGAACCGCCACGGGCAAATACGAAGGCAAATATCCTCATCATACAGTCTCCCAATGTTGCGTTAGAAAAGATCGTTCGATTGCATCGATTATTTTCATAACATCAATACCTGCTTCAATGGTGCATTGCGGAACTGTCCCACCATTAATCACATTTAAAAAGTGGGCAAACTGACGTTCAAACAGATAATCCCGCTCAATCGAAAAATCTTCTTTCTTTATGGATTGATATGGCAAGGCAAGACTAATGGAACCTTCTAAAAAATCGCATGTTATCTTTCCCCGCTCATAGTCGATTTCTATCTCCCGAGATGGGGGCGCTTGAGTTGCAAAATCGAGCTTGACGAAAATTGGCAATTTATCTCTGCCGAGCAGGAGCAGTTCAACATGCTCTTCAGCGTCAATGCCCAAAACAGTTTCTTCGTTTCGCCAACCGATAACGCTGATTATTGGTCCAACAAGATCATTAACATAGTCTATCTCGTGACTGAGTTCACGCATGACGCCCCCACCCAATGCGCGTTGCGCGGAGACCGTCTCCTTGTAATCTTGGCCGGGCCGCCAATCGGGCAAGTATGAATTCACAACAACATGCACATTTCTTGGCTGTCCTAACCGGTTGTCTCCAAGCATTTCTTTGAGTCGAATATACCCTGGGTGAAATCGCAGTACATAACCTACCATAGAGCAGCGCCATGCGTCTTTGTTTAGCATTGCCGAAGAGCTAAGCTTTCGGCAATTGTCGTAACTATCGCACAGCGGCTTTTCGATGAGAACAGGTATATCAGCATCAAGAAACGAAATCGTTTGTTCGAGATGGACCGAGGCAGGGCTTGCAATAATAGCTGCATCTAAACCGTTTTGGATGGCTTCAAACGGAGTGGAAAAAACTTTTTCGACGAATTCTTCTTCCGGCACAGGAGATCCTACCCCTCGGCGGATGACGAATAAAGTGACATCCGGGAAAAACTTATGGATGACACGAACATGCCTTTGACCGATACTTCCAAGTCCAACAACCGCAACTCTCATGAATATCGCTATTAGCCCTTCTGTACTAATTTTTCGTTAGGCGTTTATACATGGCTTACAGCGGGCTTAATGCCCCATGCAAATTGAAAGCGCAACCTTTTGTCAAGTTTCCCTTGCTTCCGCTGCGTGCGGGAATAATTGCCAGAACAGATTTGCCATCGATCACAATTTGAACTTCTCCAAGGTTTCTTTATACTTCTCCCACTCCCCCACATCCAGCCAAGCCTTGCCGCTGACGGGGAAGACACCGACTCGCTGCCCGTTCCTTTGAACATCCTCAATCAAGTGGGTGATATGATACAATTCACCTTCGGGAATAATGCTCAAAGCGCTGGAATTCACGATATACATTCCGGTATTGACGAGAAAGTTGAAGTCCGGTTTTT
>LQBH01000062.1 GCA_002030015.1 delta proteobacterium MLS_D
CCTCGGTCTTGCCATTCTCGATGGCCAGGGCGATCTTCTCGGCGGTTAAGGGCATAGATTTAATCCGTATTCCCAGAGCGTCTTCGACCGCGTTGGCGACCGCGGGCGCCACCGGAATGGTTACGTGTTCTCCGATACCCCGCGCTCCGAAGGGGCCGTCGTGTTGCGGAACTTCGACAATAATCGGAATGAATTCAAGAGGCATCTCCAAAGCTGTCGGGATCTTGTAATCGGCGTAATTCGGATTTAAGAATCTGCCGTCTTTATCGAATCTGATGTCCTCGTAAAGCACGGTTGCCAGTCCCTGGGTAAACCCACCCCAGTATTGTCCGCGGACGGTTTCCGGATTCAGGGCTTTGCCGACATCGATAGCCAGAGCGCCTTTCAGAACTTTAATTTTTCCGGTTTCCTTATCAATTTCCAGGACCACGCCGCCGGCGCCGACGGTAAAGTGAGCGTGGAAAAAACTGCCCTGGCCGGTTTCGGGATTATGCTTGGTGGTCGTGTATTCCGGCATATGCATTCCTTCGCCCATAATCGGGCCGCCTCGAAACGTCCCGTCATCCTGCATTATCCCTTCAATGATAAAATCCTTAAACGGCAACGCGAAATCCGGATCGAGCAGGCATTTCACTTTTCCGCCTTCAAGATAGAGTGAATCCTGTCGGTAGCTGTAACCTTCGCTGACCGCTTTCAGTAAACGCTCCCGGGCGTCCAGAGCGGCTTTCAGTACAGCGTTCCCGCTGGCCCAGGTGATTCGGGAAGCGCAGGCCTGCCATTCGAAGGGGCTGCGGTCGGTGTCCACGGTTTCAATTCGTATTTTTTCCGGCGGGACCGTCAGAATTTCGGACGCGATCTGGGCCATAACCGTATTGTATCCCTGCCCCATCGCGATCCCCGAACACTGGATATTTACACTGCCGTCCCGGGAAAATTTCAGGCGGCATCGCCGGAGCTTTCCAGATTGCCGCCATCCCTTTTCCGATGACTTTACCGGGGTCGGAAGAGATCTCCTTTTTATCGATCTCCAGAGCCTGAGCGACCTTTTCGATGCACTCTTCAAGCCCGTTTTCGTTCATCGGTGCTCCGTAAGGCACCGTGTCGCCCCTTTTAATGGCATTTTTTTTGCTTATTTGCTCGTGAGTCATTCCCAGTTTATCCGCCAACCTTTTCATATGGGATTCAACGCAAAACAGCGCTTCCGGATAACCGAAACCGCGGTACGGTCCGGCGGCGGGCAGATTGGTGTAAACGCAATAAGAGTCGATCTTCACGTTGTCAATCCGGTACGGACCGGTCGCGGTCAGGCCGATGGCATTGGTGACATTGGCGCCGTATTCAACATAAGGGCCGGCGTCCCAGTACATCTCGATCTCAAATGCGGTAATCGTGCCGTCCTTTTTAACCCCCATTTTCAAATTTGCCCAAAGCCCCTGACGCATATAGGTATTATAAAACTCCTGATCCCGGCGCCAGCGCAGTTTGATCGGGTACCCGCGCACTTCGGTGGCGAAGGCGGCCGCCAGAATTTCCATAGTGCCCCCGGCTTTGCCACCGAACCCCCCGCCGATATACGGAGTCAACACTCTGACGTCCGAATAATCAAACCCGAGATGCCCCAGGGTTAACGCGAAATTATTTCTCAGGGTGAAGGGTGACTGGGAGGACGCCCAGACCGTCAAACGCCCGGCTTCGTCGACCTTGGCGACCGCGATATGGGTTTCCATACAGCAATGGGCGTAGCGGGGAACTTTATAGGTATCCTCGAGGATAAGATCCGCTTCCTCGAATCCTTTTTCAATATCACCCTTTCTTACTTTTTTATGGTGGGCGATATTCGTGTTTTCGATCGGATAAAAATAGGGAACGCGCTGATAGTTTATTAAGTCCGGATGAATAAGCTCGGCGTCGCTTTTTATCGATTCTTTCAAATCGGTGATTACCGGGAGTTCCTCATAATCCACTTTTACCAGTTCAGCGGCTCTTTTCGCGATTCTTGGATCCCGCGAAATCACCGCGGCGACCTGTTCTCCGACAAATCTGACTCGATCCCGGGCGAAGATATATCTGTCTTTCATATAAACGCCGAATTTTTTCGGAAAATCTTCCCCGGTAACCACAGCCATCACGCCCGGTACTTCCTTGGCCCGGGAGGTATCGATGTTTTTAATCAGGGCGTGGGCGACGGGAGATTCAACGATCTCCGCGTGAAGCAGATTGGGACCGAATTCCAGGTCGTCGACATACTGGGCGGCCCCGGTGATTTTTTCTTTCATATCCGTTCTCGGGATAGCCTTGCCGATGGTTTTTAAAGCTTCCATTATTTCCTCCTTAGCGTTAATTCAGAAATAAATCAAAATGTCTTGCATTAAGTTATTTTCCGGGCGGCGCCCAGGATTCCCTGGACGATGGAATGATATCCGGTGCACCGGCAAAGATTTCCGGAGATGGCTTCCTTGACTTCTTCCTTGGTGGGGTCGGGATTTTTGTTCAAGAGTTCAACCGCGACCATAGTCATTCCCGAGGCGCAGAAACCGCATTGAAACGAACTATGTTCCACAAAAGATTCCTGCAGGGGAGTAAGTTCGTTCCGGGAGAAACCTTCGACCGTCATAATTTCCTGCCCGTCAACCTCGACAGCCAGTATCATACAGCTGCGAACGCTTTTCCCGTTCAATAACACCGTGCAGGCTCCACAGGTTCCGGTGTCACAGGCGAATTTGGGACCCTTGACTCCTAATTTTTCCCTGAGGACATCAAGAAGAAGCTCCGTCGGTTCCACGTCCACTGTCCGTGCTTCTCCGTTTACGATAAGGGATATACCCTGCTTCATACTAGCCTCCTTAAATGAGCCTGGTTCCGTAGTCCGGACCGCCCTTGGTTAAGCGTGCCGCCGCTGCCCGCAGGCCTCTCTTGAGCATAACTCCGGACATATGTTCACGGTATTCCGCGGTCGCCCGTATATCCGTCTGAGGGGAAATTTCCTCCGGTACCAATTTGACGGCTTCTTGGATTAATTTTTCATCGAGATCCTTGCCGGCCAGTAACGCTTCAATTTTTTCCGCCCGGATGGGAAGAGGACCGACGGAACCGAAGGCGATCCGGTATTGTTTATCGGCCAGGGCCATTATCGCGACCGAAGCCTGACCGAAATCCTGCCCGTCGTACCGTTTGAGTTTCAGATAACAGGCGCCGTACTCTTCCGCGGGTCGGGGGATTTTGATCCCGGTAACAATCTGATCGTCGGCGAGGACGCATTTTTTCGGGTCGATGAACCAGTCGGAAAGGGAAATTTCGTTTTTTCCGCCAGGCCCCTGAATCATCACCATCGCGTCATAAACCAGCAGAGCCGGAGCGCTGTCGCGGTACGGTTCGCCGGCCCGATTCCTGACCGAGACGGAACCGATGGCAGCGGCGGTTTCCCAAAGCAGGGGGAATTGATTCCTGATCGTTTCGGAGTCAAGGATATCAGAGAAGGTGACCAGAGCCCCGATATTCAGTATGTCTTTATCAATCGCAATCTCACCCAGTTCGCCGATTCCCTTCAAGTCAATAACGGTTTCCGCCGTCGCCTCGCCGCTTCGCAATCGGTTGATAATCTCTCCGCCACCGGCCAGAACGATCGCCGCCGCTCCTTTCTCGCCTTTAATTTTTACCGCCTCGTTCAGATTTTCGGGTTTTAGGTAATTAAAGTCAGACGCTGAAATCATAACTGTCTCCTGATTTTTGGTTTTCCTGATTAATAAACCGTTTTCTCCCCTTTCCTGATCGCCAGGGCGATCTTCTCGGCGGTTAAGGGCATTGATTTTAACCGGATCCCGATTGCGTCTTCGACCGCGTTGGCGATGGCCGGCGCGACCGGGATCATAGTATGTTCACCGACACCCCTCGCTCCGAAAGGACCGTCGTGCTGGGCGGTTTCCACGATAATCGGAATAATCTCGTCGGGGATGTCCAGGGCGGTCGGGATCTTGTAGTCGGCGAAATTTTGATTGAGGATCTCTCCGTTTTCTCCGAACCGCATATCCTCGTAGAGGGCGGTGGCCAACCCCTGCATAAAGCCCCCGATGATCTGTCCGTTGACCAGATCGGGATTGATTGCCCTGCCCACGTCGAAACTTTCGGCCGCCTTCAGGACCCGGACCTTGCCGGTTTCCTTGTCGACCTCGATTATTACTCCCCCCGCGCCCACGGTGTAATGCGGATTGGGATGCCCCCCCTGGCTGGTTTCGGGATCGGACTTGGTGGACATAAACTCGGGCATAAACATACCTCGTCCGCAGATCGGACCTCCCCGGAAAGTGCCGTCTTCCACCATAATTCCGTTGATCACGAAATTCTTTAATGCAATTTCAAACTCCGGGTCCGTCTCGCATTTAACTTTTTCGTCTTCCAGGTATAAGGATTCCCGGTTGTATTTGAAGGCGTCAGCCACGGTTTCGAAGATCTGGTCCCGAACTTCCAGCGCCGCTCTTCGGACCGCGTTGCCGCAGGACCAGGTCACGTGGGAGGCCACCGTTTGCCACTCGTACGGGTTGCGGTCGGTGTCCGGACACTCGGTCCGGATCTTTTCCACCGGTACGGTCAGAAGCTCGGAGGCGACCTGGGCCATCACCGTCAGCAGTCCCTGGCCCATATCGATCCCCGAAATCAGAATATTGAGGCTGCCATCTTCACTGAACTTGATAAAGGCGGAGGAAGACGCGTTGGGGGGCATAGCCGGTCCTTTCCAGACCGCCGCCATTCCCTTGCCGATTGCCTTTTTGGGATCTTTCGAGATTACTTTTTTATCCATCTCCAGGGCGGCGGCCACCCGGTCGATGCACTGAGGAAGGTCGTTCTCGTTCATCGGGGCCCCGTAGGCCAGGGGATCTCCTCGTCTGATCGCGTTTTTCTTGCGGAACTCGATAGGACTCATTCCCAGCAGGTCGGCCAGGCGCCGGG
>LQBH01000063.1 GCA_002030015.1 delta proteobacterium MLS_D
TGTCACGCGCTCGGCGGCGTCGGCGGACCTGGGTCGTGAGATGTCGCAACAGATTCTGACGCAGCCCCGGGCGATCGTAACGGCGGCGGGCATGCTCTTTGTCTTCGGTATGATTCCCGGCATGCCCACGTTCGCTTTTGTCATCATGTCCGCCGCCATGTTCGCTCTTGCCTGGAGTATTTCGCGGGCCGCCGCCCGGGAGGAGGAAGAAGAACAAGAGAAAGAAGCCGTAGCGCCGCCGCCGGAACCGGCGGATACCCTTCTGCCCCTCGATGCCATGGAACTCGATGTGGGATACGGTCTCATCCCGATGGTCGACGCCGGCCAGGACGGCGAACTGCTCGACAGGATCAAGACATTCCGCCGCCAGTTCGCTCTCGACATGGGATTCATTCTACCGGCGGTTCACATCCGCGACAATCTTCAACTGAAACCGGGTGAATATATCCTCAAGATCAGGGGATCGGAAGTCGCCAGGGGCGAAGTGATGATGGACCATTATCTCGTGATCGCTCCGGACGAAAACCTTGGCGTCAAGGGTATTCCTGCAACCGAACCGGCATTCGGGCTGCCAGCCCTGTGGGTCACGGAAAAGGAGAAGGAGCTCCTGAGCAGCCAGGGTGTTGTCGTGGTCGATTCGGCGACGGTTATCATGACCCACATTACGGAGATCGTCAAAAATCACACGGAGGAACTTCTGGGGCGGCAGGATGTCAAGGCGCTTCTCGAAACATTGTCCCACAGTCATCAGGGCCTGGTGGAAGAGCTGGTACCCTCGGTTGTTCCCCTGGGAACATTGCACAAGGTAATGCAACGGTTGCTGAAAGAACGCGTGTCCATCCGCGACGTCGCCACCATACTGGAGACGCTTGCGGACCATGTGCCCGTCACGAAAAACGTGGATTTCCTCGCGGGGTATGTCCGCCAGGCGCTGTCGAGAGCCATTACGAACCAGTACAAGGACGAGAAAAACGAACTCGAGGTGGTTCTCATCTCTCCCGACATGGAGGAAGCCATCAACCGGTCGGTTCAACACACGGAATTCGAATCCTATGTTCTCGCCGAACCGTCGCTGGTTCAGAACATGGTCGGGACCCTTCAGGACTATGTGAGAACATTCACGGAACGGGGGAAACAGCCGGTTATTCTTTGCTCACCCGGCATCAGGAGTGCTCTCTGGAAGCTGCTGGAGAAGTTTTTCCCCTTTATTACTGTTCTGTCTCACAGTGAGATCACGCACGACGTACAGATCAAGTCGCTGGGGATGTTGAGGTTGCCCGATGCATCTTAAGAAATACGAAGTACGGAGTATCAGCGAGGCAATGGAACGGATCAGGCGCGACCTCGGTCCTGACGCCGTCATCCTGTCGTCGCGGCGAATCGGGAAAGGCGCGTCCTCGAGAATTGAAATTGTCGCGGCAATGGAGCGGGACGAAGGAACGGCGGAGGAAGCGTCGGCGGAAAAGAGCTGGCGCGCCGTCGGTGAACCGGGCCGGTACGCTGAGCATGGTGATCGCTGGAGCCGGATCGAGGCCCGGCTTGACGAGATGAATGACCGCATGCTTTCCCTCGCGTCGAAGCTGGCGTTCCCGGGGAAGAACGACGAGCGGGGAACCTCGCCTCTTTACCGGGAGCTTCTCTCGCGCGGATTATCCCGGCGGGCGGCAGGAAAACTGATGAAAATAATACAGGATGAAGATCTCGAAGCGAATGCCGGCCAGGACAGTGACAGGACCGGCGACACGCTGAAACGGGCGATCATACGGTCGGTGGCGTCCTGTTCGTCCGGTCCTGAAGGTGAAAAGAGGATCTGCGCCTTCGTGGGACCCGCGGGCGAAGGAAAAACGACAACGCTTGCGAAATTCGCCGCCCGTATTCTGTACAGGGACAAAAAAAGCCTCGGTATTATCACCATGGACGATTTCCGTATCGGCGCGGTTGAACAGTTGAAAATATACGGCGATATCATGAATGTTCCGGTGATCTCGGTCCCGGCGGACGGTTCTCTTGAGACGGCGCTCAGCTCGTTTACCCACCTGGACCGCGTGCTTATCGACACACCGGGCAAAAGCCGATCCGACGGGGAATATGTCGCGAAGCTGCGCCGATCGTTCAGGGAGAGCGTCC
>LQBH01000064.1 GCA_002030015.1 delta proteobacterium MLS_D
ACAAGAACGAAGTTTACCGCGGCGTTGAAATTGTAAGTTATGAATCCACGGGCTCCTTCGACCACTGCATTGTGCGGGTAGACCGGCCCATCACAGCACCCGGTGCCCGGTCCTTTGAAATTCGCCGCAGCGGCACCATTGCCCCGGGCGAATACGTCGGCGTCATCGGTCATCCCTCCGGGCTGCCCTTGAAACTCGCTTTTGGCAACACGTATGTGCGCAGTTCGAATGAGACAGGATATTTTGTCGCCAACCTTGATACCTACGGAGGCAACTCCGGATCGCCGGTTATAAACGCGGACACCGGCATTCTGGAGGGTATATTGGTGCGTGGAGAAACCGATTTCATCAACCGTGGCGACTGTTTCGAAAGCAATGTTGTGCCCAGCGACGGCGGACGCGGCGAAGATGTCACCAAAGCAACCGTTTTTGCCGAGGCCGTTCCGGGCGACACCACCTATTCCGGCACGGTAACGTTTGACAATGCCGCTTATATGTGCGGGGGCAGCATTACGGTAACCGTGGTTGACACGGACCTTTCGGGCGCAGCGGTACTCTTCCTACCCATGGACACCTCCAATGGCGACCTGGAGACGGTGGAACTTGAAGAAGATCCCCCTGCTTCCGGACGGTTCACAGCGGTAATCGAATCCAGCCCGGAAACGGCCGTCCCCGATTCTTCCCTGATCGAGGCGGGCCACGGCGACAGTGTTTTTGCCGTCTATGTGGACCAGGAAAACGAATCGGGCGAGTCGGTTGAGGTTATCGCCACCGCTACCATTGACTGTTATCCTCCCGTTATCGGCGATGTGAACCTGTCTCTGCTCGGCGCCACCCAGGCACAAGTCCAATTCACGACCGACGAACCCGCCCAGGGAACCGTGCGCTATGGTGTTGCCTGCGACAATCTGGCGTTTCAGGCCACGGGTGCAACGGTCAACAGTCACACCATCACCTTGAGCGGCCTGGCCCCGGATACCCGCTATTATTACGCTGTGGAGGCAAGGGACCCTGCGGGAAATGCCGGCGTGGAGGACAACGCCGGCGCCTGTTACGATTTTATGACCTACAGCACACAAAATCATTTTACCGAATATTTCAACACGCAAAACCTTGTGGACATCGAGTACAGGCAGGTGACCTATCTGCCCATCGATCACCCCAACCGCTACCAGGCCTGCACCTCCTCTGTGGACCACCTCCCGCTGCCGGCGAGTGGCGAGATTATTACGCTGGCCGATGACGGCTTTGAAGAACTCCCCTTGCCGAACGGCTATACGTTTAACTTTTACGGTCTTGAATACGACCGTTTTTATGTCGGAAGCAATGGTTATATCACCTTTGGCCAGGGAGACAGCACGTACCAGGCCCTGCCCAGTCAGCATTTTTTGTTGCCGCGCATATCAGCGGTAATGTGTGATTTAAACCCATCCCTGCGCGGCACGGTATATTTCCTTCGCCTGAGCGACCGCTACGCGGTAACCTTTGAAAACGTCCCGGTCTACGATGGTCTTGGCGCTTATCCCCCGGAAAACAGTCATACCTTCCAGATTGAACTCTTTCTTGACGGCATTATCCGCATCACCTGGCTCGAAATCGCCACCGACCGCGCCATTGCCGGACTTTCTTCCGGCGCCGGCGCGCC
>LQBH01000065.1 GCA_002030015.1 delta proteobacterium MLS_D
AACATCAGGCCGACGCTATTTGGGAGCGTCAAGGCAGAGCCTCTACTCTCTTCGGAATCGAGAGAAAAGTAATGATGACATATGAAAAACACAAGAGGAATTGCATGGACGCTCCAATTTGCTGGATGGGTGGGAAACGCCGTCTGCGGAAAACAATCATCGGAATGATACCGGAACATACCTGCTATGTCGAAGTGTTCGGCGGCGCGGGATGGGTGCTTTTCGGGAAAGAACCATCAAAGGCAGAGGTTTACAACGATATCGACGGGGATCTGGTAAACTTCTTCCGGATAGTCAAGAACTGTCACCGGGCGTTTCTCCAGGCATATGATCTGATGCTGGTGTCAAGGAAGTTGTTTACAGATTTTGTCAATACCGATCCCGAAGACCTTGACGAAATACAGCGGGCGGTGCGATTTTTTTATATCATCAAGACCGCATTCGGCGGGAAATGGGATGAACCATCGTTCGGATACTCACGGACGGGACAACCACGATTGAATCTGGACACAATCTATGAAACGATTTCAGGGGTACATAACAGGCTCTGACATGTCACCATCGAGCAAGGAACGTTTCCCGATACCGTCAGGCGCTATGACGGCGGGGAAACAGTGTTCTATCTCGATCCACCATATTACCAGACGGCTGGATACCGTTATAAAGTGGGGATCGAGGATTATCAGCGGCTTGCGGAAATCCTTGCGGCAATCGAAGGGAAGTTCATCCTGACAATCAATGACCATGAAGTCATGCGGGATGTGTTCTCAGGCTTCCGGATCGATGAGGTCGAGGTTGGCTACAGTATCAGCAGGAAAGTCGAAGCCAGGCGGAAATTCGGGGAGTTGGTGATCAGAAATTATGGGTGAAGTGTAAAGTGGGGGTTGACAAATTCAGACTGGAGGTGTAAAGTAAAGCAGGGAGAATCAAACCGGAGAAAGGTTTGTAATGTGTCAAGTTTTCGGCTCAGGCAATGAAAATGAAAATTCTCATTTAATTTGTCCTGAGCCGAAATTTTTTGCGGCTTGGTATACACCCGCGTGCGGGAGAGGAAACGAGGGTGAGGGTTGGCTTTGCCTGCCCCCCCGGGGGGAAGGCGTCACGAAGCGATGGAAGGGGGCTG
>LQBH01000066.1 GCA_002030015.1 delta proteobacterium MLS_D
TGTTCACCGCGGGTACGTCGACACCGGACCCGACGATGGTAGTGCATACCAGGACGTCGATCTCCCGCTTGAGAAACCTCACCATCACCTCTTCCAGTTCCCTGGTTTTCATACGACCGTGGGCAACGGCGATCCGCGCGCCCGGAACAACTCTTCGGACGATGCGGGCCATTCCCTCGATGGACTGCACACGGTCGTGAATGAAAAACACCTGCCCCCCGCGATTCAGCTCATCGGTAACGGCGTCGCGGATCAGTTCCTCGTCGAATTCGGCCACGTACACCTTCACCGCCTGCCGCTCCCGCGGCGCCGTGTCTATGACTGAGAGATCGCGCAACCCCACGAGGGACAACTGCAGCGTTCGCGGAATGGGCGTCGCCGTGAGAGTCAGCACATCAACGAGCGTTCTTAATTTTTTTAATTTTTCCTTGTGGGTGACGCCGAACCGCTGTTCCTCGTCGATGATGACGAGCCCCAGGTTTCGAAACGTCACGTCTTTTTGCAGCAACCGGTGCGTGCCTATGACGATGTCCACGAGGCCCCGGTTCACGTCTTCCACTATGGCCCGTTGTTCCTTCGCAGTCTTGAATCTGTTCAGAACTTCCACGCGAACCGGCCAGGACGCGAAACGGGCCGAAAAGACCCGGTAATGCTGTTCGGCCAGGATCGTGGTCGGAACCAGGACGGCCACCTGTGTTCCGTCCATGGCCGCCCTGAAGGCGGCCCGCAACGCCACTTC
>LQBH01000067.1 GCA_002030015.1 delta proteobacterium MLS_D
GCATGCGTTTGTTTAAATTTAAATGCAGTTTCTTAAATTCCTGTTCTTCTCTCGTATTTAACGGCATTATGTTCCTCCTTCTATTTCGTTGGCGCTTCCGACTTATATGGATGATCCTCCGGAAGGCTCCCCTCAAGCCCCCATTTATGAGCAAGGTAGCCTTCAATTTTTTCATAATCATCAAAGGCAACAATAATCTCCGAGATAGCCCCTTCCCAATAGTTCGAAGATAGAGCCGATTGATACCCAATTTTATAAGTTCCGTCGGAAGTAATGGCGGCTATAGTCCCTGCAAACTCCCCTCCACTAAGCAGACTTGCGTTTTTTTCAATCCTTACATACGTATCTATTATCTTTTTAACCGCAAGAATACTTAGGGGCTCCCCTCCGGCAAGATCATAGGTATAATGATCCGAATGACCAGATACAGCCCCGTTTCTAAAAAAGAAATTCTGTCTGTCTGAACGAGGATAGGACGCCAAAGCAATATGGGAACCAAAATGGAACAAACCATTATAAACTACTTCAGATGGTACTGCATCATGAGAAGCCACAACAAAAATACCAATAGATTTGTCGTGTATCCCAATCGGCTCACCTGAAAGATAATTATTACTAAACTCTATCGTTTTTAATAGCGAATTATAAATAGGTTGCAGTGTATCAGTTAGTTGAACAGCATGATTATCATTACCGCTTTT
>LQBH01000068.1 GCA_002030015.1 delta proteobacterium MLS_D
GTCCTGCCGGCAGTGCTTTATCCGAAAGAATATGAAACCTGGTTTACGGACAAGAAAGGAGAACAGATTTTTTTCAGGCCCGTCAGGGCGACGGACGAACGGGCCATTCAGGATCTTATTTACTCGTTACCGGAGCAGGATGTGTATACCAGGTTTTTCCAGCACCTGAAATCATTTTCACACAAGGTGGCCATGCCTATGGCGGCCATAGACTACAACGATAAAATGGCCCTTGCCGCGGTCATCGGACGTGAAGAACCTGAAGGAAAAGAGAATATGATCGCCGTGGGGCGCTATATGAGGGACCCCGTGACGAACTACGCCGAAGTCGCCTTCACCGTGCATGACGAATGGCAGGACCGGGGCGTCGGGACCTTCCTGCTTCAATATCTTATCAGAATAGCACAGGAAAAAAACATAGAGGGGTTCACCGCCGACGTACTGGCGCGGAACGACGCCATGATAGCCGTATTTCACAAGGCCGGCTACCCGCTTCAGATCAAGCGCGACTTCGGCACCTACGAACTTAAATTTTCCTTTAAAGAAGAGGGGCGTTCTTGACGTGAACACGGTCCCGGAGGGCAGTAATGGAATTTAAGACAATTCGATACGAGATGATCGAGGACATGGCGGTCATAGGGTTCAACCGACCCGAGAAAAAAAACGCCATATCACTGGAAGTGTCGGAAGAGGTGGGGAAGGCGGTTGACCGGGCCAATGAGAACGAGGGCGTGCGTTTTATTGTTTTAACCGGCGCGGGGGAGGTGTTTTCATCCGGAGCGGACTTCAGTGATCCCGAACGGGCCGTGGAAATGATCCGGAGGGAGTTCGACGTGAAGTCGGGGGAATCTCCGGTTCTTAAGCTTGTCCATTCACCTAAACCCACCATTGCCGCGGTTAACGGATACGCGCTCGGGCATGGTGCTGAATACGCCCTGATGTGCGACATTATCATAGCCTCCGAGCAGGCCGAATTCGGTTTTATCGGTCCTGTCAGGGGCGCGGTTTGCCCCTACGCGATGATACGTCTCGCCGACGAGATCGGGCGAGCCCGTGCCAAAGAGCTGATTATCACGTGTGAGCGTATTTCGGCCCTCGAGGCGTTCCGTATCGGTCTTGTCAACAAGGTGGTGCCGGCGGATAAGCTGATGAACGAGGTATCGGCCCTGGCCGGTAAAATGCGCAGGGCGGCACCCCTGGCGACGCGCTACACGAAAGAGGTTATCAACCGCGGTCTCGGCGGGTATGAACTGAGCGCGCGAATCTTCGAAGAAATTTTAAAAAGCGATGAATCGGTTGAGGGAGCCGTGGCGTTTCTCGAGAAAAGAAATCCCCGGTGGTATGATGAAACATGATGATTTATCATGCCCGGCTGACGTCGCCGTGTATCACCTGCCGGTCTGCCCCGGGCTTTTCCCCGGTCCTGCCGAAGACGCCCGTATGAAAAGAACTATCGACAGTATAATGGCGACTATGGCGACGAGGAACGCAATGGTGTAATTGTTTGTAATGTCAAATATTTTTCCACTCAGCAGCACGCCGAAGGCCCCCCCGGTACCGCCGGCAATGGCAATCATGCCGAAAATTTTTCCGAAGTGGGGTCCCAAAAAGAGATCGGCGGCCCGGGCGGGCATGATTGGCGCGATCGACCCGTATCCCAGGCCGAAAAGTACCCCGTAGGCATAGAGAAGAAAACCCAGCCCTTCCTGGAGCAGGAGCAGGCTTATCACACCGGTGGCCGCGCAGCTCATGCCCAGGGCGAAAGCAGGTTCGCGACCAATCCTGTCTGAAAGCCATCCAAAGATGATTTTGCCTGCCGATCCGAAAATGCCCGCCATGCCGAAAAAGAAAGCCGCCTGAACGGGGGCGAATCCTTTGTCCGTCACACTTGCGACCTGGTGAATGAGCGTTCCCTGGATTGCGAGGGACATGAAGAAAAAGCTGCCGGTAAGAAACCAGAATGATCTGGTCCGCAGTGCACCACGCAGAGTAAGCGCGTTGGGATGGCGTCCCGCTTCGGTATCCCTGTTGATCCTCTCTTCTGATTCAGGTTCGGTGGCCGCCGTAACATTATCGATGCTCCGCGAGCCCCACCCGTCGGGGACGTCGCCGATTTCTTCGGGGCCGTTTCTTTGAAGAAACAGGTTCAGTGGGAAAAGCGTGAGAAGTATCGTTGCCGCCATGAGCAGATACGCGGAGCGCCATCCGTACAGCTCAATGAGATACTGCGCGGCGGGCACGAAAATCTGCATACCGACGCCGATGCCGGCCGTGGCGATGCCGATCGCGAGGCCACGCTTCCGCTCAAACCATCTTGGCAGGATCATGCTGTGGGCGATGAATCCGACGGCGCAGACACCCGCCGCCGTTACCATGCCGTACCAGAAGTACAGTTGCCACAGTTCCTGAATGCGGCTCGAAGCAACGAGGCCGGCCGCAACAAGACAGACCGCGGCGGGTATCACGCGGCGGGGTCCGAATCGGTCGAGTGCGGAGCCCACCAGAATAGCGGAAAACGAATGAACCATAATGAAGCAGGAAAAAACGCCCGACGTAGCGGCCCGACTCCACTGGAATTCCTCGATGATCGCCACGAAAAAAACCGAGAAGGAATACCAGAGGCCGAATATAACCGCCAGGTTGATGCAGGAGACCGCCACGATGATCCAGCCGTAGAAAAAGCGATGTTGCCTCATGTTCAGCCTCTGTGGTATTCGACGCATGTCGGAAAAGGGTGCGGACCGATGAATAAAAGATGCACAACATCCGATAAATCATTCAGATTGTCAAGGGGAAACCGGAGGCGGCGGAAGGTGTCCGGCGAGAGCGTCGTATTTTTGCGTGGGATCGTCGACACGGTCTTGCAGCCTGTCAAAGCATTGTAAGTCTTATTAATAATTATATAATTATTAATTATTATAAGAAACTGCTTTCATGGCCGTACCGGAAAACCATGGCCGACGTGCGCAGGACCTTTCTGAAATGAACGGATCAGGAGTGCTGAAAAGAAGTTCTTGACAGGCACTCCGGTGGTTACTATGAGATAGCATGCGGTATCCATGGATCAGCGACGTTTATGAACGCGTGAATAGAGTGATGGTGCTGACCCGGAAAGCGAGGGTTTTATGGATTTGAAAATAGGCGGCAAGACGGCTGTCGTGACGGGAGCGGGAAACGGAATAGGCCGGGCGGTCGCCGTGCGACTGGCGGATGAAGGGGCCTCAGTGGTTGTGGCCGATATTCGGGGATCGGATGCCCGGCGGACCGCTGACGAGATTTCCGATCGGGGCGGAACAGCGCTGTCCGTCGAGGCGGATGGAACACGGGAAGCCGATGTTGACGTGATGGTAGCCGCAGCCTTGCAATCCTTCGAATCTCTTGACATCCTGGTGAACAACGTGGGAGGAGGCTTCGGATCATCGCCCGTTGTGAAACAGCCGGTCGACGAGTGGGACAGGACCATTGAAATAAATCTCAAAAGCACCTTTCTTGCCTGTCACGCCGCGGCACCCCACATGATCGGACACAAACAGGGACGCATCATCAATATATCGTCCATATCAGGGAAAGTTGGCGAGGCGCTGGTCGGTGCCTACAGCGCGTCGAAATTCGGCGTTATCGGCTTGACGCAGGTACTGGCAAAGGAGCTGGGACGGTATTCGATCACGGTGAACGCCGTTTGCCCCGGCTATGTGTGGACGCCGGGCTGGGAACAACTCGCATCGTGGTTGAAAGAACGGTACACGTCAATGGCAGGCAGGACAATAGAGGAGATATTTGACAAACGGGCGGGACCATCCACGGCGCTCGGACGCCCCCAGACGGTGGAAGACGTGGCGAGTCTCGTCGCGTACCTGGCGTCGGAAGACGCCCGTAATATTACGGGCCAGGCGATTAACGTGGACGGCGGCGCCGTGATGTGCTGATACGAAGGTCCTGTGAACAGTTTCTGAACAAAATTTTCTGATCCCAATACGGTGAGGAGAGAATGACGATGGTCATGATGGCGGAGGAGCGGCGATATGACGAGATGATGGACCGGATTTTTCACCCCCGGCATATCGCGGTGATCGGTGTATCGTCGCAGGGCGCCGGTTTCGGAAGCGGCATCGTTCGGGCGCTTGTGAACATAGGGTTCGAGGGTTCCATTCATTGTGTGAACGCCCGTGGAGGAGAATTTCTCGGTATGCAGCTTTACCGCAGCGTCGACGAGATTCCTCACGCAATTGATTTCGCTGTTATTACTACTCCCGCCGAAACCGTTCCGGCCGTCCTGGAAGAATGTCTCCACAAAGGCGTTGCCGGTGTCGAGGTGCTTTCGGCGGGTTTCAGCGAACTGGGCACGCCCGAGGGAGTCGCCCTGGAGGAAGAGGTCAGGCGTATAGCCCGCCGGGGCGTCAGGGTCGTGGGACCCAACTGTTTCGGCATTTACTGTCCCAGGTCCGGCCTGACCCTGCTTCCCGGGCCGGATCTGTCACGGAAACCCGGTTCAGTGGCTTTTCTTTCCCAGAGTGGAGGTATGGCGATTGACCTGGGGCACCTGGGAAAATGGATGGGCGTCGGGTTCAGCAAGGTGGTAAGTTTCGGCAACGGCGCTGATCTGAGAGAAACGGAACTTCTCGATTATCTTGCCGGGGACGGCGAGACGGGTACTATAGCGATGTATACGGAAGGCGTGGAAGACGGGCCCTCTTTCCTGGAGGCGCTGAAGCGGGCGGTCGCAGTGAAACCGGTCATAGTGTACAAGGGAGGTCTCTCCGATGCGGGAAGCAGGGCCGTGACCAGTCACACGGCATCTATGAGCGGCAGCCGGGTAATATGGGAATCTCTCGTGCGCCAGGCGAACGCCGTTCAGGTTACCAGCCTGCCCGAGCTGGCCCAGTCATGCCTTGCTTTTTCAATGATACCCCATCGCGAGTATCACGGTATTTCAGTCGTCGGTGGAGGCGGGGCGCTCGGTATAACCGCCTGTGACGCGGCGGAACGGTACGGTCTTGCCATTCCGCCCCTGGATGAGGCGATAAGCCGATCGATACTGGATGTACTGCCGAAGCCGGGATCAAGCGCGAAAAATCCCGTTGACGCGGCCAATCCCCACGTGCCGCCGCCGGTCCTGAAGAAAGCGCTTATGGAAGCCGCGCGCGATCCCGCCATCGACCTGCAGATCCTTATACAACTCCTGTACCACTATGCCTACTCGGCCGGTTTCTTCGGTATGTCCGTAGAGGAAGCCACGCCCTTCGAGGAACTTGCCGAAGCCGTGGGCGACGTGGTACAAAAGACGGGAAAACCCGTGCTGCTTGTCATACCAAACAACAAGCAGGGTCTCGACGCCCTGGATGTCGAGGAGACGCGGCGAAAGACCCGGCAGGCATTTCTCGAGCAGGGCATACCCGTTTTTGACGAGATGGAAGACGCCCTTCGCGCCGTACGACACGTATCAAGATACAGCGCGAGAAAAAATAAAATCGGACGGAAATAGCGAGTTTCCTTCGAACAGCTCCGGTTACATCGTCGGTAAAGAAAGAATTGGGGTGGCAGTAATGCCGTCACGGGATGACACAATCTATTACGGGTGGTACGTTGTCGCGGCGGCTTTCGTTGCCAACTTCGTGTGCGTGGGAATTACTTTTTACCTTATGAACGCCTTCATGGAACCGCTCACGGAGGTCAACGGATGGACAAGGACAGAGGTTAACCTGGCACTCGTCTACGGTATTTTTGCCCATGCCACGAGCCAGCTTCTCTGGGGAACGATCGTCATGAGAACGGGACCGCGTTTCCTCATGCTGCTGGGACCTCTCTTCGCGGGAGTGTTCTTTATCTGTCTCGGTTGTACCGATAACCTTTTCCTGTTTTATTTTTATTTTATTCTGGTCAACGTGGGGAGCGGTGCTTTCGGCGGAGTCGTGGCGGGAACAGCCGTCAACAACTGGTTTATTCAGAAGAAGGGAAACGCCATGGGCGCGGCGAGTGCCGGGATCTCAATGTCGGGCGCGATGCTCCCGCTGGCGGCCATGATACTGATCATCAATCTTGACCTCGCGGGGGCGTTCCTCTGGATCGGTCTCGGGACGATGGCACTGGGTCCCGTTTTCTGGATAGTTGTCAGGAACTGGCCTGAAGAATACGGTCTCGCGCCGGACGGCGTTGTTCCGGAATATGCCCTGGGAGACCATGCGGCGAAAAACACTCCCGCCGCCAACCCGCCGGGTATCTTACGGCGGTTTGCACCGATGCCGGCCGGGAGTATGTGGAACCTGGGTCAGATCGTGAAGAACGGAACATTCTGGAAGGTCGGGATTTCTTTTTCCTTTATTCTCATCGCGGTCAGCTCGGTCATGTCACAGTTGAAACCGCGGTTTTCGGATCTCGGTTTCGAGGATATGTCGGCCATGCTCATGATGTCGGCGACGGCACTCATCGGAGCGGCAGGCAAATATGTGTGGGGAATGCTTTGTGACCGCTACGATTCACGGCGCGTAACGGCGACGCTCATGTCGTTCCTGGTGCTGGGACTCATGCTCGCGCTTCTGCCCGTTCATCCCGTATCAATGGGTCTCTTTATCATTGTTTTCGGTTTTTCCATGGGAGGCGTCATGTCCACCTTTCCCATCATCGTGGCGGATCTGTTCGGCAGGGAATCCTTTCCCGCCGTGTTTCGCGTCATTTCTCTCTTTTTCATCGTGGAACTGGCTGGTTTTGTCATAGCGGGCCAGAGCTACGACAGGACAGGTTCGTACAACCTTGCCTACCTGATATACATCGTGTTGGGAGCTGCCGCCGTTTGCCTGATGCTGACGGTCAAAAGGCCGGTTTATCCGGGAAATTCTTGAGAAAAGGCGGGCGGACGATTATCACCTGCGCCGTCGCGTGGTCAGGATGTTCCGGTTTCATCGCTGAGGAATAAAAGAAGAACTTCCGATAAGCTCTGCACACGCGGGTGTCTGCCGGGAAAAGCGGGCGGGGCGGTGGAAACAACGTTGCGAAAGGGGCGGGACGCTCTTTTTTCAGGACTGGACGGCGGAACAGAGCAGGTCGTTCATGTGCCCGATTTCCCGCACCTGGTTGATGCGGTCGCCCCGTCTGAGAAACACCCACCGTATAGCGACGTGACTGAATGCACCCAGCAGCATGTTGCGGAACACAGCCGCGTTGACGTCTGTCCTGATGCTTCCTTCCGCCTGTCCCTCGGCGATGATGTCCTCGATAATCTTGAAATAGGAACGAAAACTCTTGAATGCTTTCGAGGTATAAAAATTTGCGTTCAATTGTATTTGAAGCAGAAAGGTTTGCAGAAATTCCGGTTCGGTGAGAAACAGGGATGAATGGTAGTTGATGAAGGCTCTCAGCTTTCTCAACGCGCCGGTGACCCTGATGGTTCCGGCGAATTCATCTATGAAATAATCGAAACGCTTGAGAGGAATGGATAACAACAGGTCTTCCTTACTTTCGAAATATTCGTATACCGTTCCCTCCGAAACGTTTGCCGACCGTGCGATATCTGATATAGTCGCCTTGGTGAATCCCTTTGCGGCGAATATCTGCTCGGCCGCCGCAAGTATTCGTTCAGCCTTTCCCGGCGTCGTTTGGTCTTTTACCATAAGCATGGGTCTGATGAGGGACATAACGGCGTCGAACTCAGATGAATTGCTCTCGATTTCTCCTATGATTACGGAGCTTATCGCTATGGAGTCAATGCTGCCCAGGATGATGTCGCGCAGCATGGCCACTTCAAGATCCTGCCTGAATTGCCCCGACTCGACGCCGCACCGGAGGATGTCTTTGAAGAGAGAGGCGTCTCTTCTCGCCAGCTCATAGGCGCGGCTGGTATAAAAATTCTTCGTGGCGCGGCATTCGAAAATCATGCGGACGTAGCCGGGAGTTTCATCGTTGTAGATCAGGTGGTAATAAATAAGCCGGCGGAGTTGTTCCCATGCATCGGCCGCGCCGGCAAGGCGTTCTTCGATTCCCGCGAGAAACACGGTGAAATGGCGGGAGACCAGGGTGAAGAGAATTTCCTCTTTTCCCCTGAAATATTTATATATTTCCGCGTCTGATATGCGAGCGCCACGGGCGATCTCGTTGATTTTCAGGTCGCTCAGTCCTCTGAGGCGGGCCAGCTCGTCGGCGGCGTCAAGGATTCGTTGTTTTTTGTTCATGGAAGTCGTGTGTCACGGCCTGGCTTATGACCGGACATAGAATGGTTTCATAAAAAAGGGGATGAAGTCAAGAACGATCATTTTTACCACGCAGTCCATATCAGTAAGGGTGGTCAGCCCTGGAAAAACCGTACAAAAAGGGGGACAAGAAACGCTGTCGCCGACAGGAGGACGCAAAGGCAGGCGCCGTCGAACCATGATTGTCTGTCCAGGATTTTTTCATCCCAGTCAGTGTTTTCCACGATTTCACTGAATCGATCCGAAAGAAGCCGGGCCGCCGGTGTTGTTTCTGTCGGCGCTTTCATCATTCCGGCCGCGTTTTCGAAGATACTATTTTTTACCATTCTATCCGCCGTTGTTTTTCAAAGGATTCGTCACCGGTTATATTTTCGAATCACCGCGGTGACAATGCCGGCGATCCGCAATTCCGATTGGGGGAGAATTCTGCGGTAGCGGGGGTTTGCCGCCTGAAGGGAGACCTCGCTGCCCTTCCTGAGAAAATATTTCATGGTCCATTCGCCGTCAACCTCGGCCAGGACGATATCGCCGTTGTTCGGGTTCCTGCCTCGTTCCACTATGACGAGATCACCTTCCATGATACCCGCTTCGATCATGGAGTCGCCTGAGACCCTGAGCAGAAATGACATCTCGGGTCTGGCGACGAGATATTCGTCGAGAGACAGGATGTCGCAGAGTTCCTCTTCGGCGGGTGACGGAAACCCGGCCTGGATGGAGCCGAGTAGGGGAAGGGCGGTGGATCGGCTGCGGAGCCTCAGAAAACCGCGGTCATCCTTGTCCAGCAGTCCCTGCCGAATCAGTTTCTGAACCCAGAAATGGACCACGCTCTTTGAACGGACACCCAGGAGCGTTTCCATCTCGCTGTAAGTGGGCATTCGTCGATGTTCCCTGAAAAAGGAAGCGATGGTCTTCGCGACGCCGTCTATGGTACGCTTCGTCTTCATGAATGTCACGCTATAGAACAATCGTTCTATTGTCAAGAAAAAATTGCAAGTTGTTTCCACCACGCTGTTTCCGTTGGATAAGGACAGGACAAGCTGGTACAATTTCTTTCCGTTATAGAAGGTGCTCAGGATGGAAAAAGAAATGTAAGGATTTGCATGAACACCATTGTACAGAAGGTCGAAAAAATAGTTTCCCCTCTTTACGAAGTCGGAGGATCCCTGCGGGATGAACTGCTGGGTGTCGAACCGGTGGATTACGATTTCGCCACGCCCCACTGGCCCGAATATATCGAGGAACAGATACGTGGGGCGGGTAGACGGCCTTTCCTGACAGGAAAACGATTCGGGACCATCGGGGTCCGTATCGACGGCCGCCTCGTTGAGATTACCACCTTTCGCACCGAGCGGTATCGTGAAGGCAGCCGGAGTCCCGAGGTTGCCTTTGTCGAAGGTATAACGGAAGACCTGGCCCGTCGCGATTTCACGATCAACGCCATCGCTCGCAGGGGCGAAAGAATAATTGATCCTTTCGACGGCCGGAAGGATCTTGGCCGGCGGATTATTCGCGCCGTTGGCAGCCCGACGAGACGTTTCAGCGAAGATCCTCTCCGGATGCTCCGAGCCGTCCGATTCGCCGCGCAACTTGGCTTCGACGTGGAAGAAAAGACCTTTCGGTCTGTCCTTCAGTCTTCTCATCGCATCCTCCAGGTCAGCAAGGAACGATGGGTGATGGAAATGGACAAGCTTCTCCTGGCGCCTTTTCTGAAGGAAGGACTCTACCGTTTTATGGATTCCGGACTCTGCCGGTTTATGATTCCTGAACTGTCGCTTCAGAAGGGGTACGACCAGAATTGCCTTCACCATGCCCACAATCTCTGGGAACATACGGTTCGCGTCGTGGACGGATCGCCGCCGGACCTGGACATGCGTTGGGCGGCTCTGCTTCACGATGTGGCAAAGCCTTTCGTGCGAGTCGAAAAAAACGACCGAAGTACCTACGCCAGGCACGATCTTCTGGGATACGATATGGTTCGCCGATTAGGTGTGCACCTGCGCTGGTCAAAAGAACGAATTGAAAAAGTAAGCCGGCTTGTCAGAGATCATCGCGCGCCCAATAGTCCTCTCAAGCAGGCCGACGATGCCGCGAAACAGTGAGCTGCCGCTGTAAAATATTACCGGGCGGAAGGGCGGCCGGGATTACGGCCTGATGGGATGGAAGAATAATCAGATCATCGGGGACGTGCCTGGACCACTGTGAGAAGCACATCCATTCCCTGCAGGCGATTCGCTGAAGGCTGAACGGCCCGTACCGTTTTCAGGCGCCGACACGATGAGTCGATACTCGCCGTTGAACCATTCTCGTTTCAGGAGCCGATCTTCGGTGACGGTCATATCTTTTTTGCTGAGCAGGGCGTAAAAAGTATCCTCGTACGTGACGCGGCCGAAGTCGATGGTCGTGATATACTTGAGTCGTGGTTTGACTACATCCAGGAAGAACGAGTGGTTTTTGAACATGGTTTGGAAGAAAACCACCTCGCCGCCCGGTTTCAACCAGGGCCTGATCCGCTCCAGCACATAATGCTGGTCGTCAAAAAGCATGAAACTCATGCTGAAAAGCACGAAATCGAAGTATTCATTTCCCGGGGGAATATAGGATTCCACCGCTGTGTTATGAATGTGGACAGAGTCTTCGAGACCGTGCCGATGTATCATTTTTTGACAGTGCTTCAGATAGTGGCGGTTAACGTCTATTCCGGTGATGTCGAGGTTTTTCAACTTGATGAGTCGGTGATAGGTCTCCAGCATAATGCCGTTGCCGATGCCCACATCCAGAATGCGTGAATTCCGTGGGAAAAAATCAAGGCAGTTTCCGTAGCAGATGTCGGTAACGTCGTCGATAATCAGTTTATATAGATAATTCAGCATGTTGTCCCCGTGGCCCGATGTTTCCGTCGGTTTTGTACCCTTGAAAATCGGTTTCCGACAGCGGTTTCATCGGTCAACTCAGTAAAATATTATTATAAATAATTATTTTAACGTACCTGCTTCCGATTTTCAACTGTGACCCAGCGGTACGCGGGGATGTATGCCCCGGGTGAATAATACCCGGATCAGTGTCAGAATAATTGTACGCCGACCTGTTTTTCCGCTTCCTGAATAAAGCGGTACCGGGAGGCGTTGTGCAGAAGCGAAGCAGCAGCTTCATCGAGAATGATCGTGACGCGCGGGTGCAACTGCAAGGAGGAAGAGGGAAACTGGGTCGTGACAGGACCCTCGACTGCGGCCGCCACCGCCCGCGCCTTTTGCTCGCCTGTGGCCAGAAGCAGAATTTCGCGGGCCTCCAGTATCGTTCCGATGCCCATTGACAGGGCGAAACGGGGCACCTCGTCTTCGCTGGAGTAGAAACGGGCGTTGTCTTTGATAGTCCTTTCATCCAGGGCTACGAGGCGCGTTCGTGACGCCATGGACGATCCAGGCTCGTTAAAGGCGATGTGTCCGTTGCCGCCGATGCCGAGCACCTGCAAATCTATTCCGCCCGCCCGGCGGATCGCCGCTTCGTATTCAATGCACATTTTTTCCGCGTTTCCGTCGGGCGGGGAACCATCGGGGACGTGGGTCTGTTCTTTCCTGATGTTTATATGATCAAAGAGATTTTCGTCCATGAAACGGCGGTAACTTTGGGTATGGTCGCCGGTGAGGCCCAGGTATTCGTCGAGGTTGAACGTGGTGACATCTGAAAAATCCAGTCCCTCGTCACGGTGGATTCGCACCAGTTCTTCGTAAAGACCGAGAGGTGTGCTGCCCGTGGCAAGCCCCAGCACGGCGCCGGGTTTTTGTCGCAAGGTTGTCGTAACCATCGAGCCCGCTTCGACGGATACGTCCCGGTAGTTATCTTTGATCAAAACCCGCATCGTGTTTTCCTCCCTTTTTTTCGTTGTTCGAACCGGGACTTTATACGGTCATCGATTCAAGGCGTCAATCGATTTTTTTGAACAGGCTGACGTGAATAAGCGTTTCTTCGACACTTGTTCGATAAACGGCATTTCTCATGGTACACACAAAAAAAGACCGACCGTGGCCGACTGAGCCGGGAACACGGCCGGTCTGTGACCGGAACTCCCTGAGGAGGAAAAACTCTAATCAAGATATTTGAACGATACGCTGATCTTGGCGCGGTACAGGAACTTTCCGTCTTCCACCTTGATGTCAAGTTCCTTGACCTCGGCCACCCGTAAATCCTTTAATGATTTTGAAGCTTTTTCGATTGCCCCTTTTGCGGCCTCTTCCCAGGATTGATCGCTGGTTCCAACAAGTTCGATGACTTTGTATACGCTTTCCATGATACCCTCTCCTTTCATGTCACAGCGTTAAAAAAACCGGCCCCCTCAGTAAATTATATTTTAATCAATTCCGGCAGGCAAGTCAAAGCATATCAGCGGCAGGATGTGCCGTTGCGGGGGAGTGAAAAACTGAGAAATGAAACGGAATCGGTTGCCTTTCTGAATTCATAAGGTATGCTGTCCGGAGCGACATCGCACGGGGTAAAAGCGGACATAATGACGGAACGATACGATAGAACCGGCGGGCGATTCGACGTCATTCGACGGCTCCTCGAAGAAATCATAAAACGGCCGCCGACGGCCCGGGCCGATCCACTTGAACAATTAAACGCTGTCTTTCTTGATGCCCTTTGCAGCCGGAACGGGCAAACATTTCAGCGGTCGGTTCGAACTCTCGCGCAGTACGCCGAAGCGGGAGGAAAGAATGGCGTCGCGGCGGAATTTTTTCTTCAGGCCCTTCATGAGATTCCGAACGAAATCGAACAGTACGCCGGGAGTTCGGCGACGTTCGCCGAAACGCTGGCACGGGCCGGCGACATGCTGGCGGAGGATAAGTCGCCGTCTGAGGAAAGACGTGCCGATATCTGCTGGAGTATTTTCTTTCCCGAGGGACGGCGAATACGGGGGAGGGAAGAGGAAGCAGCCGCAGATCTTCGCATGAAAAGAACCGTTAAGGTGACAAAATTTTCGAGCCGTCCCATAAAGGATCCCTTCACGGAGATACTGTTCACCGCCAATGTCCTCCTGACGATTCCATTGCATGAAAAACACCTGGAAAACATTCCCTTACCGATCCGCGAAACCGTCGAACAAGCGGAGGGTGAACGGCAACTTTTCTGGTACGATCACCCCGTGCCCATAGGTGTCCCCGCGGAAAACAACGAGATCGTCTATGGGCTGCGCGGTCTCGACGATGCCCTCGATTTCGAGATGAGGCGGGGTAATCTCGACGAAAGCGTCCGCGTTTCCTGCCTTTTATCCGTTTCGGTTACTCACGAAAAGCTTCGAGAAGCGGCGAAAGACTGGATCGGACACGAATTGTCCCGGCATCACCTGAAACACCTGGCGGTGTATGTTTTTACCGAAACCGATACAAAACGGCTGGTCGACGAGGTGCTTGTTCCCGCCGGCAGGCGGTTCGTCACATCGCCGCCGGTCGATGATCTTCGGGGTATTTTCGGCGTGGATGGAGAATACGGACGGCACTACAGTTTTCTCAAGGCAGTCGCGGCGCTCATGTCGGTCATGGTTGACCGGAGAATAGGCGCCACCTTCAAGATCGACCTTGACCAGGTTTTTCCCCAGGAACAACTGGTCCATGAAACGGGACGTTCGGCATTCGAACACCTTGCTTCCTCATTGTGGGGCGCTGTGGGACGGGACGCGTGGGGGAGGGAAGTGGAACTGGGCATGATCGCGGGGGCGCTGGTGAACGAACGGGACATCTCCCGGTCGCTTTTTACTCCTGACGTAACCTTTCCCGACGAGCCGCCCCGATTCGATGAGATGGTCTTTTTCAGTCGCCTTCCCCAGGCGCTTTCAACCGAGGCCGAGATGATGACCCGTTACGACGGGGCACCGCTTGACGGCGAGACGACTTGTCTGCAGCGAATTCACGTTACCGGGGGTGTCACCGGTATACTGCTGGAAAGCCTGCGGAAACACCGTCCCTTTACACCGACCTTCATCGGGCGGGCTGAAGATCAGGCATGGCTGCTGTCGGTTCTATTTTCCGGTGAGAGGCCTCTCCGCTATGTTCACCAGGACGGTCTCTTTATGCGCCACGATAAGGAATCCTTTGCCGCCGACGCCGTCAGGACCGCTGCCATGGGCAAGCTGGTCGGCGATTACGCCCGCATTCTGAATTTTTCGAGATATGCCCGGGCGCTTCCCTGGCAGGTGGAAGACATTAAGGAGGAGGTGGACCCGTTCACGGGGTGTTTTATCTCGCCCATTCCCGTCACCCTGACTGTTCTCCGACTGTCCCTGCGGGCGGAGCGGCTATTCAGGGAAGGGGCCGTCGCGGAAGCCGTTGAGTTGCTTCGCCTCGGAAGCGCCCGCCTCCATCCCCTGATCGACGAATCGGCGGAAAATAATGTTATAAAGCTGTACGAGCGGGAGCGGACGGCCTGGGATTACTACTACGACGTGCTGGACAGGCTTGAAAAAGCCATCGACGCAGGGGATGCGGCAGCGATCCGCCTGAAGGAAAAAACCGAACAGGTGTTCAGATCCTGCCGGGTATGACGATACGGGGAATATAGTGAAAAGAGTGAACGATCCCTCGAAAAAGACTTGAAATTACGCAGGGACTTTCTATAGTTCGGCAACCGTAGAGGAGCCGCAATGGAGCCTGAATGCCAATGTAAAGAATTGATGCCGAATGTAAGTGAGATTAATTACATATGGTATTACATGCAAACGGCCAGCATCATGGCGCCGGATGTCCGCAGACGACTCCGGGCGGCCTGGGGATTTTGCGAGCGTCATGCCTGGATGCTGCTCATGGTAGAGTCATCCATGCGCCATTCTTTCCTGATGGGGCCGGCGGTGTTGTACGGTGACCTGCTGGGCCGGGCGTCTTCGGTCCTGCGAATCAGGGGGCCCATGCGCGACGCGCGCATCGCCAGGGGGCTTCGCGACAGGCGTGCCTGCCTCATGTGTTCCATGGATTTGAACCCGGTCAGGGGGAAATACGCCGGCGAGGAGACCATCAGGCGGAGCCGTGATCCCGGTGAATTCATACGTCTCGTTGAAGCGACGAGGAAATACTGGGAAGACGGAGTGTGCGGCATCTGCCGTGGGGACGGCACACCCGGGAGGTGCCGAAGACACCTTATTGAGGATCTGAAGCGTGGAATGACGCCGGAGGGACTCGACCGTCACCGAGACGAACTGGAAAATGTGCGGCGGCGACTCGACGCCTACGGTCGTTCCTGTCGCTGGGAACATCGCGGCACCGCGGACCTTGAAGATAAGGCGGGACTCATCCGTGCCGTGGGCTGGTGCAGCGGCTGGCAGCCGCTTCTCCGCCTGGCGGAAGAAGTCCGGGAGGCCGCCGTCGGTTTGTAAAAATTATATCCGGCATGAGGTCCGACGAAGTGAAAGAATCCGCGCAGGGGTGCTGGAAAGAGAAAAACGCCCGTTTTCGTGAAAACGGGCGTTTTGTCAACTGCGGCGTAATCCGACTGAAAGTTTTTCAAACATCAGGAAAGAACGGCCTTCATCGACGAAAGGATATGCCGCACGATTTCCTCGCGGCAGGATAGTCCCATTATGCCGATGCGCCATATTTTTCCCTTCAGGGGTCCCAGGCCGCTGGCGATTTCCGTGTTGAACTCGTCGAGCAGCCGCTTTCTGACGGTGTCGTCGTCGACACCGTCCGGAACGAGTACGGACAGCACCATTGGTGTCCGGAAGCGCTCTTCCACGAGCATATTCAACCCCATCTCCTCGAGTCCTTTCACCAGCTTCCGGTTATATTCCGAGTGCCGTTTCCAGCGTTCCTCCAGTCCCTCTTCCAGGACGATACGCAGTGCTTCACGCAGCGCGTATATCATGCTGATCGGCGCCGTGTGATGATAGACGCGGTCAGACCCCCAGTATTTCTGAACCATTGACATGTCCAGGTACCATGAGCGGACCGGCGTTGACCGGTTATCCAGTTTTTCCACCGCCCGGGGACTGAAGGTTATGGGCGCCAGACCCGGAGGACAGTTCAGGCACTTCTGGCTGCCGCTGTAACATATGTCGATATTCCATTCGTCCACTTTCACGGGTGAACCTGACAGGGATGTGACGGTATCGACCAGGAACAGGGCGTCCTTTTCATGAACGATGGAGGACAATTCCTTCAGAGGCTGAAGGACGCCGGTTGATGTTTCGGCGTGGACGACGGCCACGACCCGGGCGTCGAAGTCCTTCAGGGCTTCGCGTACCTGCAGGGGATCAATCGGTTGGCCCCATTCGGCCTCGACTTTTCGTAGAACGCCGCCGCAACGTTGCACTATGTCGCACATGCGGGTTCCGAAGACGCCGTTCACGCAGACCAGAACAGGGTCGCCCGGCTCAATCGAGTTTACCAGGGCGGCCTCCATGCCCGCGCTTCCTGTTCCAGAAACGGGAAGCGTGAGACGGTTTTCCGTCATAAAGACTTCCCGCAGCATGTCCTGAACCTCTTCCATGATGGCAAGAAAGACGGGATCGAGGTGCCCGATGACGGGACTGGTCATTGCCTTCGTTACCCTGTCGGGCACGTTGCTGGGCCCTGGTCCGAGAAGCAGGCGTGCCGGTATGGAAAGATCTTCGTAATGCTTTTTCATGTCGGTACCTCCCATCACAAGAGATCGTCGCGGCGGGGTTTACGGGCAATCCCGTCGGGCTCTTGCCGTGATTACCGTTGTTTCAAAACTTCCGGATTGACCAGGTGTCCGGGAACACCGCCGACAGCACCGGCGACGAGGTTCTCCGCCGCCAGCACCGCCATTCTCGTCCTGGTTTCGACCGACGCGCTGCCCACGTGAGGCACGATCAGGCAGTTCGGCAGTTCAAGCAACTTGTGGTCTGCCGGCAGCGGTTCCGGATCAGTGACATCAAGTGCGGCGTAGGCGATTTTCCCCGACCGCAGGGCGTCATAGAGCGCGTCGGTGTCGACCACGGGTCCCCGCGAGGCGTTGACAAGAATGGCCGTCTTTTTCATTGTGCCGAGTGCTTCGGCGTTTATGAGGCCCCGTGTTGCATCCGTCAAGGGCGCGTGGATGGTTATAAAGTCGGATCTGGACAGCAGTTCGTCAAAACTGTCGCACATGACGGCTCCCACCGGTCGTCCCAGCTCGGCACGCATGCGGTGATCGTAGTAGATGACGTCCATGTCGAACCCCCGCGCCCGCTTTGCCACTTCCAGACCGATGCTTCCCAGGCCGATGATTCCCAGCGTGGCGTGATGAACATCCTTTCCCAGGAGCTCCATGGGCTTGAAGGCAATCCAGCGCCCGTCTCTGATGTAGTCGATTCCTTCGCCTATGCGACGCGCGGCGGCGAGCAGAAGGGCAAATGTCAAATCGGCCGTCGATTCAGTCACTGTTCCCGGCGTGTTCGCCACGAGGATGCCCCGCTCCGTCGCGGCGGCGACGTCGATATTGTCGAAGCCGACGGCATAATTACTGATGACGGCGAGCTGTTTTCCCGCGGCGTCCATGATCTCGCCGTCGATCCTGTCGCTGAGAAGAGCCAGGATGCCGTTCATGCCCCGCGCCAGCTCGAGCAGTTCATCTCGGGAAGGGGGAAGGTCGTCCTTCCTGATAACCGCGTCACAGCTTTCGGATACAATCCTGAGGCCGTCTTCTGGAATGACCCTGGTTACCAGTACTTTCGGTTTGGTTTCCATAATTCAGCGTCCTTTTTCCGCGGTCAGCTCGCGATAGACCCGTTCATGCAGGGGCGCATCGATACCTAAATCCCGGGCAGCTTTGACAAGAAACCCGACAAAAGTATCAAGTTCCGTGCGGTTTCCTTTTTCAAAGTCAAGCTGTATGGAGGTTTTCGTTTCATAGGGAAAATTCGAGGCCGTTTCTATTGAATTCTTTACGATGTCTTCGGGAAGGACGATATCGCGCGCGCGGGCCACGGCACTCACTTCCTCCATCATTCCCGCCAGCAGGGATCGGAGCTCCTCGTTCTCGATGACGCCTCCCAGGGATTTTCCCGATAGCGACGTGACGCCGCCGAGGGGACCCACAAAAATATATTTCGACCACAGGGCGGAAGCGATATCGTCCGTCAGGGTGGCCTTGACGCCCGCGTCCTTGAGGAATTGTTCAATGGGGCGGTAGGGCTCTACCGGGTCTTCCTCTGGTCCGAAGATAAGGGTGCAGGGTCCTCCCACCTGCGTGATTGAGCCGGGGGCCGCCAGGAAGGCGCTGATATAGACGCAGCCGTTGAGAATATGTCCCCTGTCGATAACGGCCGACAGGCGCTCGGCGTTGTCGATGCCGTTGAGCAGAGAAATTAACGCGGTGCCTTCATGAATGCACGGTTTTACCAGCTCGGCGGCCTGTTCGAGATCGTATCCCTTGACACTGAACAGGACGATGTCGACCTGCCCGGCATCAGCCGGCCGGTCGGTTGCCAGGTCCGGACGAGCGATCCAGCTTCCCTCGTCTTTCGTGGAAACGGCCAGGCCTTGCTCCCTTATCTTTTGCAGGTGTTCACCCCGGGCGACGAACGTCACCGAGTGATCCGGTGAAGAAGAGTAGGCCTTTGCCAGTTTACCGCCGAAATATCCTCCAACGCCCCCGATTCCCACAACCAGTGCTTTCATTTTCTCTGCCTTTCTTCACGATTTCTTGTCGTTCCGGAGACGGGTCTCTTTCTTGAGCCCTTCCACCAGCCACCGGTAGAGAGGCGCGAAGGATTCCTCGACCTTGCCGGGGCGGGGAATCATGAAAACAAAACACCTCTTTTCCCCCGGGACGAGGGCCACATGCCTGACGACGCCGGGATCAGGCAGGGTGTCCATGAGGGATGAGAGAAAGTTCCGTGTTATCGTGGAATCATAATACATCTCGATGTTTTGTTTTCCCCACGGCCGGTTTTCGATTTGCAGCCTGCCCCGGTTTGTTATTTTCGGTCCGCGGAAGCCGGCGTATCCCTTTTCTATTATGTGTCCTTCGCCGGGAATCGGCGCTCTGCAATGAAATGTAATAAAAAGCCTGTCAAAACGCCTGATGGCGAACGATATGGGAAAATACAGCCACGAATGGCGGGGCAGCAGGGTGATAGTGGCGTCAATCTGTGAGATCGGCTGCTGCTTCGCCATGACAAGGTTGGCATGGTAGCCCACGGTCCCCCCGATGACGGTAAAGGTCTGATCCTGCGGTTTGACCGTGTCGACGAGTGCCTTAAAAGCCGCCCGGTAGATTTTCTCGTTCTTTCGTTTTCCCCTGAAATAGCCGAAACTGAGCAGAAAACTGAACGCGATAAACAGGAAAAAAACAGGAGATGTAATAATAGTGTCATTCATAATCACCGTCCGTCATTGTTGAATGTAGACAGAATGGCGGATGCGATGTCTTCGTTGATATTGTACAGGGCGGCGCCTGAACCGGCATCCTGGAACTCGCGAAGCAACGAGATACGCATCAGGGGAAGAGACGACATCTCGCCCGAACGCAGGGTTTTTTCGACAGTGTCGGCCATGGCGGTATTCTCCGAAGTTACCTTGTTGTCAAACAAAAGACGGAGCGGCAGGTTCAGATCGCCGAGTCCGTCCACAAGGCGCTGCGATTCCCGCAAAGACAGAAGATCGGGATTGAAGACCATGAAAATGGAACAATCCGGTCCCTCCAGGAGACTTGTGAGGTTTTCGTAGTTCATTTTCAACTGCTTCAATCGTTTAAGAACACCATCGTCACTTTCATTGTAGGCGAGAACAACACCGGATTCTTCTTGTCCCGTTTCCGCATTCCCCCTGATCTTCTGAATAGTATGACGTTTTTCGATAATCTTTTTACGTATCTGGATCAGGCGGTCGACCCAGGTGATAGTGATCCGGGGAAGCGCGAGAAACCGCAACGTCAGGCCGGTCGGGGGCGTGTCGAAAATGACGATGTCAAAATCTTTTTCATGCTGAATAGTTTTTTCGATACTGGTGAGCAGCGCGTATTCCTCGATACCGGGGGAATACTGGAGAACGGAAAAATAATTATCAAGGTTCAGTACCTGGAGGTACTTGTAGGTATCCGTCAGGACGCCTATTTCCCGGTTGAGATAATCCCTCGACAGTTTTTTCAGGTCAACTTCATCAAGGTGCAGGTTACTTGAAAAGGCTTTTCTTTTCCCGTTGAGGGACACGCCGAATATATCGCCCAGGTTGTGGGCCGGGTCGAGGGAGGTGATGAGCACCCGGTGCTGTTGAGATAATTGCCACGCCGCCGCTGCGGCAAGCGTGGATTTGCCAACGCCGCCCTTGCCGGTGGAAAAAATAATTTTCATCAGTCAATCCCCAGTGTTCCGCACATTTCAGCCAGCATGTCGCCCTGGTCCTCGGCACGACGGTTCAGCATCGTAAGCTCTTTCTGCAGAAAGGGCAACAGTTCCACGGCGAGGAACGTCGGTGGTGAGGGAAATCCGACGAAGGAGCCCAGAAGAAGCAGGGCGAAAATATTTTCCAGTTCCTCGACCTCGACGATCGTGAGGGCGACGGCATGCTCCTGGTGCATGATGTTCATGCTTTGCAGGATTCGTTTAATATATGAAAGCATCGGGTCCGTCCCCCTGCAGGAGTGAAACCGGCGCGTGGCGACATGAGCCGCCGCGCGCCGGCGGTGTGGCATGAAAGAACTTCCGTCGTGTCTAGTATCGTTTTATTCTTTCCGCTTGTAACCCTTCGCAAAGTCGATAATGAATATAATGTTCATTATGAACATGATGATCAGGATCACCAGGAGCACCCAGCCGGTCAGCGGAGTTTTCTGGATGGACTGCGGAATGGCGACGAGCGTGAACCAGATCAGTGCCGCCGTCACGGTGATCCAGAGGAGCCATGCTGGGATAACCGCCACGTTCGAATATTTCGAACCGAGTTTCTTGCTCACGTAAGCCGCACCCGTCATGAGGGCAATGGAGGCGATCAACTGGTTCGCCGCGCCGAAGGACGGCCAGAGTATCGTGAAGTTCTTGCTCCATGCCAGATAAATACCGATGGTCGCGGGAATAATCGAGGCGATCCAGCGGTTTGTCAGGAAGCCGTACAGACCTTGAGCGCTTTCCTTCAACGGCTCGGCCATTTCCGTTATGCAGTACCGGCCCAGACGGTTCGTCGTATCCAGGGTTGTCATGGCGAAGGCCGCCACCCACATGCCGGCGATGACTTTCACATACTGCGTCGGTATGAAGCTCATCCAGGTGGCGTTGACCATGTCGGCGTAGGATTGAACGAAGAGGTTCGCCGCCGAGAGGCCCAGCTTCGAGGACACCGGCGTGAACTGAGCGCCCCAGGTTGCCGCCGTGAGCGTGAACTCGATTTCCTTCGCCGCCGCGGCGTTCTGCAGGGCCGTGTATCCGAACCCGGCTATCGCGACGATAACGGTGGTGGACAGGAATCCTTCCGTGAACATGGCGCCGTAGCCGATGAAGAGCCCGTCCGATTCCTTTTCAATCTGCTTCGACGTGGTTCCCGAGGCCACCAGGGAATGGAATCCTGAAAGAGAACCGCAGGCGATAATCAGCGGGATCACGGGCCAGAACGGCGTCGGCTTGCCCGCCGTCAGGATCGGCGCAAAGGTGCTGAACGCCGGCACTTCAAAACCCCTGAAAGCGAAGACCGCGCCGAGAAGACCGAGAATCAAACCTGCGTAGAGCAGAAAGGAATTCAGGTAGTCCCTTGGCTGGAGCAGGACGTTTACCGGAATGGATGCGGCAATGATGATATAGAAGAACATGATCACCATCCAGGTGTTGTACGAGGCCTTGATGGGGAACTGGACGCCCAGCCAGATCGATATGGCCAGCATAATGACGCCGATAGTGGTGGCAAGGGAGAAATTCATCTTCATTCGGTACATCAGTACTCCCAGGATCAGAGCGGCCACGATCGCCCAGATATAGGCGGAGGCGATGGCGGGAGTCTTGACGAACATGCCGCCGAGAACGGCGCCGAATGCCGCCACGACGAGAACAAGCAGGAAGAACACGAGCCAGTAAAAGGCGCGTCCCGTTCGCTTGCCCAGCAGGTCCCCGGCGACAAACTGAATCGACTTGCCGTCGTAGCGCACCGATGCCATCACCGCCAGGTAGTCGTGAACCGCACCGATGAAGATGTTGCCCAACCAGACCCACAGCAGGGCGGGCGCCCAGCCCCAGGCGATGGCGAGCGCCGGGCCGATGATAGGCGCCGCCCCGGCGATCGAGGCGAAGTGATGCCCGAACAAAACCTCTCGCCGGGCGGGAATGTAATCCACCCCGTCAAAGAGACGTTTCGCTGGTGTTTCCTGCGTGTCCGAAGCGACAACGACCTTGCTCTCTAGCGTCTTGCCGTAGGTAAAATACAGCAAGAGATAGATTCCCAAACCAACCAGAATAATAAGGCTTGTCATTAAGCACCTCCTTTGAATGGTTTGTTACATGCGGGGTGAACCCGAAACTCATTGTCCGTTGTTTGGAGTGTGATGGTTGCTTCGTCAGGCGGGTACAAGAAAACGGTGCAGTACACGATGTAGCGGAAAAGGCTGCCTGCCGAATCCATGATGATACCGTCCTTGCTGTGCGTCCGGTGTTCCCGTGAATTGTAATTGAATACCGGCTGTGATGAACATTTTGTGAAAAAATACCTTCATGATCTGTCAAAGTCAAACTATTATTTACGGTATTTATAGAAAAAAGTGAGAAACGGGGTGCTTGAATACCGCCGGGTCGGCGCTGCCGCACGCAGCTTAACCGCGTGCGGTGACAAAAAAACGGTCAACGCCGGTGCGCAATATCTCCGCTGACAAGAGAAAATCGGGGTACGTAAGTGTATTTTTCAGAAAGATTCTTGCACGTGCCGGAAAAATCGTGTATAAGGTCACTGAAGTCAATCAGCTTCGATTCCGCATGCCGATTGCCGCCGTATCAGCCTCCGACTTTCGCCATGGGATTTGCAATGCCGCGGTTACCGGGCAACCCTGCCAACAGCCGCTTGGCGTTTCCGGAAAAAGCGAAGAGAAGAGCATAAACATGGCCACTATAATTATTTATGAACGGTTCATGTGGTCTCACAACCAGGTCCGGGCCAGTTTCACTCCTTCGCCGCGATGCTTGCCGGAAGATTCAAAATATCAGGTAGAACAGCCCATGTGACATCCAGTTCATGAGAGGCAGTGTCGGCGCTGCTCGCACAGACAGCCACGCCGAACGGAAATACATTTAAAAAAGGGGGGATCAATGGTGAAGAGGTCACAACCGGCTTCCGTCGAAGGTACGTTCAAAAAACAGCCTGATACGATTTCGGACGAGAAGGAGTATGCGCTGCTGCTGGATCAGATCATCAACAACGTCGGAGTGGGTATTTATATCGTCCAGCGAGGGCGCTTCGCCTATGTGAGTCCGCTCTTTGTCAAACTGAGCGGCTATGGCGAAGAGGAACTCATAGGCCGTGAAACAGCGGGGTTCATTTATGACGAAGACAGGGAGCGTGTCAAGGAGATCGCCGTCAGGACGTTGAAAAATAAAAACGGCGAAGCCTATGAATACCGTTTTGTAAAGAAAAACGGCGAAGTCATATGGATTCTCGAAAAGATCTGTTCCATCGTGTACCGGGGGAAAAAGGCCACACTGGGAAGCTTCATGGATATTACCGGGCGAAAGAAAGCCGAGACCCTGCGCGAAGAAGCGGTGGAAGCCCTGCGTCGCAGCGAGGAACGATACCGCACTATCATCGAACAGATGGAGGACGGCTATTTCGAGACTGATCTCGCCGGAAGAATTACCTTTGTCAACGAGGCGGAATGCCGGAATATCGGGTATGCGAAGGACGAGATAGTAGGACATGATCACAGTCTTTTTTCTGATGAAGAAACCTGCAGGGAACTGTTCCGCCTGTTCTCCGACATTTACAAAACGGGCCGACCCGTCAGGGCCTACGACGTGAAGCTGATCAAGAAAGACGGATCGCGGTCCTGCAACGAAATATCAGCCACGCTGATACGGGACGAACAGGGTGAGCCGGTGGGCTTCCGCGGTATTGCCCGTGACGTGACGGAACGAAAGAAACAGGAAGAACGTATCAGGTATCTCGCCACGCATGATTCTCTCACCGGCCTGCCCAACCGCGTCATGTTCAGCCAGTTGCTGGGCCACGCCGTCGAAGCGGCACGGCGATACGAGCGGCAGGTCGCCGTTTTTTTTATCGATCTGGATCGTTTTAAGATCATCAACGATTCCCTCGGGCACGAAGCGGGAGATCAGTTGCTCCGCGAGATCACGACGCGCTTCAGGCAGACGTTGCGTTCGATGGACGTGATCGCCCGGCTCGGCGGCGATGAATTTGTTGTCATGATAGAACCGGTAGCCGATGAAAATCAGGCCGCCGTCGTGGCGCGTAAACTGCTGGCCCTTTCCATGGAACCCTTTACCATCATGGGTGAGGAATGCCGGGTCACGGCGAGCATCGGTATCAGTATCTATCCCAGGGACGGGGAAGACGAGCAAACCCTGATAAGGCACGCTGACATGGCAATGTACCTGGCTAAAGAAGAGGGGAAAAATAATTTTCAGTTCTATTCCGGCGATACGGCGCCCCTTATGGTCGAACGACTTTCAATGGAAACGAGACTGCGCTATGCCCTCGAGCAGAAAACCCTGTCGCTCCGCTACCAGGCCAAGCTCGATTTCAGAACCGGCTCCATCACAGGCGTCGAGGCTTTACTTCGATGGGACGACCCGGTTCTCGGCCCCGTTACGCCGACGCAGTTTATTCCCGTCGCTGAAGAAACCGGCCTGATTGTGCCCATAGGCTTCTGGGTACTGAAAACAGCCTGTGCCCAGAACATGGAATGGCAGCGGGCGGGTCTTCCATCTCTCTGTATGGCGGTCAACCTGTCTCTGCGGCAGCTGCTTGACGACAAGCTGATCGACAAAATAGGGGAAGCACTCTCCGAATCGGGTATGCCGCCGGGTCTTCTGGAGCTTGAGATTACCGAGAGCATGGTCATGTATAATCCCGACCGCATACTGGCGATACTGCAGAAAATCAAGGGAATGGGTGTCCGTCTTGCCATCGATGATTTCGGTACCGGCTACTCGTCGCTGGCCCAGATCAAGAGTTTTCCCGTTGACACACTGAAAGTGGACCGTTCGTTTATACGCAACATTCCCTATGGTGAAAAGGACAAGGCGATTACTGAAACCATCCTCGCAATGGGCAGAACCCTGAATCTGACAATCGTAGCGGAAGGCGTTGAAACAAAAGAACAAATGAGCTATCTCGAACAACAGAGCTGTGATTTAATGCAGGGGTTCTACTTCAGCAGGCCGATACCGCCGAATAAGTTCGTCGCACTCCTTCGAAAGCACGGCAAAAACATAAAAACAAAAAATATGCCGGGTGACGAGACACCGACAGCCAGCCAACCATGAGAGAGTTATCAGGCGCAGTCCCGTTTTAAAACGTGAAGTCACAGCTATGTTCACCGCAGGTTACTTCGGCAAACAACAGCAGAGGCGGGCTGTTGCATGACCATGATTCCGGAGCAATTTCCCTCTTATGATTGCCCGGTACCCGTCCTGACAATTCGATCCATCATTTTCGTCAATAATAATTTTGAGTTGGTATTCCAATATTGATAAAAAGCTGCTACGTTTCGTGCGACATGATACGTTGATATGCAGGAACATACCCATGAGGTGGTCACGGCGTTGCAGTGAACGTCTCCTTATTAAGTCGCCTTCACCGACACTGAGTGTTCGAGAATTCTGGTGACGACAGACATTCGAGTGGGTAGATCCATGAAATTGCCGAAAAAGAAGCAGGATATAGTCGACGCTGCTTTTTCAGTACTTTCCCGAAAAGGGAAAAGGGCGACTATTGCTGAAATTGCCGGGGCCGCCGAAGTCAACGAATCCGCCATTTATTATTATTTCAAGGACAAAAGAGAACTTCTGTTTTATGCCGCCGGTGAATCGCTTCGGCGCAGAACCATCGACCTTCAACGCGAGCTCGAGGGCATCAGCGATCCAATAAGTCGCCTGAGTGCGTTGATATGGTTTCAGCTTACCTATCACGACGACGAGCCCGGCTATGCCCGGTACAGTATTCTCGACTGCCGGGCCGACAGGGAATTTTTCCATCACGAAGCCTCAATCCACTTCATCAACTGGACACGCATAGTAAACACGATCCTCCTGGACGGCATTAACGAAGGAAGCTTTGTCCCGGAAATACCGTTCTCCGTCGTCAACTCCATGATAATGGGTCTTATCGACATGGAGAATATTCAGGTGTTCACCGGACGCTGGAAGGGGAGCGCCAGGGATGATTTCGACGCAATTCTGTACCTGTTGCTTCCGGTGCTTACGGAGCCTTACAGTAAAAAGGACGGGGAACTGCAGGACGAACGGGAGCTGATTCTTCAGGCGGGAGAACGGGTATTCGCCGCGAGGGGTGTCGACCAGGTAAAAATCTCGGACATAGTGAAAGAATCGGGCTTGAACCAGGAAACGGTTCACAGCTGTTTCGGCAGTCCGGAAAATATCCTGTTGTCGGTTCTTCGCAGTCGATTCGCCGAAAACAGGTTCCGTATGCCGATTGCGGTGGAAAGCACGTCGCCATCGGAAAAACTGGTACGTTTCATTCGGGAACACTTTCTCTTTTTTCTGGGTGAGCCCTCTTTCGTCACCATTTTTCTTGCGGGGGGCATGTACAACGAAGATTTTTATTGTTCCAGTGACTATGAAGAATACGAGGCCTATCTGGGTACGCTTGACGACATCCTGAATGAGGGAAAAGAGAAGGAATTGTTCCGTTCCGGCGTGGAAAACCGGGTGTTCATAAACCTGTTCAACGGCTGTTTCAGTCACCTCATGATACGCTGGCTGAACATGCCGCCGAGAAGTCATTTTGAAACGACCCGCATTATGCAGTGGGCAGTAAAGTTGCTGCTGCGGGCCGTGGAGGCGCCGAACGGGTGAAACGACGTCCAGCGTGCTATTTCTTCGCGGTTCCGGCCGGGCGCGTTTCACAACGGGAAGGGCCGGTTCTTCCGGTGAGTGACACCGCGATGATTACGAACGCCGCCACGGCGCCGGCAGCCATCGCGGCGATGTCCCGGGGATCGAAAATGCCGCGGCGGAAAAAGGCTTCCGTGTTCTCGAGGTAGGGGATACCTTCGAACCATCCCGGGACCAGTTTTGCGGCAATATCCTTGTATTTCTGTCCCAGCTCAAAAAGGGCATTCAGGCAGAACCAGAAAAAACAGATTGCCGCCGCCCCGCGCCTGGTCGGTCCAGCAAGTCCCGCGGTGATGAGCGAAAAAGAAAAGGAATGAATAAACCCGGGAAGAACATGGCCGAACGTCCCGAAGAGCGCCGGCACGTCCCCGTGCAGGCTGAGCCATTCCAGGGATCGTTGAACGAAATACGTGTCATCAGGTGCACGGTCGACAAGATACAACAAGACTCCGACGAACAGAGCGGCTATGCCGATCAGTGCCAGGCATGTCCTTGCTGTAACCGAGATTCTTTGTTCCACCGTTTCTTTTCTCCTGTTCACTTTTTCACACAAGAGCCTGTAATCGAATATCGTGGAGTCGGTGTTTTCAGGGACGGCGATCATGTTGTCGAAATGACGTTGAAAATACTCTGTTCCTTCAGGTCTTGTCAACATTTACGAAATAGTAAAAATAATCTTGACTTTAATTTTGGTTTATGGTTTGTAATCACACGTAAATGAATGAAGACAGGTGAAGGATATCGCCATGGGCGACCGTAACAGGGTAAACAGCATCTCTTTGTATTTCTGGTATTTTTATTTTACCTTACCGGTCTGCCCAGCCGCCAAGAGGATGTGACACAGTTCATTTCATAAGCAAGTAAACGGCCATGGGGGAGATCGGGAGGATCGTCGCCATGGCCGTTTTTTTTGGGGCCGTGACGCTGAGACGAGTATCTCGCACGGCCTTTTTTTATTACGGAAAAGGAGGAATTAGACCGTGATCATTGTCATGAAAAAAAACGCCACGCAGGAACAGATTGCACGAACCGTGGAATGGATTGAGTCCGTTGGGTACCGGCCGCATCCATCACACGGCGTTGAGCGGACTATCATCGGAGCGGTGGGAGATGCCCGTGTTCCCGAGCACATCAAGGTTATCGAACAGCTCTCGGGTGTCGAGAAGGCCATTCCCATTCTCAAGCCTTACAAGCTGGCAAGCCGTGAATTTTGTGGCGACGACACGGTGATACAGGTGGAAAACGTCGAAATCGGTGGCCCGCGCTTCGTCGTTATTACCGGTCCCTGCTCGATTGAAGGAGAAGAGCAGATCATGGAAAGTGCCTATATCGCAAAAAAGGGAGGGGCCGATATTCTCAGGGGAGGGGCCTTCAAGCCGAGGACGTCGCCCTATAGTTTCCAGGGTATGGGAGAAGAGGGACTGAAGCTGTTGCGCAAGGCCGGTGACAGCGTGGGTCTTCCTGTCATCACGGAAGTGCTCAACACGGAAGAGGCTGATATCGTAGCCGAGTACGCCGATATTCTTCAAATAGGCGCACGGAATGTACAGAATTTCGCGTTGTTGAAAAGGGTAGGCAAGAGCAAAAAGCCAGTGCTTCTCAAGCGGGGCATGATGACCACCATCGAAGAACTGCTCATGTCGGCGGAATACATTCTGTCGTCGGGCAATGACAATGTCATTCTCTGCGAGCGGGGGATACGCACATTCGAGACGGCGACCAGAAACACGCTCGACATAAGCGCCGTTCCCGTGTTGAAGGAATTGACCCACCTGCCGGTCATGGTCGATCCCAGCCATGCCGCGGGTGCCTGGAAACTCGTTCTGCCCCTCTCCAGGGGGGCACTGGCCGTGGGTGCCGACGGCATCATGATAGAAATGCATCCCCGGCCGGAACAGGCGGTTTCTGACGGTATGCAGTCTTTGAAACCGGAGCGTTACTACGCGTTTATGGACGAGATACGAAGGATAGAGAGTCTTATTCGACCGCTGTCAGAGGTGGGACGATGAAACGGATCAAGGTGGCGCTTACGAGACGAACCAACAGTTCGTACGAGATAATCATCGGGCGAGACATTATTGATCGTGCCGGCATGATTTTCGCGAAGAAGGCGTTCGCGCGGCGGATGATCGTGATTGCCGATTCGAACGTGTCTGCCCGGTATGGTGGAAGTCTTGTGAATCTTCTGAACGAGTTGTCCGTGCCCGCCGAGCTCGTTGAATTCCCCGCCGGCGAAGAGTCCAAGACCATGGAGACGGCTCTTCGAATCGCGGCCGATCTTGTGGAACGGAGAGCGGACAGGACAACGGGTCTTGTCGCGCTGGGCGGAGGCGTGACGGGGGATCTGGCGGGATTTGTCGCGTCGATTTACATGAGGTCGGTGCCGCTTGTCCAGATTCCGACGACGCTTATCGCCCAGGTGGATAGCAGTGTCGGCGGAAAAACCGGCGTCGATTTTGCGGGAGGCAAAAATTTGCTCGGTGTTTTTCACCAGCCGAAAATGGTAATTGTCGATCTTGCCTGCCTGGACACGCTGCCCGATGCGGAATTCAAGAACGGCCTGGCTGAGGTCGTTAAATACGGCGTTATCGACGACGCAGAGCTCTTCAGTGACCTTGAACAAGAAAGCGACGAGGTCGCGGCCCGTTCGCCCGAGGTGATGTTGAATGTTATCGAGCGCTGTCTCACCATCAAGAAAAAAATCGTCGAGATCGACGAATATGATGTGGGACTGCGTCGCATTTTGAATTACGGTCACACGATCGGGCACGCCATCGAGGCCGCCTCGGATTACCGTATAAGTCACGGCACCGCGGTGGCAACAGGCATGGCCGCAGAAGCACGCATATCGGAGAAAAAGGGATACCTGGCGGCGGGTGACCGCGAAAGGATAGAAGGCCTGCTTGACAGACTGGGGCTGGAATGGCGATTCCCCGCAGAAATAGACGTTCGCGACGTGGTGGGCAAAGTCGGCGTGGACAAAAAACGTCAGGGTGAAACCATTCCCTTCGTGCTCGTTAAGCGAATCGGCGTTCCGTTCATCAACGGTTCCGTAGACGAGGGAATGATCGCGGAAACCATCGAGGAGATGAAAGCATGACGGATCAATCGTTGGATGAACTGCGGTCACGCCTCCATGAAATGGACCGGCGCGTCGTCGAACTGCTCAACGAGCGGGCCCGTCTGTCGATCGCCGTGGGTGAATACAAACGTTCTGAAAGCATCGGCATCTATGACCCCGCCCGCGAAGAACGGATCATCGCATGTATCGAGGAAATGAACGGGGGGCCTCTTCCGAACGACGCTCTGAAAGCTATTTATCGTGAAATATTCTCAGCCTCGCGGAACCTGCAGAAGCCCTTTTCCGTGGCATATCTCGGTCCCGAGGCGTCCTTTACGCACCAGGCTGCGCGGCGTCGTTTCGGAACGAACACCGCTATGATTTCCCAGCCGACGGTATTCGACGTCTTTGAGGCGCTTCAGCGCGGCGAGGCGTCCTGCGGTGTTGTTCCGGTGGAAAATTCACTGGAAGGATCGGTCAAGATGACGCTGGACAACCTTATATCCACGACCCTGAGCATCGTAGGTGAGATTTTCCTTCCCGTCAGTCACTGCCTGCTTTCCCGTGCGGGCCGGCTCGACGAGATACGGACCGTTTACTCTCATCCTCAGGCGCTCGCCCAGTGCCGGCGATGGCTCAGGGAAAACCTGCCGAACTGCGTGCTTCGCGAGGAGGAAAGCACTGCCTGTGCGGCCCGGCACGCGTTCGAAGAACCGTCGGCCGCCGCCGTCGCCTCACGTGAGGCCGCCGACGCGTATGGTCTTTCAGTTCTCGCGTCGGCCGTGGAGGATCACCGGTCGAACGTGACCAGGTTTCTCGTCATAAGCAACACGAAAACGGAGGCGACCGGACGAGACAAAACTTCGGTCCTGTTCGCAAGCCGCCATGAACCGGGATCCTTGCTTGGATCCTTAAAACCCTTTGCCGACCAGGGGATTAATCTCACCAGGATCGTGTCGCACCCGATGCGGGAACGTGCCTGGGAATATCTCTTCTTCGTCGATTTTATCGGGCATGCTGACGAAAAGCGTGTATCATCCTGCCTGGAAGAGCTGAAACGGGAATGTACCTGGGTGAAGGTGCTCGGTTCCTATCCTGCTGAGGAGACTTTGCCGTGATCTGCCTGTCTCGCTCATGAAGCGGTCCTTTACCGAGGCCGACCTGGTGGAGTTGCGGATCGACGGCGCGGCCGAAGTGGACCTTCCGATGCTTCTGGCGGCCAGAACGGGACCCGTTCTTGTTACAAACAGGAGCCGTTCCGAGGGAGGATTGTTCTCGGGAAGCGACGGGGAACGATGCGTTCCGCTCCTTGCGGCAGTCGACTTGGGCGCCGAGTACGTGGACGTTGAAATGAATACCCGTCGCGATTGTGTGCGTAGAATCGTTCAGCGGGCGTCGGAGCGGGGCGGACGGACGAAGGTTGTGCTGTCATATCACGATTTCGCGGGAACGCCTTCAGACAGTCGCCTTCGGGACGTGGTCGACGAAGCGTTCTCCCTGGAATGTCACATGGTGAAGATTGCGACGACGGCGGCGACGGAAGAGGACAATCTCCGCATTCTCCGGCTGGTAGCTGAAACGACGCGACAAAACAGGCTCATAACGGCATTCTGCATGGGAAAGTTGGGGAAAATAAGCCGGATTGCGGCACCGTTCTTCGGTTCCGCAATCAGCTTCGCCTGCCTCGAGAAGGGCGCTGAGACGGCACCCGGGCAGTTTACCGCGGCGGAACTGAAAACACTGTCAGGAATGATTACATGAAAACGTACGCCCTGTTTGGAAGTCCCATCGGCCACAGCCTTTCTCCCGCCATGCACGGAGCGGCATTCGCCGCAGCGGGTGTCGACGCGTGTTTCAGGACCTTCGAGACGGACCGGGCGTTCGAGGTGCGTCACATCGTCGAGGAGGAGGACGTGGCAGGCGCCTGTGTCACGATTCCGCTCAAGGTATCTCTTCTCGAGGTTCTGGACGAAGTCGGCGACGCGGCGCGTCGCATCGGTGCGGTGAACACGATCATCAGGCGGGGGAATCGTCTGCGCGGTGAGAACACGGACTGGATCGGCATCGCCCGGTCACTCGAAAAACTGATGGGACCCATAGCGGGAAAGCGCTTCCTGGTTCTGGGGGCCGGCGGAACGGCCCGGGCGGCATTGCACGCCGTGCTCAGCGGCGATGGAAACGCCGTGATTTCGAGTCGCAGGTACGACCCTGCCCGCCTGCTGGCGGAGGAGTTTTCCTGCGAGGTCCTGCCGCACGAACAGCTTGATATGATTCGAGCGGATTGCTGTATTAACACGACTCCTGTTGGAATGAGAAATTACGACGAGGGAATACCGATCGACAGGACCATGCTTCACCGTTTCCGGTGGGTATTCGACGTCATATACACTCCCCGTGTGACAAGGCTGGTTCGGGAGGCGCGGGAAGAGGGATGCACCGCCGCGGGAGGTCTCGACATGTTTGTCTACCAGGGCGCGGAACAGTTCCGCCTCTGGACGGGCCTGGAGCCGCCCGTCGAAGTTATGGCGGACGCCGCCGGGAGGATGCTCGACTGTGAAGGAAATTAAAAAAATACATTTGCTGGATGCCGTTGTTTCCGTGCCGGGATCGAAAAGCTATACCCAGCGGGCGCTCGTGGCGGCGGCCCTCGCCGAAGGAACGTCCCGTCTTCGCAACTGCCTCGATTCGGAGGACACGAACCTGCTGGCCCGGGCCTTGCGCATTCTGGGCGCGGATATCAGCCCCCTGGCAGGCGAGACCCTCGTTCGGGGAACAGGGGGACGGTTGCAGATGTCAGTGGAACCACTCTACCTCGGAAACAACGGTACGGGATTCAGGTTTCTTACGGCAGTAACATCCCTGTGCGATGGACCCGCCGTTATCGACGGAGATTCACGGCTCCGCGAACGGCCGGTGGGGATTCTGGTCGACGCGGTCAACGCCGCCGGGGGAAACTGCGCCAGTCTCCGCCGCAGCGGTTACCCGCCGGTCAGGAACAGTGGCGGAGGTCTCAGGGGTGGCAGGGTCCGTTTCGGCGACAGCGACAGCAGCCAGTACATATCGGCCCTTCTCCTGACGGCGCCCTACGCATCGGAAGACCTGATCGTCGAACTGGAGGGCCGGGTGCCGTCGCTGCCTTATGTCGATATGACGCTCGAGGTTATGCGCCGTTTCGGCGTCGACGTGAAGACGCTGGAAAACCGCCGCTTTCTCGTTCCGGCTTCCGGCGGATACCGGGCTTCGGAATTCCTCGTTGAGGGAGATGCTTCCAGTGCTTCCTATTTTTTTCTCGCCGCCGCTATCTGTGGAGGACGGGTTCGGGTGAAAAATATTGATGGGAACGGCGGCCAGGGAGACCTTGGTATACTGAATATCCTGGTTGAACTGGGGTGCTCGGTCAGGCGGGATAACGAGGGCATTGAGGTGGAAGGCGGTCCCCTGGCTGAGGGCGAGCGGCGGTACGACCTGTCAGCCATGCCCGACATGGTTCCTGGTCTCGCCGTACTCATGGCGTTCAGGCGGGGACGGACGACCATAGGCAATGTTTCCCACCTGCGGATCAAGGAAAGCGATCGGCTGGCGGCCCTGACGACGGAATTAAACCGGGTCGGAATCGACGCGCGTGAAACGGAAGACGGTCTTGTCATCGAAGGAGGGACGCCCCGCGGAGCGGAAATACAAACTTACGGCGATCACAGGATCGCCATGAGTTTCGCCGTTGCGGGCTTGCGGACCGGGGACATGAAAGTTGTCGGAGAAGGATGCGTGGTGAAGTCTTTTCCGACTTTCTGGACAGTGCTGGAGGAACTGTCGCCATGAAGGGATTCGTTCTGATCGGATATCGCTGTACGGGGAAGACGACAGTGGGGAGAATACTCGCCCGACGGCGCGACATGCCGTTCGCCGACACGGACGAGATTATCGAAGAACGGACGGGGAAGACCGTCACACAACTTGTGGGGGAAGGGGGATGGCCCTTTTTCAGGGAAAAGGAGTGTGAGGCGCTCGAGGCCGTCGCGTCGCAGGGACCGCTTGTGCTTGCCACCGGAGGCGGCATCGTGGAGTCGGAACGAAACCGGAAAAGTCTGAAGCTGATCGGGTTCGTGATTTGGCTCACGGCGTCACTGGACGAAATCGAGCGCCGGATGTTCGCAGATCCCGGAACATCGCGCGGAAGGCCCCCGCTTTCGGGAAAAGACCGCCGAGCGGAGATAGAAGAGACCCTGGTCCGCCGGGAACAGTTCTACGCTGCGACGGCGGACCTGGTCGTCGACACGACGGATCGATCCATCGTGTCAATCGTCGAAGAAATTCTTTATGAAACGTAAACAAGGGGGAGGGGATCATGTCTGGAAACAGCATCGGGAAAATCTTCGTCCTGACAACCTGGGGTGAGTCGCACGGAGCGGCTATCGGCGCCGTCGTGGATGGATGCCCGCCCGGCCTCGATCTTGAAGAGCGGGACATTCAACGTGAGCTTGACCGCCGGCGTCCGGGACGGGGAGATGTCGCATCGCCGCGACTGGAAGAAGATCGCGTGGAGATCCTTTCGGGAGTGTTCGAGGGACGGACAACGGGAACGCCCGTTTCTCTCGTTATCAGGAATCGGGATCGACGAAGCGGCGATTATTCAGCCCTGAAGGATATTTACCGTCCCGGACATGGCGATTACACCTATGACCGAAAATACGGCCTGCGTGACCATCGGGGCGGAGGACGCGCTTCGGGACGGGAAACGGCGGCGCGTGTCGCCGGCGGTGCCGTGGCGAAAAAACTGCTGGGGCGTGAAAACATATCCATTCTCGCGTACACCGTTGAATTGGGAGGAGTGGGTATAAAGGATTTTGACGAAGAGGCGATAAGGGCCACATCAATGTGCTGCCCCGACCGTGAGGCGGCGGAAAAGATGGAGACGGTCATTGGAGATGCCCGGGAAAAAGGCGACACGATCGGAGGCGTCGTGGAGATCGTTGTGAAAGGATGCCCGGCAGGCCTGGGAGAGCCCGTCTTCGATAAGATTGACGGCGATATCGCCGGGGCCCTCATGAGTATCGGGACCGTGAAGGGCGTGGAAATCGGCGCCGGGTTCCATGCCGCCCGCATGACAGGTGCCGTCTGCAACGATTCGCTTGGAGCGGAAGGATTTCGGACGAACAACGCCGGGGGCATTCTTGCGGGAATAACCACCGGTGCCGATATAGTTGTGCGCGTGGCCTGCAAGCCGATTTCGTCAATACCGACACCCCAGGAAACCCTGGACAGAAGGGGGAACCCGACGACGATTAGAATAGGTGGAAGGCATGATCTATCCGTCATTCCCCGTATCATTCCAGTATGTGAGGCAATGACGGCGCTGGTGCTTGCAGATCACATGCTAAGGCAGAAAACCATCGCCTGACACGGGAAAGGATTGAACCCGGCCTATAGTCCGGGTCGGCTCAGAAAAAATTTATTTTAACGAACGTTTCTATTGACAGAAACAACCGAGGTCTGTTATTACGCGGATCATGTAGAAAAACAGGAAGGGAAGGACGTGATGATGACAACGTTTGCCGCGTACGGCTGGTGGTGGCGAAAATCCATGACCGCGGCTTTTTTATTTCGGACAGGAAAGGCCGTGAAGAAATCGCGGCCTTTTTTCGATTGATAAACGTAACCGCTGGGGGATGCCATGCAGTATGAACCGTCTTTTGAAACATTCAAAAAAATCGCCGCTCTAGGAACACTGATTCCTGTGAGCCGGGAGATTCTAGCTGACACGGAAACACCTGTTTCGACAGTAATGAAACTGAGCGCCTGCCCGGAAGTGTTTCTGCTTGAAAGCGTCGAAGGGGGTGAAAAATGGGGTCGCTATTCCTTCCTGGGATGCGATCCGCGTGCCTTGTACGCCGTTCGGGGTGAGTCGGTCGAGATACGGGAAAACGGCATCACCCGGTCCTTTGAACACGGCGGCGACCCGTTGAAGCCGCTTCAGGATTTGTTGAAGAAGTATCGTCTCGTGACGCCCACCGGCGGTCTTCCCCGTTTTTTCGGCGGCGCCGTGGGGTATCTCGGCTATGACATGGTCCGTTTTTTCGAGAAACTGCCCCGCGAGACGGAGGACGACCTTCACATGGCGGACGCGCTTTTTCTTGTTGCCGACGATGTGATTATTTTCGATAACCTGCGGCATACCATCACCGTGTCGGCCTGTGCCTGCGTGGACGACGGGGCGGACCTGCGCGACCTCTACGAACAATGCCGCGAACGGATCGACGGGACAATCGCCCTGATCAACGCACCCCCGAAGGGGCGCCGCGGTAAATCCAGAAATGCCGACGACGACGGCTTTATACAAGGCATGTCGAAGGATGCCTTTATTTCAATGGTGGACAAGGCCGTGGAGTATATCAGGGCCGGCGACGCGATCCAGGTGGTGCTTTCCCAGCGGTTTGAAAAAAAGAACGACATTGACACGGTGAGCCTTTACCGGGCGCTCCGTTTCATTAACCCTTCGCCGTATCTTTTTTATTTCAAGTCGAAGGAGGGGACGCTCATAGGTTCATCGCCCGAAGTCATGGTGCGCCTCGAATCGGGTATCGCCGAGCTTCGTCCGATTGCCGGGACCCGTAAACGGGGAGCTTCGGAACAGGAGGACCGTCGTCTCGCCGACGAACTGTTGAATGATCCGAAGGAACGGGCCGAGCACGTGATGCTCGTCGACCTGGGACGAAACGACCTGGGCCGCATAGCGAGAACGGGCAGTGTTCAGGTGACGCAGCTCATGGCGGTGGAGCGCTATTCACACGTCATGCATCTCGTTTCAACGATCACGGCACAGCTGGAAGAAGAGAAAAACTGGCTCGACTTACTGGCGGCGACTTTTCCCGCGGGTACCCTTGCCGGTGCGCCGAAAATCCGCGCCATGGAAATCATCGAGGAACTGGAGCGGGTCCGCCGTGGTCCCTACGGTGGCGCCGTGGGATATGTTTCCTTTGAAGGCTCCATGGACCTGTGCATAACCATACGGACAATCCTGGTGAAGGACGAAAAACTGTACATACAGACAGGGGCCGGCATCGTCGCGGATTCCGATTCTTTTCTTGAATATGAAGAAACCCTGAACAAGGCCGCCGCCATGATGGAAGCGGTGCGGCTGGCCGACAGGGAATTCAGCCCGGCGGGGGAGAGGGTGAAACGGCATGATACTCCTGATCGATAACTACGACTCGTTTACTTACAACCTCGTACAGTACCTGAGACAGCTCGGCGAAGAAGTGACGGTGTGCCGTAACGACCGGGTGTCGGTCGATGAAATGGAGGATATGCGCCCGGACGCCCTGGTGCTCTCACCCGGTCCGCGAACACCGCGGGAAGCGGGTGTGACCGTGGAGGCGGTCCGCCGTTTTTACCGGCACATACCCATCATGGGCGTCTGCCTGGGGCACCAGGCCATCGGCTGCGCCTTCGGCGGAAAGGTCGTGCAGGCCGGGATGATCATGCACGGCAAAACGTCCACGGTACAAAGCGACGGCAGGACTATTTTTTCAGGCATGCCGGGAACCTTCACGGCGGGACGGTACCATTCTCTTATTCTTGAGCGGTCGTCATTGCCTCCCTGCCTGGAAATCACCGCCGAAACCGACGCGGGTGAGGTGATGGGGCTCCGGCACCGGGAGTTTCCCACCGAGGGCGTCCAGTTTCATCCCGAGTCGATTCTTACGCCTCTCGGCAAGAAAATAATAAAAAATTTTATTTCGCTGTTTCTGCGGAAAGGCGAAAACGCGAAGCAAGCACAGGAGGAATGTCGATGATAAGAAACGCGATTGCGAAAATGGTCGAGGGACGCGACCTGCAGGAGGCCGAGATGACGGCGGTCATGGGTAAAATCATGGATGGCGAGGGAACCGACGCCCAGATAGGCGCCTTCATGACGGCACTCAGGATGAAGGGTGAGACGATCGACGAGGTGACCGGGGCGGCCCGCGCCATGCGCCGGCGCGCGGTCCGGGTGGATGCCCGGTCGTTACTGATCGTCGATACCTGCGGGACCGGGGGCGACGGGCGCGGAACCTTCAATATTTCCACGACGACCGCCTTCGTTGTCGCCGCGGCCGGGATCGTGGTGGCGAAACACGGCAACCGCGCCGTTTCGAGCGGGTGCGGCAGCGCCGACCTGCTCGAGGCACTGGGCGTTAACATAGATGCGGGTATCGAAACGGTAGAGGCGTGCCTGCAGGAGATCGGCATCGGCTTTCTTTTCGCGCCCCGTCTTCACCCGGCCATGAAATACGCCGCCGGACCGCGTCGGGAGCTGGGAATCAGGTCGATTTTCAACATGCTGGGGCCGCTCACCAACCCGGCGGGCGCGACGGTGCAGCTCCTGGGCGTGTACGATTCGCGTCTCACTGAAGTATTCGCTGCCGTGCTGGAGCGGCTTGGATCGAAGCGGGCCTTCGTGGTCTGTGGTTCCGATGGCATTGACGAGGCGACCGTTACCGGAGAAACACGTGTTTCCGAACTCGATGACGGTCTTATTGTAACGTATAATATCGATCCATCGCCCTATTTCGGTGGTTATCACGACATCTCGTCTCTTGCGGGAGGCGACGCGGAAGGGAACGCACAAATCACGAAAGCGGTGCTTTCGGGCGAAGAAGGACCTCACCGGGACGTGGTGCTGCTCAACGCGGGCCTGGCCATTACGGCGGCGTCCATTTCCCCCGATCTCTCCGCTGGAATCGAAACGGCACGGCAATGCATCGACGACGGGTCGGCAATGAAGGTACTGCAGTCCCTCATCGAGATGACAAACGCGTGAGGTGAACCATGATTGTCGACCGAATCGTGGAATCAGTGAAAGAGCGACTGGAAAACCGCAAGCGTGTCATTCCGTTGCCGCTGCTCAGGGCGGCCGCGGAAGAACGGGACGATATCCGCGATTTCAAGGGTTCGCTCGAAACCGGCGACTGTGCCGTCATCGCCGAGATCAAGCGCGCTTCGCCGTCAGCGGGGCGGATCATCGATGATTTCGATCCCGCCGGCCGTGCGGCGGCTTGCGAGCGGGGAGGGGCGGCGGCACTGTCGGTGCTTACCGAGGAGGATTATTTCGAGGGGAGTCTCGCCCATCTGGTCGAGACGCGGGAGGCCGTGTCGCTACCGGTACTTCGCAAGGATTTTATCATCGACGCGTACCAGGTGTATGAAACGCGGGCTGCCGGCGGCGACGCGCTCCTGCTGCTTGCCGGCCTCCTCGGGCGCAGTGAGCTCGCAGATTTCCTGGTTCTCGCCGGGTCGCTCGGAATGGAAGCGCTTGTTGAAATACGGAATGAAAGGGAACTGGAGGAGGCGATCATCGTTGGGGCGGGCGTCGTCGGCATCAACAACCGGGACCTGAAAACCTTCCGCGTCGATATCGCGACAAGCGAATACCTCGCGCCGCTGGTTCCTCCCGCGGTTTGCGTCGTCGCGGAGAGCGGCATCCGGGACAGGGCTGACATGGAAAGGCTGCGGGCGACCGGAATCAAGGCGTTTCTGATAGGCGAGGCACTGTCCCGGTCGAAAGATCCGGGCGCGGAGCTGCAACGCCTGATGGCCGGAAAGGACGGGGAAGGATGCAGATAAAAATCTGCGGCATAACGCGGCCTGAGGACGCGCTGGCGGCCTCGGACATGGGAGCGGACGCCCTGGGATTTATTTTTTTTCGTAAAAGTCCGCGGTGCATATCCGTGGACAAGGCGGTAAGCATTATCGGGCGACTGCCGTCGAATGTGGTCAGGGTCGGAGTTTTCGTGAATGAAGACCCGGCTGTCGTCACGTACGTCATCGAGAACTGCCGCCTCGACATGGTGCAGCTTCACGGAGACGAGTCGCCGGAATACGCCCGTTCGCTTTCAGCATCCATCGTCATCAAGGCCGTGGACATTCGTAACGACGCGGCACTCGAAGTCGCCCTGGACTATCCGGCCGCAGCCCTTCTCGTGGACGCGAGGGCCGGCGATTCTTACGGCGGAACGGGCAGGAGATCGAACTGGACTGCGGCGCAAACGATCGGGACGCGAAGGCCGGTCATTCTCGCGGGGGGGCTCGACCCGGGCAATATCGGCGAAGCGCTGACGAAGGTCCGCCCCACGGCTGTTGATTTCAACAGCGGGGTCGAATCGGCGCCCGGAATCAAAGACCACGAAAAGATGGCACTGGCAATAGAAAGATCACGGAAAGGCGGCGCCGGACTTCGCGACGGCAGCCCGTTCAGGAAACGGAGAGTCGGCGAGGCCTGGTGAATTATTCGGGCGCCTCCGCCTATGCATGTCCGTCTGCTCTGTGGTATAGAAAACAGTCGGTTCGCGAAGGGGCCGGGTAAAAAATTGTTTTTGGGGGTCGGCGGCGTGAAAGAAGGGAGTTTTGAAATAGGCATTATCGGCGGTGCCGGGGGAATGGGGAGCTGGTGCTCCGATATACTGCGCGGCCAGGGCTACCGGGTTCACGCGGCTGGTCGAAACAGCGGCATGGCCGTCGAGGAAATGGCCCGCCGCTGTTCCGTGGTGATCGTAAGTGTTCCCATCGAGGCGACGCTGTCCGTCATCGACCGGGTTGGGCCGCTCCTTTCCGGCGATTCGCTTCTTATGGACCTTACCTCGGTCAAGGAAGCGCCCGTTCGGGCCATGCTTTCATCGACCGGGGCGGAAGTAATGGGTTGTCATCCGCTCTTCGGTCCCCGGCCGGACAGCGTGGACGATCTCAGCATTGTCCTGTGTCCCGCTCGTGTTGACCGGTGGGCGTCATGGCCGTCCGGCATTTTCGCCGCCGCCGGGATAAAGATTATAGAAACGACACCGGAGGAACATGACCGCGTGATGGCGGTCGTGCAGGGCCTGAACCACCTGGATACGATTCTTCTGGCTCTCACGCTGGGGCATTGCGGCATTGAACGTTCAGACCTGGAACGCTTTGCCACGCCCTTGTTCCGATCACGACTCGCCGCCCTAGACAGAGTCATGGCAGGCAATCACCGTATGTATGCCGAAATAATCTGTTCCAATCCCCGGGTTGCCTCGCTGATAGAGGAATTCGAAAAAATACTCGGTGAATTAAGGGGATACATTGAGAAGGGGGATGGAGCGGGATTCGCGGCACGAACGGCGACAGCACGGCCTGCAAAAGTAATACCACCTGTTGAAGATTAATCAAAAAAATTAAACCATCGACGACTATACAGGTATATTTTAGTAAGTATATGATATTATTAATAAAATAACATGATTAAACTTTAATCACGGGGCAAAACCACTTGATTTACAGCCTCCTTACAATTTTCATCAACAGGTTTTTCCACAGGGTTATGAACAAAACTGTTGATTAAAACGAAAAACACGACGACAAATTCCTTTTTTCACTGTCCGCAGGGTCTGAAGCCGTTACTTGTTTTTATGGCTGAACTTCAGAAAATGTATGAAGGAATTTCCGGAAGGCGGAAATATTCCTTCACGGGCCCTGCGGACGTCTTCAATGGAGAAGAAGGCTCTCGGGTTGAACTGTTTTACCAGGGCGATGACCTTCTCCATTTCTTTTCGCTCGACGACGGTGAAAATCAGGCGCACGGGGCCGGTTGATCCTTCAGCATTCGCTACCGTTACACCGTAACCTGATTTTCTTAATTTTTCCACGAGAACCGTGGCGTCTATCTGTGTTATGATGCGGATAACGATGCGGCCCATGGCCAGGCGCTCCTCGATAATGATTCCCACGAAATTTCCCGCGGAAAACCCAAGAGCGTAGGCAAGGTAATACACGATATTGGTAAGGTTCTGCATAATCTGGCCGATGGCGAGAAGCCAGATCATGATTTCGAAAAATCCGAAAATCGGGGAAAGAACTTTCATTCCTCGGGATATATAGATGATCCGGACAGTCCCCAAGGAAACGTCGACGATCCTGGCGATAAAAATAAAAAGGGGTATAATGACCCAGCCGAAAAAAGCCGAATCCAGGAATGACATCTCACTCATTGCGTCACGTTGTTCTCCTCGTTGATAATAACTGTAAAAACAGCGATTTTTTATGCCACCCGCCGTTTTTCACAGTTGTGTCCGACCTATCCCGAAAGACGCCTCGTGTCAAATTATTTAACCATGCCCGTAACTCTTCTTTGAGCCCAGAAATGAAGAGGCGTTCACCGATGAAAAACCCGCCTCCGGTGCTGGAGGCGGGTCAACGCCATGTCTGTCGGTCGAAAAAGCCGTCACACTGTTTTGACCGAGATTTTTTTAGGCCGTGCCCGTTCGCCCTTGGGAAGAACCAGTTTCAGAACACCGTTTTTCATGGTTGCCTCGATCCTGTCATGATCGATGGCGTCGGTTACCGTGAAGGAACGACGGAAATCACCCGTTCCGTATTCCGCGTATGCCATGCGGTAATTTTCGTGATATTCGGGTTCCACGGTCCCGTTAATGGTAAGTACGTCTTTTTCGAGCACAATATCGATGTTTCCTTCGTCGACGCCCGGCATGTCGGCCAGAAGAATTATGGCATCGTTGTTTTCGACGATATCAACCGGCGGAACGTAAACAGGCCGGTTCCTGATAGTTTCCCGGGTCACGGGAGCCTGTTCCTTGCGTGTTTCAATCTCTTTGCCCGCTTCCATCATGATCGTCACCTCCTTTTCTCACTCACTCTTGATGCTGATTTTTCTCGGCTTGTCTTCTTCAAGTCTCGGCAGTCTAATAGTCAGTACTCCCTTGTCGTAACGGGCTTCTACCTTTCCGCCGTCCGCACGGTAAGGCAGACGTATCTTTCTTCGAAAGCCGCCCTGAGGACGTTCCTGCCGATGGAATTTTGCCCCCTCGCCGCCGTTTTCCGGTAGACGAGACCCATTGAAAATCAGCATTTCACCCTCGACGGAAATATCCATGTCAGCCGGATCAATGCCGGGAACTTCCGCGGTTATGATCATGTCATGTTCGTTCATCCACAGGTTGATCGCCGGAAAGTTCCGGCCGGACACCGCGCCGGTACCGGAAAGAAAATAGCCCGCTTCCTGCTGCATCCGATCGATTTCAGACCAGAGATCGGGCATCCAATCGAAACCTCTCAATCCTGACAGCCACATAGAAATCGACCTCCTTTCTTCTATTTAACGAACCGGAATAGTTGAGTAATACCTTTTTACTGAATTAATAATCACGATTTCGCGCTTGTCAATATACCGCCGGCGATACAAACGCGTTTTTCGGGACGGTGTTACAGGCGCCTCTTTGTGAGCAGACGAATATAAACGCCTGCAATGTCGGGAAGGCGCATCATGTTGTGAAAGATCGCTGTACCGAAGGCTCTCTTTGCTTTATAACGGGTAAAACGGCAAACACAAAAGGAGGGTTGATGATGACGTCAGGCGGTGTAGTGATACAGCCGGTCAGGAGCCCGGCGGATCTGAAAACGTTCGTACTCCTCCCCTGGACCACCGGTATTTATGACAACGATCATGCCTGGGTTCCGCCGGTCATAGGGGACCAGATGAAAATGCTGGACCGGAAGCACGGTTCCTTTTACGAGATCGGCGACGCGGAGCTGTTTCTTGCGTATCGCGGCAACCGGCCGGTGGGCAGGATTACAGCCCACGTGAACCATCTGTACGAGCAACGTTATGACAACCGGACAGGATTTTTCGGATTTTTCGAATCTATAAATGATCAGGCAGTGGCGGACGCGCTGTTCGACGCGGCGGCATCCTGGCTCAAACGGCAGGGCAAGGAGGTCATTCAAGGTCCACAGAGTTTCTCGATTTACGAGTCCGTCGGATTCGAGACGTCGGGCGGGGACATATTACCCACGTCGGGGCTCTTTCATTTCGCCTCCTACTATCCCGTACTGGCGGAAGCGAAGGGATTTCAAAAATGTGTTGACTGGCACTGTTTTCTCGTTCGCGACATAGAGGACTACAGGCCTTACCTCTCACAGGTTAAAGAATCATTCATGAAGGATCAGAATATTACCTATCGCACCCTGAAACGACGCGAGATATCGCAACGGGCCAGGGAAGTCATGGAAATATTCAATGTCGCCTGGGCGGAAAACTGGGGGCATCTTTCCCTGACGGAGAAACAGTTCAAAGCATTCTTTAAGGAACTCAGGCTGATAGTGATTCCTGAACTTGCGATATTCGCGGAAGACAAGGGTAAAACGATCGGTTTCTGCATCACCGTCGCCGATGCCAGTCCCGCGCTTCGCGTTCTGAACGGCCGGTTGTATCCCTGGCGGTTCCTGAGAGCCTGGAGGGCGATGAAGCGAAGCAAACGGGTCAGGACTATCGTCATGGGCGTGCTGCCCGAGTACCGGGGACGGCACATAGACGACGTGTTCTACCTGAAGACCATCGAAAAGGGAACCTCGATGGGATATAACGCGTCGGACTGTTCCATGGTGGTGGAAACGAACCGGAAAATGATCGACGCGCTCAACGTTCTCAGGGCTGACTGCTACAAGACCTACCGTATCTACGAGCGCGACCTCTGGTAGGACATGCTGCGCTCAACGGCAGCTTCGACGCGCGGCAGAAAGTGGAAGAGAACCAGCGCCAGTATAGCGCCGACGGCGAGATCCCAGACATAGTGATACCTGAGATACACCGTGGAACATATGAGAAGCAACGCCCACAGGAGGGCCGGGGTAAAGAAGGATTTTTTGAAACGGTGGGCCAGCATTATTGTGAGCAGACTGATCATCGTGTGTCCACTGGGACAGCAGTCGCGGAAGGGAGTATTCGACACGTCCAGAAGCGCCCGGAGGTAGTCAAAGAAGAAGGTTCCCAGAAGCGGGACCGACTGAAGGTGATCCAGTGTGAACCGGGGACCAACGGCGGGCGTGATATAGTACCCGATATAGGAAATGTAGAATCCCAGGACGATGAGGGCAGCCGCGGTGTGGAATTCCCTGCGACTGTCGCGCCGGTACAGCAGGACGCACAGGATGAGCGGCAGAAGATAAAAACTCGCGTAGACGATTTGGAACAGTTCGGTAAGAACCGGATGAATAAACCGTTCCACCAGAACGGTGGGATCGTGTCCGAAAAAAAAGAAACGGTCGATGCGAATAATGAAGGAATCCACGTCATGGGGATTCACAAGGGGAACGAGGCGGCCGCTTTGCAGGTAGAGGAAAATCAGGAATGCCAGGATATACCAGTCGCGGATGAAAGACAGGATGCCGTTCCGGTCGGAAGCATCCGATGGAACAAAGGAGAACGCGACGATGGCGGCGACGGCTGCGAGATTAAGGATAAAGAGGCCGACGGTAGAGGATATATCGGTGAAGAGAAGCATTGCCGTATTCAACAGAAGGAGCATCAACACGGTGGCTGTTTCTTCCGGATAAAACCTGTTGCATCCCTGCGCGCTCATATCCACAACCGTCCTGGGAATATCCGTTCCGTTTTTTCTGTCGGGATGTTCCCGATCGATGTACATTATAATGAAAAAAAATGCCAATACCGGCGTAACGTGATTGATTTGAAACGGTGCCGGGGAAAGGGACGGCGGGTTTAAATTTATATGGTTATTTTATATTGACAAAACCGCCGGTAATCGACAGTATGCGCCTGTGCGCGGGACGGCAGATTCCGCGCCTTTGGAGGAGACGATGAACAGAATAACTATTATGCCCTGCCTTGACATGAAGGACGGCAGGGTCGTCAAGGGAATACACTTTACCGACTTGCAGGATGCGGGTGATCCTGTTGTGAACGCCTCTTTTTACCAGGAAGAAGGGGCCGACGAACTGGCCATGCTCGACATTGCCGCCACACTTGAAAGTCGCCGGACGCGCCTGGAATGGGTAAAAAATGTTTCAGCGGTCATCAGTATTCATTTGACCGTCGGCGGCGGCATCACGACGCCGGAGGACATGGAACAGCTGTTCGAAGCCGGGGCGAGCCGTGTTTCCGTGAACAGCGCGGCCGTAAAGCGGCCGGAACTGGTCGACGAAGCGGCCCGGAGGTTTGGGTCGGAGCGTATCACTGTGGCGGTCGACGCCCGAAGAAACACCGCCGTTATGTCGGGTTTCGAACTGGTGGTATCAGGTGGAACGAAAGCGGTGGGCATAGACGCCGTCGAATGGGCTCGGCAGTGCCAGGACCGCGGCGCGGGTGTCATACTTCCCACCAGCATGGACGGCGACGGAACGCGGGCCGGTTACGACATACCGTTCACCCGCGCGGTGTCGAACGCCGTGACAATTCCCGTTGTCGCTTCAGGCGGCGCGGGAAAGCTTGAAGATTTCTACGAAGCCGTGCGGGACGGAGGCGCCAGCATTCTGCTCGCCGCGTCGGTTTTCCATTACCGGATTCTTCGTATCAGCGAAGTCAAGGCATATCTGAAGGAACGCGGAATAGAGGTTTCGACACGGTAATACGGGTTCATTGGGGCTGGTCTTTGTCACCACTTTTCGCCAAGTAAAAGCGCCCGTCGGCGGTCTGTTCCACCAGGCCCCGGGCGAGCAGGAATTTCAGTCCTTCCACCCTGAAATCACGCGCGCCCGGCCACAGCATGTTCCTTTTTGCGTAAGAAAGATTGACGGCCGACGATTCGTCACGAGCGTCTCGCTTTTTCAGGTCTTCCAGTATAGGCTCGATTGTCCGTTCCGCCCTCCACAATGCGATTTTCCGCGTCAGAATAAAGACGGCAACGAGAACGATTATCAGCAGTACCAGTTCGACTCCTTCGGACATGAAAGGACTCCTTTTAGCATACCATCAAACCGGTCATCCTGAGCCCTTCGACGAAGGATAGACTGGTCACATTTTTGATCCCCGCTTCTATACATCAAGTTGTTCCGCGAGACAATGGATATCGCGATTCTCGACGACACCCGGCGCTTTCACCCGTCAATCGAAAAACAGGTCGGGAAGCCACAGGGCTATTTCGGGGAAAATCATAACGAGGGCCATACCCACCAGTTGCACAATGACGAACGGTATGATGGAGCGGTACACGTCGCCCATTGTTATGGACGGTGGAACAATTGCTTTCATGTAAAACAGGTTGAACCCGAAAGGCGGTGTCATGTAGCCGATTTCCATGTTGATGATGAAAAGAATGCCGAACCAGACGGGATCGAACCCGTACGAGAGCACGACGGGGAGAAAAACAGGGACGCAGATCATCATGATGCCCATGGGATCCAGAACCATGGCCAGCAGAAAAACGACCACCTGGATAAAAACGATGGTACCCCATGGACCGCCGGGCACATACTGCATCAGGCTCTCGATAAGCCGCGAGGCCCCCATGCCCTGGTAGGCCGCGGTGAAACAATAGGCCCCGAAAAGAATCCACATGATCATTCCCGTGAGCCTGAAGGTTCGAATACCCGCTTCCACGATCAGGGACCGAGTGAGTTGACGGTAGACAAGGCCCGAAATAATGGCGCCCAGCACGCCCATGCCGGCCGCTTCCGTCGGTGTTGCGATGCCCATGACGATGGAGCCCATCACCATGATCACGATCATGACCGGCAGTATCACGGCTTTCAGTGAGCGGAATTTACGCAACCAGTCACCCCGCTCTTCAACGGGCAGTGGTGGTCCCAGTTCCGGCTGAAAATAACAGCGGACGGCGATGTAAACGGATACCAGAACAAGCATGAGGAGTCCCGGAAAAACGCCGCCGGCGAAGAGCCTCCCCACCGATTCTCCCGTAATGAGAGAATAGAGGATCATGATAATGCTGGGAGGTATGAGAATTCCCCAGCCGCCGCCCGCGTTAATACATCCCACGGCGATAAGCTTGTCGTAATCACGTTTCAGCATTGAAGGAAGAGCGATGGTCCCCATACTGACCACGGCCGCGCCGGATATGCCGCACATGGCCGCGAAAATGGCGCATATCACCACGGTGCCGATGGCGAGACCGCCCCGCAGTCGTCCGAACCACAGGTACATCATGTCGTAGAGATCGTTGGCGGTTCCCGAGCGTTCGAGAATCATGGCCATGAAGACGAACAGCGGAATAGCTACAAGCGTGAACTTGTTCATGACTCCCCAGGACTGGAGAACCACCATGTAAAACGCTTCCGGTCCCCAGGTGAAATAAAGAAACACCACCGAGACGCCGCCGAGAACGAATGCGAGGGGAAGCCCGAGCAGCAGAAAGATGATAAGCGTTGAAAAAAAGAGAATCGTCAACAGTTCGATGCTCATGACCCCTCCTTCACATCGGCGCCGGCGAGCGTCAGTATATCCCGGATCAGTTTGGCAACACCCTGCAGCAGCAAAAGAAAGGCGCCGAAGGGAATCATGAGCTTTACCGGCCACAGGGGAGGTCCCCAGGCGGAGACGGAATGTTCCCAGATGGCGATGGAATTTTTGGCCAGGATGCTGCCGTAGATCAGCATCATCCCGCAGAACAGAAAGAAAAGAACCGAGGTAAGAATATCGATGAAGGCTTTGGTCCGCGTACTGAAGCGGTTGTAGAGAATATCCACGTTGACGTGGCCGCCCCAGCGGAGCAGGTAGCCGCCGGCGAGAATAGAATAGACGCCGAAGGTGAGCTGGGTCAGTTCCGTGCCCCAGACGGTGGGGGCGTTGAATACATAACGACGAATGACCTCGCTGAGTACCACAAGAAACATGAGCAGGACGGCGTAGGACAGTATTCTTCCCAGCCGGTCGTTGAACGCATCAATACATGCGATCACTTTCAGCAGAACACGCATAGCGGAACACCCCCCGGGATTCGTCCCGATCCGCCGCGCGGCGGATCGGGACGCTGAATCGGAACCGTGAATGGTAACAGAATATTTTTTATTACTGGCGATGCGTCACGGAGTTAATCAATCGATGCGACCCATTTTCCTGTTAAACTCTTTCACCATTTCCACGGCCTCTTCGCATTCCGGCGACAGCGCCGCGACATCGTCCCAGATTTTGAGAGCCGCTTTCTGCATTTTAGCGTATTCCTCGGGAGGAAGCGTGATAAGCGTGACATTGTCTTCTCTCTGAATTTTCGAAAGAACCAGGCTTTCCAGGTAAATATACTGGTTGGTGCGAAGCCAGAAGTGTTCTTCCAGTGTGCTGACCAGAATCTCCTGCAGGTCCTCGGGCAGCTTGTCGAAGGCCTTTTTGTTCACCAGCCAGATGTCCGTAGCCGCGACGTTCAGGGCCGGCCTGAGGTGATACTTGCTGATCTCGTAAAACTTCATGCTGTAGCTTCCCTGGACGGCGCCCCAATGTGCGCCGTCCATCATTCCCGACGCCAGCGCGGCGTAAATATCACCGCCGGGAATCATGGAAGCCGCGGCCCCGATGGAGGTGAGATATTTCTGAAGAATACCGGACGAGCGGAGTTTTAGACCTTTGAAGTCCTCGAAGGTTCGTACCGGCTTTTTCAGCGACAGTTCCGTGGTGTAAATTTTGTCGGTAAAGAAGAGCATGTCGTGATTTTCCAGCATGTAATCCTTCACCATCTGTTCGAATCCCATCCACTGGTGAAAATAGACGCCTTCCCATTCGGCGGCGAAATTAAGGGGCAGTCCCGCCACCACGTTGAAAATGGGAACCTCGGCCAGGTCATAGGCGGATGATGTTACGCCGATGGGAAGCATTCCCTGCTTGACGGCCGTGAAAACCTGGGGACCGGGAACAAGCGCCCCTCCAGGGTGGGGTTCGATGACAAGCCTTCCGTTCGTCCGTTCCTTGATACGTTCGGCGACCGCCACCAGGCTGTCCCGGTAGGACGAGCTCGCCATGGGCCAGTGAGACTGGCTTTTCCAGGTGATGACTTTCTGGGATTCCGCCGCTTCGACGTTTGCAACGGGGCCGAAGACGAAGGCGGAAAGAAACAGCACCAGAACTCCGAATAGTATTGTTCTCCTCATAACGTCCCTCCTTTTCCTCTGGATGCTTTGTTCGTGGTTTCTCAGTTAAGAATTACGGGGCGCCGGTAACTCACCTGTCTTTCCCCCGTTTCAAACCGACACGCCCCGAAAACAAAAAAAACCTGTAATTCTTTTCAAGAAAAACAGGTTATTCGTATCACGAACCCACGCTTACTTCCCCCCATGGTGTGCCTGGTCATGATAATCCGGACAGATCGTATGTAAATAATATTATTATTCAGTAAAGAGAGGGGGCGACGATGTCAAGAAAAAACAACGCGCCGGTATAGCTGAATAATAAGGGGATACTATGGGGATAATACCGTGGTCGGGAGAAAAACGGGGGACTGAACCCCCTTCCCCGACAATCAGTATGTTATGTATCAGTTGATTTTTCGTAATTCCCTTCGCAGAATTTTTCCGAGGGCGCTTTTCGGCAGCTGGTCCATGAATTGAACCGATGACGGTCGCTTGTATGAAGGAAGCCGTTCTTTGCAGAACGCCAGCAAATCCGCTTCAGTGATACTTCCCGGTATTTTCAGGGCAACGAAGGCCTTGACCGTTTCACCGTACACCGGATCGGGAGCACCGACAACGCCTGCCTCGAGAACGGCCGGATGACCGTAGATGACGCTTTCCACTTCCCGTGGATAGATATTTTCGCCGCCCCGTATGATCAGGTCTTTTTTTCTGTCCGTTATATAAAAATAACCGTCTTCATCGGCGTATCCGACATCGCCGGTATGGAGCCAGCCGTCTCGAACGGTCTCCGCCGTCGCCTCGGGCTTGTTCCAGTATCCTTTCATGACGCAGGGGCCCTTGATGACGATCTCCCCCGTTTCTCCCGTCGGAAGTTCACGACTATTCTCATCGAATATTTTCATCATGTTGCATTTCTGATAGCACTTCCCGATCGACCCATACCTGGGTGGTCTTCTGCCGGCGATGTTGCCGCTGTTGACCGTGGTGGCCTCGCTGAGGCCGTATCCTTCCCAGATGTGAATACCGTAGCGTTCGCGCCATGCCTCGGCGATTTCCAGCGGCATGGGCGCCGAACCGCAGATGCAGGTCTTCAGGGAACCCAGGTCATAGTCTCCCGCCCGCGGGTGGTTGAGTACCTGGATGTACATGGTGGGAACGCCCCTGAATTCGGTTATTTTGAACCGATCGATGAGCCGCATGGCCTCTTCAGCGTCCCAGCGTTGCAAGAGGACGAGTTTGCCGCCTGTCAGAAATTCAAGGTTCAGAGCGAAAACGCCGTACCCGTGAAAGAGGGGCAAGGTAATGAGAGAAACACGGTTTCGGCTGACGCCGAAGATCGCATCATCCTGCCGTTCATTAAAACCTGCCGGGTCGATGGTGTGTTCCCGCGCGGTTCCCCGCGCCTCGACCCCCCAGCTGTCGAGAAGCACCTGTTCATAATAGCCCGTCACGTGCGTGTACCAGTTGTAGTGGGTGAGCATGACGCCCTTGGGATCACCCGTGGTGCCGGCGGTATAGATTATAACAGCCGTGTCGTCGTTGTCCCGTTCCTCCGTACGCAGTTCATCCGGTCCACCCTCGATCAGGGCGTTGAAGGACAGGGTGCCCTCGGGGGGGTCACTGTTTCCCGTGAGTATGACATGACGCAGTTCGGGAGCCTGCGACCGTGCGTTTGTGACGGCGTCAAGACAATCGGGACTCGTGATGAGCGCCGACATGCCCGCGTCCCGGTAGCGGTAGGCAAGGTCGTCCGGCCGCAACGCGGGATTCAGTGGAACGAGGATGCCCCCGATTTTAAAGACGGCAAAAAAGGACTGCATCAACTCCGCACAGTTAAGCAGTTGAACCCCGATGCGGTCGTCCCTGCCGAGTCCCAGCTCCTGCAGGGAATGCCCCAGCCTGTTGGCCGTCCTGATCATCTCGATGTTGCTGTACCAGCGGCCATTACCGTAGACAAAAGGATATTCCCCGAATCTCAGTATGTTGTCATCCGCCAATCTTCCGATATTCATATTCTTCCTCCCCCCGTTGAGACATACGATATGAACGCGGCCACGCGAACAGGATGCGCGCGCAGCTTCTTGTCGACGAAGAAACAGAACGTTACAATCCCGATTTATCATGGCTGAATGAAACGAGGAAATCAAAAACAGGTAACGACATGATTAAAAATATTATTGTCACATGTCAAGAAAAATGAAGCGGACGAAAGTTTCGCAATGGAAACGGTAAGGAAGAGCCCGTGGCGGCTTTTTCGAAAATGAATGATAGTTGCCATTGGCAAATACATGAATATATATGTATACTTTTTTAATCAATCAGCTCATCATGATTGTTCGAATCAGCTGTTTTATTAACGCGGGTGCGGGGAAGCTCCGCCGTTCCGCAATTAACACGGGGAGGTCAGGGCCATGAAAAAGATTATAATGACAGGCGTAGTAAGCACACTGCTGTGCGGTTTTTTTGTGTGTGCGATCATCGCTTCCGCTCAGCCGCCGGGATTGGAAAAGCAGGGGAAAACGCCTCCGGGATTCAGTGAAGGGCAGAAAGCGGGCTGGGAGGGTCGCTATCCTCCCGGATGGGAACACAAAAGCTCGCAGGAGCAGGAGATGTGGCGCGACCGTGTCCGCGAGGGCAGGGAGCGGGTATCACGATCGGCCCGCAACCAGGGGTTCTCGAATGAAGAGGCCGAATCGGCGGCCGATGACTACGAACGGGCAATCCGCAAAGGGATCGATCCCGACGAAGGCGAATCCATGGTTAAAGAAGAACTCGGCCGTGGCAAACGGGGGCGTGGCCTCTCCGATGCAGTGGATGAAAAAGCCGCGGGGAGACTGCCTGAAAAAAACCGGTCTGAACAGGTGAGGCCTGAACGCGAAGAAGATGCGGGAGTACAACCTTCGGGAAGAAAAACGGATAGCGGAACAGAGGGAGGACGGGGCGCCGGCAAAGGTGGAGCCAGGTAAGACATGTGTGGTTCCGCCGCCTGATGTGGCGCGGCCTGGCGTCGGCAGTGCGAAGAAGTGTCGAATGCCCGATCTTTCTTAAAAAGGAGTTGCAACATTAACAGTGGAGGGGGTGCAATAGATGGAGAGATATGGAACATTTCTGCCGGAAGAGAGCAAGGCTTTGCTTACCAGCGTCCGGAACTTCGTCGACAGGGAGATCATGCCCGTCAGGATGCAACTCGACGAGAGTCGCGAAGCCTGCGAGGAGGTGATCGGCAAGCTGGTAAAGCTTGGCATGCAGCGTTACGGATTGTCGCCGAAATACGGCGGAACGCCGATCGGTTCAACCGTCGAATACACGGCGGTGTGCGAGGAACTCGCCCGCGGCGACAGTGGCATCGCGACGGAGATGACCTGCCCCGAGTGGCTGTTCGGGCCCGCCATGCGGGCGCGTAACAAGACCGTTCTTGAAAAATTCATGCAACCCTTCTGTTCCGACGAGCGTCACACGGCCTGCCTTGCCCTGAGCGAACCGGCGGGCGGCTGCAACGGCGAAGACCCGACACAGCATGGTTCAGCCCTTCGGACAATAGCCCGGCTTGAAGGGGATGAGTGGGTGATCAACGGAACCAAGCGGTGGCCCGGAGGAGCGAGCGTCGCCGAGATATACGGCGTTCTCTGCACCACCGATCCATCACAGGGAGACGAGGGAGTCGCGCTGATTTACGTGCCCGACGGGACGCCGGGGCTTACCTTCGGCAAACCGGAAAACAAGATGGGTATGCGATACAGTGACGTCAACGCGGATATTTATCTGGACAACGTGCGTGTGCCGAAAGAGTACAGGGCTTCGGGACCGGGCGAGGACTGGAAGCTTTTCAGGGCCGCCCTTTCATTCGGCCGTCTCTGCAGCGCCGCTTTTGCCATCGGGAACGCCCAGGCCGTTCTTGAAATCGTAATCGATTACACGGCGAACCGTTTCTATAAAGGAAAGGCCGTGCGGGAACACTCCCTCCAGGCTGCCATGATAGCCGATATGGCGATCGGTATCGAGAGCGCCCGCGCCTACTACCTGAGCGTTGCCTCGATGTTCGACGCGAAAGGCGCCTTCGGCGACCCCGGTGGTCACTACCTGTCGGGAAAAGCGACAGGCGCAAAGGTTTACGCCTGCGACGTGACGGAAATGGTGTGCAACCGGGCCATGGAACTGATGGGAGCCTATGGATACTGCAAGGAATACCACGTGGAAAAATACATGCGCGACTTCAAGATCATACAGCTTTGGGAAGGCGGGGGACAACTCGGGCGGCTTGAAGCGGCCATGAGCTACTATCCTGTTCCCTGAGCAATCCCGCCGTCGGGTCAAAGGGGGCTCGCCGCCATGACGGAAAACGCCAGGGAGGAATTATAATAAAAATATTTTGCGATCGCGGCAGGTTGCGACGGGAGGAAATACGGGGCGTGCGGCCACGGAAAGAACATCGGGAGAATCATTGCAGCGAAAGGCAGGCGGCTTCGCGGCGCGGCCGGTGAGAGGGAAAACTGAAAATAATTAATAACGTAACGTTTCAGATGAACGCCTCTTGTTACCGCAGCGGGCGATCAAAGCACTGTTAGCGACACATTCCTTGTCAGTATAGCGACATTTATTTATTTTATTTCCTTTTTCCTGATGCTTCTGTGCGTCGCCTTCAAAAAGGAATCTCTTGAAAAAGGCACCCTGTCGCTCGCGGTGATTGGATTGGCGGTCCACACGGTTTCGATTGCCTGGCGCTGGATTCTTTCATACCGGATGGGCGTGGGACACGCGCCACTGGCGAACTTCTATGAGTCGCTGGTGTTTTTTTCATGGTCGATCATGTTTGTTTACCTGATAGCGAGAAGGCGTTATGCAAACGTTTTCATCGGCATCATTTCGGTTTTCTTCGCGTTTATCATACTGGCGTACGCGTCGCTCTCGGGCGGCGTTGACGCGGCCATCAAGCCGCTCATCCCCGCCCTCAAGAGCAACTGGCTGATCAGTCACGTCGTCAGTTCCTTCCTCGCTTACGCATGTTTTACCCTGGCTTTCGGATCGAGTATTCTTTATCTCGTGAAAATCAGGTTCCGGCCGGTGATCCTTCCGGATGCGGCGATGCTGGATGATATAACCTACAGGATGATATCGGTAGGTTTCATAATGCTGACGCTGGGAATCATCACCGGGGCGGTATGGGCCGACACGGCCTGGGGAAGGTACTGGGGATGGGACCCGAAAGAAACATGGTCCTTTATCACGTGGCTCATCTACGGCGCGTTTCTGCATGTTCACCTGGCAAGAGGGTGGCGGGGAACAAAATTGTCCCTCATCTCGATCATCGGATTCACCGCCGTGCTGTTCACCTATCTCGGCGTCAACTACCTGCTTGCCGGCCTGCACAGCTATCTGTGACACTATATAAAGAAATCGATGCCGGGATCCGCTGATTATGCCGGCTGTTTTACAGACGGTATTTAAAAATGGTTTCACTAAGCCGTATCCGTTGTTTGTGCGTGCTTTTCCTTCATGCTTGTGGCCAAGCAAATGGTCGGCCAGCCGTTTACTATAGACTTCGTTAAGGATAATGATTAAAATATTTGTAATACGAAGTTAATTTCATGGTTCGCACGGCTTCTGGTCTGTTGGTCATCCGGCCGGTAGAAGAGGAAAATATCGAACGGACCGCGGCAATCCGCGAAGGAGGTTGCAATGCGGGGAAAACTGAAAGACGCTGTTTTGTGGATCGCCGGCAGCAGAAAAACGGTTGCGGCGATCGTTGTGCTCGCACTGTACACTCTGGGCGGGTTTTTCGTCGTACCCCTGTCGATCGAACATTTCGTTCCGCCGGCGCTGGAAGAACGGCTCGACAGCGACGTCACGCTGGGGAATGTGCGGATCAATCCCTTCTCGCTGACGTTCGAGGTTACTGATTTCGGTATCGCGGAACCGGATGGCGCCCCGATGGTCGGATTCGAGAGGCTTTTCGTCAATTTTCAGCTGAGCAGCCTTTTCCGCTGGGCGCTCACGTTCAAAGAAGCCATCCTGGAAGCTCCCTCGATCAATATAGTCGTTGAAGAGGACGGAAGTCTCAACCTTGCGCGGCTGGCGGGCGAAAGCGGGGACGATGGTACCGTACCGGCGGAGGACGAGGAACAATCCCCTGAAGAATCCCGGCCTTTACGGATGCTCATACACAATATCGCCGTTACCGGGGGAAAAATCGAGGTGACGGACAACCGCCAGGACGAGCCTGCAGCAACGTCGCTTCATCCCCTGGATATTCAATTGTCGGGCATTTCCACCCTGCCCGAGCGTGAGGGCGATTATTTCTTGACGGCGAGGTGCCTGGACGGTGCACTTATTGAATGGGTGGGTCGTCTTTCGCTCCATCCTGTCCGCTCGACGGGAACCCTGGCTTTAAAGGGGTTGCACCTGGCGACGCCCTGGGAATTCTTCAAGCCTCGGCTGAACATAGTATCCCCGGAGGGTGAGCTTGGCTTGACCACGGGGTATGCCGTCGATCTGAGTCTGGAGCGGCCGACCGCGGAGCTCTTCGGTTCGCGGCTCGAGGTAACGGGTCTCAATCTGCGGCTGGACGACGGGGATGAGTCTTTTCTGGACCTGCCCGGAGTAGTGCTTGAAGCGGGCACAAGCGATCTGGTCGAGCGCGTTATAAGTGGTGTCCGCTTTGCCGTTAACGGTGGACAGGTCGACCTGGCGATAAACGACGAAGGTGTGTTGAACATCAGCCGTATCGTTGCAGCGACCGGTGGCCCGGCCCATGAATCGGAACCAGCGAACCCGGAACCCGCCGCAAGCGGGCAGGTGGATAAAAATACTCCGCCGTTGACTGCGGACATTTCGGAAGTCATCCTGAACGGTACGGCGCTTCGGTTCACCGACCGAAGCAGAGCTTCCGACCTTTCTTTTTCCAGCGAAGGTATCGGCCTTTTATTCAGCGCAAACGTCGAATCCGGTCCCGCGGGACTCCAGGTGCGGGCGGACGACCTCGGCCTTAATGTCCGTGAAATTGCTCTGGGATTCGAGGAGGCGGAAAAGCCCGCCGTTAAGATCGGTTCGCTTATGCTGGCCGGCGGAGCTTTCAACCTGGCGGATCGGAGTATTTCTCTATCGAGACTGGAGCTGGCGAACGGTGGAATAGATGTAATCCGCGACAAGAAAGGCACAATAAATCTACTCGGTCTGCTGGAGGCAGGCGCGAAAGGTAAAAACGATGCGGACGCCGCGGCACCCCCAACCGACGAGAAACCATGGTTGTATTTCGTAGAAAAAATTGTCCTGTCGGAATTCAAAACGGCCTTTACTGACGAGACGGTACGTGCCGGAAGGCCCGTTGTTGAGTTGGAATCTATTTCGGCGGAGGTCTCCCGGTTCGACGGGACAGCGAACAGTCCCTTTGAAGCCGGTCTGAAGATCATACAGGGCGGCGAGATCGATGTGTCGGGGAGTATCGATCCCGCCGGGGGGGCTGTGCAGGCAAAAGTGAAAGTGCGTAACCTGGCGCTGGCCATAGCGCAACCCTATCTCGCCGCCGCAGCCGACCTGACTCTGGATTCCGGTAAGTTTTCAACAGACGGCGATTTCACGCGTTCGGCGGGAGGAACAATGTCGTACCGGGGTCCGCTTCACGTAACCGGCCTGCGGGTAGTCGAGAATAGCACCAGGGAGACCCTGGTGGGGTGGAAAAATATGAATACGGACGACTTTCATCTCCGGCTCGAACCGAACGGCCTCGACGTAAAAGCCATCAGGCTGACCGGCCTCGAAGGTAAATTAATAATTTCCGAGAAGGGGAAAGTTAATGTGGTTGAGGCCTTCAGACAAAATCAGGATAAAGATGAAGAAGAGGAGAAGGCCGCTGCCGGGGGAAAAGCGTCCGCGTCGAAACAGGCGGGCGCCGCGTTCCCGATTGCGATAGACACGGTGGAACTTAAGGAGAGTATGCTGCACTTCGCCGATTTCAGCCTGATGCCTCGGTTCGCCACCAATATTCACAGCCTGAATGGAACGATCAGAAACGTGGCGTCGTCGCCCGGTGCACGGACGAGCATAGACCTCGAAGGGCGCGTGAATAAATACGGGAGCAACAGCATAACGGGCGGAATCAACAGTTTCGATCCGAAAGAATTCACGGATATCGTCATGGTGTTCAAAAACCTCAACATGAGTAATTTTACTCCGTATTCGGGGAAATTCGCCGGACGGGAGATAGACGACGGCAGGCTGAACCTCGAACTGGAATACAAGATCAAAAACAGCAATCTGCAGAGCAATAACAAAATCGTCATCGAATCTCTGAAGCTCGGCGACCGCGTGGAAAGCCCCGAAGCGGTCAGTCTTCCCCTGGATCTCGCCGTTGCCCTGCTCAAGGACAAAAACGGCGTGATCGATATCGGCCTGCCGATCACGGGCACTCTCGACGATCCGGAGTTCCGGTACGGCGCGCTGGTCTGGAAGGCCCTGCGCACGCTGCTCGGCAAGATTGTTTCATCCCCATTCAGGGCGCTCGGGGCGCTGTTCGGAGGCGGCGATGAAACCCTCGACAAAGTTGACTTTGAACCGGGGTCAGGGAACGTGCCGCCGCCGGAGGAGGAGAAGCTCGCGAAACTGGTGGAGGCGCTGCTTCAGCGGCCGCAGCTGAAACTTATCATCACCGGCAGGTATAATGAGGAGATAGACGGTCGTGTCCTCCGTGAACTCCGGATCAGGCGGGCACTGGCGGGCGAGGATGAAGAAAAGGGAAAAGAGACGGTGGATTCAGGCCCGCTCGAATTCAGCGATTCAGCAACAGCGAAAAAAGTGCAGAAGCTGTTCATCGAACGGCAGGGCGAGGAGGCTTTCAAAGCCCTGCTGGAGGAGATGAAGCCGCCCGCAACTGAAGAAGAAGGCGAGGAAGAATTGGAACACGACGAAGAGAAAGAGCGCGCCGTGATTACGGAGCGGCTCTTCAAAGAACTCGTAAAAAAAGCGGAAATCGAGCCCGGAGCGCTGGAACGGCTGGCGGACGAGAGGGCGCGTTCTGTCGAGGCGCTGATGACGGGTCCCGAAAGTCTGCCGGCGGAACGGGTCGAGGTGAGGCCGCCGAAAGGGGCCGAGGAACCGGAGGAATCTCCGTCCTGCGATTTCGGCCTGGAACCGCTTGAGCAGGTTGACACGGGGCCGGACGATGAACGTGAACCCGTAAAGCAGGGTTCCTGAAAGGCAGCCTGACGGATTGATTCCGGCATTTTCTTTACCAGAGAGGGCCCGCCCGGTTATGGGCGGGCCCTCTCTGGTAAAGCATCTATGTTGACCGCCCGGTTAATGTGATATGGCTACGATGCCCAATGCATGCAGGCAGAGGAAACACCGGCAGGTACTACTAATTCATAATATATTGATATTATGTTTAAATATATTATTTTGGAAATTATTGCTTTTTTGGCTTGCATGAATGATAGAAAATGTATTAACTGGTCAAGTGGTTAAAAGTTGCCCGTCAGGAGTCTATCCATGGAGGCTCGAGAAAAAATATTCCAGGCGGCGGACCGACTCTTCAGCGTTAACGGGTTCGACGCCACGACCACCAGGGAAATAGCCGAAGCCTCCAACACGAACAAGGCACTGATTCACTACCACTTCACGTCTAAAAGAGGCCTTTATCAGGCCATTCTCGACAGGTACTTCGACAACCTTTCCGAAACATTGCAGGGGGTGCTCGTGAAAAACGGAGCGACCGGCGACAGGCTCGCGGCCGTCATCGAGGCCTATGTCAACTTTCTCGCGAATAACAGGAGCTACGCGCTCATTGTTCAGCGCGAGATAACGGGAGGCGCCGGCAGGGAAAGAATCATCGAGCACATGATCCATAATTTCCAGATGATCATAACGGCGCTGCGCGACGCCTACCCGGAATCGGACTACCGGAATATCGACGCCGAGCAACTGCTTATCAGTTTCTACGGCATGATCATAACCTATTTTACCTACAGCGATGTTATAGAACGCCTGCTGAAATCCGATCCCCTGTCCCGCGCAAACCTGGCGAAGCGAAAAGAGCATGTGCTGATGATGGCTGATGCCGTCCTGAAGGCGGCGGGGTGAAGGGGTTCACTGTAATCACAGGAGGGGGATTGCAATGAAATTGGATTATCCACTGGAAGGTGTCAAAGTGCTCGCCCTGGAACAGTACATCGCGGGACCGGACTGTACCATGTGGCTGGCGGACAACGGCGCCGAGGTAATCAAGATCGAACGGCCGAAAGTGGGCGAGCCGCGAAGAAACTACCTGCCTATCGTGGAGGACGAAGCGGGGAACAAGGCCTACGGCGGTTTCAAGATCTATAACAGGAACAAAAAGAGTGTAACGCTGGATCTGCAGAAAGAAGAGGGCAGGGAGATATATCGTGAACTGATAGGGCGCGCCGATGTGGTGGTCGAGAACCTGGGTCCCGGGACCATCAAGAAACTCGGGTTGGAATACGAAACCCTGGAGAAGATAAATCCCCGCCTGATTTATGCAGCCATAAGCGGATTCGGCAGGCTCGAAGAATACCGGGGCGTCTATTCGGACCGGCCGGCTTTTGATCCCGTGATTCAGGCGATGGCGGGCATTCTCGATCATATCGGTGAAGAAGACGGCCCGCCCCTGTGGGGGCTCCCGGGCATGGCGGACCTCTTTACCAGCGTCGTCACCGGGTACGCGATACTGCTGGCCCTGTTTATGCGGGAAAAGACGGGGCGGGGTCAATTTATCGACTCGAGCATGTACGACAGCCTGGTGTCGCTGAACGCGATGGGGATCATGATTTATTCATTCGCCGGGCTGGTGGTGCGCAGGGGAACGGCGGGAAAATTCCAGTATCCCATGGGAACCTTCCAGGTCGGTGACGGCAGCTACGTGGCCCTTCTTGTGGCCAACGAATTTATATGGGAACGGTTCTGTCGGGCTATCGGGCGCGAGGATCTTATAAAAGACCCGAGGACGGAGAACGGGCTCCTGCGGGTACAGAACAGGGACTTTCTCGATCCCGTCGTGCATGAATGGATGCAGGCGCGGACAAACGACCAGGTGGTGCACGAGCTGATAAAGGAAGGCGTTCCCGTCGGTCCCGTCCAGAGCACGGAAGACCTGGTGAACTGCCCCCACCTCAAGGCGAGAAAAATGCTTCTGGAAATCGACGATCCCATAGCGGGAAAACGAATCTTCGCGAAAACGCCCTTCAGAATGACCGGGGTCAAGGAACCGCCGGCAAAAACGGCGCCCGATCTTGGTGAGCATACCGACGCCATCCTGCGGGACTGGCTGAAATACGACGAGAGTAAAATATCCGGGTTACGGCGGAACGGGATTGTTTAGATCGAAGCAGCAACTCTCACTCCATCCATAGGGTGAGAGTGACTGGCCAGGCTGGTCCCGCATGGGTATGACCTCCAAGGTCGTGGATTAGTTCCAGGGAGCGATATGGCGCCGTTATCATCATTGCAGGACCACATATCAACGACGGGGCATGCTTGACGTATAGCCCGCTATGCGTTGTATCCGGACTATCAGGAAAGACTGGATTCCGGCTTTCGCCGGAATGACGAAAAAGGGTGTTTGTCGACTATACGAAGTCATCAGTATTGCGTCCGGAATGTGTCCCCGGGGGGGAATGAGGCCCGCATTCTGCGTGTGGGGATATTCAGCTTTTAAGGGAATCACGTTTCTGCCGCTCCCCTGCGGGGCGGAAGACAGAATAAAATATTCTTTAACCATTTCCAACAGGTTCGACTCGGCTTGCGTTACGAAGTTTACGGCTGGAAACGACGCGATCGAAGAAGAAACTGCGTCTGAGAAGATAATCCATATTCAGGTTTGTCGAACGGGCTTACCGGCGGCAGAGGTGACAGTGCGATACGTGTCTCCGCCGGCGGAAGGTTCGTCGTTCGATGTGCATCATGAACAGTAGAACAAGGAGGGAACCGATGCGTGAAATGGTAGTCGTCGGCGCCGTCAGGACGCCCTTTGGAAAGTTCGGGGGCCTGCTCAGGGATTTTTCAGCCGTTGACCTGGGCACACGGGCGGTTAAAAGCGTAATGGAGAAGATCGATCTCGATCCCCGGGAGGTGGATGAACTGTTCATGGGCGTCGCCGTGCTGTCAGGAACCGCCTCGGTACCGGCCCGCCAGATACTCTTCACCGCCGGGTTGCCCCCGGAAACGCCTTCGCTCACTATAGATCGCGCCTGTTGCTCGTCCATGACCGCGGCTGCGCTTGCCATGAGAAACATCGCGGCCGGTGATATCGACTGCGCCATCGCGGCGGGCATGGAGGCCATGAGTCAGACCCCTCTCGTGGCCAGGAACGTGCGCTGGGGTGTACGTCTCGGCGGGGTTTTGCTTGAGGAACCGCTGTTCATGCGCAATCCCATCGCCGACATACCGATAGCGGTTGGAGTCGGCGACGTGTCGATCGAGTACGGTTTCGGAAGGGAAGCCCAGGATGAATGGGCGCTTCAGAGTCACCAGAGGTACTTTCGGGCGTTTGAAACAGGCAAGTTCGCCGACGAGATTCAGCCCGTCGAAATTCCCGCAAAAAAAGGTCCCGCCATAGTCATGGACCGTGATGAATCTCCCCGCGCCGATACCTCCCTGGAGAAATTAAGTTTACTCACTCCCGTTTACGGCGGGAAAACGGTGACAGCGGGGAATGCTCCCGGTCTGAACGACGGGGCCTCGGCACTCGCGCTCATGTCGCGCGAAAAACAGGAGGCGATGGGTCTGGAGGCGCTGGCAACGGTTGTGTCTCACGCGAACATGGCGGGCGACCCCCTTTCCTCACCGTACATGCCGGCACTTTCCATGGTGAAGGCGCTGGACAAGGCCGGCGTTGCCCTGAAAGAACTGAAAAGAATAGAAATAAACGAAGCTTTCGCCGCGACACCGCTGGTCAGCATGAAGGTGTTGAGCGACGGCGACGACAGGTTCATGGAACATCTGCGTTCCATTACAAACATCAACGGCGGCGCGGTGGCCATCGGACATCCGACGGGCGCCAGCGGCGCCCGGCTGATGATGACCCTTATCTATGAATTACGAAGGATCGGCGGGGGGTATGGCGCGGCGGCGATATGCGGCGGCTACGGCCAAAGCGACGCCGTCATAGTGAAAGTTGATTGAAAGGGTGCGTCCGGCAAGGACGGGGCCATTAAAAGGAGGGGACGCCATGCAAGAGGAAGAAACAAAACTTACCTACGACCTGACCTATAAAGACGTAATCGACATTCTGAAGATAATCGACGATTCGACGTGCCGGGAACTTCACCTGGAACTGGGTGACCTGAAACTCGACCTTGTCAAGGGACCACCGGACGGATCGGCACCCGTGACCGATCCGCCGGCCCCGGTTCCAACCGCCGCTGTCGAGACGCCTGCGCCGGAAACTGTTCCTGAGAAGACCGCGGGCACGCCGCCCGCGGCCGAGCCTTCAGGCATTCCCGTTCGCACTCCTCTGAGCGGTACGTTTTACCGGGCTCCCGCGCCGGGCGCGAAACCTTTCGTCGAGGTGGGGAGCAGGGTCAAAGAAGGCGAACAGGTTGCGATCGTGGAAGTGATGAAACTGATGAATTCCATCAAGGCGCCCGAAAACGGCACAATCCGGGAGATACGTGTGGAAAACGAGACCAGGGTGGAAATGGGCCAGGTCCTGATGACGATGGACCCGCCGTCCGAGAGAAAAAAGGCCGGCAAGTCGGCGGGAAGAAAAAAGGGCTGAGGCCTGAGCAACGCTGCACCTGGTAGTATCGAATTCGATCTCGAAAACCATGAACGATCTTCCAAGGGGGTAATTGCCGTGAAGAGATTACAGCTCAATGAAGAGACGTTTCGCGACGGGCAGCAATCGCTGTGGGCGAACCGGATGAAGACGGGTCCCATGCTGGACGCCGCGCCCATGCTTGACGAAGCTGGTTTCGACAGCATCAATATCATGAGCGGGTCGGCCTTTGAATCGTGCGTCCTGTACCTGAACGAGGATCCCTGGGAGAGGCTGCACCTGCTGGGCCGATTACTACCAAAAACGGACATACAGGTACTGATCCGGGGGCGCAGCGCCTTCGGATGGCGAAGATTCCCCGACGACGCGATAGAGCTGCTGATCAGGTGTCTTCAGAACACCGGTGTGAAGGGCATCGTCGTGTTCGACGGGCTGAACGACATCAGCAACATTGCCTGGCACATCAGGGTCGCGAAAAAGATAGGGCTGCAGATTCACCCGGCGCTCGTGTTTACCGAAAGTCCTGTCCACACGGATGACTACTACGCGGCTAAGGCGCGCGAATGCGTCAAGCTGGGAGTGGACAGCGTCAACCTGGCCGACGCCAGCGGCCTGCTGTCGCCGGAACGTGTGCGAACGCTCATTCCCGCCATTCGAAAGGTGGTCGGGGACAAGGCCTTCTTCAGTTTCGTGAGTCATGACGGAACGGGGCTGGCGGTGCAGAATTACATTGAAGCCCTCAGCGTAGGAGTGGACAATCTTTCCACAACGAGCCTTCCCCTGTCCTACGGCAATTCGATACCCTCAACGCTCGACGTCGTGTCGCTCGCCCGGGAGGCGGGTTACGACGTGGACATCGACACGGACATTCAGAGACGTATCGACGATTACTTTTACCGGGTCGCCTACGAAGAGCAGCAGCCCGTGGGCCGGCGGGTTCAGTTCGATCCCGTCAAGTTCAAAAACTACACCCGCCACCAGATTCCCGGGGGCATGATGTCCCACCTGGTGAGTCAGTTGAAAAACCTCGGCCTGGATCATCACCTGCCGGCTGTTCTCGAAGAGGCGGGACGCGTCCGGCAGGAAATCGGTTACCCGGTCATGGTCACTCCCTTTTCACAGATCGTCGGCGTGCAGGCGGTCTTCAACGTCATTGAAGGCGAACGTTACAAAACAGTGCCTTCCGACCTGTGTCTGTACGCCCGCGGGTATTACGGAACTCCCGCGTCGCCCATCGATCCCGATGTCATGGACAGGATCCTGGAGGGAGAAGAAAAAGAACCGATCGACCCGGCCGCTCATTACACGGAACCGCTGGTGGAAGAAGTCCGCAGGCAGGCGGGAGCGCGCCGCTCGGATGAAGAACTGCTGCTCGAGCTGTTTTTCTCACGGCCGACCATCGAACGGTTCCACCGGGACCGGAAACCCATCGAATTTCCGGCGGCGACAACGCCGCTGTCGGTCCTGATCCGGGAATTGTCGAAACGCAGGAACGTAAGCAGGGTTGGCATACGGAAAGGGGGAGTCTCGCTGGAACAGGTCTTTTGAATGTTCAGGGTTTTTACGCTTGCCGGCATGACGGCGGCGGTTGACAACGCGTGTATTATAAAAAGGTTCCGGTCGTGAGCCGTTTCACGGCGCCGGGGCAGTATCGTTCATACTCACATTGCTCATTTCATATCGAAAAGGGGGGAATTATGAACGTTGAACCGGTACAGAACGGGTATCTTATGTCGAAAAAATATTCTTTTTTTATTTTCGGCATGCTGTTCCTGCTTTACATGTTCGACTACATCGACCGGATGGTGGTGGTGTCGTTGTTCCCGTACCTGAAGAGCGACTGGGGCCTGAGCGACACCCAGTGCGGTCTCCTGGTTTCGACCGTGTACTGGTCGATCGTTGTGTTTTCCTTTCCCATCGCCGTCATTGTCGACCGGTGGAGCCGAAAGAAAACCATCGGATTGATGGCCCTGGTCTGGAGCATGGCGACGCTTGCCTGTGCTTTCACGACGCGGTTTGCGCATTTATTCATCGCCAGGACCGTCATCGGCGTGGGCGAGGCGGGATATGCGCCCGGCGGGACCGCCATGATTTCGGCGATTTTCCCGGAAAAGATGCGCTCCATGATGGTGGGTCTGTTCACCGCCGCTCTTCCCCTGGGAAGCGCGATCGGCATTGTCCTGGGTGGGGTGATCGCCGCGAAGTTCGGCTGGCGTCACGCTTTCGGAATCGTCGCTCTCCCCGGTTTTATCATAGCGATCCTGTTCTTCTTTATCCGTGATTACAAAACGGTGGAGCTTGAAAAAACAGTGGACGCCACGGTGGAACTTGAAAAAAAAGTGGGTGTCACGGGGGAACTTGAAAAAACAGTGGGCGCCGCCGGAGGAATGAAAGTTGTAATGTCCCGGCTCGACCTGGTCCGCCAGTTCACCCGCACACCCTCTCTCATTCTGACCTATATCGCCTTTGCCGGTTGCATGTTTGTAACGGCCGCCTATTTGAGCTGGCTGCCCTCCTATTTCAACAGGGTGTACGATATTCCCATGGAAACGGCCGCGCTGAAAAGCTCGGGAGTCATGATACTGGCCATCGTCGGGTTCCCGCTCGGAGGCTTCCTGACGGACCGGTGGCGCAGGACGCGGATGGACGCGCGAATACTATTCCCCGCGGTCACATCGTTTCTGACGGCGGTGGTGTTTTTCTCGGCCTTTTTCTTCTTCACCGGGTCGACGCAGTATTACCTCATGCTGCTCGGCGGCATGCTGGCGGCGGCCTTTTCTCCGGCGGCGATCGCCGTGACACAGGACGTGGTTCATCCGGGCCTGAGGGCCACATCGTACAGCTTCTGCGTTATCTTCCAGAATCTCCTGGGTTCATCGCTGGGGCCGCTTTTCGTCGGCATGGTATCCGACAGGTGGGACCTGACGGCGGCGCTCACGATCGTGCCGGTCGCGTCCCTGATAGCGGCCGTGCTGTTTTTTATCGGATCACGGTTCTATCTGCGTGACCTGGCGCGGGTCGAAAAGGTTGAACTGTCCGTGGAGGATTCGTGATCGGCACAGGCGAACGATTTTTTTGCGGTCGACGGGCTTGTCCGTCACGTGATCGGGAAACGGATGGGCCGGCGGCGGCCGGAAAGGGATGTTCCACATGAGGGGCGTTACGCTGGAAAATATAATGGATCTCATGAAGATGCTGAAGGAATCAGGCATCGACGAGATGAGACTGCAAACGGATACCCTGAAGATTCACCTGAGCAAAAGCGGTCCGAAAGACAGCGCTTCCGAAAGTATCGAGCCTGCAGAAGAACTGTTGCCGGTAAAAGCAGCCATGCTCGGGTTCTTCGAGGGGGTTCCTGCCGGCGGACACACCTTATTCCCTTTGATCGGTCGGTACGTGAAAGAAGGAGACGAGCTCTGTGCCATTCGCGTGCTGGACAGGCTGCACGTAATGAAGGCGGATTTTTCCGGCTGGATCAGGCGGATCGTTCCGTCCGAGGGGGAACTCGTTGAGTACCGGCAGACGCTCTTTCTTGTTGAACCGGCCGGTGATGTTCCGGGAGGCACGACATGAACCGGACGGTTTCAAAAGTGCTGGTCGCCAACCGGGGAGAAATAGCCCTTCGCATTATTCGGGCGTGCCGTGATCTGGGAATCGCGACCGTCGCCGCGGTTTCCGAGGCGGACAGGGACAGTCTGCCCGCGCGGGAGGCCGACCGGGCGATCTGCATCGGCCCGGCTCGTCCGAGCAGAAGTTACCTGAGGGTCGACACGATCGTTACGGCGGCTTTGGGGACCGGCTGCGACGCCGTTCATCCCGGCTACGGTTTTCTGGCGGAACAGCCCGAGCTTCCCGAAACATGCGAAACGCACGGCCTGGTCTTCATCGGCCCGCAAGCGGACACCATCCGCCGAATGGGAGATAAACTTCATGCTCGAAAACTGGTAAGGGACATCGGGATTCCGGTCATTCCCGGGTCCGAGCTGGTCCGTGACTACAGGGCGGCGCAAAGGGCAGCAGGCCGGGTCGGGTACCCCGTCCTGTTGAAGGCTGCCGCGGGCGGCGGTGGGAAAGGGATGAAGATCGTAAGAAGGAGAGAAGACCTGAAGGCGTCCTTCTACGAGGCATCGGCCGAGGCGCTCGCGGCCTTCGGCGACGGCCGCGTCTACATCGAACATTATATTCCGGACGCGCGACATATCGAAGTGCAGGTACTGGGCGACCGTTTCGGAAAGGTGGTCCACCTGTTCGAGCGGGACTGTTCAGTTCAGCGCCGCTACCAGAAAATGATAGAGGAAGCCCCGTCTCCGGCGGTTACAGAGGAACTCCGTGAGCGGATGTGCCGCGCCGCGGTCCTCATTGCCGGTAAAATGAACTATCTCGGCGCGGGGACGGTGGAATTCATTTTCGACCAGCAGGAACAAAATTTTTATTTTCTCGAGATGAACACGAGAATCCAGGTCGAACATCCCGTCACCGAGATGATAACGGGGATCGACCTGGTGCGCGAGCAGATCCGCATTGCCGCGGGTCTGCCGGTCGGGTTCCAGCAGAACGAGGTGAAGCGAAGCGGGCACGCCGTGGAGTGCCGCATCAACGCCGAACTTCCCGACGACGATTTCATGCCGTCTCCGGGAATCATCACGCGGTGGGAGCCTCCCGAGGGCGATGGAATACGGGTGGACAGTCATTGCTACGCCGGATACGAGGTTCCGCCGTATTATGATTCGCTGCTGGCGAAACTTATAGTCACAGGCGAGGATCGTGATGCGGCGATACAGCACATGCACCGGGCGCTTTCGCGGTTTGTGGTATCGGGCGTACATACCACCATTCCCTTTCATCGATTCGTTATGGAGCGGGACGATTACAGGAGCGGCCGTTTCAACACATCGTGGATAGAAGACACCGTCCTCGACCATTACAACCGTCGATGGCGGGAGGCAACAGGGACGGAATTTGTTTAAATTTACGTAGCCCTCCTGCCGCGCACGGCGTGCACGAGTATTTCTCCACCACGCTCCGGAGGAGGTTAGACAGGTTTCAGATCCCTTCCGACGGGAGAGGTTCCCGTGCCTGCTACTTCTCCTTGCCGGCGGATGTTCCCGGGCGTGATCTTTCCCTCAGGCGGGGGAGGCTTCCCCTGTTTTTCCCCTCCTCCTCGAGAGGGGAGATTTTTCATGTCTCCCTTGCTTCCTTGAGGGGCGGGGAGGTTTCTCCTGTTTTTCTCGTTTCCTTGAGGGGTGGGGAGGCTTCTCCTTTTTTTCCTCTCTTTTTTGAGGGAGAAAGTATCTCATGTCTTCCTCTCTTCCTTGCGGAGAGGGAAGGCTTCTCCTTTTTTCCTCCCCCTTGAAGGGGGAGGGTAAGGGTGGGGGTGAAACCGCAGCGGTATCGTCGCCGCACGGAACCGAACATACGCCTCCTCCGCCTCGCGCAGGCGAAGTCATCGTAAAAAGAAAGAAGGCGGACAATGAAAAACAGCGTGGTCGTCATCACCGGCGCCGCAAGCGGAATAGGCGCCGCCCTGTGCGAAAAATTCGGGCGTGAAGGCGCCCGAATCGCCCTGCTCGACATGGACGAGGAAGGACTGCAAGCCGGGGAGGCTCGTCTGAGCGGTCTCGGCATAGAAACATTCGCTCGATGCTGCGATATCACCGACGCGGCCCGGTGCCGGGAAAGTATCGAAGCGGTTATTCATCATTTCGGCGGAATCGACGTACTTATCAACAATGCTGGAATCACCCAGCGCGGGGCCTTCATGGACGCGGAGATCGCCATGTACCGCAGGGTGATGGAGGTGAACTTTTTCGGAGCGCTTAACTGTACGAAGGTGGCGGCGTCAAGCCTGGTGGAAAGGAAAGGCATGATCATCGTAACGTCCAGCATCGCGGGGCTCGCGCCCGTCCTCGGCAGGACGGGATACTGCGCGAGCAAGCACGCCCTGCACGGTTTCTTCGACACTCTGCGTGCCGAGATGAAACCGCGCGGCGTTCACGTCATGATCGTCTGCCCGGGGTTCACGAAGACACATCTGCAGGAACGTGCACTGGGCGGTGACGGCGCCCCGACATCCCATCCGCAGTCCAGGGTCGGGAGGGAGGCGTCGCCGGACGATGTGGCCTGGGCCGTATACCGGGCCGCTGTAAAAAGAAAAAACCTGGTTGTCCTCACCGCCGTAGGCAAGACGACGTTTTATTTATACAAAATCGCTCCCGCGCTGTACGAGAGGATCATGGCGCGGTCCCTCCGCCGGGAGCTGCTCTAAAAAACGTGTAGAATCGCTGAATCGTTTTTTCTTCCTTGTCGTGAATCGGAAGCGAACGTCCACGTCCTCAGGAGCCGTTTCACTTCTTCCAGCTTGTGGGGCTGAATGACGGCGACGAAATATTGCATGGTTTCTGTCCTTCTTTCCCTATTCCAGCGTTGTGCAGTCGCCCTCCCGGTGTTGCCACAGGTCGAGGGTCGCAGTTTCAACTTCTTGTGATGCCCGGATGTCGGTACAGCAGGCACGCCACGGTGCTTTCATAGGGGAGTGTATTACTTGGTCGTTGATCAACATACTACCGTATGGTAGTAATGCCTAAAATGTATGTGCGTCGCCGGCGAGACGGGCGGGTGTGAGCGAGCGAAGACTGCGGGGACAGGCAGGGAAAGAAGACAATGGGCGAAAAACAGGGCGCAGGCAACGGGAACGACCCGAAGGTTAACCGGGAGCTTAAGGAACTGTCCGTTCTCTATGAAGTGAGTAAGGTGCTGGGGCGAAGCATGGATCTGCGGGAAGTCGTCGGTCCTTTGTTGAACGCGCTGGCGGAACAGATGGGTATGACGCGGGGCATGCTCGCGCTTCTCAACAGGCGCTCGGGACAAATATATGTCGAAGCGGCCCACGGTCTTTCTGAAGTTCAAAAAAAGAGGGGCCGTTACCAGGTCGGCGAGGGTGTCATTGGCACGGTGGTGAAGACCGGCCATTCCGTTGCCGTTCCTCACATTTCGGATGAGCCGCTTTTTCTTGACCGGACCGGAGCCAGAAAAGATCTCAAAAAGGCGGATATTTCTTTTATCTGTGTTCCCATAAAAATAGGAACCGAGGTAATCGGCACCCTCAGCGCCGATCGCCTGTTCGACGAATCCATCTCGTTGAAGGAAGATGTCAGACTTCTCTCAATTATTGCTTCCATGGTGGCCCAGGCCGTTCGATTGCGGCAGCAGACACAGGAAGAAAAGGAGCTGCTTATTCAGGAAAACCTGCGCCTGCAAAGCGAGCTGGAAGAACGGTTCAGGCCGGCCAACATCATCGGCAGATCGAAGACCATGGAAGAGGTTTACGGTCTTATCGGCCAGGTGGCGAAGAGCAACGCCACTGTTCTTGTGCGGGGTGAGAGCGGGACGGGCAAGGAACTGGTCGCGAGCGCCATCCATTATAACAGTCCGCGGGGCGCGAAACCCCTTATCAAGGTAAACTGCGCCGCCCTGCCGGAAACGGTACTGGAGAGCGAACTTTTCGGGCATGAGAAGGGCGCGTTCACGGGCGCCGTCGCGGAACGAAAAGGACGTTTCGAGCTTGCTTCCGGCGGCACGATTTTCCTCGACGAGGTGGGCGATCTGCCGCCCATGGTCCAGATCAGGCTGCTCCGGGTGCTCCAGGAGCGGGAGTTCGAGCGCGTCGGTGGGACAAAAACGATCAAGGTGGACGTGCGGGTTATCGCCGCAACCAACCGGAACCTCGAGGAATTGATCAAGACGGGCACGTTCCGGGAAGACCTGTACTACCGCCTCAATGTATTTCCCATTTATGTGCCTCCCCTGCGGGAGCGAAAGACCGATATTCCCCTTCTGGCGGACTTTTTTGCCGAACGGTACGGGCGTGCCAACAACAAGCGTATCCACAGAATATGCACGCACGCTCTGGACATGCTGATGAGTTACCACTGGCCGGGCAACGTACGCGAGCTTGAGAACTGCATCGAACGGGCCGTGGTGCTCAGTAACGAGGGCGTCATATACGGCTATCATCTGCCGCCGTCGCTTCAGACGTCATCCTACACGGGGACCGTTCCTTACGGTACCCTTCAGGGCGAAGTGGAACGTTTCGAGAGAGACCTTATCATGGACGCGCTCAAAACTTCCCGTGGAAACATGGCTGAGGCCGCCAAGATATTAAAGACCAGCGAACGGATCGTGGGATTACGGGTCAGGAAGTACGGAATCAACACCACCCGTTTTCGTACATAACCGTTGCCTCGAACCTGAATGTCCTACGGAAATGTAGGATCATGCTCCTCTGTTTTTCCTCATTATCACGTCTAATCGCATAAATACTCAGTGATATCAAGCTGTTGTGAGAATTTAGCCGGAATGGCACCAATGTTGCTCGTTTATCGGCAAAGAGATTTTGTGCGTAACACATACTGTGACGACAACATGAAACGACAGGCGAAGGAGAGACAATCATGACGACAAAAGACAAAGCATTTGTAATGAAGCAAATCAAGGAACGGAATGTACGGTTCATCCGCTGCTGGTTCACCGACGTGCTGGGAATGCTCAAGAGTTTTTCCATTTCACCCGCCGAGCTGGAAGGTGCCCTGGATGAGGGAATGGGCTTCGACGGTTCATCCATCGAGGGGTTCGCGCGCATTGAAGAAAGTGACATGGTGGCAAAACCCGACCCCGCTACCTTTACAATACTCCCCTGGAGGGCCCAGAACGGCATGAACGTCGCCCGTATGTTCTGCGACATTCTCACTCCCGATGGAGACCCCTATGTGGGCGACCCGCGGTACATTCTTAAACGACAACTCAAAGAAGCCGCAGACATGGGTTTGACCTTTTACGTCGGTCCGGAACTGGAATATTTTTATTTTCGCAGTTCCGCCGGGGAGCCGGAGATACTTGACAGGGGAGGCTATTTCGATCAGACGGCCCTGGACGTGGCAAGCGATCTTCGCCGTGACACCATTCTCGCGCTGGAAGAGATGGATATTCCCGTGGAATACAGCCATCACGAAGTGGCGCCCAGCCAGCACGAGATCGACCTTCGCTACGCCGAAGCGCTTACCATGGCCGACACGGCGATGACCTACCGCCTGACGGTGAAACAGATCGCCCTGAAGCACGGCGTATACGCGACCTTCATGCCCAAACCCCTTTTCGGCGAAAACGGCAGCGGGATGCACGTGCACCAGTCCCTGTTCAAGGGAAGCGAAAATGTCTTTTTCGACACAAACGACAAATATTTTCTGTCGTCCATGGGGAAGAGCTATATTGCCGGTCTTCTCAAGTATGCCCGTGAGCTGTGCATTGTCGTGGCCCAGTGGGTGAACTCCTACAAGCGCCTGGTGCCTGGTTATGAAGCGCCGGTTTATATTTCCTGGGCGCGACGGAACCGTTCCGCCCTGATCCGTGTTCCCATGTACAAGCCGGGAAAATCACAGGCAACACGTATGGAATTCCGTTGCCCCGACCCGGCCTGTAATCCCTACCTGGCGTTCGCGGTAATGCTCGCGGCCGGTCTGAAAGGCATCAAAGAGAATCTGGTACTTGGCGATCCCATCGAAGAGGATATCTTCGAGATGACCGACGGGGAGCGTAGAGAACGCGGAATTGGTTCCCTGCCGGGAAGCTTGGGAGAAGCCATAGCAATTGCCGAAGGCAGCGAATTTCTGAAGGAAGCCCTGGGCGATCACGTTTTCGAGAAGTTTATCTCCAACAAGAAGATCGAGTGGGATCTCTACCGGATTCATGTGAGCTCCTACGAGCTGGAGAAATATTTGCCCATTCTGTAAAGGGCGCAGCCGAGGCCGGGGGAAGATATCCGAATTTTCAGGGAACGCCCGGTCGACTGCGATGCGTGGAACACTAATGATACGAATCGCCTGCATAACCCGGACCGGGGAAGAGGAACTGGCGCTCATGGCAAATTGCACGGACCGGAACGGCATTTTCCTGGAAGTCCTGGATGGTGACGACCAGCCGCGACAGGAGGATATTTTCGAGTATGACGCGGTTATCATCACAGGGAAGCCGCAGGGAACCCAGCGTTTGGCCTCCTCTGACCTGGTTATGAAACGTGTCGGGGAGGCCGTGAGAAACAAAGTTCCGGTCCTGGGAATCTCCGGGGGGGCGCGGCTTCTCGCGGAGATTTGCCGTAATTCGGTTGACGCCGGCGTGCCGGGCGCGGGTTCGTGGTCGCCCTTTCGATTAACCGAAGAAGGACGAAAGGACACCCTCTTTTTCGGTCTTGACGATTCCTGCTTCCTCTTCCGGGAATACGGCGATGCTCTCGTTATTCCACCCGGGGCGGTTGTTCTTGCCGTTGATGGTTCCGGCCTGCCCGTGGCCTTCAGATATGGAAACGCCTATGCTCTCGATTGCATCGTGCCCTGGAAGGAACATCTTCACCCGAACGATCATATCCATGATACGGACGCCCTGGATTTTCCTGAGGGCCGGTTCTGCGAAGACTTTTCAGGCCTCGTCAGATCCATACTGGGGAATTTCCTGTGGCTCATTGAATTATACCGCTCTTCCAAGCGAAGAACGGTAACGGCGACCGAGCCCCGCTGGCTCTGTAGGGAGGACCGGGAACCATGTGCGGAATAGTTGGAATTATTAATACCGATAAAAGCCTGATCGACGGAGGCGCCATCAAGGAGGCCATCCGGATTCAGAATGAACGGGGCAACGGTCTTGGAGGCGGATTCGCCGTTTACGGCGCCTACCCGGAGCATCAGGACAGGTACGCCTTTCACATCATGTACGAGGGAGACAGAACGAGTCCGGTCATTCCACGAGTGGAGGAATTTTTAAGAATGCACGCCAAGGTGTACCAGTCGGAAGAGATTCCCGTCTACCCCAACCGGCGTATACCCGCGGGGCCCCACATGAAGCGGTACTTTCTGAAACCTCTCGACGAATTTCTTGCCCCGGAACAGACAGAAGAAGATTACGTCATCCATATCGTGATGACAATCAATTCTATGGAAGGTGTCTTTGTTGTTTCCTCGGGGAAAAACCTTGGCGTGTTCAAGGGTATGGGATTTCCTGAAGACATCGGTGATTATTTCCGCATCGAAGACTACACAGGCTATATGTGGACGGCCCATAACCGCTTTCCCACCAACACGCCCGGGTGGTGGGGCGGCGCCCACCCCTTCACCATTCTCGACAAAGCCGTGGTTCACAATGGCGAAATCACCAGCTACGGCGCCAATGTGCGCTGGCTCGAGATGTTCGGATACTTATGCCTGCTCCGGACGGACACGGAGGTCATCTCGTACATATTTGACAAGCTGCGCCGAAGAGACGGGCTGGGAGAAGAAGACGCCTGTTCCGTTATGGCGCCGCCACTCTGGGATGACATCGACCGGACCGGTAACGAAAAAATGCGCTACCTGCGGCAGATTTACGGGTCCGCCATCGTGAACGGTCCCTTCGGGATCGTTCTCACCCACAGTGATGGAGCCATCGTACTCAATGATCGTAACAAACTTCGTCCCGTTGTCTGTGCCAGAGCGGGAGAAAGGTTCTTCGCTTCCTCGGAAGAGTGCAGTATCAGGCTTTTGTCTCCCGAGGTCGACAGGATCTGGTCCCCCCGCGGCGGCGAACCTGTGATCATTCGAATGGACGGGAAAGACACACCGGGGGCGGCCTCATGACCGGTATGAAACGAAACTGGAATAGCATTCCCGAGTTCTATCCCCGCTTCGACCTCGAGCTCTGCGATTACCGCAACGGTTGTAACGAGTGCGCGCGGGAATGCTCTTTCGGTGAAATCTCACTGCAACCGGTGAAAGGAGATGACGGCGTCCTGCGCTATCGTCCCCGGGCAAATCATGAAGCCTGCAATGCCTGCCAGCGTTGCGTGAAGATGTGTCCCCAGAAAGCCATTACCATCATTCACCGGCCCATGCATTCCTCCCATCACTACTGGACGGCGGAACAAATCGGCAATATCTGGCGGCAGGCGAAATCCGAGGGGGGCGTGCTGCTTACGGGGAGCGGAGCAAGTGGTCCGCAGAGGCGTTATTTCGATCATATCCTTTTCGACGCCTGCCAGGTGACGAATCCGTCAATCGACCCGCTCCGGGAACCCATGGAGATCAGACGTTATCTGGGGAGCAAGCCCGGTCGTTATGGAGAAGACCTGGGTCCTCAACTGAGGCTGGACGTTCCCATCATGTTCGGTGCCATGAGCTTCGGCGCCCTGAATATCCGGGTCCACGAGGCCGAGGCCATAGCCACTGAGGCCGCGGGAACCTTCTGGAATACCGGCGAAGGCGGTTTTCATGAAAAGCTGCGGGGATACGGGGCAAACACCATTGTCCAGGTGGCGTCCGGTCGATTCGGCGTCAGCGAGGATTACCTGAAAAGCGCCGCCGCCGTGGAAATCAAGATAGGGCAGGGCGCGAAACCCGGAATCGGCGGCCACCTCCCCGGGGAAAAGGTGTTCGAGGGAGTATCCAGAACCCGAATGATCCCCGAGGGAAGCGACGCTCTCTCACCGGCGCCGCATCACGATATTTATTCCATCGAGGATCTGCGCCAGCTTATTTTTGCCATCAAGGAGGCTACCGATTACAGGGTTCCCGTGTCGGTGAAAATTTCCGCCGTCCACAACGTGGCCCCCATTGTCAGCGGTATTGCCAGGGCCGGAGCGGACATAATCGCCATTGACGGATTCCGCGGAGGAACGGGGGCGACGCCGCTCCAGATCCGTCAGAATACGGGTATTCCCATCGAGCTTGCCATATCAGCGGCCGACATGCGTCTCAAGGAAGAAGGCATCCGTGACAGAGTAAGCCTGGTGGCATCCGGGGGCATTCAGAGTTCCGCCGACGTGCTCAAGGCCATCTGCCTGGGCGCCGACGCGGTCTATGTGGCGACGGCGGTGCTGATCGCCCTGGGGTGCAATATGTGCCAGCGCTGTTTCAGCGGCATGTGCCCATACGGTATAACCACGAACCGCCCGGGACTTGCCGAACGAATTGACGTCGGCGAGGCGGCGCAGGCGCTCAGGAATCTTCTTTCCGCCTGGAGCGAAGAAATAAAGGAACTTATGGGTTCCATGGGAATCAGCGCCATCGAGGCACTGCGGGGGAACCGGGATCGTCTCCGCGGAGTGGCACTGAATACGGAAGAACTGAAAATACTGGGTATTCGACACGCCGGAGCCTGACATGCTGACCATACAGACAGGGGGACTTTATTACAAAACCGTAAACCGGCAGATACGGGAATCTCTCGCGCGCGGCGAGAAGGAAATCATTCTGAAAGACGTCCTGGGCCAGCGTTATATTGCGGGGGGTATCAGCGGAAACGCCCGCTTCACTATATATGGGACACCGGGGCAGGACCTGGGTGTCTTTTTGAACGGGCCGACTGTCACGGTGCACGGTAACGCCCAGGATGGAACGGGTAACACCATGAACGCCGGCAGGATCTTGGTGCACGGCAAGACGGGGGAGATTCCCGGCCATTCCATGCGCGGCGGTTCAATCATCATCAGGGATGATGTGGAGTATCGCGCCGGCATCCATATGAAGGAATACATGGATAAATCACCGCTGCTGGTCATAGGCGGCACCGCCAAGGATTATTGCGGCGAATACATGGCCGGTGGGAGCATTGTGGTGCTCAACCGAGAAAATCGAAAGGAATCTCCGGTCGGCAGGTTCCTGGGAACGGGGATTCACGGGGGAACCATTTACGTACGAGGCCCGGTGGAGGTTTGGCAGCTTGGCATCGGCGCCGTCCTTGCCGAGATGGACGGTGAAGACAGGGAATACCTGGTGCGCGTTCTTGAAGAGTTCTGCCGGGAGTTCCAGATGGATCCGGCAGTGTTTCCACTGAAGGATTTCATCAAGGTTACGAAAAAGAGCAGGCGTCCTTTCGGAAAACTCTACACGCCGGCGATGAATCTGAAAACGGAGAAACCACGCCACTTCAACCTGACGCCGCCCTGTGAGGCGGCCTGCCCGTCGGGCATTCCCACGCCGGTATTCCTGAACCTGATCAAGGAGGGCAAAGTACGGGAAGCACAGGAATTTATGGATGAATACACTCCTTTTAGAATGAGTGTATGCGGTAGTGTCTGCCCGGCCCTGTGCATGCAGTCCTGCAGCCGGAAGGTCCTGGATGGTCCCGTCGAAATACAGAAACTCGCCCGCGATTACTATCCCGACTTCAATCCCGAGCCGCCGAAAGAGAAGCGTTCGGAAAAGGTGTCCATCATCGGCGCAGGTCCCGCGGGTCTTTCGGCCGCCTGGCAGCTCGCGAGGCGCGGATTTGATGTTCACGTATATGACAAAATGAAAAATCCCGGTGGTAAGGTACAGAACGCTATTCCACGGGAACGCCTGGCGGTCGAAGCGCTGGAACGGGATTTTAGTCGCATACGCTCCCTGCCTGTCACGTTTCATATGGACAGTATGATTGATGTCGAAATGTTCTCGAAACTTCAATCGGAAAGTGACGTCCTGCTCGTTGCGGCGGGTGCCGGAAAGACGAGGCGCATCAATTATCCGGGCGGCGACCGCATCGAGTCGGGACTGGACTTTCTTATGAGTATCAACGGGGGCGACGCGTCCAGCCTGGCGGGACAGTCAGTGGCGATTATAGGCGCGGGCAACGTGGGCATGGACATCGCCTGCGAAGCATGGCGGCTTGGAGCCGCTGAAGTGACGGCCCTGGATATTCAGAAACCGCTTGCCTTCGGCAGGGAACTTGAACTTGCGGAGAAACTGGGTACAAAAGTGCTCTGGCCTCGCAAAATCGACCATTTGGACGAGACAAATATTTATTTTTCCGATGGTTCGATGCTGCATGCCGACCGTGTGTATTTCAGTATAGGCGAGGTCCCCGAGGTCTCCTTTCTGCCCGAATCGATATTTCGTGATGAGCGTGGCTACGTGGTTACGGCGGAGGATTCCTTTCAAACCACGGACAAGGGGGTCTTTGTCTGTGGAGATATCAGGAAACCGGGGCTGATCACCGACGCCGTGGGGGAGGGACGGCTGGCCGCCATGGAGATGGCCGCCATGCTTGATAAAGGAGATTTTGTCTTTCCTCGTAAAATTCCGGTAGAAAAAAAACGTATTCAACTGGTTTGCTTCGGGGGCGAAGAAAACGACGCAGATCGGTGTATGAGCTGCGGTACCTGCATTCTGTGCGATACCTGCATAGATCATTGCCCGCAGGGGGCGCTGTCGAGAAACGGTACACTATTTACCGTCGATCCCGAGCGGTGCACCATGTGTTACACCTGCGTGAGCGTCTGTCCCCGGGGGGCGATGCAGCCGGACTATATCGCCGGCGTAACAGAGAGTGAAGTGCCGGTTCGTACAGGGGCACAGAAAGTTGCCGAGGTGGAATAAGATCGGCTGAGGCGTTCTGCCATTTTCCATCCGCGATCTCGTCATGCCGACGAAGGCCGGTGTCCGGTATTTCAATTGCTTTCTGGATTTTCCTGAAGGGAACCGTGCCGGGTCAGCTCCGGAATGACGGGGAAGAGGATCGTGTAAAAGTTTAATAATAAGGGGGCAATCTTTGATCGGAGAGAAGGGATTTTTATGAGAACAAAATTCATATTCATCACCGGCGGGGTTCTTTCGTCTCTGGGGAAGGGGCTTGCCGCGGCTTCCATCGGCGCTTTGCTGGAGTGTCGTGGACTCACCGTTACAAACCAGAAACTCGACCCGTATATCAATGTGGACCCCGGCACCATGAATCCTTTCCAGCACGGCGAGGTCTACGTTACCGACGATGGTGTGGAAACTGATCTTGATCTGGGGCACTACGAGCGGTTCACGTCCGGCGGCACGAGTCGCCGGAACAACTTGACCACGGGGCAGGTGTATTATTCGGTCATATCGAAAGAACGACGGGGCGAGTACCTGGGCGGAACGGTGCAGGTCATTCCACACATTACCAACGAGATCAAGGACCGTATCCGCGAGGGCGCCCGTGACGTCGACGTGGCCATCGTTGAAATCGGCGGTACTGTGGGCGACATCGAGAGCCTTCCTTTCCTGGAAGCAATCCGTCAGTTCAAAAACGAGGCGGGAAAAGAGAACGCGATTTTCATACATCTCACCTGGGTGCCCTATATCAGGGCGGCGGGCGAAGTGAAAACCAAACCGACTCAGCACAGCGTGAAGGCGTTGCGGGAAATCGGCATTCAACCCGATATTCTGCTTTGCCGGACGGAAGATTTCCTTTCTCGCGAGATACGGCAGAAAGTAGCTCTTTTCTGTAACGTCGAAGAAGAATGCGTCTTTACCGCAAAGGACGTGGAAAATATATACGAAGTTCCGCTGGTATTTCACCGGGAAGGGCTTGATCAGAAAATAGTGGATCTGCTCAATATATGGACGGGGCAACCTCACCTGGATGAATGGGAACTGGTCGCGGAACGCGTCATGAATCCTTGCTCCGAAGTAGTCATCGCTATTGTAGGTAAGTATGTCGACTGGACCGATTCGTACAAAAGTCTTAACGAAGCTCTCACCCACGGCGGAATCGCCAATCAATGCAGGGTCAACCTTCGTTTTGTCGATGCCGAGGAAATCGAAAGGGATGGTCCGGGCGATCGACTGAAGGAAGTGGACGGTATACTGGTCCCCGGTGGTTTCGGAAAACGGGGCATCGAGGGCATGATTCGGGCTATAGCACAATCACGTCTGGAGAAAATACCCTTTTTGGGAATATGCCTGGGCATGCAGATGGCGGTGGTGGAGTTCGCCCGGAATGTCTGTTCATTAACGGGAGCCAACAGCCGCGAGTTCGACGGTGACACCGGGGCGCCCGTCATTGATCTCATGCCGGAACAGAAAAACGTAACCGATATGGGAGGCACCATGCGCCTTGGAGCTTATCCCTGCCGTATCAGGGAGGATACGCTGGCTTTCAGGGCATACGGGACGACGGACATCAGCGAACGGCATCGTCACCGGTATGAGTTCAATAACGCATTTATCAATCCGTTGAGAGCAAAGGGGCTGGTGATAAGCGGCGTGTCACCGGACGGACGCCTGGTGGAGATGGTGGAGTATGCCGACCATCCCTGGTTCCTGGGGTGCCAGTTCCATCCCGAATTCAAATCGAAACCCACGAAACCTCATCCGCTTTTCGTCGATTTTATACGGGCGGCGATCGAGCGCCGGGGAGCGAACGTCGAGTGACAGGCGGCGAGTAACAGGTTGCGGCGATGTGGAGAAGATCAGCGATTCAATGTACGAGACATTTGAATAATACCCTTTTCCGTTTTCCCAGGCGTGACCCGGAATCCGGAAAGGACTTGGTAACACTGGATTCCGGCCTGCGCCGGTATGACGACCTGTATGATGTTTCCCCACTCTTCATCGGGAGGAAATTGAACAACGGATGTCCCCTCCACTGGAGGAAGGGGACAGGGGGGAGGGGGAAAAGAAAAACACCGTTTTTCGCCCTGCGCGGCTGGAACCTTTTTCTCGGCCGCGATCCGGGCGTTGTTCCGCCCCGTTCGATAATATTTTTTCCTCGCCACCGGGCCACGTTTTTCTGCGGGCTTGCCGGCCTGCTGGCCATCAGGGGATCTACGTCACCCGGCGGGAAGCCGCCTGCGCCGGAGACGCTATCTGAGATTTTGAACGAGATGCGAAACGCGGGGCTGGAGGCGATTCTCAATGGATCGTCCGGTTTTGACGGCTACCTGGGGGGGCAGGAGACGCTGAGCGAGCTGGAGCGGCTGGCGACGTTACTCAAAGATGATGATTGCTTCAGGCGTTTTATGGGAGACGCGGACGCGCTGGCGGTTCTTCGAACAACGTCCGCCGGATTCAACGAACTGGTTCGGTCCGAAGAATCCCTGCTCGATTGTCGGGCATCGCAATTTTCAACAGATCGGACGGAGCGGCTGAACGAGGCATTGTCAAGGCTCCGGGATGTCGCCTGGTCGCTTGAGCAGGATCTGCTGGGCGGTCTGGACAGGGCCGGAGAAATTCTTCGGGCGGTAGGTTTTCCCGCCGGTGAAAATGTCCGGGACGACACTATGGACGGGGCGCGCTCCCTGGACCTGCTGCTTTCAGCGGTTGACCGTCTTGAAATCAGGGGAAGAGATTCGGCGGGCCTTGAAATTTTTTTTGAGTTTGACTGCCCGGAAGTGGAACTTCGAAAAACAATGGACGCGGCGCATCTTTCCGGCCAGCTGGAAAGACGGTCCGGCCGGGGAGACAGTGAGCCGGGTTCGCTTTTTATCGGCCCCGGGGGTAGTGGCGGAAATTCCACCATCCTTTCCCTTGTGTACAAGACCGCGTCTGTGAGCGGTGAGCTGGGAGAAAACACGACGCGTCTGAAAAAGGAAATTTTGTCCGATCCGATACTGGCCCGGGCGCTGGAGCAGGAAGTGATGTCCCGCTCCATTCTGGCCCATACGCGGTGGGCCTCGGTGGGATCCATCACACTGGAGAACTGCCATCCCGTGAACAACCACGTTGTCACCTGCGACAGCCGGGAGACCCTGAAAGAGTATCCGTACTACGGCCGCGGAAACTGGACCATCGACGTGGCCCTTAACGGCGACGTGGATAACTATCGTGAACTGCTGGAGACCTTCCGTAAGGGCCGGAGATCTGATATCAGCCGTCTTGTTACGACCGACGCGAAAATCATTCCCCTGCAGATAGAGCGGCACCTGGAAGGCGGTTGCGATCTTGAAGAGGCTTTTCGCTTGGCCATGCTTGATTTCGAGGGCTCACAGGCCGTTGCCATGCAGAGCAATCTTGAGCCGGGAAAAGTATTTCTCGCCTTGCGGGGAAGCGGCCAGTCTCTGTACGTCGGCCTCTGTGACGACTGTTATTTCTATGCTTCTGAAATATACGGTTTTGTCGAGCGTACGTCGAGGTTCATCAGGCTCGACGGTGAAACGGAGCAGGTCCCGGGTGATCCTCGGTCGCGGGGGCAGATCGTGGTGCTCGACGGGAGAACCGCAACTGTCCGTGGACGCTCCTTTAACGGGGAACCCCTTTATCGTGACGCCGACATCACGAAAAAGGCGGAAATTACCACCCGCGATATCGACCGGAAAGGGCACCCTCATTTTCTGCTCAAGGAGATCCTCGACGCCCCGGAATCCGTCAGAAAAACCCTGCGGGGCAAATACCGTATCGATGGCGACTGTGACGGCAAAGCCGGAATCCTGTTCAATCTCGGCGACGACGTGATTTCTCCCCGCCTTCGACAGGCCCTCGTGGCGGGTGATATTAATAATATTATTATAATCGGCCAGGGAACGGCCGCCGTGGCCGGCGCGGCCATGGCCGACGCGTTTAAGCGTTACCTGGACGGGACACTCATCCGGATACGGGTCATGCGTGCCACGGAACTTTCCGGTTTCGACCTGAAGGACAATCTGGAAGACACGCTGGTAATCGCTGTTACGCAATCGGGAACCACAACGGACACGAACCGGGCCGTGGCTATGGCCCGTGAGCGCAAAGCTCACCTGATGGCCGTGGTGAATCGTCGCCAGTCTGACATTACCGGCCTGGTGGACGGCGTTTTTTACACCAGTGACGGACGGGATATCGAGATGTCCGTGGCATCCACCAAAGCCTTTTATTCCCAGGTAGTGGCGGGCTACGTGCTTGCCGTATACTGCGCGCACACCCTGGGAAGAATGGATGACGTGACAGCAGTCCGGATACTGCTTGACCTGGAACGGTGTCCTGGACTGATGGAGTCGGTTATTGAACGCCGGGATGGCGTGAAACAGGCGGCGGAACGGTCCGCGAAACGGAAACGCTACTGGGCGCTGGTGGGAAGCGGCCCCAACAAGGTGGCAGCCGACGAAGTGCGCATAAAGTTGAGTGAACTCTGTTACAAGACCATATCCTCCGATTACGTGGAAGACAAGAAGCATATCGACCTGTCGTCGGAGCCCCTCGTGCTTGTCCTGACGGCCGGTAACCCGGGGCCCGTGGTGGACGACATCGTGAAGGACGTTGCTATCTTCAAGGCCCACGCCGCCGACGTGGTGGTTGTGGCCGACGAGGGCGAAACGCGGTTCCGGGGCGTTGCCGACTCAGTCATCACCGTGCCTCACGCGGACTATCCGGGCGCGGTCATTCTCAATACACTGGCGGGGCACCTCTGGGGCTACTACGCGGCCCGGGCCATCGACGCCGAAGCCTGCTTTTTACGTGAATTCAGGGGAGCTCTCGCAAAGCTGCTGGACAGGCTGAACCGCGAAGGACTGGGCATCTTTGAGAAAACCGGCGACGAAGAATTACACCACCTTATTGACGATTTCGCATCGGTCTTCCGGGAACGGCTGAGCCGTGGGTGTTACGGTTCTCTGGACGCAGAAGCGGCGGCGGACCTGTCGCTTCTTCTCAAGTATGCCACGGGGAGACTTCCCGTTGAATTATACCGGGCCGATTTCAAAGACCGGACGGCGTCGCCGTCGCCCCTTGATCAACTGGATATCACACTCGGAAAGGCAATAGACGAACTTGCCCGGCCCATCGATGCCATCCGACACCAGGCGAAAACGGTTACCGTGGGCACCAGCAGACGTGAAGATATGCCTCGCGGCGTTATCTTTGATCTCGCGAAGTCCCTGGGATTCGGCCCGGAGAATTTGGCGGGGCGGAATGGCCCGGCGTTAAGAAACACGCAGATAGCCCTTCGCGCCGTGAGAGGTTACATGCTCTACCGGGTCGGCGGTCTTGATTTCGAGGGCAAACCGCGCGAGAACTCGACCCTGTCCATAGCGGGGCGCGGAGGTGTGGCGAAAGACATGACATCTCGCGTGGAGCGTGACAACCGTCTTATGGGAACGAAAAAAACTATTGTCAGTACCGGGAAGGTTTACGCGGGCAGAGGTAAATCGGACGGCGCTGAACTGGTTATTGTGCCGTTGCTCGGGGACGGTCCACCCGTTGAGTCGCTGTTGCTTATGCATGTTGATTTTCACGATCAGCTTCCACTCGAGCAAAAAAAGGATGTTCTCGGTGAGAAATATGAGTGGATACAGGACCACGTGTCGGAATACAATATCTCCTGGAGCGACGATATGCTCGAACCTCTGTCACCGTTCGTGCTGATGGAGGAAACAGCGGAAGCAATCGCCGATATAATCATTTCATCAGTGGAGAACAGGGGTGGTCCATGATCGCCGTTATCGATTACGAAGCGGGGAATCTCCGGTCGGTGGAGCGCGCCTTTACCCATCTTGGCGTTGAATGCCGCATCACCGCCGACGCGGAGGAGATTCTTCGTGCCGACCGTGTTGTGTTTCCCGGTGTGGGTGCGGCGGGTACGGCCATGAAGGTGCTCCGCAAACACGGTCTCGACCGGGTCATCCGTGAGGTGGCGGCCCGGGGGACGCCCCTGCTGGGCATCTGCCTGGGCGCCCAGGTCATGCTCGACGAAAGCGACGAGGACGGCGGGACGGCGTGTCTCGGCCTCATACCCGGTCGTACGCGACGATTCGACTTTTCGGATAAAACTTTCAAGATTCCCCACATGGGCTGGAACAACATTGTTTGCAAGCGTTCCCATCCCGTGCTCGCCGGCATAAACGACAACGACCGGTTCTACTTTGTCCACTCCTACTATCTTGATCCCGCGAACAACGACGACCGGATCGCCGAGACGGACTACGGCGCGTCCTTCGTTTCCGTCACGGGTCGGGGATCACTCCTCGCCGTTCAGTTCCATCCCGAGAAGAGCGGGCCTCCCGGCCTTCGCCTACTCGCTAAGTTCTCGTCCTGGAAAGGGGATTCGTGAGCATGCTGAGCAAGCGGATCATCATCTGCCTTGACGTCAGGGACGGCAGGACCACCAAGGGTGTTCGGTTCGCCGACAACGTGGACATCGGCGACCCCGTGGAGATGGCCCGGGACTACTACGAACAGGGCGTCGACGAGCTGGTTTTCTACGATATCACCGCCTCACATGAAAAGCGGAAGATTCTCATCAGCGTGGTGGACGCCGTGGCCCGAACCATCTTCATTCCCTTCTCCGTGGGAGGCGGCATAGGGAGCCTTGGCGACATGGCCGCCGTTCTTGAAGCGGGCGCCGAGAAAATCAGCATCAACACCGCCGCCGTACTTGATCCCGCCCTGATCAACCGGGGCGCCCGGGCCTTCGGAACCCAGTGTATCGTGCTGGGAATGGATGTTCTCAAGGCAGGCGTCCGGCCCGGCATTCCCTCGGGATACGAGGTTTACATCAACGGCGGGCGGACGGCGACGGGCATCGACGCCCTGGCATGGGCCCGAGAAGCACAGGACCGGGGCGCGGGCGAGATCTGCCTCAACTCCATCGACGCCGACGGCACCACCGACGGCTACGAGCTGCACCTCACGAGCCTTATCAACGACACCATGGCCATTCCCGTCATCGCCTCGGGCGGCGCGGGGAAGCCCGAACACCTGCGGGACGTTTTTCTCGAGGCCCGCGCCGACGCGGCGCTTATCGCCTCGATGGTTCACTTCGGCGGCTACACCGTCGGCGGCATCAAATCGTATCTCGCCGGGGCGGGAATCCCGGTGAGAAGGCAGCAATAGAGTCAAGAAAGGTGTCGCAAAACTCGTTGACCGAATCACGGCACATCAATGGCGAAACAACCAACCTGTTGGTTCCTCTGGTCTGATCCTACCGTTCTGTAGGAATAAGCAGGAGGCATGGCGTCTCTCTGTTCCCATAACTAACACCACCGAGAACAATACTGTAATTAATACGGCTTGTTGGAGTCGACACTGTCAGCGGGCTTCGCGTGGCATTTATATTGCTTTCTCTTGTTGTGACGGCTGATACCGGTACATCGGCTGAAGGGATGAACGTGATGATGAGAGACGATCAGATGGAGATGGTTTCCCGCAAACAGGCCCGTGGGGTCAAATCGGGAAAGATACCTTTTTCAAAGCTGGTGGGAAACGGCAATGATTTTATAATTGTCGACGGCAGGAGTGGCCTGATCGCAGACAACCAGCAGTGTTTTACCCGCAGAGTATGTGAACGCCGTCGTTCCGTAGGGGCCGACGGCGTTCTGGTAATTGAGGACTCGCAAACAGCTGATTTCCGGCTTCGCATTATCAATGCCGATGGAAGCGAGGCCGACATGTGCGGCAACGGGGCCCGCTGCGCCGCCGTTTACGCTCGCAGAAAAAGAATCGCACCGGCCGTTATGACCATGGAAACAGGCGCCGGGACCATCGAGGCACTGGTCGACGGCGCATACGCGACCATAAAAATGACATCTGTCGGGAGACCGCAACCGCCGGTGATACTGTCACTTGAAGAACAGGGCTCTGTGAAGGCGTACGCCGTCGATTCCGGTGTACCGCACGCTGTGGTTTTCACGTGCGGCGTCAGCGAAGAGTCGGTGTTCCGCTGTCCCCTGAAGGATGTTCCCGCAAGTGCTGTTCACGCGATGGGGCGCGCAATCCGTCGTCATCCGCGATGGGGAGAGGACGGATCCAACGCCGATTTCGTGGACATTATTAATAGCCGAAGTATCTATGTGCGGACGTGGGAACGCGGCGTGGAAGGAGAAACGCCGGCCTGCGGTACCGGCGCCGTTGCTTCAGCCTTCGTCGCCAGGGAGAGGGGACACGTAACCGGCGACACTGTCACTGTGCACATGCCCGGTGGGCCGCTGAAGGTAGTTTTCCGGGAGGGTGGTAAGAGCGGCCTCGAAGCCTGGCTTGCGGGTGATGTGGCGTGGTCATTTGACGGGTCGATATATCGGCAGGAGGAGCGGGAATGACCGGCGGGGCGCGTGTATCGAAACGGCTGAGGATGATCCCTCCCTACCTGTTCGCGGAGATAGACCGGATGAAGAATGAAGCGGAGCGATCAGGCGCCGACGTCATTGATCTCGGAGTGGGGGACCCGGATCTGGGACCGCCGCAGGCGGTCGTCGACTCGCTGGTAAACAATGCGCGCAGGGAGGGAACGCATCACTATTCATCCTACGCGGGACTCCCTGAATTGCGCAGCTCCTTTGCGGGCTGGTTCAAGCGTCGTTACGGCGTAACCCTCGATCCCGACAGAGAAGTCCTGCCCCTGCTGGGTTCAAAAGAGGGTATCGGCCACACCTTTCTGGCCCTGCTGGACGAGGGACAGGAAGTGCTCATTCCCGACCCCGGTTATCCCGTTTATACGTCCGGGGCCGTCCTGGCCGGGGGGGTGCCGCGGTATTATCCGCTCCGTGCCGAGAGGGGGTTCCTGCCGGAGCAGGAGGAACTGAAGCTCCTCGTATCCCGCGCGACGGCCATGATGTGGATTAACTATCCTTCAAATCCCACGGCGTCCCTTGCCGATGTTCATGATCTGGAAAGAATCGCCGGGTTCGCGGCGGATAATGACCTGGTGCTCTGCCACGACGCGGCCTACGCTGAAATAATTTTCGGTGACCGCTCTCCCGTAAGCCTGCTCCAGGCTTCCGGTCCCGGGAGTAACTGTATCGAGTTTCATTCGCTTTCAAAAACGTTCTGTATGCCCGGTTGGCGGGTGGGATTCGCCGTGGGAGACTCCGGCGTGATCGGCGCGCTGGCGCGTGTAAAAACCAACCTTGATTCAGGCATATTCATGCCGGTTCAGGATGCGGCCGTGACGGCGCTTACCGAATGCGAGGCTGATATAAAAATTATCAGATCAATCTTTGAATCCCGCATCACCCGTTTCGTCGAGGCGTTGCGGAACATGGGCTGGAAAGTTCCCCTGCCGGGCGGCACCTTTTACGTCTGGGCGCCGCTTCCGGCGGGATACGATTCAATGGGCTTCGCGGCGATGCTGCTTCAAGACGCGGGTATCCTGGTTACTCCGGGTGTCGGGTTCGGGCGGCACGGCGAAGGTTTCGTGCGCATGAGCCTTACAATGCCCGAGGAGCGGCTCGACGAAGTGTTAGAGCGATTGAGAAATCTGGAGGTGGAGTGGTGACGCAGCTGAAGGAAAAGGAATGATGAAAGAATTCTGCGGTATTTTTGGTATCTGCGGTGATGTCGAGGCGGCCCGACGGACCTACCTGGGATTGTACGCATTGCAGCACCGTGGCCAGGAAAGTTCCGGTATCGCCGCCTCTGACGGTTCAAAGATAACTGCTTGCCGGGGAATGGGCCTGGTACGGTCCGTATTTTCAAAGGAAGATCTGTTTGACCGTCTACGCGGAACGATCGCCATCGGGCACAATCGATACTCCACCACGGGATGCTCGGGGCTTGAAAATGCCCAGCCGCTGCTGACGAAATTCAAGGGCGGACAGATAGCCGCCGCCCATAACGGCAACATTATCAATGCCCGGGAGCTTCGGGCGATGATGGAAGAAGGCGGGTCAATTTTCCAGACCACCTCGGACACGGAAACGGTGCTCCACCTTATCGCCCGGTCACGGAAAGAGACTATTGAAGACATGATAATAGACGCCCTGTCGCAGGTCGATGGCGCTTACTGTTTCGTGTTTCTTACGGCGAACAGACTTATAGCCGCGCGTGATCCGCGGGGGTTCAGGCCGTTATGCCTGGGGAGAAAAGACGACGCTGTCGTGGTGGCCTCCGAGTCGTGCGCCTTTGATATTATCGATGCCGAATACCTGCGGGACCTGGAACCGGGCGAAATGATAGTCGTTGACGAAGAAGGCGTCCGGTCACGGCGCGTTCCGGTCATCCATGATCACTCGTTTTGCATATTTGAATATATTTATTTTTCCCGCCCCGACAGCATTATTTTCGGGGACAAGGTTGACAAAATACGGCGGAAACTGGGGAAGCAGCTTGCGAAAGAAGCTCCGGCGGCGGCGGACCTGGTGATAGCCATTCCTCACTCGGCCAATACCTCCGCCCTGGGCTACGCCCGTTCATCGGGCATTCCCTTTGAAATCGGTCTTATCAGGAACCACTACGTGGGCAGAACATTTATCGAACCACTACAGCAGGAACGGGACCTTGACGTGAGAATAAAATTTAATCCCGTGAGCGGGGTTTTCAAGGGGAAACGCGTGGTGGTGGTCGAAGACTCCATCGTGAGGGGGACGACACTGAAACAGATCATCAGGCTTCTACGGGGAGCCGGCGCCCGTGAAGTGCATGTCCGGGTGAGTTCGCCTCCCGTGAAGAGCCCCTGTTTTTACGGTATCGACATCTCGACCAGTACGGAGCTTATCGCCGCCTCCCTCAGCGTAGATGAAATCAGGGACCACCTGGCAGCGGATTCGATGGCCTATCTTTCCGTGGAGGGCATGCTGAAGACGGTAGCCAGAAAAAGTGATTACTGTACAGCCTGTTTCACCGGGAATTACCCCACGGCGGTGCCCGAAGATTTCCACAAAAACTGTTTTGGGTGCGGGGAACGTAAATTATGAAAGCGCTTCTGGTCCTGGAAGACGGTACGTATTTTGAAGGCCGATCCTTCGGCGCTTCGGGAGAACGATTCGGCGAGGTGGTCTTCAACACGGCCATGACGGGGTACCAGGAAGTGATCTCCGATCCGTCATACAAGGGCCAGATCGTGACCATGACCTATCCGCTTATCGGCAACTACGGAATCAACGATGAGGATATGGAATCGCGGTCGCTCTGGCTTGAAGGATTCGTGGCAGGTGAACTGAGCCGAAGAACCAGTAACTGGCGGGCCGAGGGAAGTCTTGACGACTATCTGAAACAATGGGGCGTTCCGGGTATCCAGGGCGTCGATACACGGGCCCTTACGCGCCATATTCGCGAAGCGGGAACCATGAGGGCGGTCCTGACAACTGAGGACGACGATCCCCGTTCTCTCGCGGCGCGGGCGGCCGCCTCGCCGGGACTTGAGGGACGTGACCTGGTGCGGGAAGTGACCGTGAGTGAACCCCGCGAACGGGAAGGGGATGAAGGGCCGCTGGTGGCGGTACTCGATTTCGGCGTCAAGCAGAGCATTCTTCGATTATTGAGGGAACGGGGCTGTTCCCTGAAGATTCTGCCGGCGTCTGCTTCTGTCGAGGATATTCTCGCCCTCGGTCCCGACGGGGTTTTACTGTCAAACGGTCCCGGTGATCCTGCGCCGGTTGACTACGCCGTGGATACTATCAGAAAGCTCATGGAACTGAAGACGCTGCCCCTGTTCGGTATCTGTCTGGGGCATCAGCTCATGGGACGCGCCCTGGGAGCCCGAACCTTCAAGTTGAAGTTCGGCCATCACGGCGCCAACCATCCTGTCCGGGACGAGGCCACGGGCAGAATTTACATAACGTCACAAAACCATGGGTTCTGTGTGGACGAGGACTCCCTTGACCGGAGGCAGATTGCGACGACTCATGTCAATCTTTACGACGGAACGCTGGAGGGCATCGCGCACCGGTCGCTGCCTTTCTTTTCCGTCCAGTTTCATCCCGAGGCCGGGCCCGGTCCCCATGACGGGAGGTATCTCTTTGACCGGTTCACGGCTCTCATAAACAGGAAGGGATTGCGAGGAAGCACTCATGCGCGAACAGGTAGCAGTTCTTGATTTCGGTTCACAGTACGCCCGTCTGATTGCACGGAGGATACGGGAGTGCGGCGTTTACTGTGAAATTGTGCGGCACGACATTTCAGCAGGCGAAGTGGCGGCGATGAATCCTGCGGCGCTGGTTCTTTCCGGGGGGCCCGCCTCGGTGACGAACGTCGATTCACCGGGCATTGACCCGGCGATTTTTGACATGGGCCTGCCCGTACTGGGCATCTGTTACGGCATGCAGCTCATGGCCAAGATTCTGGGAGGAAAGGTGGAGAGAGGCACCGACGGCGAGTACGGGCCGGCTAAGATTGCCTTCATTGAACCTGTACCGCTCTTTCACGGCATCGATGCGGGTATGGACGTGTGGATGAGCCATGGCGACCAGGTGACGGCACTGCCCGAGGGCTTCGTACCCCTTGCTACAACACGATCCTGTGGCACGGCGGTCATGGGAGATAAACATCGGTGCCTGTACGGTGTGCAGTTTCACCCCGAAGTGGTCCATACGCCGCGGGGGAACGAGGTTCTCTCAAATTTTCTGTATCGACTCGCCGGCTGCCGGGGAGGCTGGACGATGGGACGTTTTCTTGAAGAGTCGGTGATAAATATCAGGGAAACCGTGGGGGATTCAAACATAGTGTGCGCCCTGTCAGGGGGGGTGGATTCCGCCGTCGTGGCGGCCCTGCTTAACCGCGCCGTCGGTGACAGATGTCGAAGTTTTTTCATCGATAACGGACTTCTGAGGAAGGGCGAGGTGGAGGATATCAGGATAATGTTCACGCGGGATTACCCACTGGTGATGACCGTTATCGACGCACGGGACGAATTTCTCGCCGCCCTTAAAGGCGTCACGGAGCCCGAAGCAAAGCGGAAAATCATCGGCGAGACCTTCATCAGTGTTTTTAAACGCCAGAAGGCCGCGATGGGCGACGCGCGGTTTCTGGCCCAGGGGACGCTCTACCCCGATGTCATAGAAAGCCGGTCGCCGCTTGGCGGTCCTTCGGCGGTGATCAAGAGCCACCACAACGTTGGCGGTCTGCCGGAAGACCTGGGTTTTGAGCTGCTTGAGCCCCTGCGGGAGCTTTTCAAGGACGAGGTGCGCAGACTCGGCACCGAACTGGGACTTCCCGATCGGCTGGTTCACCGACAGCCCTTTCCGGGGCCCGGTCTCGCCGTGCGGATTATCGGCGATGTGACGGAAGAAACCCTGAAGGTGTTGCGCGAAGCCGACGCCGTATTCAGAAATGAAATGAGTCGGTATGAGAGGCTGAATGAAGTCTGGCAATACTTCGCCGTCTTGCTTCCCGTGAAAAGCGTGGGCGTCATGGGTGACGAACGAACCTATGACAACGTGGTGGCTCTGCGCGCCGTTTCAAGCACGGATGGAATGACGGCGGACTGGTCGCGGCTTCCCGCGGACCTGCTGGCCCGCATTTCGTCGCGCATCATCAACGAAGTAACCGGCGTGAACCGGGTGGTGTATGACGTGAGCTCGAAGCCGCCGAGTACTATTGAATGGGAATAAGGGTGATTAGAGAACCGACCGCCTGGATTGCGAAACGTTATTTCACCGGGGAAGACGCATGCCGAAAAGGACTGATCTGAATAAAATTTTAATTATCGGATCCGGACCGATTGTAATCGGTCAGGCCTGCGAGTTCGACTATTCCGGAGCGCAGGCCTGCAAGGCCCTGGCGGAGGAGGGATACCGGGTGATACTGCTCAATTCAAACCCGGCCACCATCATGACGGACCCCGACATGGCCTGGCGGACTTACATTGAGCCCATTGGAGCCGACGTAGTGGAACGGATCGTGGAGAAAGAACGGCCTGATGCCGTTCTGGCCACTCTGGGGGGTCAGACTGCGCTCAACACAGCCGTTGAGGCGTCGAAACGCGGTATTTTCGAACGATATGCGGTGGAAATGATCGGCGCCGACCTCGCGGCGATTGAGATGGCCGAAGACAGGGATCATTTCAGGACCGCCATGGCCCAGATCGGTCTCGACACGCCCATGAGCGAGGCGGCCCGTTCCATGAGTCAAGCCCGGGATATCTCACGGAAGATCGGCTTCCCGCTGGTTATACGGCCCAGCTTTACCCTGGGAGGTACGGGCGGCGCCCTGGCTTACAACGCCGAAGAATTTGAAGTTTTCGCCGCGCGGGGGCTGGAGAAGAGCATGATCGGCGAGATCCTGATCGAAGAGTCGGTGCTGGGGTGGAAGGAATATGAACTGGAGGTCATGCGCGATCTTCAGGATAACGTTGTTGTTATCTGTTCCATCGAAAATCTGGACCCCATGGGAGTCCACACGGGAGATTCCATTACCGTGGCTCCCGCCCAGACACTGACAGATCGGGAATACCAGGACCTGCGAAACGCCGCCGCGGCGGTTATTCGAAAGATCGGCGTGGCTACCGGGGGTTCGAACATACAGTTCGCCGTTCACCCGGCAACGGGACGCGTCGTCGTGATCGAAATGAATCCCCGTGTTTCGCGATCATCGGCGCTGGCATCAAAGGCGACGGGGTTCCCCATCGCGAAAATCGCGGCGAAGCTGGCCGTTGGGTATTCACTGGATGAAATTCCCAACGACATCACGAAAAAGACACCCGCATCCTTCGAACCCGTCATGGACTACTGCGTGGTCAAGATTCCCCGGTTCGCCTTTGAGAAGTTTCCCGGATCCGACGACACGCTCACCATTTCCATGAAGTCGGTGGGGGAAACCATGGCCATAGGACGGAGTTTCAAGGAAGCCCTTCAGAAAGGATTTCGGGGGTTGGAGACAGGTCTGGCCGGGTTCGAAAGTCCCTTTGCCGGCAGTGGTAATCCTGATTACGACAGGATAGACGTTATGCTTCTCTCCCGTCCTTCACCGGACCGGATATTTCATGTGCGGGACGCTCTCGCGGCGGGTATGCCGGTCGACCGGGCGTCGGAGCTGACGGGGATTGATCCCTGGTTCATGGATAACATGCTTGAATTAATCGAAATGGAGCGGGAAATCGCCGCCGCGGGGAGAAAAGGATTGTCCGGCGAGCTGCTGAAACGGGCCAAGCAGGCCGGTTTTTCGGATTTCCAATTGGGACGTCTTGCAGGCATCGACCAGAATGCCCTGAGGGCGATCCGGACGGAGCTGGGCATCCTGCCGACCTACAAACTGGTGGACACCTGCGCCGCCGAGTTCGAGGCGGTAACGCCCTATTTCTACTCCACGTGGGCTGATGAGGATGAGAGCCGGGACGGCGGTGGTCGAAAAATCATGATCATAGGCGGCGGGCCGAACCGGATCGGCCAGGGCATCGAGTTTGATTACTGTTGCGTGCACGCATCTCTCGTGCTTCGGGAGCTGGGTTATGAAACTATCATGGTCAATTCCAATCCGGAAACGGTTTCTACCGACTACGACGTCTCGGACCGGCTCTACTTCGAGCCCCTTACACTGGAGGACGTGCTTAACATTATAGAACGGGAAAAGCCGCACGGTGTCATCGTCCAGCTCGGCGGGCAGACGCCGCTCAATCTGGCGCTTGATCTCGAGAAGAGCGGCGTGGTCATTCTCGGGACGTCTCCTTCGTCTATCAACCGAGCCGAAGATCGAAAACTTTTCAAAGAACTGGTGGACAAGCTGGGAATCAGGCAACCTGAAAGTGACACGGCGCGTACCTTCGAAGAAGTAGAGCATGTCGTGAAGCGTATCGGGTATCCGGTTCTGTTGCGGCCTTCCTACGTCCTGGGAGGTCGGGCCATGGTAACCGTCTGGAACGAGGCAGACCTCGAAGGTTTCGCTCGCGAGGCATTCAAGGCGTCCCTGGACCATCCGATTCTCATCGACAAGTTCCTGGAAGACGCCCTTGAAATCGATGTGGACGCCGTGGCTGACGGAACGGATGTTATCGTGGGCGGCGTCATGGAACATATTGAACACGCCGGAATTCATTCGGGCGACAGCGCAATGGTTCTGCCGGCTCATTCGCTGGGACGGGATCTGGTGGAGGCAATAAAGAACCAGACCAGGCTTCTCGCTCTTGAACTTGGCGTGAAGGGTCTTATCAACGTGCAGTATGCCGTCAAGGACGGCGACGTGTACGTACTTGAAGTAAATCCACGGGCCTCGCGGACGGTGCCTTTTTTGTCTAAAGCCACGGGCACGCCGCTCGCGAAGATCGCCACGGCTGTTATGGCGGGAATATCCCTCAGGGAGCAGGGGGTGACCGCCGATCCGGTCTGTCCTTTCTTTGCCGTCAAGGAGTCCGTGCTTCCCTTCAGCCGGTTTGCAGGAACCGACACAGTACTGGGACCTGAGATGAAATCGACCGGTGAAGTGATGGGACATGATCCCGATCCGGGGATCGCCTTCGGCAAAAGCCAGATCGCAGCCGGTATAGATATTCCCGATGGAGGGTCGGTGTTCATCAGCGTCAAGGACTATGACAAAACGGCCGTTGTTGACATAGCAGGGAGCTTGGAAGACCTGGGATTCGATATACTGGCGACGCAGGGGACGGCGACGGTCCTGGCGGGCCGGGGAATCTCTGTGCACAGCCTGCCGAAGCTGGGCGAAGGACGACCGAATATACTGGACTACCTGAAAAACCGGAACGTGTCGCTTCTCATTAACACGCCCAGCGGTCCCAGACCGCGCCGGGACGAGGTGATCATACGAAGCAGTGCCGCCGATCATGCCATTCCAATCGTGACGACCATGTCTGCCGCACGGGCCATGATAGGGGCCATAAAGGCCATGCGGGGCGGCGTCTTCCGTGTTCGATCACTGCAGGAACTGTTTCAGCAGGAGCAAGGGGGATCATACAATGAAAAGGAAAAGCCGTAATCCCGAGAGGATAACACAGGAAGATTCGGCGACACGGGTATTCGACGGGGGCCGTCGTGCGCCCGGTAAAGACTCCGGTGCCGCGGCTTTCGCCGGAACGCCGGTGTCCTCGGGAATCGCCTCGTTCGACGCGGTGATCGATTATCTCCGCACGGGCGACAACGTGGTCTGGCAGGTTTCGGACCTTGAGGATTACCGTTACTTTGTTCAATCATTTCTGGCGGCGTCACTGGCCGAAAAGCGGAAAATCATCTATATACGTTTTGCCGATCACGCACCCCTGGTAGCAGAGAGAACTGATGGCGTCAGGATATGTCACCTGGATCCCCGGGACGGTTTCGAACCCTTCTCGTCGGAGGTGTTCCGCATTATAGCAGAAGAGGGAAGGGGCGCCTTTTACATTTTCGACTGCCTTTCAAATCTCCTCTCAGAGTGGGCCACCGACCTGATGGTGGGTAACTTTTTTGTCATCACCTGTCCCTATCTGTTTGAGCTTGATACCATTGCGTACTTCGCGCTCATCCGGGACAGCCACTCCTACCGGACTGTGGCCCGTATTCGGGAAACCACGCAGCTTCTCATTGACGTGTTCAACGAGAACAAACGGTTATATATCCATCCTCTCAAGGTATGGCAGCGGTACTCACCCACCATGTTCCTGCCGCATCTGAAAGAGGAGGCGGGTTTTACCCCGATCGTAAGCAGCGTTGAGGCGGCGACACTTTTTTCTCAGATCAGGTCGCGGTCGCCGGAACCGGGCGGGCGCAGCCTCGATTACTGGGACCGGCTTTTCATGGCGGCGGAGGATCTTCTCGAACGGCCCTGGGAATCGGCAAAAAAGCAGGCCATGGTTGATAGAATTTGCCGGATCATGATGTCCCGTGAACCGCGCATGTCCATTCTGGTGAAGGAAAATTTCTCCCTGGAGGATCTTGTTCGGGTGCGCGAACGACTCATCGGAACGGGTCTTATCGGCGGCAAGACCACGGGTATGCTGGTGGCCCGCAAGATTCTTGAGAAGGACGAACTGGTTGACTGGCAGGACTTCCTGGAAGCCCATGATTCTTTCTATATCGGATCCGACGTGTTTTACACGTACTTGGTCCAGAACGGCTGGTGGAAACTGAGGATGGAACAGAAGACGAAGGAGGGCTATTTCGAAGCAGGACGCCTTCTCAGGGAACGTCTTCATACCGGGACCTTCCCCCGTGAAATACGGGAGCAGTTCATGCTCATGCTGGAATATTTCGGCCAGTCGCCGATCATCGTCAGATCCAGCAGTCTCCTTGAAGATAATTTCGGCAACGCTTTCGCAGGAAAATATGAAAGCGTCTTCCTTGCCAACCAGGGAACGCCCGAAGAACGCTGCGAACGCTTTGAGGAGGCAGTGCGAACTGTTTACAGCAGCACCATGAGTGAAGACGCCCTGGCATATCGCCTTCAGCGCGGCATGGCGGACGCGGACGAGCAGATGGCCCTGCTTGTTCAGCGGGTGTCAGGATCGCACCACGGGCGCTACTTTTTCCCGGATTTTGCCGGTGTCGGCCTGTCACGCAACATTTTTGCATGGAGCAGGGACATGGATCCCGACGCGGGCATGCTCAGACTTGTTTTCGGCCTGGGCACCCGGGCGGTCAACCGGGTGGAAGGCGACTATCCCAGAATCGTGGCCCTCGACGAGCCGCTCAAACGACCCCATGCCGGGTCCGACGACAAGCGCCGTTTTTCCCAGCGTGAGGTGGACCTTCTGAACCTGGAGGAAAACAGGCTTGTCACCATGTCCGTTCTTGACCTCATGGGTGAGAAACTGGATATACGTCTCGATCGTATTGCGGAGCGTGATCATGAGCTCAACAAACAGATACGGGAACGGGGATTAAAGCAGCAGGAGGCCTGGATCATAACCTTCGATGAATTGCTTTCCGGGTCTGCCTATCCCCGGATCATGCAAGACATGCTGAAGAAACTTGAGACAATATATCAGTACCCGGTGGATACGGAATTCACGGTCAATTTTTCAAAAGGAAACGATTACAAAATCAATCTGCTTCAGTGCCGGCCCCTCCAGACTATCGGGCCGGAACAAAGGGTTGAATTTCCCGTCAGGATCACCGACGACAAGATCTTCCTGCGTTTCGAAGGCAACTTCTTCGGCGGCAGCATGGCAAAGCCTGTACGCCGGGTTATTTACATCCGACCCCTAGAATACAACAAGTTGAAACAATCCGACAAGTACGAGACGGCGCGTCTGGTGGGGAGGCTCAACGGCCAGGTCGCCGACCGTGAGACACAGTCGCTCATGCTTCTCGGTCCGGGACGGTGGGGATCCACGACGCCTTCCCTGGGAGTTCCCGTGCGGTTCAGCGACATCAACAATGTCACCGTCCTGGGAGAAGTGGCATGGACTGACGGCAACCTGATGCCCGAACTGTCATACGGCAGCCATTTCTTCCAGGACCTGGTGGAAACGGGAATATTCTATCTGGCCGTATTTCCTGATTTCGACGGCGTCATGGCCGATTTCGCCTGGCTGGAACGGTTTCCGAACCGCCTGGCGGAGCTTGTACCCGATTTCGCCGATTACGCCAATGTCGTGGGCGTTTACGATGTCGGTGAGGCCGACCTGCAGATTATTTCCGACGTGGTGAAGCAGAAGGTTGTCTGTTTTCACTCCTGACGATCTGCGGGCACCGGGGAAGCTCGAGTAATAAACGGCACGAGGGAAGACGTCCCGACGGGGTGCTCGAAGGTCGATTACGGTGACGGTTGCCGCCGATACTGTTCCGGCCGGACAAAAAGCGTCAGTCCTTTTCGTCCGCATACGCGAATCCTGGTTCCAGGCGCCGGGGGGTCTTCATTCTCGACGACAGCCGCGCGCCACAGCGTGCCGGTTATTTTCACGGTTCCATCAGGGCCCTCCCAATCGACAACGTATCCGGTTCGCCCGACCATGGCGTCGTTTTCTGCACCCGGGACGCAATAGCTCGGCCACACCCAGAAAAACAACAGGATGTCTTTTCCCACCCAGAGGACAAGCCCCGTCCAAATTGACCATGCGGGCAGGCCGGTATAACGGAGCAAAAGGCAGGCGGCTATGACCGCGGCTGCAAAGCCGGGTACCTGCAGTACCACATAGCGTACAATCGTATGTAAATCAGGCTTTTCCATAACTCTATTGGTAGGGACGTAGTTAACTTATTAACTTATCAATGCTGATCTTTTTTCTTCACCCCGTTGATGGCCGAGTACGTTTATCGCATCCGGTCGTGGCATGCCGTTACAGCTTTCATTAATGATGATTCTCGGCTGATCAAGAAATAACCGGTGGTCCTTCTCATCCCTGGAGGTCGTTGTTCGGTCAATGCCCCGGGCGATGACATGGTGAAGCGCTCCCGGTGCGTCTATGAAGGCTTGTCGCGGCATGAGCACCCCTGGCATAATAAAATAAGTTAATAAGTTAACTACGTCCCTGAAATCAGTTATAAAATAAGTTAATAAGTTAACTACGTCCCTGAGGTCAGTGCACCCTGCGGGCGTGGCCCGTCCAGTAGTGTTCTTTTATGGCCCGGCGGGCGATTTTGCCGTTGGGGTTTTTGGGGAGAGAGTCGACAAAATCCACCGACCCGGGTTTCTTGTACCGGGCAAGGAACTTCCTGCAGTGTTCGATCAATTCTTCCTGCGTCGCGGAAGTGCCTTTCTTCAGCACGACGAGGGCCTTGACGGCTTCACCCCATTTATCATCGGGGACGCCGATAACGCAGACCTCCGCCACGGCGGGGTGGGAACTGAGCACCTGTTCGACCTCGGACGGGTAGACGTTGAATCCGCCGGAGATGACCGTTTCTGATTTTCTGTCGACGATATAGATATATCCCTGCTCGTCTTCACGCGCCATGTCGCCGGAGTGTATCCAGCCGTTTATGATGGTTCGTTCGGTGAGTTCAGAATCCTTGTAATACCCCTTCATCACGTCGGGGCCCCGGGCGATTATTTCACCCGTTTCTCCTGTCGCCACCCGGTTTCCCTGTTCGTCGACCAGCCTGATTTCCGTTTCGAAGATGGGCCGCCCGCAGGACAGGAGGCGGTTGCCGGTCTTGTCCCGCAGGCCCTCAACGTGGTCACGGGCCGTGAGTATGGTTGTAAAGGAGGTGGTTTCCGTCATGCCGTATCCCTGTACCAGGATCGGTCCGAAGAGTTCGAGCGCGCGCCGGATATTGTTTTCAGACATGGGGGCCGCGCCGTAAAAGATTCCTTTCAGACTGTCCGTGTCGTATGCAGCGACGCGCGGATGATTTATCACGGCGTTTATCATGGCGGGGACCATGAAGAGGTAATTGACTTTTTCACGTTCAATTGTTTGCAGCAGAGTCTCGACATCGAAACGATCCAGTATCACATTGCACCCGCCGGAATACATCACCGGCATGAGGAGCATGCCGCTGGCGTGCGTGACGGGGCCGACGTGGGCGAATACGTCTCCCGGTTCTATCGAGACGCCCGGAATCATGAAGGCCTTGCGTATCATGGCCATTCGGTTCCCGTAGCTCTGCATGACCGCCTTCAGCTTTCCCGTTGTTCCCGAGCTGTAGGCCAGGACGGCCAGTTCGTCCTCCTGCACCTCGCGGTCGGGAAACGCGTCGATGGACTGTTCGAGAAAGTCTTCGTAATATAACGTGTTTCCCGGCATGCGATCAATACAGAGCAGGCATTCGAGGGAGGGGAGAGATTCCAGGTTTTCGAGAACAGGCGCCATGTGGGCCGAGTCGGCCACGAGTACGCGTGTTTCCGAGTTTTTCAGCACGTAGACGGTTTCGGCGGTTGAAAGTCTGGCGTTAACGGGCACGCGGACAAAGCCGCCCTTGTAGCACGCGACTTCCGTCTCGACGATCTCGGTGCGGTTCCACGCCTGTACTGCCACGTGCGTTCCTTTCGGCATGCCCAGACCTATAAGGCCCTGCGCCAGCCGGTTGGTTCTGGATTCAAATTCTGTGTAGGAATATCGCCGATCCCGGCAGGCAAGGGCGATGAGCGAAGGATAAAAGCGGGCGCTGCGTGCTATATAGATTCCCAGATTCACGGTACCAGCCTTATGTATTTAAAGTCATGATCCGGCGGCAGGAACAGCGCCGTAACGAGTTTTCCGGCACTTGATATATGCACAATATCTACCTGATATGACAGGAACAGTCAAGAATCGCGCAAAAAAATAATGATTGACAGACGGATAAAAAATGAATAGCGTTCACTATGTGAGCGATGCTCATATGTAATTCTCACGTCTTGGTTCTTTCCACTTTGTTCGATGCGCCGCGGCGACATTACGAGCCCCGGCGTTCGGAGCAACCGGCCTCGGCCGAAGGGAGGGGAACTCATGTATTCCGACCTGAAAGGTAAAACAGCCATAGTGACGGGGGCGGGGAAGCGTACCGGCATCGGTTACGCCATAGCCCGCAAACTTGCGTCCTGCGGCGCGAACGTGGTGATCGCAGACCTGGGGGTGGAACCGTCCGGCGACATGCAGGTGGCCCCGGGCGGCTGGGAGGAGATGTGTTCCATCGCCGCCGACCTGTCGGACGCCTTCGGTGTAGCGTGCCGGGCCGCCAGGGTGGATGTGACCGGCAATGATTCAATAGCGAGCATGGTCGAGGAGGCGGGTAAAATAACCGGCCGGGTGGATGTATTGTGCAATAACGCGGGAGCGTCTTTCGGGGTGCCTGACACGGTGCAGTCCTATGACGAAGCGGCCTGGATGAGAACCATCGATGTCAATCTTCACAGCGTCTTCAGGGTCACCCGGGGCGTGCTGCCGTTGATGACGACCTCAGGCGGTTCCATCATAAACACCGCGTCGCGAGCGGGGAAGACGCCGCCCCTGTTCAACGGCGCCTACGCCGTCGCGAAAGCCGGCGTCATCATGTTGACGAAGGTCATGGCGCGGGAACTCGCCGGAAACAAAATACGGGTCAACGCGCTCTGTCCGGGACAGATCGGCACGGACCTTGAAAAATGGCGGTTCGGCCTGGAGGCGCAGTTTTTCGGCAGCACCGTGGAAGAGCGGGAACGGGAAATGTGTGCCTCTATTCCGGTCGGCCGCATCGGGACGCCCGACGAGGTGGCATCGCTGGCCGTTTTTCTCGCGTCGGACGCGTCATCGTACATCACCGGCCAGGCCGTCAATGTTACGGGCGGCCAGTTGATGGAACTCTGAAAGGAGAGTCAGGACAATGGAAAACGTAATCGGCGGAAAGCTTGCTGCGGAAGCGCTTATCGAGCGGGGGGTTGATTATATTTTCACCATAAGCGGAGGACACATAACCCCGATTTACCAGTTTCTGGAAGGAAGCGGCGTCACACTGTTCGACACGCGGCACGAGCAGGCCGCGGTGTTCATGGCGGAGGCGTACGGGAGGCTCAGGCGCAGGCCGGGGATAGCCATGGTGACAGCCGGACCCGGATTTACCAACGCGCTTTCGGGCATCGCGAATGCCCGTCTTTCGAACTCGCCCCTGGTGCTGATATCGGGTTGCGTTGGCCTCGAGTCAATTGAGAAGCTGGACCTGCAGGATATGCGGCAGGTCCCGGTCATCGAGCCCATGGTGAAAAAGGCTCTGGTCTGCCACACGCCCCATCGTATCCCCGAGTTTGTTGACCTTGCCTACCGTAACGCCATCAGCGGAAGGCCGGGGCCGGTGTATCTCGAGTTGCCGGTAGATGTTCTCAACGGCGCCGTAAACACCGACAAGGTGAAAAAGGTCAACAGCACCTGTTGTGACTCGCGTCCCGTTGACCTTGAAGGCGCGGCGAAAATCATGGAGATGATCAGGAAGGCGCGGAAGCCCCTGCTTATTGCAGGCAGCGGAGCCTGGTACGCCGACGCAGCCGACGAGCTCGTCCGTTTCGTAGAAAATACGGGTATTCCCGCGCTCACATCGAGCCAGGGAAGGGGGATTATTCCCGACACGCATCCTCTCTGCTTCGAATCATCACTCGCCATACGTCCCGGCGCCGCACTGATGGCCAATATAAGCGCCGACCTTATTATTTTTCTGGGTTCGCGCATGAATCTCTATTACATCTTCGGCGACGTGTTCAGTCCCACGGCGAAGATTATTCAGGTGGACATCGAGCCCGAGGAAATGGGGCGGAACCGCTCCATCGACCTGGCCGTGATCAGCGATGTGAAGGCGCTGCTTGCTGAATGTAACCGCCTGCTGGATGCCTCGGGCGATGCGGAGAATCTGCGGACATCTTTCAGGGAATGGGTGGAGGTTCTTGAAAAGGCCGACAGTGAATCGAAAGCCCAGACGCAGCCCCAGTGGGAAAGCGACGCTGTACCAATTCACGCCATGCGGGCGGCTCACGAGGTCAACACATTCATGAACAGGCCGGACGACATTGTGGTGGCGGACGGCGGGGATGCCCAGGTCTGGATGGGCATGACCAGGACAGTGGCTGGCCCCGGGAGTTATCTCGACGCCAATCTCTTCGGCTGCCTCGGCGTGGGACTTCCCTACGCGAACGCGGCTCAGCTCGTCAACCCCGGGAAAAGGGTCTGCCTGTTCTGCGGCGACGGTTCAACGGGTTTCAACTTCATGGAGTTCGAAACGGCGATTCGCAGGAAGCTGCCCGTCGTGGTCGTGATATCCAACGATCTCGGCTGGGGTATGATCCGCCACAGCCAGAGTTTGCGGCTCGGTCATTCCATCAATGATGGCTGCGAAATTGGCTACGTTCCCTATCACAAACTCGTCGAGGCGCTCGGCGGGTTCGGCGTGGAAGTGGACCGGCCGGAGGACATCCGCCCGGCGCTCGAAGCGGCTTTCGCGTCGGGGAAAACGGCCTGCATCAACGTCATGACCGACCCGGACACCGTCAGTCCCGGCAGCGTGGCGCTGGCGGACCTGGGAAGTTACAAGGCGTGATTTCTTTCCGACGGGCGGCCAGGGTAAACGGGGCATATACAACCCATTCCGGCGACGTTTCGGGGAAGTGAAACAGGGACAGATGAACTATGTTCGGGTACATGGGGAAAATACTGTACTGTGATCTGACGGGCGGCACGCATACCGTCGAGACACTGGAAGAAAGTTTCGCGAGGAAATACCTGGGAGGAAACGGGTTCGCCGCCGCGATAATCCACCGCCTGGTGTCTCCACAGATTGATCCCCTTTCCCCGGACAACATCGTGGTGTTCGCCTCTGGTCCGGTCAACGGGACTCCCCTGTGGGGCGCCGGCAGAGGTCACGCCGCGACGATATCCCCGCAGACGGGGCTGTTTTTCGACTCCAACTTCGGAGGTAATTTCGGCTGGATGATGAAACGCGCGGGGTTCGACGCCTACGTGATAATGGGAGCGGCTTCTTCCCCGGTGTACATAATGGTCGATGAAGGCAACGTCGAGATCAGGGACGCGTCTTTACTGTGGGGCCGGGGCGCCGGTGAAACGCACGAACAGTTGCGCGGGGAACATGGCGGCGGGATCGAGAGCGCGGTGATCGGACCGGCCGGAGAAAACGGTGTCGTCTACGCGAATATTGTCTGCAGCGGTTCGCGTGTCAGCGTGGCCGGCAGGGGCGGCATCGGTGCCGTTCTCGGATCGAAGAAATGCAAGGCGCTGGTGCTGCGGGGGAAAGAAGGAACATCCGTCGCCCGGCCTGTCGAACTGAAAAACGAGATCAGACGGAGCCTGCCTGGCCTGCGTGAAAAGGCGAAACAGCTTACCGACTTCGGAACGCCGGTGCTGGTGAAGATAATTAACGATAGGGGACGGCTCGGTACCCGTAACAATACGAAAGAAGTGTTTGACGGGGCTGACGCGGTAAGTGGCGAGGTCATAGCAAAACTGTACAAGCGGAAGAATATCGCCTGTCACGGCTGTCCGGTTGCCTGCGGAAAACTGGTTGACGTGCCGACCGGCGACTGTGCCGGGCGGACGGTGAAGATGCCGGAATATGAAACTATTTATGCGATGGGATCGATGCTTGAGAACAGCGATCCCGTGTCAATTTTCAACGGCAACGTGCAATGCGACGAAATGGGCATGGATACAATCAGTTTCGGCGTGACGCTGGCATTCGTGGCCGAGTGCCTGGAACGGGGAATCATATCGCCCGGCGAGCTGGGCGGCGACATCAGGTTCGGCGTGCAGCGGGACCTTTCTGGCGCGGCACGCGAGACTGCCCTGAGACAGGGCGCGGGCCGTCTTTTCGCGCTCGGTTCTCAGGAGCTGGCGAAGCGTTTCGGAAAAAATGCTGAAAAACTGCTTTATTGCAGCCGGGGCCTGGAAATACCCGGACACTCGGCGCGCGGTCTGCGAAACATGGGGCTGGCGTACGCCACATCGACGAGGGGCGGAAGCCATCACGACGCCCGGCCGGACTACAGCGAACCGGAAACAGATCCCGGTTTCGACGGGCAGCCCGACTACACGTTCCAGAGCCAGAACAACACCGTCATCGGTGATTCCCTGGTAATTTGCCGGTTCGTCCAGGAGCGGGTTTTCGGCACGGTTCTCAATGAATCCTACCTGCCCGTCGTAAACGTGATAACCGGGTGGAACATGACACTGGAGGAACTGGAACGAATCGCGGAGAGAATCTACACGCTGGAGAGATTCATCAACATCAGACGGGAAGCGGGGCGTTACCGTGATTCGCTCCCCTGGCGCGTGATGAACGAACCCATTCCCGAGGGACCGTCCAGGGGACGTTTCTGCCCACGGGATGATCTTTACAAGATGCTTGCCGCGTACTATCGGCTTCGCGGATGGGATGAGCAGGGGAATCCCACCGAGGCTGTGCTTCAAAAGCTGGGCATCGAGAGCGGAATTACGTAGAGGAGAAGGGCGACATGGGGTCACAGGAACGAAGAAGACGTGAAAAAGAACTCAGAAGAAAACAGATTCTCGACGCCGCCCGGAAACTCCTGTTTCAGAAAGGCATCAATGCCACCACGGTGAATCAGATCGCGCGCAACGCGGAGTTGAGCGTGGGCACGCTGTATCTGTATTTCAAGAACAAGGAAGACATTTATGCGGCGTTGCAGGAGGAAGGGCTCAACATCCTGCACAAAATGATCAAAAAGGCGGCTTCCGGTCCGGCCGAACCGCTGCAAAAACTCGAGAATATCGCGCTTGCCTATCTGGAGTTCAGCAGGCGGCGCCGTCGTTATTACGAGATATACAATCATTTCCTTTCAGCACCCGACGTCGTGTTTTCCCCCGGATTGAAAACGAAAATCGATGAGCACGGCAACAGAATTTTGAAGATAGTTGAAGAAGTACTTCAAATGATTCTTCCGGGCCGTCCGAACGCGCGGGATCTGCGCAGGGCCTCGCTGATTCTCTGGTCCACGATTCACGGGATGCTGCAGTTCAGAAAGTTGGAAAACACAATGCCTGAGGGCGAAGATTTTCGTGAGCTGTACCTTGACGCGGCCGCCTGCGCGCTCAGGGGTGTGGTGAAGGAGGAAGGATAATGACGGAGACGAAGATCGGGCGGGACGGCGGAAACGGCGTTACACAGGGTACCGTGCGTCAAAATCTCTATCTTGCTCTGGGAGCGGGACTTTTCCTGCTGATCTATTATCTTCCGCCTCCACCTACGCTCATCGTGGGCCAGGATGCCGTCGTGCTGACCCAGGCCGGAAAGATCTGTCTGGGGCTGCTGCTGGTAGCGATCTTCTACTGGATAACCGAGGTACTGCCGTTCCACGTCACGGCCCTGTGCGCACTGCTCCTCATGCCGATTCTGGGCGTTACCGACGGAGTGCGGGTGCTCGCGGCCGATGGAACGGTGACGCAGATAGCGGGTGTGGCGCAGGGATACAAGGAAATCGTGCGCATGAGCTTCGGCAACGACCTCATCCTGTTCTTCATCGGTATTTTTCTGCTTTCCGGCGCATTTACCTACACAAAACTGGGAACATGGATGACGCTCAAGATGCTCCAGATTCTCGGAGTAAGCACGCGCAGGGTCATACTGGGGTTTCTGATCATGGGCGCCCTTATATCCATGTGGGTCTCGGACATGGGCGTGGTGTCCATATTACTGCCTATCGGCGTGTCTATTCTCAGGCAGGCGAAATGCGAACCCCTGAAAAGTAATTTCGGCAAGGCGCTTATGATTTCTTCGTGCTGGGGACCGGTCATCGGAGGTATCGCGACGCCCGCGGGCTGCGCCCCGAACCCGATCGCGATAAGCTTCATGCAATCCTTCGCGGGCATGAGAATCACCTTCATCGACTGGATGATCATAGGTGTGCCGGCGGCACTCGTACTCATTCCCTTCGGCTGGATCGTGCTGCTGCTCATGTTCCCGCCGGAAATCAAGGAGCTGCCGCTCACCAGGGAGGAGATCCGTGGAAGGCTTCGTGAACTGGGCGGCCTGTCGAAGCCCGAGGTCGGCACTATTCTCATTTTCTCGCTGGTAATTTTTCTGTGGGTGTTCAATCCGCTGATCAGCAGCCTGTCTCACGGCATAATTGATCTTCCTATCAGCTATGTCGCGATTCTGGGAGGCATGCTTCTTTTTCTTCCACCGTTCCGGGTACTCAACCAGGACACGGGAGGACGGGCCATTTCATGGGACAGCATTCTCCTGCTGATGGCGTCCCTCGGGCTGGGCATGATGACCTACCACACGGGAGCGGCGAAATGGGTGGCCGTGTTTTTCCTCGGCGGCATCACCTCGTTCGGCCCGGTGCTCCTGATATTTGTGGTTGTCCTCGTGGTAATTTTTATTAAATTATTCCTGGCGAGCAACACCGTGACGGGAATTATTATCGTACCCATCCTCATTTCGCTTGCCGCGAGCTTCGATATTAACCCCTGGATGCTGGTGGCGCCGGCAGCGTTCACGGCATCCCTGGGCATCATCCTGGTCACGCAGACGCCGACCAACATTATTCCCTATACATCGGGATACTTTTCAATCGTCGATTTCGCGAAGGTCGGCCTGGTAATGTCCGTGATCATGGCGGTGCTCGTAACAGCCGTGATCGCCGTGATCGGACCGATCAGCGGTATTTACGCGTATTAACGTGAAGGCGATAAGAAAGGAGGGGCCGTCATGAAAGCCGTCGTCTACGACAGGAAAGAAAAACTGAAATTCCGTGAAATTCCGGCGCCCGTGCCGGAGCCGGACCAGGTGCTTGTCAGGGTGCGCCACACAGGGTTCTGCGGGTCCGATCACTCTCTGATCGAGAGCGGAAGTTTGTCGGAGGGTTACATCGTTGGTCACGAGGTAAGCGGCGTTGTTGAAGAAATCGGTTCCGCGGTCGCCGGGCACGTTGTGGGCGAAAACGTCATGATTCGACCCACGTTCTGCGGGAAGTGCCGTGATTGTCTTCAGGGCAGGCCTCACCTGTGCGCCGTCGGCCGTCGAAGCATCGGTATTGGCGATCTTCCCGGCGGTTTCGCCGAGTACCTTGTCTGCTATCCCGAAATGCTTATTTCCGCGCCGGAGGGAGTCGATTCCCGAAACGTCGCGCTGGCCGAACCTTTTGCCGCCTCACTTCATGCCATTCATGTTTCGGGGGCACAGTCAGGTTCCGCGCTTGTGATAGGGGGAGGACCTATCGGTCTGGCGCTGGTGCGCCTGCTGAAAATCATGAACTTCAGCCCGGTGGCGCTTTCCGAACCCGTCAAGGAGAAACGGGATCTTGCCGTCGCCATCGGCGCTGATCGTGTTCTGGACCCGTTGGAGGTCGATCTCGTTTTTCACTCGTTCCAGGACACACCGGAAAGAGGGTACGAAACCGTTTATGAATGTTCGGGGGCCGAGGGCGCCCTGCCCGACGCGATGCGATGTTGTGCCAACGGCGGGACGGTGTGCGTCGTGAGTATAATCATGCGGAACATAGAGATCGCTCCCATGTTTCTTAACTTCAAGGAAATCAAACTTACCGGCTCCTATTCCAACACGCACGAGGAAAACAGGCAGTGCCTGGACTGGATGGCGAAGGGCCTGCTGGACGGCACGACCCTGATATCAGACGAAATCAGTCTTGAGGAACTGCCGGGCGTGTACCGCGAGCGAATCGACACGGGACGTGCCGTCAAAGTCATGATAGATGTCGAATGAGCGGGGCGTGTTTTTCTCCGCGATGGCAGGATAAACGATCACGGTGGTTTTTCGTCGTGTCGTACATAAATCAGCTTGCCGGTTTGGAATCCAAGGTTTTTCGCGGTTTCGACGAGGTGTCGCGTGATATCGTTCGGCAGGCGAGGAGCGCGCGCCAGAATCCACAAGTAGGAGCGGTTCGGGCCGCATACCAGCGCATAGGAATATTCCGACCGATCCAGTTCAACGATCACGTAGGACCCGTAAAACGGTCCAAAAAAAGAAACTTTCAAAAATCCCAGGTCGGGATGGTCGACCATTTTGGCCGTACCTTCAATTTCCTTCCAGCGTTTTTCCTCGGCGGCATAGCCCCGGTTTATGACCCTGATGCTTCCGTCGGCCCGCAGGCTGTAATCGGCGGTAACGGAGGTCATCCCCCTTTCAAATGAATGATCAAGACGGGCGATTTCATACCATGTGCCAAGGTATCTCTCCAGCTGGAAGTTTTCCACCGGTGTAATGCCTTCCGGAATGCCGACGCATCCGGCGAGTACCAGAACGAACAGCAAGGTAAATTTTCTCATGTCCGCTTTCTCCATTGGATCGCGCTTTCGATAACAGGGCCTGATCCACGCAAAAAATATATTGTTCGCGGCCTCTTCAGCCGACACTGTAATGCTTGTACCGTCGTAAAACAAGGAACATCTGTTCAGGCCGTCGGCGGAAGCATTGAGCCTTTCGAACATAAAAGGTGTTTTTCTTAACGTGCCATGTGGTATATACACCGGCGCCGTCTTTCATGGCATGGTTTCAGTACGGTGAGAGTGTGTGCGCATGAGGTGGAAATGTTTGTTCGGGAGGCCGGGAACCCCGTTTCAGGGTGACAGTATCGCCCGGCTACAACGCGGGAATGATGACAACGGAAGGTAGAACACTCGAGGTGATGATTAAGATATTCTGCCGGGGCCACCACGGCAACAAAGAAGAGTTGTGCCCGGATTGTCGGGAGCTCCTGGAATACGCGCAGAAACGTCTTGACAAATGTCCCTTCGGGGAAAACAAACCGAGGTGTTCGGATTGTACGGTGCATTGTTACAAGCCGGAGATGAGAGAGAAAATCAGGGCCGTCATGAAATATTCGGGTCCGCGCATGGTTTATAAACACCCCGTTTTAACGGGTGCTCATTATATCAAGCGGAAATAGCTTACATCAGCGGTGCGCCACGCCCTGTTCCGTAAAAAAGGGTACTGTGATATGTCACGCGGGCGGATCGATAACGATAACCACAAGAAACCAGTAACGAGGAAGGATGTCATGGAAGTTCCTGATCTTGATTATTTGTTTCAACCGGAATCCATAGCCGTCGCCGGAGTGAAAAACGCCGATTCGTCATTTAACCCCGGTTTGATGTTTCTGGAAGCGCTGAAAGACTTCGGATATTCGGGCCGACTCTACCCCCTTAATCCAAGGGGCGGTGAGGTGAAGGGCCTGAAGGTATACAAGGCGCTCCGGGACATACCGGACCGTGTGGACTATGTTATATCAGCGGTTCCGGCGAAAAACGCGCCCCGACTGGTGGACAATGCCGCGGCCAAGGGGGTAAAGGTCATACATTTTTTTACCTCGGGATTCAGTGAAACCGGAAACACCGAGGGGACACAACTGCAGGAGGAGATCGTACGGAAGGCACGCGAGGTCGGCGTGCGGATTATCGGCCCCAATTGCCTGGGAGTGTATTGCCCGAAGGGCGGCATGACCTTCAACGCGGACGCATCGAAGGAGAGCGGCTCCGTCGGCATGATTTCCCAGAGCGGTGGAAACGCCTCACACGCCATTGCGGAAGGTAATTCACGGGGGGTCCGTTTCAGCAAGGTCATCAGCATGGGGAACGGAGTCGATCTTAACGAATCGGATTTCCTGGAGTACCTGGCTCACGACAATGACACCGAAATCATCACGGCCTATATCGAAGGGGTCAAAGACGGCCCGCGTTTTCTGCGGGCTGTCAAGGCCGCCGCGAAAATCAAGCCCGTGATCATTTTAAAAGTCGGCCTGTCTGAAGTCGGGGCGGATGTCGCCGTGTCGCATACCACGGCGTTGGCCGGTTCAACCCAGGTCTGGGAAGGCCTCTTGAGGCAGGCGGGCGCCGTTCAGGTTCACAGCATTGAAGAAATGATCGACATGACGCTGGCTTTTCTTCACATGTCTCCTCCGGCCGGGGGAAACGCCGTGATCGCGGGTATCGGGGGCGGCGCCAGCGTTATTCTTGCCGATGAGTTTTCACGTGAAGGTCTGTCGTTGCCCAGGTTCTCAAGAAAAACACTGGAGCAATTAATGGGTCTCTATTCGTCCGATGCCGGCAGAATTTTTAAGAATCCCATCGATATAAATAATTTTGAAAGCCCGGACACGTTTTTAAAAACAATACAACTGATCGAGGCCGAAAAAACCGTGGACTTTCTGGTTCTGCACGTCGCGTTCGATCATTTTGGCCTGATGAATGAAGAAATCAAGGATTTCGCGATCGGGTTTTACCAGTCACTGATCATAGATATAAAAAATAAAGTCAACAAACCCGTGGCGGTGCTTTTGCATTCTTTTGCCAGTGACAAAACGAAAAAAATGGCGCGTGAAATAGGGGATACTCTTACTCGGGAGGGGTTCCCCGTGTTCCTCTCAATCCGGAACGCGGCTGCGGCGCTGAAGAGGTATGTTCAGTACCGGAAACGGTTGCAGTCCGGCGACACGGCATGAATTTCCGCAAACGAACCGCGCCACGCCGGCCAGCGCGTGGCGCGGTTTTCCCGAGTGCCGATATGAATGATGACCGCGGTTCCCGGTGGTGATACACACTGGTAGAATTTTGAACACTATTCCAAAATACTTGATAACACTGGATGCCGGATCGGGTCCGGCATGACGGCATCGAAACAATCGCTGCGGCTCGATGGCCGAAAATAGTCTGTGGTGATGGTTATGAAAGCACCTGAAGAAACAGGATGGAGCCATGAAGATTGCAATCGCAACCGACGGCCGCGACTTGGATGCGCGTATAACGTATCGACTTGGTTCTGCGAAATACCTGCTGATTGTTGATGTCGAAAGCCGGGTGTTCGAGGTCGTGCCGGTTTCGATCGACGAGCACAAGCGCGGAGCGGGAGTCGGGATTGTTGTAATGGCGATCGGCAGGGGCGTGGATGTGATTATAACGGGTTATTGCGCTCCGGGGATCGTCGATCAAATGAAAGACAACGGTATAGAGGTGCTAACCGGAATACAGGGTACTGCGCGAGGCGCACTGGATGAATACAGGTACGCGGAACCCGATATTAAACCGGGCGGTGTGAAAAACCGCCCGGTGCCGTTTATTCCCGACGGGCATGTTATGATGGGCGCGATGACGCGTTCTTTCAGGCAGTTTGCAGGCATGTTTCCTGTCTTGATTGGAGTGATTCTGATCATGGGCCTGTTCGACGCGTTTGTTTCCAGGGAGTTGCTGCTGTCGGTTTTTCAGGGTAACGCGTTTTTGGACAGTCTTTACGGCGCCTGTCTTGGTGGTCTTTTCGCCGGGAACCCCATCAACAGTTATGTAATAGGCGGAGAATTGCTCAAATACGGAATAAGCCTGTTTGCCGTGACCGCCTTCATTGTAAGCTGGGTAACGGTGGGACTGGTTCAACTGCCGGCCGAAATGGCGGCCCTTGGAAAGAAATTCGCCCTGCTGAGAAACGCCGCAAGTTTTCTTATGGTTGTCCCGGTAGCGATGTTCACCGTTTTTATCGTCGATTTCGTGACGAGGTGGGTGGTATGAACGGCACGGGCAAACAACCCGGAGACAATAAGCGAATGTGGGCCCGCGCGTATATTTTTCCGGTCGCGGTGCTGGCAATCTACGCGGTTCTCTTCTTATATGTGCCCGAAGGGACCCTGTCGGCCCTGAAAAGCAGCGGCAAAATAGTATTGGCCATGCTGGTTCCCCTCACCCTGATTTTCGTATTGATGCTGTTGATCAATCTCTTTGTGAAACCATCTAACGTCGCGAAGTTCCTGGGAAGGAGTTTCGGCGTCAGGGAAACTCTGTTGTCGGCGGCGGCGGGCATAATTTCGGCCGGACCGATATACGTCTGGTATCCGCTGCTCAAGGACCTGAAAGAAAAGGGGGCGGGAAATTACGCCCTTTCGGTGTTTCTGTACAACCGGTCCATCAAGCCGTTTCTGCTGCCGATAATGATCAGTTATTTCGGATGGATTTTTGTTGTCACATTGCTTGTCATGACTTTTTTTTCGTCGATTATTGTCGGCTGTTCCATGAATATCGTCACGACACCCGAATGCGAATGACGCGAGGGAGAAGGAGCATAGTTCAGGCAGAATTGCTTTTTTAAGAAGGGAACCGCTGTGGTGCAAAACCCGCGGGAAGATTTCCTGTCAGGGACATTCGACGGAACTCCAGCACATTTTTATATCAATGACCGGAGTCCCGTCAATGGCGTCGAGACCCTCGACGTAAAGGGTCGTTTCTTTAATTCCAACCAGCTTAACGTCCTGAATGCCGATCCCCGACAGCCTGTCGGGAGTCCGTGTCGCGAATACGCCGGTTTTCTTTCCGTCCAGACCCCGTTTGAATATTGATGTCACCGCTTTCCTGGCGTGCAGGTAGTACACGATGGTAATATACTTTTCTTCGTCAAGTTTATAGAGAAACCGTTTTTGCGACGGAAGCAGTTCGATGCGCGATATGTTTTCGGGGCCGCGGGTTCCAAACCCCGCCTCGTCCCGTTGCAATTTGTTTTTGATCACTCCGATCGGCCATATTTCAAACGGAGTTGCTTCACCGTACAGACAGGACGCGCAGATACGAGCGCCGTCAATTTCAAAAATTCTCGTTCTGTCTGCCGGGCGATCGCACTCAGAACACTTATATTCTTTTTTGGTTATCATAATCCTGCGACATTCCTTCAAGAATAACTGGATCTGCTCCGGCAGTGATAATATGCGCACGATAACATCACCGTACAGCAAAAGCCAACAGGATATTCCCGCATATTCGTCGGGACCGAATAAGTTTCCCGGACTACCCCTGCCCGGATTTTTCGAGGAAAAGCGAACGTCGCCCGGTCGTCATGCAAAACGTTTTTTCCGGGAGAGCAAGTTTCACGTTGAAGGAACCGGTTGTGTCTGGTATTGAACACAACAGCAGTGCACAGCGAGGTAAAGCGAACCGTCGGACCGCGCCGAACCCGGCAGATTCCGCCTGACCGCTCGACTCAATCCGACAGAGGTGACTGCCATGATGCGATCCCGGGTCCTGCTTTGTGCCACGGTGTTGTGCGTGCTTCTCATTCTTCCCTGTTCGGTGCTTGCCGCTCCGGTCGGGTCGGTGACCGCCATAACCGGCCTTGTCGAGATTGTCGGTGAGTTCCACGGAGAGAAAGACGTCCGGCTCGGTGATAAAATTTATAGAGGCGACTTTCTTCACACCACGAAATTTTCCCGGCTCCAGATTACCTTTATTGACGGAAGTATCATCCGCATGGCGTCCGATTCGCGATTGCGGGTGACCGAGTATCTCGTCGACACGTCCTGTCGAAGGGGAAAACTCGATCTTCTCTCGGGAAAAATCAAAAGCGCCATTGCGGCCTTATCACCCGGAGATACTTTTGATGTGCGAACGCCGTCGGCGGGTTTCGGTGTCAGGGGCACGAGCTTTTACGCCTACTTCAGTGACGGCATATCGGGAGGCGCCACAGAGGAGGGGACTGTGCACGTGTACGCGCTCAATTACCCCGACCGTGCCGCCATCATGGGGGCCGGTATGGCCGCCACGATAGCCAGTGTCGACGATGTACCCGTCATTCGGGCCGCCACGGACCGGGAAATGCAGATGCACATGGAAGACACCAGTATCCCCGGCGGCGATGACACTCCCGACGTCAGGGAAGAAGCCGAACGGCAGATAGAAGCAACTGAAACGCAGGCGGAAATCTATTTGCAGCTCGCGGGTGACCTGGATGCCGAAAACGCGGGTACGCGGTGCGCCGCATACAACGAAGCGATCGTGCGCCTGGAGAACCGAAGATCCGGGCTGGATACCGATATCGCCGAAGCGGAAGCGGAGGAAGAAATGTCGCGAGGATGTTTTCCGGCCGAAGCGGAACTTTTGCTGGAAGACGGGACGCCCAGGCGGTTGGCTGACGTCAGGCCCGGCGACATGGTGCTGACTTACGACATCGGGTACGAAAAAGTGGAGGCGCGACCCGTCGTCGAAGTCTATACGTTCGAGGCGAATCACCTTTTCGTTCTAAACGATACCTTCGCGACCACGGGCACTGAACGGCTGTTGACCCGAAAAGGCTGGAAACGGGTCAGGGACCTGAAGCCGGGCGACATGGTTCTTTCGGGCGGGGGTATGACGGAAATAAAGAGTGTCGAGCGCCGGCCGGTCAATATACCTGTTTATAATATCCATGTGGACGATACCCACACATTCTATGTCCTCTCGAAGGACGGTGAAAGCTATCTGGTGCACAATTCCTGCGGCGGCGGAGGAAATAAATAACGACGTTACGATACAGGCGGGGGAAGAGCATGATCCGGACGGTAAAAAACAGATTTTTTATATGCCTGGTCATCGTGGCGATGCTGCCGGCCGTGAACGGCTGCCGTGCGCATTTCGACACGGCACGTTCAACCGTCGTCATGGCCGGAGCCGATATTTCGTACAGTGAAGGAAACTACGAGGCGGCGGCAGACTCCTATAAAAAAGCCGCGGGGATGAATAACCCGAAGGCGCACTACCTGCTCGGCCGAATGTACGCGAAGGGAGAAGGAATTCCTCGAAGCGATGAGCAGGCCCTGTACTGGATGACACAGGCGGCCGACCGGGAATACCCTCCCGCCGATGTTGACATTGGGCTCAGGTATCTTTTCGGAGAAGGCGTGCCGGCAAATCAGGAGCGGGCGCTGTTTCATTTTCAGAGGGCCGCGGACAACGAATATGCCCTCGCCATGTATTATATGGGTATCATGAACGCCCGCGGCTGGGGGGCGCCGGCAAACAAAACGGAAGCCTTGAGGTGGTTCAGAAACGCCCGGGCCTGCGGGTATCCGGTGGAGAAGAATCTTCTCACCGGGGAGGGCATTTCCGATTTTATGGCTGCCGAAACCGCTTCGTCGACGCCTCCGTTGCTGGACGTGTCGAATTCCGCCGACGCCGCGGCGATTCAGGCGAGACTGGCGGAACTCGGATTCTACCGCATGAAAATCGACGGAAAATGGGGGGCGGGCTCAAAAAAAGTCCTGCGCGCCTTTCAGAAGTCCCGTGGCCTTGATGCCGATGGCGAATGGACCATGCAATCCCAGATCAAACTGTTTCCGGGTGCGGGCAGGTAAAAGCGCGGGCGGTCCACATTTTTTAAAATATTATGTGCAGGACGTGCCGAACGAGACAGTCCCGCGTGAAGCATCTGTTTCACGCGGGGGTATCGCGGGACCGAAACTCCGGGGTGAAAAACAACGTCGTAGTAAACCAGGGCCGTACACCGGGCCTGATCGGCGGGAGCGGACGGGGACTGTATCGCGGCGGCAGATGAAGGCGGAGGGTGAATGCGTCCGAGAACGCGAATGCTTTTCATTTTCCTGGCGGCATGCGTGCTGGCATGTTCGGGGTGTTCACATGAGGGCAATGAGAGAGATTTTATAGATGACCGGGCAGGCCTCCTCACGGGCGGCGAAAAAGACCGCCTCGCCCGCCTGGGGAAAAAACTTCTCGAAGACATGGATATTCACATTAAGACGGTCGTTCTCGAGAAGAGCCCCGTGGATATAACCGACAAAGCAGTCGATATTTTCGATCGATCAGAGCTGGGAAAGAAGACGGGGGGATCGCGAGGAGCTCTTTTTCTGATCGACTCCTCGGGGAGGCGGGTGCGCCTTGAGATCGGGTATGACCTGGAAGGTGTTTCCCCCGACGGGTTTGTGGGTTATATCGAGCGCAGGCAGATGGTCCCGTTCTTCGCGTCGGGAAAAGTGGGCAACGGCATCGAGGCCGCCTATGAACTTCTCGTAGAAAAAGCCTACGGTGCCACCGACGTGGAGCATGAAGAGCCCTGTAACGGTAAGAAGACGGATACCGTTCATTACTCCGGGGGCGCGGGCGCGGAGACAACTATCGAAATCGGCGGCGGCGCTCTCGAGAAAGGGCGCTCAGCTCTTGCGGCCGAGTTCCATGCCCAGCCCTCTCCGCTGGCGACGCTCGAGAAGTACGGAGAAGTACTGCGTCTTCGCATCAAAGATCCCGACCTGGAACTTTATACGCCTGAAAGCCGGCTGTTTTTCGCCGGGTGGACCGTAACGGACGCGCAGCAGGACAATGAATCAAGAAAACTGGAATCGGATCTCGCCGCGGCCGAGGTAATCACGGTTGAAGACCGTGCCGTTATACGTTTCCCCCTTCATGACCGGGGAAGTAATCCCTATTTCCTGGTGAGAGGAGCGGATGGCTGGATGCTCGATTTTGCAGGCATGAACAGGGTGATCGGGTTCAACCACAAGAACCAGTGGTTTTTTCGCAGTCAAGAGCACCCCTATCTCTTTGCCTTTGATGACGTGTATTGTGACAGGAACGGGTTTCCGCACGAAAAACAGCGTTGACCGCGAGACAATTCGTTCGTTATCTGGTCACCGAAAATCCCGGTGCTACAGGCGTTCGACCGAAGCCGGATTCGTGGTTTGCGCGAAAAGATCGCAAAATCGCGCCTCGAAAATAGAGGACGTCTTACCTGTCGTAAGACGCGGGATTATCACCGTTAATAAGAACTACAGTGAAGATTTTTCAAGAATACGGTCACTATTTATTTGACAATGCGGGTTTTCGCCACGTAAATAGGTAACACTCAAATGATGGTCGGATAGCATTGAAAGGGAGGCGCAGTTATGAGCCAGATAGGGACCGAGGTATTAATCATCGGTGGCGGAATCGGCGGTGCTGCCATAGCCAGGGAATTGTCGAAGTACAAGATCGACGCGACCCTGGTTGAAAAGGGGGTGGACTTCGGCCAGGGCATCACGAAGTGCAGTTCCACCATTATGTGCCAGGGTGCTAACGTTCTGGAGTTCAGGCCGGAGTATCACAACAGTCGCCTCGTTTGGGGCGGGATGACCCTGATGGAGCCCCTGTGTCAAGAGCTCGATGTCCCCTTTAAAAAAATGGGGTCGCTGGAGGTGTTCAAAAACAAGGAACAGATGAAGCATCTGAACAAGATGATGAGAAGGTTCAAGGAATATCAAGACA
>LQBH01000069.1 GCA_002030015.1 delta proteobacterium MLS_D
AGTCTGCACGGTACGGAACAGGCAGTTAAGTCTGGCGCTGCTGAACCTGCTGAGAAACAAGGAATATGACGGCAAAGTCGCCCTGACCGCCACAAACGATGAAGAGGCGGAGACGTACCGCCAGTCGGGGGCCCATGTTGTATTCTGTCCTTTTCGCGACGCGGCGGAACAGGCGGTGGATTCGCTGACGGATGCCATGGACGTACTTCCGGATGACAGTGATATGCCGATATCTTTCAGGGAGATACGCATTGGTTCGGGATCGGCCTATGCGGGTCACGCTATACGGGAGATTCCACTCAGGGGTGAGGCCAATGTATCAATTCTTGCCGTCAGCAGGGGAGGGCAGGTATTTTACAATACGAGGCCGGATTTCCAGATATACCCCGGAGATCGGCTGGTTCTCGTGGGGTTTCCCACGGAATTGAAAGAGGCCGAGAATTTACTCGGCAGGCAGGCTGCATTCGCTACGGATGATGACTCTCCGACCGATCGATTTGATATAGCGGAAATTTCTCTCGGCCCGGACTCGCCGCTCAGAGGATTGAGCCTGGCGGAAGCGGGGTTCCGGCAGAAGTATTCTGTTACCGTTGTGGCCATTCGTCGTGATGAAGGCCGTATATACACGCCGGGGCCTTTTGAACAGTTGAAGGCGGGCGATCGCCTCATGGTCATCGGGTCAAGGAAGGAAATTACAACCTTGAAGCAGCAGGAACCCCTGTAGAATAAGAATTTATTACACGAAGGTGTCGGCTCCATTCGGTGAAACAGGTAAAGTATTGCTTTCAGATAATTCCGAGGGCGGCCTGTTTCCTTGATTTTTCGTAAAATGACATTATTTTGTATGACAGCATAACAGGCGAGGAGGACCCACGTTATATGAAACGCATCATGCTTTTTCTCGTTACAAATATCGCCATACTGGCGGTTCTGTTCATCGTTCTTCACCTTCTGGGCGTCGACACGATTCTGGATGAGCAGGGTGTCGGTCTTGATATGACCAGTCTGCTTATTTTCGCGGCGGTTTTCGGTTTCGGCGGTTCATTCATATCATTGGCACTTTCCAAGTGGATGGCGAAACGTCTTACGGGGGCGGTGATCATTGAATCCCCGCGAAACGAGGTTGAAGCCTGGCTCGTCAATACGGTCAAACGCCAGGCATCGGCCGCGGGAATCGGAATGCCCGAGGTGGCGATTTACGACGCGCCCGATCCCAATGCCTTCGCGACGGGTATGCGTCGTGACAAAGCGATGGTTGCCGTCAGTACGGGGTTGCTCCGTTTGATGAACCGGGACGAGGTGGAGGGAGTTCTCGGCCACGAAATAAGCCACGTGGCCAACGGCGACATGGTGACACTGGCCCTCATTCAGGGGGTTGTCAATACCTTTGTCATTTTCCTGTCCCGTATCGTGGGGCATCTGGTAGACCGCGTTGTTTTTAAAAATGAACGGGGACACGGAATCGGTTTTTTCGTCGCGACTATCGTCTCGCAGATAGTCTTCGGCATACTGGCAAGCATAATCGTCATGTGGTTCAGCAGAAAGAGGGAGTTCAGGGCCGACGCCGGGTCAGCATCGATCGAGGGTGGCCAGAAGATGATTGCGGCTCTCAGGCGGCTTCAGAAGTCCGCCACGTCACCGAGTCTGCCCGATCAGATGGCCGCTTTCGGCATATCGGGCGCGCCCAGATCGGGCATCAAACGTTTATTCATGACGCATCCACCTCTCGAGGAACGGATAAAGGCACTTGAAGCGTCCGTAAAATAAGAAGGCTGATTAAAAAACATTAACAGCTGTTCAGCAGAAGGGCGATCCTCGTGAAAAACGGGGGTCGCTTTTTTTATATGTCAGTGACAGTGCCCGGAAGAGGGGAGTCGAAAATAAATAAACCGGGAGCGGAGCTACCGGCGTGTTTATAAACGTGAAGTAGTGGCCGAGGCTGGTTCAGGAGAAAATTATACTGTATAATTGCCGTAGCGCACTGTAAAATAAATATTTATACTGTATAATTATTTTGCTTGACATGTATAATTATACAGTATAATTTTAAAGCAAGATATGGCTCTCATCTTTCCGATTCCGAGAAATCTTTTACCGAAAAGAGGATCCGACAATGAAGGACGAGCGAGACAGGGAAATAAGCAGCAAGGAGGTTCTTGAACGAACAGGGATATCCCGGGCCACCCTGAACAATTACATAAAAATGGGCATCCTCCCGCGTCCCAGCGTCAGAATACCTGAAGCCGGCGCGACCGGGACGAAGAGAATCGGGTACTTTCCACGCTGGGTTCTTGACCGTATCGACGAGGTTCGACGCCTTAAAAATGATGGATTGTCGATTGAAGGCATCGTCGATATTCTTGGATCAGCCGAGAAAAACAGGGGGGAGCAGTATGCCGCGGAGGAAAGACTGACTGATTATTCCCTTTCTGAAAAGAACGTTAAAACGCCGTCTGTCCGGAGAAATGACGTTGAACGACACGGGAAAAATACGGCGCGGATCGACCTGGACAGTATCGGAGCGCCATCGTACTTCATAAACTATAAATACGAAATCGAATGGATTAACGAGGCGGCGGAGAGGGGCATTTTTTCAAGGCGCGTAAGTGCCATTCGGGACGAAGAGGAACGAAATATATTCCGGTTGATCCTTGACTGGGAATTCCGATCGAATCTCACTAACTGGGACGAGTTACTCGATGTTCATGTGGCCCTGCTGAAGGAGCATCATCTTATCGATGACGCGGAGGAACTTTACGATGGAATGTCACGTGATGAGCTGGAATTACTGAAAACGAGCTGCAGGAAGGCCGGGTATTCCGGCGGAGAGTCGACGATACGAAGGGTACCCGTCCGGCTAGACGGAAGGACGGGTACGGATGACTATTCGCTCTATGTATCTTTTTTCAGGGAGGGCATCTTGTTTATTTACGAACACCGGGAAGAGCTGCTCGACGGAATAATGGAATATCTTCATAACCGCGGCGCTGTTATTCAGGAACTTCTGTCGAAAAAAATGCCGACACTGATACCATTTGCGGTTCTTGTGGCCGATCTGCAGGAATCCTGTCGGATCTGCGCGGAACTTCCCCCGGAAGAATATTTTGAAATGATTCATGAAATGAGGGATATCCTCGAAAATGTATTCAAAAAATATTATGGCATTCACGGAAAACATGCAGGCGACGGCATGGTGTATTATTTTCTGAAACAGCGTGATTCGAATTATATCGTAAATGCCCTGTCGTGCGCTCTGGAAGTAAAGGAACGCATGAGGGAATTTTCCCGCCGGTGGAAAGACCGGAAACGCTGGCTTAACGAACTCTATCTGAATATTGGTATAAATGAGGGTGAAGAATATTTCGGTGTTCTTCGTGCTTCATCAAGTATAGAATTTACCGCCCTGGGGGAAACGATAAATTACGCCGCCCGTATCTCGTATCTGGCTCGATTCGGCAGCATACTGGTGACAAAAAATCTGGTGAACAAGCTAAAAAATGAAGACAGACGAATGTTCGTCATGGGACTTCGCAAGAGCCATCCGGAAGGCGAGGTATTTGTAGAAAATATTTTTTCCCGCGTTATAGACCTGACAGGACCGGACGACCCGTTGAAAGCAAAATTCATGGATGTGGCGACAGTGCCCGTGATCGAACTGGCCGGTCAACGGGAGGAGGGACCAGCGGCGTTACGATAGCGCGGCGCGGGTGCCGGCGTGTTACATGTGATACAGTTCTTCCCCGATAATCCGTATCCAGTTCTCGCCGAGTATCGTGAGGGCGCGCGATACGGCGTCGACACCAAGGATAAGTACAGTCATCGCGCCCGTTCCGAGACAGGGATAAATATACTCCACGTTGATGCGGGCATTTCTGAGAGGCTTAAGGACTGCATTCAGTCCCCCCGGGTGGTGGGGCACGACGCAGGCGATGACATCGGTTACATCGATGTCATACCCCGCCGATGTCATGACGTTAATCGCCCGTTCGGGGTCGTTGGCAACAAACTGCAGGCGGCCTTCCTTGCCCTGGGCCTTGAAATAAATGGCGATGATATTGATACCGTTGGCGCCCAGAAGATCACTAACCTCGGAAAGGGCCCCCGGTTCATTTTTTAGAGAGTGTCCTATCTGTCGGACTGTGTTCATGGCGGTGTTCCTTTCAATACATAATCAGCTCCCCTGTCGAGTGCCTTTCTGTTGAGTTTCATCACGGTTTCTGATTTGCCCTTAACGCTTTCCTGAAGCCCGTTCATGATCGATTCAAGCGAGGTGAGCCGGGTTTTCGCGACGAACGCCCCCAGCATGATCATATTGGTAACCCGGTCCAATCCGAGTTTTCTGGCGATATCGTTGGCCGGTATAGGGACGTTATGCAGGTCGTCACGCACCGGTGTCCTGTCGATGACGCTGGAATTGAGAAACATAACGCCGCCCTGTTTCATCAAGTTTTCGTATCTCAGCAGCGAGGGCTTATTCATAATGACGGCATAGTCCGGCGAGGACGCCACTGGTGAAAAGATTTCTTCGTCGGAGACGACCACTGTGCAGTTGGCGGTTCCACCCCGCATCTCGGCTCCGTAGGAAGGCAGATAGGTTACTTCCAGGCCGTCGCGCATGGCGGCGACGGCGAATACGTAGCCCATCATGAGCACTCCCTGTCCTCCGAAACCGGCGAATATCGTTTTCTTCATGGCGGTCCCTGCCTGTCTGCGTCGATTTCGTCTTTGATCACCTTCAGCGGGAAGGTTTTTGTTATTTCCTTTTCAATGTGGTCGCATGCTTCGACGGGTGTAAGTTTCCAGTTCGTCGGACAAGGCGAGAGTATCTCCACCAGGGAAAATCCCCTGCCGTTCATCTGGGCGGTGAAGGCCTTCATCAGTGCCTTTTTCGTTTTCAGAATATGTCGTACCGAATGAACGGAGGTACGTTCTATATAAACGCTTCCCCTGGCGAGGGCGATCATCTGGCTCAGGTCTATGGGAGTACCGTGCAGTGGCGCCGTTCTTCCTCCGGGCGTGGTCGTGGTTTTCTGGCCCAGCACGGTGGTGGGCGCCATCTGACCTCCTGTCATTCCGTAACAACTGTTGTTGACGAAAATAACGGTTATGTTTTCTCCACGGTTGGCGGCGTGTATCGTTTCAGCGGTGCCGATGGCGGCTATGTCTCCGTCGCCCTGGTAGGAAAAGACGATGCGGTCGGGCAGGATTCTCTTGATGCCGGTAGCAACGGCGCACCCGCGGCCGTGTGCGGCCTCACCCATGTCAACGTCGAAATAATCGTAGGCGAGCACCGCACAGCCGGCGGGAGGAACCCCGATGGTGATCTCGCCGATGCCCAGCTCTTCGATGACCTCGGCTATGAGACGATGTATAATACTGTGACCGCAGCCGGGGCAATAATGAAACGGCGCGTCTTTCAAGTATTTCGGCCGGTGGAAGACGGGCTTCGACATCACTGTTCCTCCTCCAGATGCAGCCGGTAGTACAGCGATGTAATCACCTTGGCTATTTCATCGGGCGTCGACACAACCCCGCCCGGACGCCCGTAGAAGTGGACTTCGCTTCGATGCTTCAGCGCCAGGCGAACATCTTCCACCATCTGGCCGGTATTCATTTCAAATACCAGGAATTCCTTCACGAAGCGGCTCGCATCCTCGACGGCGCGCGCGGGAAAAGGCCAGAGAGTCAGTGGTCGAAGAAGCCCGACCTTGAGGCCGATTTCACGCACCCGCTTGATTGCCCCCTTGGCGATCCTGGCCGCCGTTCCGTAAGCCATTACCACCAGCCGCGCATCGTCGATCTGATAGGCCTCGGTAATCTGGAGCTCTTTCGTAATGTTTTCGTATTTCCTGTACAGCTTCCAGTTGTGTTCTTCCTCTTTTGCCGGATCGAGAATAAGTGACTTTATAATCCTGCTCGGTCGGCCCCGGGCACCGTCAAGAATCCAGTTTCTATAGGGAATGTCCGCTTCGTCCATGAACTCCGGAGGCACGACCGGTTCCATCATTTGCCCCATCATGCCGTCGATTAGAAGGACGACAGGCGAACGGTAACGATCCGCGAGATCAAAAGCCCTGGCGGTAAAATCTGCCAGTTCCTGTCCCGTGGCGGGGGCGAGTACGATAGAACGATAATCCCCATGACCACCGCCCCTGGTAGCCTGGAAATAATCACCCTGCGAAGGAGCTATGTTGCCGAGTCCCGGCCCGCCCCGCATGCAGTTGACGATAACGGCCGGCAATTCCTGCGCCGCGAGAAAGGAGATGCCTTCCTGCTTCAGACTGATGCCGGGGCTCGATGAACTTGTCATGGCACGGGCCCCCGCCATCGAGGCGCCAAGGACCATGTTGACGGCGGCGATTTCACTTTCCGCCTGAATGAAGGTCGCGTTGTCGATCGCCATCATCGCTTCTGCCATGTACTCGGGAAGTTCGTTCTGGGGGGTAATGGGATATCCGGCGTAAAAACGGCACCCTGACCGAATAGCCGATTCGGCGATAACGTGTGTTCCGCGCATCAGTACTTTGTCAGTCACGGTACACCTCGATGGCCACGTCGGGACAGATGATGGCGCAGAAGGCGCACCCCGTGCAATGATTCAGGGTGTCGGCGTCCACCTGATCCAGGAATTCCGCCGGGTAGTAACCTTTTTCATTCAGAGTGTCTGAAAAACCTATGACCTGCTGTGGACATACCGAGATGCACAAACCGCAAGCCTTGCAGGTGTCTCGTTCAATGAGAATATGTCCCCGGCGTGTCGATGTGCTGTTTCGGGAGCGCGCCATTCGATGTCAGCCTTCCGGTGTGCAGTTATAGCTGTATTTCAGGAGAAATCGCTACGTTGACAGTATGCTGTGCTTATGACTCATCAAAAGAATTGTCAAGCATTAAAATGGAAACCGGGTCACCAGCGTAAGACCCGAAATCCGCGATTGGTTTAGCCTGTTTGCGGTACAGACAGTTCAACACCCCGTTTATTCGGCGAGATATGTGCTGCCCGATGCACATTCAGACCGGACCGTGAAGGTTGCCGTAATGACAGGACAAGCTGAATCACCCATGAGCGGTTCCACCACGAAAGAAGAACTTTTATTGTACGGTTCCTGCCTGCCCGGTCTATCTTTCGACGGGGCTCTACCCCTTCGGGGCACACGAGGATGACCGGGTTATTGGTTATCCCCTCCCCCTCATCCTTTCCTTCCAGGGGAGGGGACAGAGAAAAGGTGGTCCGTCGCCCAGGGCATCTCTTTTATATGCTTCGACTTTTCATGCTGCGACGTTGCCTATTGATGACTCGATATCTTGCTTTGCAGACAATCAATCACGGATTTTGGGTGAGAAGATAGTCTGCATAAAATTAAATCTTTCTGCTATAATAACAATTTTATGTATAGGTGATTACTGAATCACCGAAAAAGTCGGATACTACTACGAAGGAGATCGATATGGATGTCTTGTTAAACGCTCAGGTCGCGGTGCCATTAACGCAGATCGCCGCGCTCCTGGTTTTGAGTACGATTATCATTCTGTGGGGCAAATTTCGTATCGCCCTGATTGTGGTGTATTTTTTTCTTTTCTTCTGGGGATACCTGCTTACCGATTCTATCGATTTCGTCAGGGCGATAGATGACATGAACCTGGAAACGGCGGCGGTTTATTATGGATTTGGCATTCTGATCGCCGCTTTCGTGGTTGTCGGAATGCTGAAATCGAACGATTGAAACAACGATGATGCCTTTCAAATACACGAGGCTGATCAACAACGACGTTCACGGCGGACTGAAAAGGCCGTGGCTGATGGTGTGGTTCTGGGTTGTTCTTCCGGTCCTGTTCTGTTTTTTTTCCGGTCATTCGATAAACGCCGCGTCAGAGGGGACGTTCCCTTTTCTTCGCGGAGAAAGATTGACCTTCCTGGTCACCTGGGGCGTTATTCCGGTGGGTGAGGGCATTCTTGAAGTACATCAGGACGTTGAAATTGACGGTGAAGAGGCCCGGCATTTCTGCATGACCGCCAGGACCAACGGGTTCGCGGATTTTTTTTACAAGGTTCGCGACCGCATGGACGGATACACCGATGTGGAGCTGACCCGTTCTCTCCGGTATACCAAGGTAAGCGAGGGTTCAAGTAAGCGAAACGTCGTCGTAACATATGACTGGGACGAAATGCGGGCGCGTTATTTCAATCATGGAAAGGAGCATGCCTCGACGGCGCTGAAACCGCATTCGTTCGATCCGCTGTCGATGTTTTATGCTTTTCGCTGTTTCGATCTTTCCCCGGGCATGACCATGGAGATTCCCGTTTCGGACGGAAAAAAAACCATTGCCGGACGGGCCGTCGTTCAGGAACGTGAAAACATCCGCGTACAGGGGACCGATTATGATACCTATCGTGTCAGCGTGGATATGGGAAATGTGGACGGTGTATTCAAGAAAAGCAGGGATGCCGCGCTGCTGATATGGGTTACGGTGGATGATCGGCGCATGCCCGTGCGCATGAAGAGCAGCGTTGTCGTCGGCAGCTTTACCGTCGACCTGGTCAGTGCCGAACATATGGACTGAATGTCACGGATAGCCGCTATTACAGAAAATACTTGACCTTCCCGACATCAATTGCAATAGTATTCAGCGCCGACTCTTCTGTTTTTTCTTCGCCCACCTCGCCCGTCGCGATGCTCCCTTTTCTTTACCATAACGGGCGTGACACTGACGGTGCGGAGGTGCCCGGCAGTATGGTTGATGGAGGAAACGTCATGAAAAATTCTCACACACTGCAGATTCGGTCGAAACGTGACGCCCGCCTTCTGGCACAAAGAATCAGGCAGTTGGATAAGGACTTCTACTATCATCTCCCGTTGGTGGGAGGAATGGAAGGGTGCTTCATCAACATACGCTGCGATCCTAAATCGAACATGTGCGAGATCTACACCTCCATTCCGGGAAGCAGGGACGAAAAAAGCACGCGTATCGCCGAACTGGTGGAGTATCTCTGGAAAGAACGCAAGTTTATCAATGCGGAGCTGAGACGTCCGGAATCTGAATGGTACGGACGTATCACCGTCAATCGCTGACCTGTCGCGACACTTCCGGGTAAAAGCCAGCCTGCACGAAAGAGATCGTACCGGGCATTGGTGGTGTTTACCGCCTGTCTCAAGTAAATATTCAGGATTATCTTTCAGTTGGACGCGCGTCCCGGTGAAACGACGAAGAGGTTTTCGCCGTGACCCGTTATATCCAAGCTGCCAATTCTATAAGGAAAAATGCCAACTATCTGTATTAATTGATTATTATCAGGTGCCTGCAATCCATGCAAAGAGCCAGAAATTTGAGGTTTTAAGGGATTTGCGTGGTCTGTCAACATGGTTATTAACAGGGTTGTTCACACTGTTGTGGATGACCGGCGACGGTGTGTACGTGCATGAAAGAAATTCCATGCGGTTACAGGTGTAATCGCGTGATCACACCTGGATCCGCTCACAAACAAAGGGTTTCGCCACGTTGATTTTCGGTTCAACAGATTGCGCGGCCCTGTTCAGAGAATCAGATTGAGAATGCCTCCCACTACAATCGACGAGGTCAGCATGACGGTGAGAGACTTGAAAAAATCAACCATTCCGAGCTCACGGTAGAGAACGACAAACGCCGCGATGCAGGGGAAGAACATGGTCAAAACCACCGACCCGATGACCATCTGTTTTGCCGTCATCACCGTCGCGCCCAGCATGCCCAGTGCGGCGTCTTTTCGCAACATTCCTATCACGATCGCTGTTACGGAATCTTCGGGCAGCCCCAGTATTCCGGTGACCACGGGCGCGGCAAAACGCGCCGCGGCATCGAAGACCCCGACAAAAAAGAGCATGTTGACCACGATTATGGCCAGCAGGATGATAGGCACCGCTTCACGAAGAAATCCCTGCACGCGCATGTTCAGTTTCTGAAGGACGGTCCGTACGGGAGGAAGGCGGTACGGAGGAATCTCGATAAGAAGCTCGGGACTCAATCCCTTCATTATTCGGTTGAGTATGAGGCCGATGATCACCCACACGACCAGAAGCGTGCCGTAGACCATAAGGACATACTCGGTCCCGAATGCTCCTACCAGGCCGAAAATCATTGCCTGCGCCGATGCGCAGGGGACGGCGATGGCTACCAGCGTGGCGGCTATGAATCGTTCACGGCGGCTTTCAAGAACACGGGTTGCCAGAATGGCGGGCACATTGCAGCCGAGGCCCAGCAGGGTCGGAATAATCGCGAAACCGTGAAGGCCGAAACGATGCATGGTGGTATCGAGCAATATGGCCAGCCGGGGGAGATATCCCACGTCCTCCAGGATGCCAAGTACCAGGTAAAAGGCGATAATATAGGGCAGGACCATGGCAAAGGGGACATAGAGACCACTGCTGAGGACGCCGAACGACTCGGTAAAGCTGATGCCACCGTCCATGAGTTTGCCCACGATAATATTGTGAAGAAAGCCTTCACCGCCCAGGAAAGAACTGAGCCCGGTCAAAACCGGCATCCAGAGTGTCTCGAAGAGGGGATTGAAAACATAACCGATAAGAGATTCCCCAATAAAACGAATGACAATGAACGACAGGGCAAGGATGGCGGCGGCGATGATTATGCCGGAAAAAGGCCTGACGCTCGCGTCTTCAAGCCGTTCAAACCACCGATGGTGCCGATGTGAAAGCCGCTGGACCGAGCTGACGATGTTGCCCACTGAAACCCAGCGCGTGTCACGATCCAGGGGAGGGAATAGGGGGGAACGTGCCTCGGGCATTCGGTCGACGAGTTCCTTTATGCCCTGTCCGGTCATGCCTGACGTGGGCACCACGGGGACGTGAAGCAGTTCCTGAAGCTTGTCGACCTGAATATCGATACCCTGATGGGTTGTATCATCCCAGAGGTTCAGTGCGACGATAACGGGAATGTCCCGTTCAAGAAGCTGCAGCGTGAGGTACAGGTTCCGCTCGAGATTCGTGGCGTCTACCACGTTGATAACCAGGTCTCCCGTTCCCAGCATTTTGAGAGCGATTTCTTCCGCCTCACTGGTGGGGTCCAGTGTATAAGTACCCGGAACATCAACAATCTGGGCGATTTTATCGCCGAGCTTCATGTTTCCCATTGAATATTCAACCGTGGTCCCGGAATAATTCGCCGAAACAACACGAACGCCGGTCAGGCGTGAAAAAACAACGCTTTTACCCACGTTCGGGTTGCCCATCAGGAGAATGCGCATTATCAATGATCCTCTGAAGTTACAATGATTTTGCCTGCCATTCCGCGTCCGATGGCGACCTGCGCCCTGTCCACGAGAATGGTAACCGGCCCGTTGGAAAAGAGAGAACTTACCTTGGTAATTTTCTTCCCCGGACGAATTCCCAGAGCGTACAGGCGGTTTACGAGCCCCTGTCCACCCCGGATCTCCGACACGGTACATGTTTCATGGGGAGTGAGCTGGCTGAGAGTGAGTTTCACGTGATCCCGTCATCCTTCCGATAAAATATTTATAGTAGCTTCACAATGTTAGATTTATCTATTGCATGAAAAACGAAATGTCAAGGGGGTTGATAAAATATTTTTTTACGCTTTTTATCTTCCTTGTCGGCGTGCGGGGAAAGCCTCCTTTTTCAATAGACCTTGACAACTTCGTGCCGCTGCCGGTATGAACCGCTGGCAAAGAATCTTCTTCATCGGGCGGCCCCGGGAGGTAAAAGTATCAACAGTTCCGCCGTTTCGGGGGCGTTCGATGTCCTCGCGAGCTGTTTTTTCGAGCTTGATCACCGGGAGGAGTATTGTGAAAATGCCTCGATTCGGCAGGGCCTTTGATGCCCGGTTCGGACCTCACTGGCCGAGCTATGTTCTGCAGAGCCTGCTCGCCTCGGTGAGCGTTTTCGTTGTGCTGGTGACGCTTCACCGCCACAACCTGGCGGTCGCGGCGTCCCTCGCGGCGACCGCTTTTACTGTTTTCGCAATGCCCGGCAGCATTACGGCGTCCATGAGAAATGTTATCGGCGGGCACCTGGTCGGTCTCACGTTCGGGGCCTTTTTTTCGTTTTTTCCGCAGGAAACTCCTCTTGCCAAGGATGCGGTATACGCGCTTGCCGTCGGGGCGGCGATGTTCACCATGACGCTGACGAATACAGAGCACCCCCCGGCGGCGGGGACGGCACTGGGAGTCGTGATAGCGGGCTGCACGATCAGAATCGTTCTGGGTGTTATTGTCGGCATAACGCTGCTCGCCCTGATCCACAGACTTCTGAAACCCATTCTGCGGGATCTGGTGGCCGTCAAGCCGAGGGACAGGCTGAATCTGGATGACCGTTTCGAAAGGGATTGAGGCGAACCGGCGCCGGAACGGCCGACGGGCCGCCCGGCGCCGGTTGGATCAGGCCGCTCCGAGGATGCGCCTGATTTCAATTTTGTTGTATTTGCCCACGCTTGTCTTGGGTATGGTGTCTACCAGTTCAACCCGGTCGGGCATGCCGTACTTTGGAATAACTCCCTTTTCAATGAACGATTTTAAAAATATTTTCAGGTCATCCGCCGTGATCTTCCCCAGATATTCTCTCTTCAGCGTCGCCATGATAACGGGTCGTTCTCCCCACTTCTCGTCGGGGATTCCAACGGCGGCCGCTTCAGACACGGCTTCGTGCTGGGTCGTGCAATTTTCCAGGTCGAGCGACGAAACCCATTCGCCGCCTGTTTTGATAACGTCCTTCAGCCGGTCAACGACCCTGATATAGCCGTCTTTGTCGATGACGGCAACGTCCTTTGTGTGAAGCCAGCCGTCCCGCCACAGTTCCTCGGTCATGCCGGGTTCATCCCAATAGGACGTGGTGGTCCAGGGCGTTCGAGCGACGAGTTCACCTCTGGTTACACCGTCATGGGGAAGAAAATTACCGTCGGCGTCGACGATGCGGATATTACAGAGCGGCATGGGAAGACCGGTTCTTGAAGCAACTTCGGCCTTTCGGTCGTTGTCCCAGTCCATCATGTGCGGCTTCAGGTTGCTAACACAGATCAGCGGACAAGTTTCGGACTGCCATAGCCGTCGAAAGCCTCGATTCCCTTTGAAAGGGCCTGTGCGGCTAAAGAGACGGGGAAAATTGAACCTCCTATGACAACCTTCCACCCCTTGAGATCGATTTCGTTTGCCAGTGGGTGCGACAGTATCATTCGCAGAACCGTGGGGACGCAGTGAGAAAAGGTGACGCCCTCGTCGCGGATGAGCTGCAGAAGTCGTTCCGGTTCGTACTTGCCGGGGTATACCTGTTTCACTCCCAGCATTGTCGCCGCGTAAGGAAAACCCCAGGCATGAACATGAAACATGGGTGTAATGGGCATATACACGTCGTTGGAATGGAACCGTCCCATTGAGTGAAAACTTCCGGTCATGATGGTTTCACTCAGGACATGCAGCATTACCTGCTTGTGTGAAAAATGTACTCCCTTGGGGAGCCCGGTGGTCCCGGTGGTATAGAACAGGGTAGCCCTGGTGTTGTCATCGAGTTCGGGGAAGGGGTAGCGCGAAGATGCCCCGGCGAGCATAGCCTCATACTCGATATCGATAGGTATTTTTGTGTCGGGATCGGCGCCGCTGTCGGAAAGCAGGATTACCTTCTCGACGGTAGTAAGCTTGTCCCGAATGCTTTCAAGAAGCGGCAGAAAGTCTTCATGAATCAACAGGACACGATCCCTGGCGTGGTTCATCATGTAAATGATCTGGTCCGGCGAGGACCGCCAGTTCATCATGTGCATGACGGCCCCCATCATGGGGACGGCAAAATAGGTTTCAAGAAACCGGGGACTGTCGTAGTCAAAAATACAGACGGTGTCTCCCTGATTGACGCCGAGTTTCGCCAGACCGCCCGCTTCACGATGAATCCTGTCATACAGGGTCGTGTACGTATAGCGGCTTTCTCCGCGATAGACTATTTCCTGTTCCGGAGCGCAGGCAAGAGGAGTCAGCAGCAATTTGTCGAGTGTCAGTTGGTAATCGTAACACTCACCCGGTTTGTACGTTTTCTCTTTCATGATCGAATCATTCTCCTTTGTGTTTCTTCATCGGCCGCTTTATCCGCTACCGTGATCAAGGCGCTTTTTTCGCGATGTGTCGGAGTAAGCCGTCCTGATGGGTCTTTATCTATCTTGTTTTCGGGAAACAGTCTATTGGCGGATAACTTCGATAACACGGTGAAAATACCTGAACGAAGGTCAGGAAAATGATTGTTTTCAGGGACTGTAAGTCTTAATATCCTTGTCGTAACACCCCTTGCGCTTGTGTTTTCAATGCCCATATTATAAAAGGTGATTGTGAATCGACGGCCGCGGCGGCGGCCGTGCTTATTCCGTGCATGTGAAGGGACAAACAGCGATGAAATATGAAGGCATGGTTATACGGCCACCGAGCGAGGCAAGAAGCCTGCTTCTTCAGGTAACGGTGGGCTGTTCTCATAACAAGTGTACATTCTGCGGCACTTACAAGGGCGAGAAATTCAGGATCAAATCATTTGAGGAGATTGAAGAAGATATTCGGGAAGCGGCGGCATGGGGGCCGATCAGCAGGGTGTTTCTGTGCGATGGCGATGCGCTCATCGTTCCCCGGCGAAAACTGGTTCCGATCCTGGAATCAATCAACCGGAACATCAGGGGACTGCAGCGAATCGGAACCTACGCGAACGCGAAGAGTGTTCTGAGGAAAACGCCTGAGGAACTGAGAGAGCTGCACGAACGTGGCCTTGGGATTGCGTATCTCGGCGTTGAAACGGGCAACAGCGAGTTGCTGGAAAAAATTTGCAAAGGCGCTGATTACGAACAGCTTCTACGCGCCGGACGCATGCTGAAGGAAGCGGGAATAACGCTTTCCGTTACAGTGTTGCTGGGAATCGGCGGCGAGAAAAAAAGTATGGAGCACGCGAAAGACACAGCGCGGATCCTAACGGAAATGGATCCCGACTATGTGGGCGCCCTGACGGTCATGCTCGTTCCCGGCACGCCGCTGCACGACGAGTATAAACGCGGTCTCTTCAGGCTTCCCGATACCTTCGGATTTCTCGAGGAACTGCGGACCATGATCGCCGAATCAAATTTTTCGAACTGTTTTTTCACGTCCAACCACGCATCGAATTATGTTCCTCTGAGATTGCAGCTTCCCGGTGATAAAGAAAAAGCGGTCAGCCTGTTGACCGACATTATAGAATCGCAGAACAGGCACGTCCTGCGGCCCGAGTTTCTGCGGGGCCTTTAGAAAAGGCACAATAAAAAAAGATCGAGGGAGGCCTCTTCGATGAGGCGTTTCAGCGGGTGGTCGTGAAAACACTGTTCCGAAAAATCAGGTTCATCTACTCCCTGGTGAGGTCGAAAAACCATACCGGCAGAGAAATCCTTCCTTTCCCGGCAGGCGAAATTCTTTCCCTTGTCGACATCGGGGCAAAAGAGGGCGCCATTGATCGACAATCCGGGCAGATGTTGCGCAGCATACTGGGACTCGGTGACACGGTGGCACGCGAAGTGATGGTGCCGAGAACTGAAATAATCGCCGTTTCAAGCGGTGCTTCAATAGAGGAGATTCTTGATCTTCTGGCCCGGCACGGTCACACCAGGATGCCGCTGTATTCTGAAAATATCGATAATATTATCGGCGTTCTGAATGTCAAGGACCTGCTCCGCTTCTGGTCGAAACCAATCGGGGAACGGGACATACTGTCAATCAGCAGGAAGGCCTATTTCATTCCCGAAACAAAGAGCGCACTCTTTCTTCTGCACGAACTGAAAGAAATGAAATCGCACATGGCCGTGGTGATAGACGAGTATGGAGGAACTTCCGGCCTGGTAACGCTGGAAGACCTGATAGAGGAAATCGTCGGCGAGATTCATGATGAACACGACGTCGAGGAGGAAGAGCCCTTTGTTGAGTTATCGTCGGGCGACGTTCTTGTTGACGGAAGAACGGAGATCGATGAGTTCGAGGAATACTTCCAGTGCGAGGTTCCGGAGGGGCAGTTTGAAACTGTGGGAGGATTTATTCTGCACCTTATGAAGAAGATTCCGCTGAACGGAGAAACCGTATCGTACGAGAATCTCGACATAATCGTCGAACGGGCGGATGAAAGGAGCGTTAAAAAAGTGCGGGTGCGCAGGACGACGGGAAGGGAATCGCCGGGCGACCATGCAGGTTCGACGTAAAGAAAGACTGGTGGAATGAAGAAAGAAACCGTCTCCCTGGCGCTGTTGTCCGGATTGATGCTCCTTTTCGCCTTTCCACGGTTCGGCGCGGGGTTTCTGGCGTGGATCGCCCTGATTCCCCTTCTCTTCGCCGTCAGGAATGAATCACGAGGCGACGCCTTCCGACTGGGATTTCTCGCCGGATTTATTTTCAATGCGGGACTTCTTTACTGGATTACCTATGTGGTCAATCACTACGGTGGGCTGTCACGTGGTTTTTCCGCCGCGGTCATGCTGCTCCTGGCCGCTTACCTGTCGCTTTACACGGCTTTTTTCGCCCTGGGCGTGGTTTTTTTCAGCAGGCGGGGAATACCGGTTCTGCTTTCGGCGCCCTGCCTCTGGACCGTGCTAGAATTCCTGAGGGGGGCGCTGTTTACCGGATTTCCCTGGGAATACCTTGGATACGCGCTTCATGACCGGCTGCACATCATCCAGATTGCAGACATAACGGGCGTATACGGGGTAAGCTTTCTGATCGTGTTCGTCAATTGCCTGCTTTTCGAGTTGCTTCTCGGAGGTTCACGGCGTACCGCCGTAGTGAAAGCGTCGGTGGGAGTGCTGGTCATGGTGGCGGTCCTGTCCTACGGCGCGTGGAAAACAGTATTGGTGGACGCAGAGCTTGAAAAGGCCGAGAAACTGGACGTCTCGTTAATCCAGGGCAACATCGACCAATCCGTCAAGTGGGATCCCGCCTATCAGCGAAAGACAATCGGAATCTACCGCGACCTTTCCCGTAAAGCCTCGCGGAGCGGCGTTGACTTCATCGTCTGGCCGGAAACGGCGATGCCGCTTTTCTTTCAGGATATGGACGACAATCACCGAACAATACGCTTCGTGGCACAGGAAGCGAATGCGACACTTCTTTTCGGGAGTCCGGCCTATTCGATCGAGAATGGAGTTCGTTCGCTCATGAACACGGCCTGGATTGTCACGCCTGACGGAAAGGTTTCCGGACGTTACGACAAGGTGAGGCTTGTTCCTTTCGGGGAATACGTGCCCCTGAAGAGCGTGCTCTTTTTCGTCGACAAGCTGGTGACGGGATTCGCCGATTTTATTCCCGGTGATCGTGTCGCTCCGGTAAATACAGATGGTCTGGCGGCGGGCGTCTTAATATGTTATGAGGGCATATTCCCGGAGATCAGCAGAACGCATGTCCGGGAGGGTGCGGATTTCCTGGTCAACATAACCAACGACGCCTGGTACGGAAAAACATCAGCGCCCTACCAGCACATGTCCATGATACCGTTTCGTGCGGTGGAAAACCGAAGATCACTGGCGCGGGCGGCCAATACGGGAATAAGCGCGCTCGTTGACCCGCTGGGGCGGGTAACCGCGGTATCAAATCTCTTTGAACGGGAGATTGTGTCGGGATCGTTGAAAATTTCAACGATCGATACATTTTACACTGAATGGGGGGATATTTTTGTCCTCCTGTGTTTTGTCGTGACGACGGTGGCATTTTTCTGCAAGAGGAGAAAGTACGATGAGCATTGAAGACATTGAAACAATGATTCAGGACTTGAAAAAACGCGTAGGAACTCTCAGGAGTTGTCTTTGACCTCGAAAATATTTCATTGCGGGTGAAAGAGCTGGACGCGCTGTCCGTGAAAGAGGATTTCTGGAACGACCCCGATCGCGCGAGAAAGGTGTTGCAGGAAAAGAGCAGGCTCGAAGAAGCCGTTGATTCCTGGCGGTCAACGGATGCGAAGATCAACGAACTGTCCGATCTTTTTGAAATGGCCCGGGAAGAAAATGACACGAACATAATTCGGGAGATCGAAGTCGAGCTTCAGTCTCTTGAACAGCGGGTACGAGAGAAAGAAATAACTATGATGATGTCCGGCGAGGAGGATGCCGGTAACGCCATCATGACCATACACGCGGGTGCGGGGGGTACGGAAGCCCAGGACTGGGCAGAGATGCTGCTTCGAATGTATCTGCGCTGGGCGGAGAAACGGGGGTTTACGTCGACGATCGTTGATTTGCAGCCCGGAGACGAAGCGGGCCTCAAAAGCGCGACACTGACGCTCGAGGGTCTCTACGCATACGGATACGCGAGCGCCGAAGCGGGTATTCATCGGCTGGTGCGTATTTCACCGTTCGATACGGGCAAGAGGCGCCATACTTCTTTCGCTTCGGTTTTCATTTACCCGGAGGTCGAAGACGACGTTGAAGTAGTCATCGACGAAAATGATCTCAAGATAGACACCTACCGCTCAAGCGGCGCCGGCGGGCAACACGTGAACAAGACCGATTCGGCGGTACGGATCACCCATCTTCCCACGGGCATCGTAGTTCAGTGTCAGAATGAACGCTCGCAGCATAAGAACAAGTCGACCGCCATGAAAATTCTCCGTTCAAGGATTTACGAGGCACGCCGCCTCGAACAACTGGAAAAAAGCGATGAAGTGAACAAGACTAAAAAAGACATCGCCTGGGGGAGCCAGATCCGTTCATATGTGTTGCATCCATACCAGATGGTGAAGGACCACCGGACCAACAGGGAAACGGGGAACGTCGAACGAGTGCTCGACGGGTATATTGACGAGTTCATCGAGGCCTATCTGGTTCAGGAATCAGTCCTGGCACCGTGAACAGGGCAGGCGACGGCAGGAAAAACGCCGACTGATGTCCGATTGTCGCACTGCTGTTTAAGATTATATACGAGAGGATTTTTATGGTGAAATTCCATGTAACGCAGGGGGAATCGTGCTGGAAATATCGTAGTATTCACATGTTGTTGATAATTTTCTTTTTCCTGTCTCCTGTGTTGGCGTCGTGCACACTTTACCAGGGAGATTACGCGTATCGCGAACCGGCAATAATTCGCGGAGATGATTCGACCCGGAGTGCCGCGAAAGAATCATCAGAACAGGAAACGTCTGCAAACGGTTATGCGGTAGCGCAGCCGTGCGAAACCGATGGACGGGAAGAACCGTCAGCCGGGTTATTTGCGAATGAACCCGACCCCGGTGGAGAGAAAACCTCGGGAAACGGCGAATGCGTAGACAAAGCTGAACGGAAGGCGGAGGCCCAGGAGGCCATCGATGAAGCGCTTGTTCTTCTCAATCAGTCCCGCGAATTCTGGGAACGGGGCGAACTCGACAGCGCGCTTGCACTTCTCGACCAGGCATACGCCCTTACCCTCGATATAAACGACGATCCCGATATAACCTGGCAACGGGACGATCTCCGTTTCCTGATCGCAAAGCGCATCATTGAGATATATGCCTCCAGAAGCACCGCAGCCGTGGGATCACAGAGCGAAATTCCCCTTTCCGACGTTCCCGAGGTGAACCGGGAGATTGAAAGGTTTCAGAAACGTGAACGGGAGTTTTTCCTTCGATCGTACCGGCGTTCAGGAGCCTATCGGGATATGATCTTACAACGGCTTCGAGAAGCGGGGCTCCCGGAAGAATTGTCCTGGCTGCCACTGGTGGAAAGCGGTTTTATCGTAAAGGCCTTTTCATCGGCCCGCGCTCTCGGACTGTGGCAGTTTATACCATCGACGGGATACAAATTCGGGCTGAAACGCGACCAGTATGTTGACGAACGTATGAATCCGGAATTATCGACCGATGCGGCGATTGCCTATCTTACCGAGCTGCACGGTATTTTCGGCGACTGGCAAACGGTTCTCGCCGCTTACAATTGCGGCGAGGGAAGGGTGTTGCGGGTGATATCCGGCCAGCAAGTAAATTATCTGGATAATTTCTGGGATCTTTACCGGGAATTGCCGCCGGAGACCAGGAGATACGTGCCAAAATTTCTTGCGGCGCTTCGGATTATCAAAGAACCTGAAAAATATGGTTTCGATCTCGCAAGTGAAGAGCTGGATGAACCGCTCGCCTGCGAGACTGTTACCATTGAGAAAAGCATGCGCTTAGCAGATATCGCGAAATATCTTGATGTGGAGGTCTGCGAACTTGAATCTCTGAATGTGGAACTGCGTCTGAAAGTAACCCCGAACCGGCCGTATGAACTCAAGATTCCTCCGGGGAAGGGCGAAACACTGCTCGCAACCCTGGACGACATTCCCGCTGCTCCCGCCGCGGCGGTCGAGTCGGGTTCCGTTGTACGGCACCGTGTACAGCGGGGTGAATCGTTGTCCACTATCGCCTCCCGATACGGCAGTTCCATCAGACTTATCGCCGGGGCCAATAATATTGCACGTCCCTATCTCATACGCGTGGGACAGTGGTTGCACGTGCCTGTATCGGGATCCTCTCCGGTCTCTCGAACCGTTTTGTCAAAACCGGCACGGCACCGTGTACAGCGGGGTGAATCATTGTCCACAGTAGCCGTCCGATACGGCAGTTCCGTCGGCGCCATCGCGCGGGCCAATAACATTGCCCGTCCCTATCTCATACGTGCGGGACAGGTGCTGACCATTCCGGCAGGAACCGGAACGGCGGCCTCCGGAAGCGCCAAAGTGATTACCTATAACGTTCAGCGGGGGGATTCGCTGTTTCACCTCGCCCGCAGGTACAACACGACCGTGAGCCGGATCAAGACAGAAAACAATCTTGAGGGCAATCTGATTCGAGTCGGACAGAAACTCCTCATTCCCACGCCGGCGACGTCTGCAACCGCCGCCGCATCAACGGGGAATGCGCCGGAAACGTACGTGGTTCGGGGAGGTGACAGTCCCTACACCATAGCGAGGCGATTCAACGTAAGCCTGCATTCTCTTCTTGAAATCAACGGTCTGTCTCCGGATGACACTATTTATCCGGGCCAGACAATTATTCTGAAAGAATGAACCGTGGTTTCCACGGAACAGTCCCGTCATTTTTGTTCGAGATGATAGTTTCTGAGGGCGAAGAAGAGTTCGTTTTCCTTTTGACGCATGCGGACCGCTTCCTCCTGCGACGCTTCGTGATCGTACCCGAGAAGGTGCAGCAGTCCATGGATTACAAGATACAGGATCATGTCGTCCGCCGGAATATCTCCCGCCCGGGCGTCTCGTGCGGCTGTCTCGGCGGATACGACGATATCGCCGAGTACGGTGGGTGTTATGTCTCCAAAATCACCTTCCCGCATTGAAAAGGAGATAACATTGGTGGGACGGTCGCGTTGCAGGTAACGGTTGTTCAGGATCCTGATTTCGTCGTCGTTGACCAGTGTGACCGAGACCTCACTATCAGTGCACTCCAGAAGCTCCAGGAGGCGGCTGAGGAACCCTTTGATTTTCCGGGATTTTATGAGAATTTTTGACTGCCGGTTTTCGACGGAGACTGCTGTTTTTCTGTTCATTTGACGCTTCTTTCCCGTCCGTCTCGTAATAGTCGATCCTGTGGTGAAATATACCGTTGAGAATCCGCGCGAAACTTTCGGCGATTTTATTCAGGTCGCTGAAGGTGAGATCGGATTCATTAAGTTGATCGTCGTCAACGGCCTCACGAATTCTCGTGTCGATCAGCGCTTTTATGCGTGAAGGTGTGGGGTTTTTCAGTATCCGCGACGATGCTTCCACGATGTCGGCCAGGAGCACGAGGGCGGCTTCTTTCGACTGTGGTTTCGGTCCCGGATAGCGGAAATCACTTTCCAGGATCGGCGGTTGCGACGGATTCTGTTCCTTTTTGGCCTTTTCGTAAAAGAATACGGCCAGCCGGGTGCCGTGGTGCTGTCGAATGATGTTGCATATTTCATCACCGAGCTTAATGGCGTCAGCTATCTCGCACCCTTCTTTGACATGAGAAATGATGACACGGGAACTCATGGAAGGTTTCAGTTTATCGTGCTTGTTTTCCCATGTCTGCTGGTTTTCAATGTAGTAGCTCGGTTTTTTCATCTTGCCGATGTCGTGATAATAGGCTCCCACCTTTGCAAGCAGTGAATTAGCCCCGATTTCTTCGGCGGCTGCCTCAACCATGGAGGCGACGATTATTGAATGATGGTACGTCCCGGGCGCTTTGATAATCATTTCCTGGAAAATGGGCTGATTCAGGTTAGCCAGTTCCAGAAGCTTAATGTCCGTGGTGTAGCCGAAAAGATACTCGAAAAGCGGTACCGTGCCGGAAACAATAATGCCGGCCAGCAGCCCTCCCGACAGGGCCATGACGAGTTTCAGCGCCGTTTCGGCGGCAAGCAGTGTTCCGCCGAAGAGGACCAGTGCCAGGACAACGATGAGGTTAAGGGCGCCCACGATCAGACCTGTTTTAAAGAAGTCCGAGCGCTTCCGGCAATGGATGATAAAGTGTGAAGCGACGATTGATCCGCTGAAGGCGTAAATAAAAATCGCAGCCTTGTCCGGGAAGAGAAAGGTCACACAAAACGAGGTAAAGATCGAAAAGATAAGCCCCATGTCGCGGCTGCCCAGAAGGACTGACACCAGCATTGACCCGGTTGCAAATGGTATCGCGTAGACAAGGGGATTGCCGGAAGTCTGCAGGGAGGGCCATGCGGCTTCCGCGATAAATATGCCCGCCTTCACCAGTATGATCTGCACGACGGCGACGAATGCCATGAAGACCAGGTTTTTGACGGTTCCTGGAATCGACTGTATGCGGTGAACCGATATTCGATACAAGACGAGGGCAAGAATCGCGATAAGAAGAAATGTTCCCATCAGCAGAGAGATCATCCTGAGGGGGTGAGCGTTTTGCCTGACGGAGAGCATTTCCAGCTTTTTCATGTCTTCATCAGTGATCCGCTGGCCTTCTCTTACGACCATCTCGTTTTTCAGCACTTTGAAGAAAACGGGCTTGACATCATCAACCATTCGTTGCCGGTTTCGTTCCGTCTGTACTTCTGAAAAAACCAGGGTCGGACGCAGAGCCATTTCGGCCAGGGTTGCCGCGATGTTCAACAGGCCCAGTTCGAGCGGTCCTTTCATTGTTTCAACCGCATCTCCGAGGAAACGACGTGCTTCCTTCATCGTCGCGATGGTATCGATGTCGAGCGTAACCGTTTCTTCGGATGAACCTTCTTCGTGAATGAGAACGGTGCCGGAGTCCTGAAGGGCCGTCGCGGGACGTTCGGCAATGACAAAAGGATTTTTGTAGGCCTCGAGCAGAAGATGAGTCGCTGCATCGGCGACAGGGCGGGCGAATCCCGCTTCGATGAGCAGGGAAAGTTCCTCGTTATTCAGCTCGATACCGGTTTTTGCTTTGAAAACGCCGCGAATTGTTTCGACCATCTTTCGGCGTTCGTCTGAGTCCTGTTCATCATTAACGGGCATATCCCGGAAGATTTCTTCAGCAGCCTGGAACGCATCGGTCATGTTGCGGGCGATTAGAAGGGGGAGGCTTGCCGTGTATTCGTAAACGGGAGGAGCCTCTTTCGACGCCTCGATTTTTTTCTGTTGCGTGGCCGCAGTGTCTTCCACCAGTAAATCACGGTCGGCCTTTATATCCTTGGATGCAACCATGCCCACGGTGTAAGCGGGTATTCCGGAGCCGGTCCGCGGAGTTACCAGCACCGCCAGAATAATCGAGGCGACAACGAGAATCAGACATGTCTGAAAGGTGAAATTGGCAAGAAATGAGGGCAGTCGGTCGGCAAAAGGAAGCGTTTTTCCGTTCGTCTTCTTTCTGTTTATGGTGAATATGTGACCCATGAGAACAACTTCCCGGAGCCGGCAACGTTTTAAACGGCCGCGGCGGCTCGAAGCGACGGATATATCAGGCGCCGGCCTCCGATTTCCCGTCGAGATTATTGTAAGCCTTGATTATTTCCTGTACCAGCGGATGCCGTACGACATCGACATCTGAGAAATAAATGAAATCGATGCCAGGGGTCTTACCAAGTATCGATTCAGCGTGAATCAACCCGGATATCTTGTCGGGAGGAAGATCCGTCTGTGTTATGTCTCCTGTGATAACGGCCTTTGAATCGTAGCCCAGCCTGGTGAGAAACATTTTCATCTGCTCGGGTGTCGTGTTCTGCGCTTCGTCGAGTATAATAAAGGAATCATTCAGTGTTCGACCTCTCATAAACGCCAGGGGCGCGACTTCGATGACTCCCTTCTCGATCATGGCCGTGACCCGGTCGAAATCAATCATGTCGTAGAGGGCATCATAAACCGGTCTCAGGTAAGGATTTACCTTTTCCGCAAGGTCGCCAGGCAGAAATCCCAGCTTTTCTCCGGCTTCCACGGCAGGCCTGGTGAGGACGATCCGGCTGACTTTTTTCGAGAACAATTCTGAGACGGCCATGGCCATTGCCAGGTATGTTTTCCCGGTTCCGGCCGGTCCTATACCAAAAACGATATCGTGCTTTCGAATGGCATCGAGGTATTGCTTCTGGGCGATGCTTTTCGGAGTAATTATTTTCTTTTTCGATGAAATAAAAACGGTATCGAGAAATATGCGCTCCAAGTCGACACGCGTGTCGCCGGACAAAATCCGATGCGCGTAATCAACGTCTGCCGCGTAGACGGGGTATCCCTTTTCCACGATCCGGTAGAGCTGCTCCAGGAGGTTGCAGACAAAATCCACCGTTTCACTGTTTCCCCTTACAGAGAGGACATTCCCCCGGATGTGTATGGAGACCTTGGTAAGTTTTTCCAGCCGTCTCGCATTCCCGCTGTGTTCGCCGAGAAGCGACTGGGTCACGGTATTATCGGGAAATTCAATTTTCCTGACCGTGGCGGCCTGTGAGGTTTCAGTATTCAATGCAACCAGCGTATACAACTTTCCGGTTCCGATGCCATTGCGCTTAGAAGGCGTTTGTAACGCGTCTTTTTTCTGTGCCGCGATTCCCGGCAGAACCGGGACGGACCTGGAACCTGTAAAAAGCGGAACGATGCTAGCACTTTGAATGAGCGATTGCAAACCTTTTTGGTTACATATTACTGCTTGATATCATTAAGAAATAATCGAGCAAACACCTTCGCGTTGCCGATCATGGTGTCGATTTCACAGTATTCATCAGGCTGATGAGCCATGCGATTGAGTTTTGACCAGGCGGCAACGGGAAGACCTTTCTCGCGAAGATAGGCGGCGACGGTTCCTCCGCCGATACCGACGGGCACGGGCCTCACTCCGTAAATATGTTCCACCGCCTCCGTCAGCATGGCCACGACCGGCGCGTCCGCCGAAGTGGGCGGCGGCGCCTGTGTTTTCTGCTGCGGTTCAACCTGGATGGCAACGTTCCATTGCTTCTCGATCCTTCGGACAATTTCTGAAATTTTTTTCATTACTTCATCAAGATCATGGACGGGAAGAATCCTGCAGTCCAGGTGGAAGACGTCGTCCCCCGGAATGGTGTTTATATTGGGAACGTTTGCTTCCTTTTTCGTCGGTTCGAAGGTACTCTCCGGCGGATCATACAGCCGGTCGCGTTCAGGGAAAAGTTCGTGAAGACTTTCCAGTGCCGTCACCAGGTGGGACGCCGCCCTGAACGCGTTATTCCCCATGGCGGGAACACTTGCGTGGCATTGTTTCCCGATGGTCCTGAAACGAAGCCAGAGTATACTTTTCTCGGCGATTTCTATGCCGTCTCCCTGATCATTGCCGAAATCGGGGACCACGATGTAATCATCGGGTTTAAACAGGGGAGGTTGTTGCTCGAGCAGGTGGCGAAGCCCCTTAATGCTCGCGGTTTCTTCGTCGGCTACGAAGGCCAGGGCCACATTCGTCACCGGGGTAATGCCATTCTGAATAAGACTTCGGGCCGCCATAATCGACGACACAAGGTCCTGCTGGTTGTCCTCGGTCCCCCGGCCGTAGACCCGACCGTCCGCGACTACAAGTTCATAAGGATCATGTGACCAGAGAGAACGTTCTCCCGGAGGAACCACGTCGAGGTGTGTGATTATCCAGATGGTCCGGTCCGTACGTTTGCCCGGGATCGTGGCGATAATGTTGGGGCGGGTACCCGTCGATGTCCGTTCATCGGGAGCGTCAAATCGTTGCATATTCGTAAACTCCCATGACCGAAGAACGTTCTCAAGGGCCCGCGCTTTTTCCTCTTCACCGTCGCCCCCGCTTTCCGGCGCCAGCGCCGGGATTGCCGTCAGAATTCTCTGAAGCTCCACCGTGTCGTCCCGGTACGTATTGATGGTGCCTGCAAGTTGTTCAAACGTTCCCTCGTCGATCATGATATGAAATCCGCCTTTCAATGTCGTCTTATTTTTTTGTGCCTGTCGTGGCGGGTCCTGTCCATAAGGAACAATTCTCTCGTTTTCTTCATGCCGTCAGAGCTCCTCCACCTCCTCCAGTAAGTCACTGCGTATTTCCACGAGAGGCTCCTTCGCGACACGTTGTTCCTTGACTGAATCAGGATGTCCCAGCACAAGGAGAACACGTCTGTTGCTTCCCAGATACGCGTCGGCGCTGCGGCGGACGTCCTCGGCATCGACTGAGGCGATTCTGTCGGTGTAGGTCTGAAGAAAATTGTCGGGAAGCCCCTGGAACGCGTTCATCATTTGTTTCCTGGTGATTTTTGAAGCCGATGTAAAAGAAAAGACGTGGCTGTTGATAAGCGATTTTCGGGAGCGTTCGAGTGCTTCCGTATCAACGGGATTCCATGCCAGATCCTCAAGTATGGAATTCATCAGCTCCACGACGCTTGCGGTTGCCTCGGACCTCGTCATGGCGTAAACGGCGACCACGCCGAAATCGCTTTTCGGTTCGTAAATGGAACCAACACTGTAGGCAAGACCCCTTCTGGTCCTGATTTCAGTCGTCATTCGCGACTGGAAACCGCCTCCGCCGGCGATGTCGTTAAGCACATTCATTGCGTAGAAATCGGGATCGTTTTTACCCGGGACCACGTACCCGGCAACGATTACCGATTGAGGAAGATCTCTCGACAGGTAGTAACCAGCAGCCAATTCCCGGGGGACAGGCGGTTCGGGAAGCGGTTCGGCTTCTGCAAGGCAACGGGAACCCAACAGGTCGTTGAGCTTTTTCCTGATCTCACGTAATGAAACGTCGCCGGAAACGGCTGCCATTGACGGGCCGGATTGAATGAAATTTTTATGAAAGATTTCACAATGATCCCGTGTTATGGCCCGCACGGAATTAATTGTGGGTGATCGGCCCCACCGTTCGTCGTCGTAGAGAAGACGTGATAATTCGCGGAAGGCGAGCCGCTGCGGGTTGTCTGGAATACGCCTGAGATCCTCGACGGTGACGTTCGCGACATTTGCCAGGCGTTGTTCGCTGAAACGGGGGTGATGCAGGATATCGTTAAAAATTTCAAGCGCGCGGTCAAAGGTATCGGTCGTCGCGTCGACAGACAGCACCATGGTTTTCTTGCCGACGGATACGGAAATATCGGCCGCCAGAAAATCAAGTTCATCGTCCACCTCGTCGGGAGTCATACGGCTTGTACCGCCCCTGATCATTGCCTTGCCCGTCAAGGCTGCCAGGCCCTCCAGTCCCGGAGGATCAAAAACGGAACCCGCCTGTATGATGAGTGACAGCTTGACCAGCGGCAACTCCCTGTCTTCCATGAAGAAAAGAACCATGCCGTTGTCGAGAACAACACGCTCCACAGCCGGCGGGTCGAAATCAAGGGGTTCAACGGCTATAGCATTCGGATCGGGCAGGACCGGCGCGGCTGTCGCCCGGTCTTCCGGAAAAGGACTCCTCGGGGCGTCACACCTGCCGATCAGGCAGGTGCAGCCCGTCAGCGACAGCGAGAGAATCAGAACGATGAAAACGCGGTATATATTATTCTTCACGGATGTTCTTCCCTTTCCAGGAGCGCGACGGTTCTGTTGCTTTTAACGAAATATTCGTCTGCGGCCGACCGGATGTCGTCGGCTTCGATGGAAGCGATGCGATCGAGATAATTTGTAAGATAGCCGCAGTCTCCCAGGGTCGCCTCGAAATAGGATAAAACCGAGGCGGTCCCGCTGTTGGAATCGAGCATGCGGCAAAAATCCGCCCGTATTCCGTTCTTTGCTTTTTGAAGTTCACGTCGGGAAACAGGTTCCCGTTTCAGCCGTTCAAGTTCGCTGAGGATTGCCGATTCCAGCGCCGCGAGAGACACCCCGTCCAGCGGTTCCGCTTCAACTATGAAGAGGTTATTATACAGTATGCCGGGAAATCCGTTGACCGCGGAGATGTCTCCGGCCAGCTCCTTCTCAATGACGAGAGAACGGTATAAACGCGATGAACGTCCCCCTGTTAGAATATTTTCAATAATATCGAAAACATAGTCTTCCATCGCGGGTGCGGTCGGTTTTTTGAACCCAATGATCAGCCGGGGATTGGCTGAAGATGACAGGGAAGCCCGTCTTTCGCCCCGCTGAGGCGGTTCGGCGGTAACACCCCGTGTAAGGAGGTTGTCGGCCGGCGATTCTTTAAGAGCGCCGAAATACTTAGTTATCAGGGGCAGAACTTCAGAATTTGTCACGTCTCCCACGACGGCGATCACCATGTTTGAAGGACGGTACAGAGAACGAAAAAATCGGGTCAGGTAGTCTATGTCGAGACGGGCGATGTCGTCGCTCCATCCCAGTATGGGCCTGCCGTAGGGATGGGCGATGAAAGCCGTTCCCAGAAAGAGTTCACTGAGCTGCCGCTCGGGGCGGGAATCAACCATTTGCCGTCGTTCTTCCCTGACCACGTCACGCTCTGAAAGAAACTCACGGAAAACGGGATTCATGAGCCGGTCCGCCTCGATTCTGGCCCACAGTTCCAGTGCGTTGGCCGGCAGGTTCACCATGTAGGTGGTCAGTTCGTACCCGGTCGAGGCATTGAGACCCACGCCCCCGCGTTCTCTGTAAAGCCTGTCGATTTCGTTTGAAACGATAAGAGAGCGCTTTTCTTCTTCCAGCCGATTGATTTTCTCGGCCAGTTCCCGGGCTTCGGAGGAATCGTCGCCGTCGCGCCTGGAAACCTTCTTCAGCACCGATCGTGCTTCAGAAATCCGGTCGCGCAATGATTTTTCCGCCTGGTAATCGACCGTCCCGATAGTGGTGGTTCCCTTGAACATCATGTGTTCCAGGAGATGCGCGGCGCCGGTTCGACTGGTAAGATCGTCAACCGCCCCAGCGCGGTGGCGGATATAGAGGGACACCGTCGGGCTTATGGAACGTTCCTTGACGAGGACCCGTATACCGTTTGGAAGGATTGTTCTATGAATTCCCGCCGCCGGGTCAAAGGCATCCGCCTGCGGCGAATAGGCCGACAGAACCAGTATGAAAAGGGCCGCGGCAATGGGCGGAATCAATCTGGTCCGCAGGCCGCCGGACGGGAAAAACGTTCTCACGGATCCTCCTTTTCAAAAGTCGAACGAGCGGTTCGCCCGCCGCCTGTCAGGCGGCCGTAAATTTTAAAAACGGGGTACAGCATGATGCTGGCACTTACGAGTATCAGCAGGCTGGACGAAAAGAAATACATGATGAATGAAAAAGGATCGTCAAGGCCGTAGCAGCCGATCAGCACCCTGACGCCCCTGTACAGGAAAAATCCGGAAACGAAAAGAATAACAAGCTGTTTTGTCCACCAGAATAAATGATTCATAACACGTTCGGCGTGAGTCTAGTATGTTATGTGATGTGAATCAAGGTATTTAATGTCGGGGTTTAATCTTGTTTTCGGGAATGCGAGGCCCGCGCTCGGACTTTCAATGACCGGAGAAATTGTACGTCATCCGAGTCCGGCAGGCAGGGGAAAATCGAGTTGTTGTGGTAAAGCGGTTCGCTTGCCAGATCCAGGTTTGATGAGGCCAGGGCAGACGGCCAGAGTGCTGTGTGCGGAATGGGAGAATACTCGGCGATAACCGGCCGGACGCCAAGCGACGCAACGTAGTCCACCGTGTCTTCCATTTCTTTTCTGTTTTGTCCCGGCAGACCGCAGAGCAGGTAAAGGCCGATATCTTCGCCGCGAAACCCGGCCCGTTTCAGATGACGGACGGCTTCAGCGGTCTCGGGGTTGCTGATTTTGTCCCCCGTTGCTTTTTGTCTGTCGGCCTGAGAGGTTTCGAAGCCGAACCTCAGCGTTTTGAAGCCCGCCCGGTACATGAGCCGTGCCAGCGTATCGTTCATTCCCCGCAGGTGCATGCCGTTCGGGCAGTGAAACCGGCAGGAAAACCCGCGGCGCATGATTTCCTCGAGCAGGGGAACGAGGCGTTTTTCAGCGTTGACGATGAGGGCGTCGTCATAGAAGGAGAAATCACGGACGCCGTATGAGTCGATCCAGTATTCGATCTCGTCGGCCACCGACAGCGGGTCGCGTTCCTGAAAGAAACCGTCAAGATAGCGCGACGCGCAGTAATCGCAGGAATAAGGACATCCCCGCGATGTCAGCAGAACGGCCTGATCAAAAGACGGCAGCAGGTCATAAGCGGGGAAGGGGAGGGAATCCAATGTGTTATAAGGTTTGAAGAAGTCGAGGTCCACGCCGAAAAGCGTTTCCAGCACGGCTCGAAGCGATTTTTTGTCTTCAGGTTCTCGAAAAAGAACATCCCCCTCGACAACGAGGTCGGCTCCGGAGTGGGCGCGCGCGTGTTCCGGGCACAGCGTCGCGTAGATGCCGCCCAGGGCGAGCGGAACTTCCGGGAACAGTTCCTTTATAATGCCGATGGCCTCAAATACGCCGGGATACCAGTAGGTCATGACGGAAGTCACGAGTACCGCGTCGGGACGGCAGCGCCGTTGAAGCGCCTCCCTGAATTTGCCGGGGGACATGCCGTAACGGCTGTAGCGGCGCGGAATATGATTCAGGGCGGCGGGTTTGGATATTTCTTCCTTTTGGAAGCGGCCCCGTCCGTTTTTCCTCGTGCCGAAACACAGGGCTTCGGGGTCGTTGAGACAATCGACGAGTTCGACGCGGAATCCTTCGTTTCGAAGAAACGACCCGATATAGAGCAATCCAAGCGGTTTCGCCCAGTAATCATACGCGGCGAAGTCGTGGATCCAGGGATTGACAAGAAGAATTTTTTTAGTGTGTCTGTGTGATGTCATGACGGGAGATGATAATACGACTCGCCAATGACGGCAAGCGTCGGTATTTAACATTGCCGGTATTTATGCCGTGATTCTCTTTTATTCCGGCACGCTGCAATGTTGATGTTTCGCGCGCCATCTGCTAAACAGGAAACAATACCGGCGCGTGTTGCACCGGCCTGAAAAATCAGCTTGAAATGGAGAATCGATGAACGATTCGGGACCGACCGCACCGGAGTTGTCATGGCTGAGCATCCGGCCGTCGGGCCTTGCGGTCGCCGCGGAAGATATGCGCGAAACGGCTGAATCCCTGAGAATCGAACAGGAAATTTTTATTTATAAAAAGAAGGCGGACTGTCTCTGGATCGCTCTCCTGGGAGGTACCGGGACCGGCAAGTCAACCATATTCAACGCCCTGGCCGGTAAAGACATCAGTACGGTCGGCGTGGCCCGTCCCACGACGACGGCGCCGGTGGCGTACGGTCATCGTGATCATGCAGCCGCCGTAAATTCCCCCTTTTTCTTGTCGCGTACCAAGCGGGCGTTTCACGACGCAACGGGCGGGGGGTCCGTAACCGGAAACGACGGAAATCCCTTCATACGTTATGTCGAACACGGTGAGGATCACCTGTCGCATCTCGTCCTTCTCGACACGCCCGATCTTGATTCCCTGGAATCGCAAAATCGCTGTCAGGCCCGTCTCATGTATCACCTTTCCCACGGCGTTATCTTCGTCACAAGCCAGGAAAAATATGCGGACCAGGTCCTGTTTCGTTTCATGCACCGCGCGTCGGTGGAAGGAAAACCCCTGTTCGTTGTTTTCAACAAAGCAGAGAAAGACCAGACAGCGGCGGAACTGGTGAGAATTTTCCGGGAGCGCGGTATTTCTCTGAATGAAGAGAGGTTTTTTGTTATTCCTTTCATGGGCGCAGATGAACGTGACAGCGGAACGCTGCGGCGCATCCTGGACAATTTTGCACTGAAGATGCAGGAGGTTTTCTCGCGCGCCGAAAAGGAAACCATTATCCGCGAGGACCGACAGCGAATCCAGCGTAATATCGCCGACAAGGCCAGCCGTCTGCTGAATCTGATTGAACGGGAAAAAGAGGCGGAAGGCAGGTGGGTTGAAAAGCTCGATTCGCTCGTCGACTCTTCGGCCCGTTTTCTTCTCGAGGAAATGAAGACGCGGAACGAGCAGAGAAACCTTCATGCGATCAAGCGTGAAATAAAAAAAATATTCGGCGCTTATGATGTTCTTGCAAAGCCCCGAGGCTACATCGCGTCGCTTGTCCGGGCACCCCTGGATCTGCTCCGCATTGGGCGTGCGGAAACGGACGAAGAAAAAAAGGAAAGCCTGCTGCGGGCCGGTCGCAGAATCGACAATTCACCGATTATATCGGCGATTGAACATTTGAACGTTCTGATTCTCGAAAATCTTTCGCCGTCGTCTCCCGACGCTCCGCTGTTTGCCGATCTTCGAAAAGGTGAGACGGCCATGAAAGAACGTGAAATTGAGTCACGGCTTTCCGATGTACAGGCTGAAATAGCGGTGTGGCTTGAGAACACGATCAGCGAACTGGAACGGGATCTGCCCAAGGGGAAAAAGGTGGGAATCTATTCCACCTCAGTACTTTGGGGCGCGGCTATCCTGTCCTTTGAAACAGTCCTGGGCGGGGGTATAACTCTCCTGGAGATGGCCTTCAATACGGTGCTGGCACCTTTTGTCACCAAGAGCTCAGCCGACCTTTTCGCACACCGGGAACTGAGGGCGATCATTCGGAAGATGAACGACCGATACCGGGAAGGTATCCTTTCGATTTTCGAGGAGCAGCGGGATCGCTACACGTCGATTATCGCAAATTTCGCACTGCCTGAAAACGCAACCGATGAATTGGCCCGGTTGAAGCGGGAAATGGAGGCGTCGACGTGACGGAATACCGCGACAGACTTTTGAATCTCGTGGAAAAATTCGACGAGCTTCTCGGGACAGGCGGTACATTTCTCGCGCTGGATGAAAAAGAATCCGGCCGGCTTCGTGATCTTGTGGGCGGGGCCCGACGCAGACTCGACAATCTGGAAGAAGGCGTGCTTGCCGTCGGCCTCATCGGCGGAACGGGTGTCGGCAAATCAACGATCATGAACGCCCTGGCCGCAGAAACAATATCGTCGACCAGCCACCGGCGACCCCACACGAACGAGGTGCTGATCTACAGACATAAAGAGACATCTCTTCCCGCGTCGTTCGAAATGACGAAACTACCCTGGATAGAATACCTTCACGAGGCGGACGACGTACGGCGCATCATACTCTGTGATCTGCCGGATTACGACAGTATCGTGGAACAACACAGCGAGACAGTGACAGCGTTTCTCGAAACACTGGACGTGCTCGTATGGGTTTTATCGCCGGAAAAATACGCTGATGGACAATTTTACGATTTCCTTGAAAGAATGCCCAAAGACCGTCGTAATTATTATTTTGTTCTCAACAAGGCGGACATATTTTTTGATGGAGCGGAAGGGTCCGAAAGAAACGGAAACGACCTGGCGATCGCCATGAGCGTCCTCAGAGACCACCTGGCCGTCGCCGGCATAACAGATCCTGTCGTGTATCATGTGTCAGCGGCCGAATATCTCGGCAATAAAAAGCCATCCTATTGGAATCAGATCGAACTCCTGCGGAGAGAGATATTTCGTGAGCGGGACATCAAGGAACTGATGGGAATCAAGATGCTGAATATCGACGCTGAGCTCGGGCCAGTATACGGCGCGCTGGAACGTGAAGTTGCTGCGGTGGCACGATTGTGTGATGTGCTGGCTGAATGGACGGAAGCAGCGGATGACGAAATACGTACCGCCGCCGACAACGTCGAACGGGCGGCAGCGCTGTGGGCGGACGCGCTGGTGAAAGAATCGTCCGAAGAGCAAAACCCGGTTGATATCCTGATAGGTCCCGGCCGCGTCATTGAGCTTTTTGCCGTCAGGCTGCATGGAAGGGGCGGTATTGATCCACGCAGGTCTTCAAAAATGCGGGACAAAGCCGTAAAAGACCTGCGTTCAGTCCTCAAGCGTCATCTTGCCCTGCGGCGTGATCGGCTTTATTCGGAGCTGTACCGCCGTCTTTCTCTCGCGGGTATGCCCGGCGAGATCGAGCGCTTTCTCACTTTTGATGAATGTCTTTCCTCGTTCGAAGACAGGGTTTACGGTGTCCTGGCCGCCGGCGGTACGGCGCGCGCGGATGAACTCATGCCGACGTTTTTCAGGGGTGTCCAGCGTTTCGTGTACGGCGCACTGTTTCTCATATTCCTGCTCGTTCTGCCGGGCGGGGATAACGTCAGTGCTTTCGTAGATGATCCGGGAGTCCACCAGGCCCTGACATTAGGCGTCGCGGCCGTTATTTCTCTGTTCAGCGGCCGTGGCCTGGCGGCAATGGCCAGTCTCGTACTCATCGGTTTCGCGATCGGCTGGCGCTTCTACGGCAAGTATCGCAATCTCATTCGGTCACTGGAAGAAAAGAGTTCACGGGCAATGCAGCAGGCCACAGGAGAAGCAGCCGCCGAAGCGTTGAAAGCCCAGACTCGAACGACAGGAGAGGCGCTTGCCGTCATGGAATCGAAATTATCGAATCTGCGAAACCTGCTGAATGATCGATAGAGAAAAGTACCAGAAAAATATTTCAGGTTCGTCTCTTGAAAAATTCTGAAGTCGGGTTATAGTGACAGATTTTCAGGAGCGCGATTTATTTCGAGACGGGTCGGACGGAATAGAGACGTACCGGGAGTATCATGCGGGCACTGATTCAGCGTGTTGATTATGCGAAGGTGTTTGTTGAAGGAGTGCTTGAGGGATCGGCTGGTGCCGGGTTCCTCGTTCTGCTGGGTGTTGCCGACACTGACGACGAGACCTCCGCTGAGCTTCTCGCGGAAAAAGTCGTTCATATCCGGATATTTGAAGACGACACCGGAAAGATGAACCGTTCCATCCTGGACGTTTCCGGCGATATGCTGATAATTTCTCAGTTCACTCTGTTGGCGGACACGGGCAGGGGACGGCGGCCTTCTTTTAACGTCGCCTGCGAACCGGTCAGGGCTGAGCGATTATACCGTTATTTCGTCGATGTCGTTCGTGGACGGGGCATTGAAACGTCGACGGGATCATTTGGAAAAATGATGAAAGTGGAACTCGTCAACAACGGTCCCGTCACCATATTGCTCGATACGGATAATTATACGGGGAAAAATCATGACAGACACTGACACAGATAATGCCGTACAGGAAAAACAATTGTTCCCTGTCAGGATCGATAAAGACGGGGTATGGTACTATCATGACGCCGAAATATTCAGAAAAGACATACTGGCGTTGTTTTTTCAGAATCTGAAGCGCGACGACAACGGTGATTATTATGTCGTCACGGAGGACACCAGGCACTACATTACCGTGGAAGATGTTCCTTTCGTGGTGAAGTCACTCTGGATCGAAGCGGATGAAACCGGGACGGAGCGGGCAACCATACTACTGAACGATGATTCGACTGAAAAGCTTGATGCCGGGACGATTCGAACCGGTGATGAAAATGTGCTGTATTGTTCAGTCAAGGGCGGCGAATTCGAGGCCCGTTTTTCCCGCCCCGCCTATTACCAGCTGGCGCAACACATTACATATGATGAAAAAAGCGGTGAATTCGTGCTGATTCTTGAAGGCGGGCGCTATCTGCTTGAAAAGGCTGGACAGGATTCACCCCCTAATGGAGGTTGAAAATGCTTGATGAACACGTTCCCGAAGGTCTGACGTTTGATGACCTGCTCCTGCTTCCGGCCGAGTCGTCAGTATTGCCTAAAGCGGTGAATACCTCGACGGTCCTGACACAACGGATACGTCTCAGCATTCCACTCATCAGCGCAGCCATGGACACGGTGACGGAATCCCGTACCGCGATCTGTATGGCGCGTGAAGGAGGTATTGGAACGATACACCGTAACATGAGCATCGAACGCCAGGCCATCGAAGTAGACCGGGTAAAAAAATCAGAAAGCGGCATGGTCGTCGATCCCATTACGATCGAACCGGAACAGAAAGTCGCCGATGCACTCGACCTGATGAGCCGATACAGCATATCGGGTGTACCGGTCGTAAAGGGAAGAAAACTCGTCGGAATCCTTACCAATCGGGATTTGAGGTTCGAAGACGACCTCGAGCAGCCGGTGTCGTCCGTGATGACGAAGGAAAACCTCGTAACGGTGTCGGCGGATATAACGCTGGAGGAATCCAAGAAGCTTCTTCACAAACACCGGATCGAAAAGCTGCTTGTCGTTGATGATAAATACAACCTGAAGGGTCTCATCACCATCAAGGATATTGAGAAAATAAGGCGGTATCCAGAGGCATGCAAAGATTCTCTGGGTCGCCTGCGGGTTGCGGCTGCAGTCGGCATTGTTGATCGTGAACCCCGCATTCAGGCGCTTCTCGACGCCGGCGCCGACGTTATCGTCATCGATACGTCTCACGGTCATTCTTCGGTTGTGCTGGATGCCATTCGGTCCACCAAGGCGATTTTCCCCGACTGCGACCTGATAGCGGGCAACGTTGCCACCGGAGAAGGCACCGAAGCGCTTATCAAGGCCGGAGTGGACGCGGTCAAGGTCGGCGTGGGTCCCGGTTCCATCTGCACGACGCGTATTGTCGCCGGCGTCGGCGTTCCACAAATGACGGCCATCAGGGAATGTACCAAAATGGCGGTAAAATACGATATTCCGGTAATCGCCGACGGCGGCATCAAGTATTCCGGCGACGTTGTCAAGGCACTTGCGGCAGGAGCGAACTCCGTCATGATCGGCAGTCTTTTCGCCGGTACCGAGGAAAGCCCCGGAGAAACCGTTCTTTTTCAGGGAAGAACCTACAAGGTGTATCGCGGTATGGGATCGCTTGAAGCCATGAAGGCGGGCAGCAGAGATCGTTATTACCACGGAGACGAATTCGAAAATACCACCATGAAACTTGTTCCCGAGGGCATTGAAGGCAGAGTGCCATTTCGGGGAACGCTTTCGGCCAGCATACACCAGCTTGTGGGCGGCATTCAGTCGGGCATGGGATATGTTGGATGTCACACAATCGACGAATTGCGAACCAAGACAAAATTTGTACGCATAACCAATGCCGGGCTTCGCGAGAGTCACGTTCACGACGTGATAATCACCAAGGAAGCTCCCAATTACTGGATTGACTGACCGATGCAGCATAGCGATTTTGTTCATCTTCATGTCCACACGCAGTACAGCCTTCTTGACGGTGCAATACGTCTCAACGACCTTTTTGAGGCGGCCAGAAATTTTAAAATGCCGGCCGTCGCCATCACTGATCACGGCAACATGTTCGGGGCAATCGATTTTTATCAGAAGGCCCTGAATTACGGTATCAAGCCTATTATCGGCTGCGAACTGTACGTGACGATGGGAAGCCGTTTCGACAGGGGAACATCTGATTCCGGAGACACACCTCGCCATCTTGTGGTTCTTGCCCGCAACATGGAGGGCTATCGGAATCTCATGAAGCTCACAAGCAGCGGTTACCTTGAAGGTTTCTACTACCGGCCGCGCGTCGACAAACAATTGCTCGCGGAGTGCAGCGGTGGACTCATCGGCATGAGCGCCTGCCTGAACGGTGAAGTGGCTTCCTGTATTCTATCGGGAAACCGTTCCGGAGCGGAACGGGCGGCGGCAGAGTACCGGGACATCTTCGGCGAAGGCAATTTTTATCTGGAACTCATGGAAAACGGGTTGCCGGAACAGAAAGAAGCGAACGAGGGCCTCGTCGAAGTGGGCCGAAAACTCAATATCCCTCTTGTGGCCACGAACGATTGTCATTACCTGCGTCGCGAAAACGCGGAAGCACATGAAATCCTATTGTGCATTCAGACGGGTAAAACCATAGACGATCCGAACAGGATGCGGTTCAAAACCGACCAGTTTTACTTCAAATCACCGGAAGAGATGAAGCAGAACTTCAGCTATGCGCCGGAAGCCATCGAAAACACAATCGCCATATCGGAACGGTGTAATCTGACACTGGATTTCGATCAGATATTTCTTCCTCACTTCGAGCTGGACGAGGACGTATCTACGGAAGAATACCTGAGGGAACACGCACGCCACGGGCTGGAAAGGCTTTTCTCATCCATTGCGGGAGGCGATAATTCCGAGGTACAGGAGCGATACAGGAAGCGCCTCGAAAGCGAACTGGACATCATCGAATCGATGGGATTCCCGGGTTATTTTCTTATCGTGGCCGATTTTGTCGACTACGCGAAAAGAAATTCGATTCCCGTGGGACCGGGACGAGGCTCAGCCGCGGGAAGTCTCGTCGCCTGGGCGCTGGGAATCACCACCATCGATCCCATACGGTACGGTCTCTTTTTTGAACGTTTTCTTAACCCCGACAGACGCAGCATGCCGGACATCGATATCGACTTCTGCATCGAGGGGCGGGATGCCATCATTGACTACGTTACCGGGAAATACGGCGCTGAACGGGTAAGCCAGATCATCACCTTCGGAAAAATGCAGGCAAAGGCTGTGGTACGGGATGTTGGACGGGCTCTCAACATGCCCTACGGGGAAGTCGACCGTATAGCCAAGCTTATTCCGAATGTTCTGAACATTACACTCGACGATGCGGTCAAGCGTGAGAGCAGGCTCAGGGAAGAAATCGACAAGAATCCCGCCATCAAAAAACTCATAGATATGTCGAAGTCTCTTGAAGGTTTGACGCGCCACGCTTCAACCCACGCCGCCGGTGTTGTGATCTCCGATGTGCCTCTTGTCGAGCGGGTTCCTCTCTTTAAAAGCCCCAGAAACGACGACGTGGTCACCCAGTATTCAATGAACGACTTGCAGCGGGTTGGATTGACCAAATTCGATTTTCTCGGACTCAAAACACTGACCGTGATTGAACGGACGCTGCGGTTCATCGAGAAGGGAAGGGGGGACAAGATCGATTTTGACGAGATTCCCCTTGATGATTCGAATACATACCAGCTTCTCATGAAAGGGCAGACGGACGGCGTCTTCCAGCTTGAAAGTTCGGGCATGAAAGATATTCTCGTTTCAATGAAACCCGACCGCATTGAAGACCTGATAGCCCTTATCGCCCTGTATCGCCCCGGGCCCATGAACATGGTGCCGGATTTTATCGCCCGTAAACAGGGACGGCAGAAAATCTCCTACGAGGTCGGTCAGCTTGAAAATATTCTGAAGGAAACCTACGGCGTCATTCTGTACCAGGAACAGGTGATGCAGATCGCCAGCACCATAGGAAACTATACCATGGCCGAGGCTGATAATCTCCGGCGGGTCATGAGCAAAAAAAAGGTTTCCGATATGGAACGGGAGAAACCCAAGTTCCTGGAGGGCGCTAAAAAAAACAAGATCAACGAGGCGCGGGCAAAAAAAATCTGGGAGCAGATGGAGACGTTCGCAGAATATGGATTCAACAAGTCGCACAGCACGGCTTACGCTTTTATTTCATTCCAGACTGCCTACCTGAAGGCTCATTATCCCGTCGAGTTCATGGCCGCCCTTCTTACGAGTGAAAAGAACAATCGCGACAATATAATAAAATACATCAGTGAGTGCCGCGACATGGGTATTCCGGTGCTTCCCCCCGACGTAAATGAATCCGAAAAAGATTTCAGCGTGACCCCGGATCAAAGTATACGTTTCGGCCTTGCGGCGGTGAAAAACGTCGGGGAAGGGGCCGTGGATGCAATTATCGAGGCCCGGAATGAATCGGGAACCGGTGAACTCTTTCCCTCCTTTTATGATTTCTGCACGCGCACTGATTTTCGAAAAGTAAACAAAAAGGTGGTCGAAAGTCTTATCAAGTGCGGTGCGTTCGACTCACTCGAACCCAATCGTCGCCGTCTGATTGAGGGATACGAGACGATCGTCGATCTCGCCCAGAAGCGGAAAAAGGATCGAATGAGCGGCCAGAAAAGCCTTTTCGACCAGCCTGACATGATGGAAGAAGCGGAACCTTCGCTTCCCGACATTCCAGAATGGGATCAGGACGAATTGCTCGCCCATGAAAAGGACACGCTCGGTTTTTACGTTTCCGGGCATCCGCTTCTCAAGTATTCCGACATGCTCGCCCTGGTCGCATCGGCAACCTCTGAAACGCTGGGGTCTCTATCTGATGGATCACCGGTAAGCGTCTGTGGCGTTGTCAGCGGTGTTCGCGAGGTCTCGACGCGGAAAAAAGAAACGATGGCATACGTGACGCTCGACGACATGAAGGGCATTATTCCGGTCATACTGTTCCCGGAAGTGTACCGTGCAATATACGGACTGATTGCCGGAGACATGCCAATTCATGTCAAGGGAACCGTTGATGCGGGTGAAGAGGGAACCAAGATTCTTGCCACAGAGGTGGTTCCCCTTGAAGAAGCCGTAAAAAACCCGGTAGGATCGGTCCATTTTACCATCAACTTGTCGAATATCGAACAGAATCTGGATGTCCTTAAAAAAATACTTGAAAAACACAGGGGGAATTGTCCTGCCTATCTCCACCTCAATGGGGACAATCACGCCGAAACAATTATTTATCTCGGCGACAAAAGCAGGGTGGTGCTGTCCGATTCCATCCGCGCTGATGTGGACCGGATTCTCGGCTCCGGTTCAACTGTGTTTATCTGACTAACAGAATTCATCGCGATGCAGAACTATCACGAACGTGACTATCGTTTCCGCGTACCTCCGCCTCAAGGCATGATCTGCCGGACTGTGAAAATCCGGGAGTCCGACCTTGCCGTGATCAGTGAAAGGGATTTATCCCGGAAGGCACTGGCGGTTCTTGCCGAGTACCGACGTCAAATCGAAGCATACGCCTCGTCAAGAAAGGATTTTCTGACGGCCTTCGCGCCGTTGAAAGATGATCCGTGGGCACCAGCGATCGTCAGGGACATGATGAAAGCGTCCCGTACCGTCGGAGTTGGCCCGATGGCCGCCGTGGCCGGCGCGATCGCTGAATATGTCTGCAGGGACATTGCCAATGAAAACGACGATATCATCATCGAAAACGGGGGAGATATATTTCTTTTACTGCACTCAAGGAGTGCACGCATAAAGCTTTTTGCCGGAGATTCCGCGCTGAGTAACAAAATGTCGCTTATTATCGAACCGGAGAAAACACCAGTGGCCGTCTGTACATCGTCGGCGACAGTGGGACCGTCGATAAGTTTCGGTCGTGCCGACGCGGCATGCGTCCTTTCAAATTCGGGTGCGCTTGCTGATGCAGCGGCAACGTTACTGTGCAACACGACGAAAAAGAAAGGGGACATCAAGTCGTCGCTGGAGCTTGCGGGAACAATAGAAGGAGTGCGGGGAGTTGTTCTTATGGTGGAAGACACGTTCGGGGCCTGGGGCGATATAGAACTGGGAGACGCAGGCCCGGTGTGATAACAAAGTAAAGTTTACATAACATATCTTATCAGACATTCAATTGTTACGGTCCGTCACTGTCATCGTCGACCCAGCGTACTATTTCTTCGTTCTCGACTCGCACTCTCTCGAAGGTGTTTACGGGATTCTCGCCGTCGCTGTACCCCAGTGCCACTCCGGCGACTATTCTCTCGTTCTGCGGAATGGAGAATAGTTCACGCATGAGTCCGGGATATCTGACTGCCGCCGCCATAATGCAGCTTCCGACGCCCTTCTCGTGAGCAAGGAGGCACAGCGTCTGAATAAACGCCCCCGCGTCGAGCATCGCGTATTCAAGAGAGAGTTCCTTTTCGATGCTGAGCACCACCAGTACGGGCGCGCCGAAAAGCTCGGTCATCCGCAGGTAAAAGGCATCCCGTTCTTTTCTGTCGTCACGCGCAATGGAGAGCGATGACAGCGTCCTTCTTCCCACGTCCCGGTACCGTTCCAGGTAGCGGGACGGCCATTTCTCAGGCATGGGAACATCGGGTTCCGCCGGAGCGCCCGACATGGCGAGCCTCACGCTTTCTTTCTTGAAACGATTGAGTTTTTCGCCTCGCACGACGGTAACGTTCCAGGGCTGAGTATTTCCCCATGAAGGAGTCCAGCGGGACGCGTCGATAATGTCATCAATAAGCGTTTTTTCAGGCGTGATATCCCTGAAAGCCCGTATGCTTCTGCGTGTTAGAACAGCTTCGAACAGATTCACAGATGCCCTCCCCTGTTATTACTAGTATTAAAGCAATATATAACAAATATAGCTATTATATGAATAAATACAGTATTATATTATAATATATTATCGAATTTTTCCGTAATATACCAGTGCAGACATAGCACGGGCGCATTGTTCCGGCGTATCATATATGGGAATCCCGCCGTCTTTCAGGATGGATTCCATGACGTCCTTTTCCAGTCGCGCAAACCGCAGGCATATGACCGGCTTGCCGTGAGCGGCTGGTAACGACGCGTATATCTTCGCGCCTTCGACGGACTTCTGTACCGGCTCGGGGAGCGTTTCGGGCCGCTCAGGATCGATGTCGAGCGAAGGGTCCCATATCTGGGGACTGACGGGAACATTACTGATGACGCCGTCGATATAGTCCAGACTGAGAAGTTTATCTATAATATCGGCTTCCTGGAGGGCGGTCCTTTGACTGCCGGCGAAATCGACGGGATTCTTTGCCGGCGGCGCGTGGCCGGGAAGAAGCTCGCTGATTAGTGAAGAGGTTTCCTGGTCGAGTTCCGGAAGATCGAGACCCAGTGCCGCGCATGCGTCGGTCCCGACAACGCCCTGTCCTCCGCTTCCCAGTATGGCAACGCGATTTCCCGCAGGAAATGGAAGCTTCACCAGTGCCTCGGCAATTTCAAAAAGGTGAAATGCCTCCTGTACCTGGATAATGCCGGCCTGACGGCACATGCCGTCGAATATTTGTCCCGACCCGGCGATGGAGGCGGTATGCGACATGGTCGCCCGCTGACCGGCAGGAGATCGACCAGCCTTGTAAAGAACGATGGGCTTTATTTTCGATACCTGTTCCGCCGTTTCGAAAAATCGACGTCCATTCCGTAACCCTTCAAGGTAGATGGTGATAACTTTCGTGCCGTCGTCATCGGCAAGATATGACAGGTAATCAGAAACATCCAGGTCGGCCTGGTTGCCGATGCTGATAAAGGAACGCAGGCCATAGCCCTTCTCATTCGCAACCTGTGCCAGGGCGACGCCGAAGGTACCGCTTTGTGAAATAAAACTCACGGGACCGGCGGTGACGGGACGGCTGAAACAGAGGTTAAGGTTGACGGCGGCACTCCAGAGACCCATGCAGTTTGGTCCCACGAAACGTATGCCGTATTCTTCCGCGACGGAGCGGGCTTCTTCCTCAAGGAGCATGCCCCTTTCACCAGTTTCTGCGAACCCGGCTGATATCACGACAGCCCCTCTGATGCCGCTCCCGGCGCAATCGCGCAGGAGATCCGGGACTGAGGCCGCCGGGGTTGTGATTACCGCGAGGTCGACAGGTTCCGGCAGATCGAAAACAGTCGAGTAGCAGGGTAATCCCTGTATCTTTTCATTCCCCGGATTAACCGGGTAAACAGGGCCACCAAATCCGGTCGCGAGGAGACATTGCACCATCATGAAACCCCACTTCCCAACACGGCTCGACGCCCCGACAATCGCAACCGAGGAGGGTTTCAAAATGCAGTCAAGATCAGCTCCGGTGTTCTGTATCACGCTACAACCCTTCCTCGGCAAGTTTCTTGATGAGATGTTCCTGCATGTCCGTGATTGATTTCGGTACTTTTACCGTGAGATACAGGTAGGCATCTCCCCTGCCGCTCCCCTTGAATCGCGGCATGCCGAACCCCTTCATCCTGATTTTTGTGTGCGGCTGCGATCCGGGTGGTATTTTGACACGCTTGACAACGCCGCCAATGGTGGGAACGTCGACGGTCGCACCAAGAACAGCCTGGGAGTACGTAATGGTCTGTTGAACAGTCAGGTCGTCGCCGTTCCGGACAAAACGTTCGTGCGGAAGCACGCGTATCGTAATATAAATGTCGCCCGCGCCTCCTCCGTAAATTCCGGCGCCTCCCCTGCCAGGCAGTCTCAGTCTTTGCCCCGTCGCGATGCCCGGCGGCACCTTGACCAGAAGTTTTTCACCCTGTCCTGATGAAGGAATTGAAAGTTTTTTTTCAGTGCCCGTAAACGCTTCTTCCAGGGTAATATCGAGATTGTACTCGACATTGTTTCCCTGTCGTGGTCGGGGAGACTGCTGTTCCTGACGGAACCCGCCGAAGAGGTCGGCAAAGGGATCTTCCCTGAAGGCGGTACGCCTTCCCCCCCGACCGCCGGACATCCGTCCCCCGAAACCGAATTCCCGCAGTATAGACTGGAAATCGAAATTTCTGAAAATGTCTTCCTGTGAAAAACGCCTTCCGAAGGCCTGTGAACCGTAGGTATCGTATTCCCTGCGTTTCTTCGGGTCGCTCAGAACGGCGTAAGCCTCGCTGATTTTTTTAAACCGGGTTTCCGCTTCTCTGTCGCCGGGATTGCGGTCAGGATGATAAAGAAGAGCCTTCTTACGGTAGGCTTTTTTGATTTCCTCCGCCGAGGCCTTTCGGTCTACCCCCAGTATCGTGTAGTAATCGTCGTTGTTCATGGTTGTTCATTCATGCCGGAACGCCCTGCCCGATAAACGTCAGAAGGCGTACTGTAAAAATCGTTTCTTTCCGGTGGGTCGTAATATCCCTTGTCGGTCAGCGGCACCATATCGAGAGTGTTCCCACCGCAGCGCATGACACGGTCGAATGTCATGACAAAACCCTTGATAAAACCGTATCTTTTAAAGACCGCTATTGAATAGGCCGAGCAGGTCGGATACATGGGACAACGATCCCCGTCAACACGTGATATCGAAACGAGTAACGTCCGGAATCCCCTGAGAAGTGTCCCCTCGAGTTCAGACGAGGGCTTCTCCTCATGGCCGGAAGCGGCCGCTTCGGGACCTGTATTGAAGTCCCAGGGCGCCTCCCCCGCTTCACCACCGGGGGAAACAAAAAACATTCCGACTGCAACCACTGTTAACAATAATACGGTTTTCATGACAGTCTGCCGTTAAAATGTTATACTCAGCGCCAGGTACCGTGACCCGTTGTTGTCACGCATAAGCGAGACGCCCGACCGTGCCTTGAGCGACTGTATGAGACTGTCCTCGCTGTGCCTGTTAACGGCGTGGGCGCTTCCAGCTGCGCTATATATATTACCCGTGTACCAGCCAAGCTCGAAAAAAGTCACGATGCCTCCCGCCACGTCGTCGCCGTTGTCGAAAAGTTCCACGGCCGCCCAGATAAACAGGCCGTTCAGAAGAAACGCCACCAGCCCGTCCCGGTAATGTCCGGTGTAAACATGACCGGCGCCGGGAAGCAGCGCTGCCATCGTTCCCGCAGCCACCGGCGACTTGCGCGGAAGGTCGTCGATCATTCCAAGTCCCTCTGACAATATGGCGGCCGGATGATGAAACGTACTGTCCGTGGTTATTCCGGCGAGCACGCGGCCCGCTTCTTCCCATTCCCGCATATCAACGTATACCAGCGCGCTTTCGAAAAGCGCCTTGTTCCGTAACTCTCCCGCGTCCCGGGCGACAACCATTCGAAATGATGTGAGGGCGTCTTCATACAGGCCAAGCTCATGTTCTGCTTTTCCCTTCAGGTATTCAGCCTCAGGCCTTTTCGTACTGTCGGGAAACCGCTCGATAAACGTCGCCAGGGATTCGACGGCCTCGGCCCAGTGTTTCGCCCGGAAATAACACAGGGCTATTTTGAAACAGGCCTCTTCGCAAAGGTTGTCTTCTTCTGAATAGAGAAAAAGAAAGCGCTTGTACTCGCCGATGGCCCTGAAAAAATCCTCTTCGTCAAAAAGATGTTCGGCAAATTCGAACTGGCGCAGCGCTTCGACGTCATCACAGGCGGCATGTTCACCCCACGATGCCGACGGCGTCGACAGTAGAAAAACAGCAAGTACAAGTACGAATGCAGCGATTTCCTTTTTCAAGCGAATTTCAGATCCTCCGTCCGCTGTCGAATGCCGCGATGTTGTTGCGGACCAAATGCTTGGGCAGCATTTCGCGCAAGACCTCTTTCCAGTATGACTCGTCCACTTCCGAAAAAGCGGAAAGCGTTCCCAGCATTACTGTATTGGCCATTCGGGCGTCTCCGGCGTTTCTCGCCATATCGGTGGCCTTGAGAATTTTAACACGCTGAAAATGACGCTGCACGAATCCGGTTATGTCGGCGGGGTACGGTTCATCTCCCAGGTTGACCGACGGGGGAAATACTTCTTCGTCGTTTATGACAACGGCGCTTTCAACATTAAGGTAATCGATATAACGCAGCGTTTCCATTCGTTCAAAGGAAACGAGAATATCGACGTCGCCCTTATTCGCCAGGGGCGAAAAAACCTTTTCTCCGTAACGGACGTGGCTGCTCACGCATCCTCCCCGCTGGGCCATGCCGTGAACTTCACTTTTCTTGATGTCGAATCCCGCCCGCAGCATCACTTCTGAAAATATATCGCTGGCCAGTATAATGCCCTGTCCACCGACGCCGACAAATAATACCGTGTTTACTTTCGAATTATGCATGTGTTTCAACCTCGACGATCGCTCCTGGTTTGCAGAGCTGTTGACACACCCCGCAGCCGTTGCACACACTCACGTCGATCAGGGCGATTCCTTCCTGTTTTCTTCTCCTCTTGCTTACAGTGCTTCCGGGCGGCAGGCTGTCGAAGGGGCGCCATGAAATTGCGGGGCACCCCACGTCGAGACAGAGTTTACACCCGATGCATCGGTCGACATCGACCATAAGCGGCGGTTTTTTCGGCGATTCCTTTGATTTCAGCAGGGCGCAGGCTCCACGTGCCACGATAAGCGAAGGACCATCCGAGGCGAGTTCTTCCTTGAGGACCGTTCGCGTTTCTTTCAAATCGAAGGGATTGATGACACGGACATTATCAATCCCCAGGGCACGGGCAAGCGCTTCGAAATCGAGCTTTTTCGTTGTCTGTCCCTGGAGTGTCACGCCCGTTCCCGGATGATCCTGCATTCCCGTCATGGCCGTCGTCCTGTTGTCACAGATTACAATGACGGCGTTGCTCCTGTTGTACGCCAGGTTCAGCAGTGATGCGATGCCGGAATGAACAAACGTCGAGTCCCCGATGACGCCGACCACGGCATCACCGCGGCCGAGCGTTTTACTCATGCCATGCGCCATGCCGATGCTTGCTCCCATGCAGATGCAAGAATCAAGACCTTCCAGGGGTTTCATGAATGACAGCGTGTAGCAGCCGATATCACCCGTCACGAAAACCCCGAGTTTGCCCAAAACGTAAAAAAGTCCGCGGTGAGGGCAGCCGGGGCACAGGTTCGGCGGCCGGTCGGGAAGTCCTGGAAGGTCCGGAACGGCGAAGGCCCGGGATTTCCCCGTGATGGATCGCTCAATGATCCCCGGGTCGAACTCATTGTTATAGGGAAAGAGCTCTTTGCCCGTCACCTCGATACCCATGGCCCGTACCTGCTCTTCGATGAACGGGTCCAGTTCCTCGACGACATAGAGCTTTTTCACTTTCGATGCGAATTCCCGTATCATTTTTTCGGGCAGAGGGTGAACCATGCCGAGCTTCAGAAACGAATAATCAGGACAGGCTTCCCTGGCGTAGTTGTAGGTCATGCCTGCGGTTATGATTCCCGCCTCGTTACCGTTTAACTCCATGACGTTTTCAGCGAAGGACTCGGCGAAATCACGCAAGGCCGACATTCTTTCTTGAACCACCACGCGGCGGCCTCTCGCCATGCCGGGAACCATGACGTATTTCGCGGGATCCTTCACGTATTGCCGTGTTTCCCGTCTGGCATCCGGTTCCTCGGGCGCCACCACTGATTTCGAATGCGACACGCGGGTGGTCGATCGAAGAAAAACCGGCGTGTCAAACCGCCGGCTCAGGGCGAACGCGGCCTTGATAAAGCGCCGCGCTTCATCACTGTCCGCCGGTTCCAGCATGGGAATCTTCGCGGCACGCGCGTAATGACGGCTGTCCTGCTCATTCTGCGAGCTGTGCATTGACGGATCGTCAGCGGCGACTATGACCAGTCCGCCATTTGTCCCCGTGTAGCTGACCGTAAAAAGTGGGTCGGCGGCGACATTGACACCCACGTGTTTCATGACGGCCATCGCGTCGGCGCCTGCCAGGGCGGCGCCTATCGCCGCCTCGAGCGCTATTTTCTCATTGGGCGACCACTCGGCGTATACGCCGTCGTAGCGCGAGAATTCCTGCGTGATTTCTGTGCTGGGCGTTCCCGGGTACGCCGCAGCGAAGGTGACGCCCCATTCATAGGCGCCCCGGGCTATCGCTTCGTTTCCGGACATCAGTTGATTCATCGGTTCTGTTTCTCTTTCCTATTTGAGATTGGCTATCCTCCGGGCCGCAAGGGCGGCGAGCAGCGGATCCGTGTCGGCTTCGTATACCTTCTCGAAGTACTGAACGGCCTGTTCAGCGTCGTTCATTTTTTCGTATATCCGCCCGAGGTTCGCGTAATTAATGATTTTGAAGTGAAGTCCTGAAGCATCATCGGCCGCCTGCAAAAAAGCTTCAATCGCCTTGTCGAACTCTCCCAGGGTCTCGTAGCTGTAACCGAGTCCATAGGCTGCGAGAGGCTTTAACATGTCCCGCTTTGAACCTTTCTGAAGATACGTCGTGTAAGCTTCAACGGCCTGTTCATACTCGCCGAGTGAGTAATAAATATTGCCAAGGTTGTAGAGTGCCAGCCGTGCCGGGTTACTCCTGGAATAGTTTTCCACCAGCTGTTCATATTTCGCGGCCGCGCTCATCAGCGCGTCCCTGTCTTTTTCTTCCGCCGTGTCGACGGACCGGTAAGACGCGTAAGCTTCGGCATACTGTCCAGCCGCTTTCGATTCATAACGAAGATGATAGAAATACAGGCCGAGCGCGATAATAATAACGAGCGCCGCAGCACCTGAAGCGATATAGGCCTGTCGCCGGTTTTCAAGGATGAAATTGTATATCCTCAGTGTTAGACTCTGGAACTGGTCGGGTTGCTTCAAATCTATTTTTGTTGTTCCCTTTGCCACGTCGCGTCTCCTTCCGCTCATTCGATTTTTGAGACAACTGTCGGCGGAATCCTGATGATCCGGCCCCGCCTGTCGGTGCACGCGTGAAGCGTCGATCCCCGGACCAGTACCTTACCATCCGCCACGTTTAATACAGTGTAATGAAACATAATGCTCGCCCGCCTGAGTTCGCATAATTCCGTTTGCACGATCAGTTCATCGTCATATCGCGCTGGAAACAGGTAATGACAGCTCAGTTTCGTCACCGGGAAATAGCATGGATCATCATCCGCCGCATGCGGCGGAATATTCAGAGATCTCATCAGCTCCGTCCGGCCTGTTTCGAACCACTTTATGTAACTCCCGTGGTAGACGATGCCCATCGCGTCGGTGTCCGCGTAGATGACGCGCAACCTGGTCTCAGAATCCTTCAATGAAGGTCCTCCAGTCACCCATGAAGTGTTCCATCAGGGTGTGGCCGGGAGAAACGAGTATGCCCGATCGCACCGCGTCGCTTTCGCCGAAACGGACGCCGCGGGACCGGTTTTCTTCCGAACGTGACGACAAGAGGGCGAATGGACTGGGGTCCGACACGTGGGTTTTTACGCTGACGGGGGTGGCGTGATCGCTTAACACCAGAACCCGATATTCGTGCTTTCTGGAATATAGTCCGTCAAGCATCACGGAGACAACGTCCCTGTCGAAGGCTTCCACGGCTTCGATTTTTCCTTTTATATTTCCCTCGTGACCCATTTCGTCAGGAGCTTCGACATGCAGGAACAGAAAATCGCCCCTTTCAAGCCACCTCAACCCCTCGTCGGCCTTTCCCCGATAGTTGGTATCGGTATAACCTGTCGCACCCGGTACAGAGAGCACCTCGAGTCCCGCGCACACGCCGATTCCCTTCAAGAGGTCAACCGCGGAGATCATGGCGCCTGACATGCCGTACTTCGATGTCAGGGGTTCCATGGGAGGAAGCCCGCCCTGGCCCCAGGGCCATATAGCGTTCGCCGGCTTGTCGCCCCGCGAAACCCGCCGACGGTTCACGTCGTGGTCCGGCAGGAGTTCTCGTGCGTGCTCAATCAATTCCCTGAGCCGGTCGGATCCTTCGCCCGCCGGCAGATATTCTGCGACCGCTGTGCCCACGATATCATGGGGAGGTTTCGTGACAAGTGAGTCCGGACCGTTTTCCCAGATCATCAAATGACGATATCCGACGCCGGGACGAAAGAACAGGTCTTTCGAACCCAGCTTTTCGCCGACATGGTTTATCAGAACAGCCGCCTCGTCTGAACCGATATGACCGGCGGTAAAATCTTCAATGACGCAGTTTCCCAGGTTGCCGGCATCACTTAGTGTCACCAGGTTACAGCGGAATGCCACGTCACCGGGCTTCAGTTTTACACCCATACTGGCGGCTTCCAGCGCGCCGCGCCCGGCGTTGCATTTAACCGGGTCGTATCCGAGAATGGAAAGATTGGCCGTGTCGCTCCCCGGCGTGCATCCCGGCGGTATAGTGTCGATAAGGCCGAGAGTTCCTTCGGCCGCGATCCTGTCCATTCCGGGCGTGTATGCGGCTTCAACCACCGTTTTCCCGCCCAGCTCCGGCACCGGGTAATCGGCCATGCCGTCACCGAGCAAAATAACATGTTTCATGTTGTCGATCCCCTGTCTTCAATCCTGATCAGGACTGTGTCGTCAAGAACCACATCAAGACCGTTTATTTCCGCCAGCGCCAGGCGCACGTCCTTCTCGCGCGATTCGTGGGTTGTCATTACAACGGGAACCGCCCCCTGGTCCTTGCGCTCCGTCTGGATCACAGAGGCGAGACTGATATTGTATTTGCTCAGTATACCCGATATGGCGGAAAGAACGCCCGGCCTGTCCACCGCGGAAAACCTGAAATAGTAATTCGTCCGCACCTCTTCCATGGGAAGGAGCCTGATATCATCGATCAGGTCTTTTTTAAAGCCCCGAATCGGGACCCTTCGCCAGATTTTTTTCTGAATGTCCCGCCCGATATCAATCAGGTCACTCACCACCGCGCTTGCCGTGGGCATCATTCCGGCGCCCTGTCCATAGAACAGGAGCGTTCCCGAGGCGTCGCCAACGATGTGAATGGCGTTATTATTGCCGCTCACGTTGGACAGAAGACTGTCGGTCGGAATCATGGTGGGATGAATGCGGGCTTCCACCATATCCTTGTGCTGAATAGCAATGGCCAGCAGCTTTATCCGGTAACCGAGCTGCTTCGCAAATTCAACATCCTGCTGCTTCAGATCGGCGATTCCTTCCCGGTAAATGTCGTCGAGTCTCACCCTCTTGCCGTAGGACAGTGCGAGGGAGATTGCGAGCTTATGAGCCGTATCGATCGCATCCACGTCATAGGCCGGGTCGGCCTCCGCGAATCCCAGTATCTGGGCTTCTTTCAACACCGTTTCAAAGGGGAGTTGTTCATCCGTCATGCGTGTCAGGATGTAGTTGCAGGTCCCGTTCATAATGCCGAATATGGACTTTATATTATTTCCCGCAAGACTCTCGCGCAGCGACTTGATGACGGGGACGGCCCCGCCGACACTCGCTTCGAAACCGATATTAATATGTTCACGGTCGGCGGCCTCGAAAATTTCATTGCCGTCGACGGCGAGCAGGGCCTTGTTCGCTGTAACGACGTGTTTTCCGTGTGCTATGGCGTCCATTAAAATATTTTTTGCTGCCCCGAGCCCGCCCACAAGTTCAAGCACGATATCGATTGACGGGTCGTTAAATATATCATTCACATTATCCGTCAGATCGATTCCTTCAGTGGAAATACTTCTCGGCGTGATAATATCTATATCGGCGATTGTCTTGACGGCAAGCCTGACGCCCAGACGTCTTCGAACGAGATTCTCGTTCTGTTTCAGGAGTTGCACCACTCCGGTTCCCACGGTTCCGAATCCAATGAGTCCGACATTAATCGCTTTTCTGTTCACGGTATCCGCCTTTCAACGTCACTATGTCCCGCCTTGTTCATTTTCAGGCCCGGCAGGCGCCTCCGAGCCTTTCGCGCCAGGAATTCAAAAAACGTTCGCCGATCAACGGTTCACATCCTTTCCGCGCATCCCCTACGGCATTGAAGGCTTCTTCCCTGGCAGATTCGAGCAGTTCTCCGTCACGCAGAACATCACCGATCCGGAAATCCGGGAATCCCCACTGGCGGATTCCAAGAAATTCTCCCGGTCCACGGATTTTCAGATCTTCTTCGGCTATCTCGAAGCCGTTGTTCGTCCTTTCCATTATGCGCAGGCGCCTGGCGGCGTCTCCGGAAACACCCCGGCCGGCAGCCAGTATACATCGAGAAGGCAAGTCGCCCCTGCCGACCCTGCCGCGAAGCTGGTGAAGCTGCGAGAGCCCGAAACGCTCCGCCTGCTCGACTACCATAAGCGACGCAGAGGGTATGTCGACGCCTACTTCCACGACGGTCGTCGCTACGAGAATCTGAATGTTTCCATTTCTGAAATCTTCCATTATTTCACGACGCTGCAATCCATTCATCCGTCCGTGTACAAGTCCGACGGCGAAGTCACTGAAAACGTGGTCCCGAAGATATGCTGCCATGCCCGTGGCGTCTTTCAGGCCGGATGTTTTGCTTTCCTCCACCAGGGGATAGACGATGAAAACGCGGTTGCCCGCCGACGCTTCCCGTCGAACAGTATCATAGAGCAGGGTTCGTTCCCCTTCCAGAAGTACCATTGTTTCCACGCCCTGTCTCGACGGCGGCATTTCGTCGATGACGGTGAGATCAAGATCACCGTATACCGTCATGGCAAGCGTCCGCGGTATGGGGGTGGCGGTCATAACGAGAACGTCGGGGCAGACCCTCTTGTCCCGCAACCGTGCCCTCTGGAGAACACCGAACCTGTGCTGCTCGTCGATGACAACGGCCCCGAGACGTCTGAAACGAACCTTTTCCTGTATCAGGGCGTGAGTCCCCACGATGATGTCCGCCCTTCCCTCCCGGATTTCTTCGAGTACCCGGCGGTGTTCGTCCCCCTTCATGGAACCGGTCAGGAGCACCGCCTTGAGATCCATACGCTTCGCCCATTCTCCGACAGTGCCGTAATGCTGCATGGCCAGGATCTCGGTGGGAGCCATGACGGCAGACTGAAAGCCGTTTCTGCAGGCTACGATCAGGGGCATCATCGACACAACAGTTTTGCCGCTTCCCACGTCTCCCTGAAGAAGTCGGTGCATCGGTCGAGGCCGCGCCATGTCCGCGAGAATCTCTTTCACCGCCCTCTTCTGGGCGCCGGTCAGATCAAAGGGAAGGATCGCACTGAATGTTTCGAGAATATCTTCATCGATCCTGAATGCCACACCCGCCTCGGACAGAAAATCGGCGCGCTTCAGCGCGATGCGCAACTGAAAGAAAAAGAACTCGTCGAAAATGAGCCGCCGATGCGCTTTCGATCGGCGGTCGTTATACTCGTCAAAGTCTGCATCCCCCGGTGGAAAATGAATGTTCCGCAGTGCTTCGTCGAGGCCGACCAGGTTTCTGCGCCGGCACAGATCAGCGGGCAGCGGTGTGTATAGTTCCTCCGAATGTTCACCGAGAAGACCCGCCATGATTCGTCGTAACCGCTTGCCGCTCAGCCCGTCCGTTTCGGAATACAGTGGAACTATTTTCCCGGCATGCACGGGATCGACGTCTTCTTCACGTACCAGCTCGACGTCGGGATGGATCATTACTGTAGCGTCTCCCCGGAGACTCACCGCACCGGAAAGAAAAAAGACGTCGCTCGGTGCAAATGTCTGCCTCAACCGCGAAGGATTGCCGTTGAACCATGTCGCCGTAATAACCCCGCTTTCATCCCGAAAAACAACATCGAGCACGGTCCGGCGACGGAAACGCTTCAGCGTTGACCGGATCACGGAGGCCCGGATCGTCGCTTTCATTCCCGGTCGAGTCTCGGCGACCGGCGTTACGGTTCGCCGGTCTTCATAACCGCGGGGAATGAAATACAGCAGGTCTTCCACCGTTGATATTCCCTTTTTCGCAAGTTGACGCGCCATGACGGGGCCCACGCCCCTCACCTGCAGAACCGGCCGAGAAAGTACATCGCGGGAGGCTGTGCCGCCGTCCCGCATTTTGTTCGCCACGATCACGTTCAGTGCCTCAAAACATCGTCATTTCCAGTAGTAACGGCTTGGGAGGTATTAGCAGATATGGCAGTCTTTGACAAGGAAAGAATTGACATTGATTTCCGGTTGCTGTAGGTTTCTCAATGCTTTTTCTGCTGAAAGGATCGCGAAGACATGAACGATAAAAAACTGTCCTATCGGGACGCCGGTGTCGATATCGACGAGGCGAACAGTTTCGTGGAAAGCATAAAGCCGCTCATCCATTCAACAACACGAAAGGGCGTCGTGGGCGGCATCGGCGGTTTCGGAGGACTCTTTCACCTCGATCGTGAACTCTACCCCAATCCGCTCCTGGTTTCGACGACGGACGGAGTTGGAACAAAATTAATGATCGCGCGGGAGATGAACCGCCACGATACCGTCGGCATCGATCTGGTGGCGATGAACGTGAACGATCTCGTGGTGCAGGGTGCCGAACCACTGTTTTTTCTTGATTACATCGCTACGGGAAAGATCAGGCGGGAAACCTGCGTCAGCGTTGTGAAGGGAATCGCCAGAGGCTGCGCCGAGGCGGGGTGCGCGCTCACGGGTGGAGAAACAGCCGAGATGCCCGGCTTCTATGGAAACGAGGAATATGATCTCGCCGGTTTCGCCGTTGGCGTTGTTGAGTATGATAATATTATAGATGGTTCCGCCGTTCGAGCGGGAGACGCCGTTATCGGGCTGGCATCGTCCGGTCTGCACAGCAACGGTTTTTCACTGGTCCGAAAGGTACTGCTCGAAGAGGGATCGGAGGTCCTGGCCGAACATCCGAAGGAACTGGAGCGTTCAATCGGCGACGAGCTGCTTACGCCGACGCGTATCTACGTGAAGTCGGTGCTCGCCCTCATCAGGAATGTGACCGTAAGCGGCATCGTTCACATCACCGGCGGAGGTTTCTATGATAATATTCCGCGGATTCTTCACCCCTCGCTGCGTGCCGATATTAACAGGGAATCCTGGCCGAGGCAGCCGATTTTCGATTTTATTCAGCAACGCGGCACTATTGAGGACGCCGAGATGTACCGGGTTTTCAATATGGGAATCGGCATGATCCTGTTGGTTCATCGTGAGGATGTGGAGGAAGCCCTTGACCGCCTGCGTTCCCTCGGTGAGAGTGCCTATGTCATCGGTTCGATAGCACAAAAGAAAGGAAACGACGAAGCTTCCGTAGTGATCCGATAAGGTATTGTCGAGATACCCCCGGCCGGTTCGTGAAGCACTGTTTAGCGATCATGAAAGAAAAACTTGTCATCGGAGTCCTGGTTTCAGGCAGCGGGTCAAACCTTCAGGCAATTATAGACAGCATCGAGGCGGGGAAACTCGACGCAACGGTGAACATCGTCATAAGCAACAGGGCCGACGCCTACGCTCTCGAACGGGCGGCGAAACATGGAATTGAAACGTTGGTGATAGATCACCGGGCATATGATTCCAGAACCGGTTTCGAACAGGCGCTGATCGACACGTTCCGTTCGCGTTCGGTGCAGCTGGTGGTAATGGCGGGATTTATGCGGGTTCTCTCCGAACATTTTCTCGGGGCGTTCCCGATGAAAGTTCTGAATATTCATCCGGCCCTGCTTCCTTCGTTCAAGGGCATGCACGCCCAGGAACAGGCATTCGATTACGGCGTCAAGTTTTCGGGATGTACCGTACATTTTGCTGATCCGGGCGTCGATTCGGGACCGATCATCATTCAATCGGTTGTTCCGGTTCTTCCGGACGATACGGCGGATATCCTGCGGGAGCGGATCCTCCGTGAGGAACATCGCATCTATCCGCAGGCCATTCAATTTTACGCAGAAGGACGCATAGAGATATCCGGTAGAAACGTGCGCGTGAAGGGTCAGAAACCGCTTTCAGATACGGCCGTGTGTAACCCTTACATCGAAGGCATGTAGACGCCCATGATACTCGTCAGCGCCTGCCTCCTGGGATTAGATTGCCGATACGACGGCTCGGCCCTCCAGGCTGACAGGACGGTTGAGGGCATCATTGATGACATTATGATTCCCGTTTGCCCCGAACAAATGGGAGGATTGCCGACCCCCCGATCTCCGTCGGAAATCACTGAAGGCGACGGAAACGATGTGCTCGACGGGACGTCCAGGGTGCTTAACAGCGCAGGCGAGGACGTAACGGTCGAATTCCTGAAGGGAGCCCGCATGACACTTTCCGTCGCGCGAATCGCCGGCGTAAAACGGGCGATCATGAAGGAACGAAGTCCTTCCTGCGGCGTTCTTCACATCACCAGGAACCGTGAAGGCATACCAGGCATGGGTGTCGCCGCGGCGCTGTTAAAACGTGCCGGCATTCAGGTCGTTTCATCCGACAGGATTATCGAGGATTATGTACGATATCATCGTCATTGGAAGTGACGTCAGTGCTCTCGTTACCGCGTCTTTCGCAGCTCACCTGGGCGCCCGGATACTTCTGGTCGATGACGGGGATACTTCTTCCCCCGTTTCACTTCCCGGAGGCTACTGTTTCGATGCCGATCCCCTGCCCTGGACGGGGCTTGACGATTCGGGCGTATTTTCTAAGTTGCTGCATGAACTGCATATCGAAGACGTACCAGGGAAACAGGGACCGCCCGGGCTACAGGTGATGCTTGAATCGCGAACCATTGAATTTTCTTCTGGCATGCGGGAGCGATGCAACGACACGGCCCGCGATTTTTTGCTGGATCACGACGAGACTCGACGTTACTTCGCTCTCATCGAGGATGACGCGCGTTTCATTCGGGACATGGTACAACTGATTCTGGGATGTCCGGTTGGCTTTCGGGGCACGATCGCGGCGTTACTTTCTGAACGGGCGCGACGTCTTGCGAGGCAGGCAGGAAGAAAGATCTCCGGCCTCGCCGTGCTCGACGCGTCGCGCGATTTATTCCATTCCCTCGATGCGGAATGCAGCCTTTTTTCGCGTTACGACTATTACGGATTAGCCGACGCACGATCTTCTTACTGTATCTATTCCTCCATATGCGGTTCATGCGGAATATTACCCGGTGAAAAGGATTCAATTCTCGAAGCATTGAGGAACTCGGCAGAAAAATCGGGAGGAACAATCATGCGCCCCGACCGAATCGATTCGGTCGCCCTCGGTGATGACATTCTCATCGAGGTATCGGTGGAGGGCGCCTGCGAGCGCATCGAGGGACGTCGTCTTGTCGTCAGTACCAAGTGGCGGGGCTTCCCCGTACTCATACAAAATGAAAAAAGCCTTTCGGACTGGTACGAACACCATTTTATTCCGCGTCGCCGTCCCGTTAGCCCTTTCACGTTGCACCTCGGCGTGGATGCCTGTTCGATTCCGGAAAGCATGGGAGATCATCTCGTCATGCTTCGTGATGATAACGGTCGCAGCAACACCCCTTCCTTTTTTTACCTTCAGGCCGGCCCGACGGGACCGTCGATGTCCGCTCCCGCGGGAAGGCGCGCCCTTTCAGTAACGGCGTTTCTGTCACCATCTTCACGGGAGAATTATGACCGCGCCCTAGTTTTCACAGCCGATGCCATGCTCGATGCTCTCAATCAGGCGTTTCCTTTCCTGCATGAAGGTATCGACAGCATGGACCGCGATCTCTCGATCAGCAGGTTTATTCGTGCCCTGAAGGCTCCCGCTCTTGATCACGTGGTGAAAGAACGACCACTGTTCGGCCTGCCCTTCAATGCCGGTGATACGCCCAGGGCAAATGTTTTTATAACAGGAGGAGAACTTGCCCCTTTACTCGGTTTCGACGGTGATATAATATCGGGCATTAATGCCGCTCAACGGGCCTGTGGAGAAATACAGTATGTATACTATCCGTAGTCTGGGGTCACCCACTATTCCGTCGCCGGTTCCGGCGAGTGTTTTTGTCGACGATAATCGGCGGATTCTTGAAAACCCCTACGTCGTCACGGAAGGCCATCCTTCCGCAGCAACTCCGAGAAGCCTGGAAATTGCCGGTCCCCGAAAATGTATCTACTTCGAGCCCTCGAAGACCAAAGCGGCGATCGTGACCTGCGGCGGCCTGAGTCCCGGCATCAACGACGTCATCCGCGCCGTCGTCATGGAACTGTATTACGGGTACGGCGTCGAAAACATCAGCGGCGTCCGCTACGGGTTCCAGGGCCTCATCCCCTCGTACGGTCATCCCCTCATGGATCTTACTCCCGACGTCGTCAAGGATTTTCACCTGGCCGGCGGCAGCAAACTGGGCTCTTCCAGGGGCAGCCAGGATATCGGCGAAATGGTTGACAGCCTTCGAAGGCTGAATATCAATCTTTTTTTCTGTATCGGCGGCGACGGAACGATGAAGGCGGTTCAGCTTATTGCAGGGGAAATCGAACGAAGAAATCTCGATATCGCTGTTGTGGGTATTCCAAAAACCATCGACAATGATTTGAGTACAATCGACAAAACGTTCGGCTTCGACACGGCCATTGCTGAAGCCGCCTCCGTGATTGAATGTGCCCACGTGGAATCGAAGGGCGCACCGAATGGCGTCGGACTGGTCAAGATCATGGGCCGAACCTCGGGACACATCGCGGTGAGCGCGGCACTGGCGAATAATGACGTCAATTTCGTGCTTATACCGGAATCGCCCTTCGACCTTTACGGTGAGAAGGGGTTCCTCGCCGTGCTGGAACATCGCCTGAAGGTGAGCAACCATGCCGTTGTCATCGTAGCCGAGGGAGCCGGTCAGGAACATCGGCCGCCGGATGACGCCGCCGGGAGAGATCCGTCGGGAAACATCAGACTCTTCGATATCGGCGTTTTCCTGAAAGAGGAAATTGAACGTTATTTTAAAGAAAAAAACGTGGAGCTGAATCTCAAATACATCGATCCCAGCTACCTTATCAGAAGCGTTCCCGCCAACGCCAGCGACAGTATTTACTGCATGCTGCTCGGCCAGTACGCTGTTCACGCCGCCATGGCCGGCAGGACCGCGATGGTTGTCGGGCTTTACGGCGGCGACTATGTCCATCTGCCTCTCGCGTCTGTTACATCACGAAAAAAAGTGGACACCGAAGGTACGCTCTGGCGCGCGACACTGGCGGGGACGGGACAACCCGCCGAAATGCGGAACAAATCCTGAAACACCGGGACCGGGCCCATTCATGTCCTCCTCAGTGGTGTGCCGGCGTAAAAAAACCTTGCAAAAACATTCCTGATGATTTATTGAAGGACGCCTGTGACGAAAAAGAAAGGAAGCCCGCCGGGCGGTTGAACGACCGACGCGTTCGGTAACACGGTCAGGCGGCGGTGCCGGGTGAAGGAAATGTCGAGAGTATGTGATGTCTGTGGAAAAAGGCCGTCCGTGGGAAATAATGTGAGCCACGCGAATAATAAAAGCAAGAGAACGTGGTACCCTAACATTCAGAAGATCAGAATCGTGGATGAGAAAACCGGCGCCGTGAAACGGGCCAGGGTCTGCACGCGCTGCATCCGATCAGGTTACGTAAAAAAAGCGGTATAGTGGCAGTACAAACAGTACAAGAAAATTTAAAAAATTACAGAGCGACGGTTTCACGCCGTCGCTTTTTTGTTTCCTGCACCGTATGAGATCGTTATCTGAGAAAATGAGAAAAGGGTCCTTTGATGGGGACCATGCCGGATCACACTTCGCTTGTCCGGAGTGACAGGGATGGGGTTATTGAAAGTTCTCCATTCGCCGCTTTCCCCCGTACGATGCGAACCGCATTCCACCCGTCACGGATCGCAGCGGTTTCTTCGAAATACTCCGGTATTCATGAATTCCCATCGTTCACCCTCCCGGAAGGTCCGGACGGACTGAAGGACGACGCGCGGGACGAACCGGTTATGGTTATTGATTTCAAATCGCCCAGTTTTATCTGAAATGTACCCCAGCGTGTTTTGCCGAATGCCCGCCTGTCCGGATTCACCGTCAGGGAAATCTTTTCACCGGAGTGCTTCATGCTGACCCTCGCCGTCAGTACACCTTCCTTCAGGTAAAAAGTCACCCTGTCCACGTTTTCAAGAGGCAGTACGTAGGCGCCCTTCCCTCGTGTTCCGTCGAGGTACACCTTGCCCTCAATACTTATATGTGAACATTCCGTTGCCACTCCCATCTGGTCGAGAAAGACAGCTTCAATATTTTTCGCCGGATTCGGAATTGTTTCAGTAACCGTCGCTTCAGGCATCGTTCCCATCGCGGATATGAACGGAACAGCCAGCAGGACCGCCGCGAGCCATAACAGTTTTTTCATTCTCTGCACCTTTCCTTATGACAGAAGTTCGCAACGGATCTCGCGGCTCAGCGCCTCGATAATTCCGTCGACCACATCAACGAAATCCGGGACCGCCGTTACCTTTACGACGGCCCTGAGGCCGTCGACGGTGGTCACGTTCGCAACACCGTCATACCCTTCAAAAACGTATCGTACGTAAGAGATATCCTTTCTGTCCAGGCGTACGTAGCGCGAAACGGTGCGGCATTGAATCACTGATCGTCTCCAACGGTTTGTAATCACTGCAATTAACATTAAACCCGTGAAATATCAAGAGGAAAACGCGCCTTGACAGAGTAGCGCCGCTCGTCTATATTCCATTCACCGGCGTGACGAGCGGTTGTTCCGCGGGGTGTCGGCCGCCGGCCGCGCCCGTTCCCGATCTCCAGCCTCGCCGTGAATCAAACAGGAAACCCGAATGAATCCAAAATCTGTGTGGTACATGTCGAAGAATGACCAGGTTGCCGAAAAACGTCTTACTGACGAACTGGGCATCGGTCTTCTCATGGCGAGGATTCTGGTGAACCGCGACATACAGACGCCGGAACAGGCAAAGAAGTTTCTTTTTCCATCATTGAAGGACCTGCACAATCCCTTTCTTCTCAGCGATATGCGTTGCGGCGTCGACCGGGTCATTCGGGCGATTCACGATGGCGAAACCATGGTCGTGTTCGGTGATTACGACGCGGACGGCATTACGTCCACGGCGGTCATGGCTGATTTTCTCGCGGAGTTGGACGGAAAAGTATTCCGTTATATTCCCGATCGTATTCAGGAAGGATACGGTTTGAACAAACAGGCAATCGACGCCGTCGCCGCCCGCGGCGCCACGCTTATCATCACCGTCGACTGCGGTATTTCGAATCACGACGAAATTGAATATGCGACGACGCGTCACGGTATTGACACAATCGTCATTGATCACCACGAAATTCCCGACCGTTTACCCCCGGCAACGGCAGTCATTAACCAGAACAGAAAGGACAGCGAGTTTCCCTGCCGCACGCTCGCCGGCGTGGGTGTCGCATTCAACTTTCTCATAGCTCTCCGTGGAACCTTGAGAAAACAGGGGTTTTGGAAAAACGGCGATTATCCGAACCTGAAAGACTACCTCGACCTGGTGGCACTGGGAACAATCGGTGACCTGGTCCCCCTGACAGACGAGAACAGGATATTCGCCAGGATCGGCCTTGCCGTCATGGAAGAAGGGAAACGTGCCGGGATTAAAGCCCTGAAGCTGGTGAGCGGCATTGAAAATACCTGCATCAATTCGGAATCCGCCGCCTTCAAACTGATTCCGCGGTTAAACGCGGCAGGCCGCATCGGATCTCCCGAAGAAGCCTTACGATTGCTCATGGCGGACAATTTCGACGAAGCCCTTCGTTTCGCACGCCGTCTCGACGAGATGAATCGTGAACGACAGGACATAGAAAGAAAGATTCTTACCGAAATCCTGAAAAAAATCGAATCCGACCGCAGCATCGCCGATGCCAACTGTTTCGTTCTCGCATCCACAGAATGGCATCCCGGCGTGATCGGCATCGTCGCATCGCGCCTCGTTGAACGGTATTATCGCCCCGTCCTTCTCATCAGCCTGAAAGACGGCGTCGGCAAAGGTTCGGGACGCAGCATCGCCGAGTTCAATCTTTACGAAAACCTGGAATCGAGGTGTTCCTCTCTCTTTACCGCCTTCGGCGGTCACCGGTATGCCGTCGGATTGTCCATCATGGAGGAACACATCGACGATCTGGCGCGGCTGTTCAGTGACGCGGTAAGGGAAAGCGTCGGCGATATTCAACCGATCCGGCCGATACAGGTGGACGCGGAATGCAGTCTCGCCGACATCGATTATCCACTGCTTTCGCAACTTGAAATGCTCGCTCCCCACGGCGCCATGAATCCCGAACCGGTGCTTCGCGTCAATAATGTTACCGTTACATCCCACACCGTTGCCGGAGGTGCCCACCTTCGACTTTCTGTCAGCGAAAACGGCATCGAACGGGAATGTATATGGTTTAACAGCGCACGTTTTTTCGGTTCGCTCGATGGATCGAGAATGGACATTCTTTTCACTCCACAGGTGAACAGGTGGCGGGGGGGATCGACGATTCAGCTCAAAATTCGCGACGCCGTTCCGGCAGGCACATCGGAAAACGGGCATTCCGAGATCGATTGATTTCCCCTTTTCCGCGTGCTATGTAGAAAACATTCCTTTCAAGCAATAATCTTTTCAGGGAACGACAATGTTTTCCAGACGAACGATCCGACGCCCTCGTTTCAACATGAACCTGCAGAGTCTACTCATCGTCGGGTTCCTGACGGCCGCTTGTTTCACGGGCCTCGTGGCGACGGCCGTCGGCATGCATCTTATCAACAAAAACACTATCGGTGAGGTGCACCGCACCATAGAACACAATATCAACGCGGCCAGGCTGATCTACGAACATGACCTGGACCGGCTTTTGTTCCAGCTTCGCCTGGCGGCCCTGAGACTTCAAATGTGCAACGGCGGCCAGATACTCCTGCCTGAAAATCCCTGCGAAGTTCAACAAATCATCGGCGAAAGCGATACCGACCACGCGCCGCCAGACATGCTTTTTATAGTCGACCGCGAAGGACGGGTAACCCGGGGTATCTCAAACCCGGAACTGACGGCGGGAGACGTTACCGCTGATCCGCTGGTGCAACGGTGCCTGGAAACCGGTCTTCATCAGTCCGCCACGATACTGATGCCGGTTGAACAAGTGTTGTCCGAAAACCCCCTGCTTGTCGACCGGGTCGACATTCCCGTTATTGAAACTCCCCAGTCGGCGCCCCTTCAGAAGGAACGCCTGACGGAAGCTCTCGTTGCACGAGCGGTCGTTCCCCTCAAGGACCTCGACGGAACTGTTGTCGGCGCGGTCGTAGGAGGAATTCTGCTCAACAACGACTTTCAAATCGTCGATCGTATCGTCAGGGCGATCTACGGGAATGAACAATATCGCGGGCTCGAAGTAGGATTCGCCACCATTTTTCAGGGCGGCGTGCGTATTTCCACGAACGTCACCACGGAAGAAGGAACGAGGGCCGTGGGAACCACGGTGTCCGAAGAAGTCTACCGGACAGTGATCGAAAAAGGAGAAGCCTGGATCGGAAGAGCCTTCGTCGTGAACGACTGGTACATCAGCGCCTACCTGCCCATTCGTTCGCCGGGCGGCGATGTCATCGGTATGCTCTATACCGGCGTGCTTGAGGCGACGTATACGGACATGAAACGATCATCCATGCTCATTTTTCTCGCCGTAACATTCCTCGGGGTGGTCGGGGCGTTTTTCGTTTCATGGCGTTTCGGCAGGACTATCATAGAACGGGTACGCATACTCAAGGACGCCACCGACGCAATCGCTTCGGGAAATCTCGATTACAAAGTCAGGCACAGGGCCTTGTCGGGCCTGGACATGCTCGACGACGCTTTCAATAACATGACAAAATCCCTCAAGGATCGCGACGAACGCCTTAAAAAGGTTTTTCAGCAGCTGACAAAAAGTGAACGGCTCGCCGCGCTGGGCCAGATAGCAGCAGGCGTGGCTCACGAGATAAATAACCCCCTCGGTGGAATTATTTTATACAGCAACCTGGTGCTCGAGGACCTTCCGGAAGAAAATGAAATACAACGAAAAAACGTGGAAAAAATTATTTACCAGGCAAACCGGTGCAAGCAGATTGTTCAGAACCTGCTTGATTTTTCGCGTTCTCCTTCCGGCGAAATGATGCCGTTGGAGATCAACCGCGTTATTCTCACCTCCCTGGGACTTGTCAAGGACCAGTCAATGTTCCTGGGAATCAACGTGGAAACGAACCTGGCCGACGATCTTCCCGAGGTCATGGGCGACCAGTCCAGGCTTGAACAGGTCTTCCTCAATATTTTCGTCAATTCCGTCGACGCCATGCAGGGAAAAGGGACACTGACAATAAAGACAAAGCTTTTACAGCGGTATCATCACGGCGACCGGTCGGTCGACGACATGGAAACGGAGAAGGTCTGCCTGTTGACCAGCACAAATACGGTGAAGATCACCATTACCGACACGGGGCCCGGTATCGACGAATCCTATCTGCCCCACATATTCGAACCCTTTTTCTCTACCAAGGAACCGGGCAAAGGAACGGGGCTGGGACTTTCTATTACGTACAGCATCATCAAGAAACACGACGGCTTTATCGACGTGGAAAGCAGGCCCGGTGAAGGAACCGCCATTACCATCTATCTGCCGGCGCGCGACGTCATTTTCCCCGGAGCGCTTCAACCGCAGGATATTGAAAACGGGGATATCGATTGCGCAGGAATTGTTGAACGAAATAATTGACTTCGCCGTTCCGGCCCGGTAATATCCGCGGGCAATTGATAACAGACCACACCAGGAGGTGTTTCAGCATGACGACAGGTGCTACGAAGAAAATACTTCTCATCGACGATGACCGTGATTTCCTCGCGGCCACGAAGCTGATACTTGAAAAAGGCGGTTACCAGGTTGTCACCGCCGAAGACGGCAAAAGCGGCGTGTCGATGGTGACCCGTGAAATGCCCGATCTCGCCATCGTCGACATGATGATGGAGACGTGGGGTGAAGGTTTTACCGTGGTTTCGAAGATCAGGGAGCTCGAGCAGGGAACCGACATGCCCCTGATCGTACTCAGCTCGGTCGATCTCCAGGGACCCTACCAGTCCTTTGAACCGTCCGATGAATCTCCGCGGGTGAACATGGTACTGCAGAAACCGATAAAGGCCGATGATCTTTTACGATACGTCAGAGAACTCACGGATTGATACGATGCCCGAAAAATCACACATGGAGCCTGAGCAGATACTTGTCATCGACGACGAACAGTCGATACGGGACGGCTGCAGGCAGGCCCTTGAGAAACTCGGTTATACCGTTCACGAGGCATCCGACGGCACAGAGGGAGTAAAAATAGCCCGCGATGTACATCCGGCGCTCGCTTTCGTCGACCTTAAAATGCCCGTTGTTTCAGGCATAGAGGTCATCGAAATTCTCGCGCGGGACATTCCCGATATCGTCCAGGTGGTCATAACGGGATATGCCTCGGTCATGTCCGCCGTGGAGTCACTCAAAAAAGGCGCCTACGATTACATGCCCAAGCCTTTTACTCCCGACCAGTTACGGGCCGTCGCGAAGCGGGCCCTTGATCATCGCAAGCTCACCATAGAAGCCAGGCGTCTCAGAGAAGAAAAGAGAGAAATTGAACAGAACTTTATAACTTTTGTCAGCCACGAAATGCGTTCACCCCTCGCCACAATCCAGCAATACCTCGAAGCCCTTGAGATGACCGCCGGTGCCTGTCTCACTCAGGAGGCCTCCGATATCATCGATCGATGTCACCGCAGAATTCAGAACCTGGAAGACCTGGTGGAACACTGGCTCGACATACGGCGTATTGATAACGGGACCTTCGTGCACGAACGGACGCCCCTGGACATCGTCGCCGTTCTCAAGAGGTCCGCCGACGAGATGTCCCACCTCTGCAAAATACGGGGGATCCACCTCGAAACGAACTTTTCCGAGGGACTGCCGGCCATTACGGGCGACGCCGAAAGCCTGCTGAGAGTATTCATCAATATCATCGGTAACGCCACGAAATACACGCCCGCCGACGGCACCATAACCGTGGAAACGGATTCCGACGACCATTATGTTATCGTGAGGATATCCGATACGGGCGCCGGTATTCCCGCCGACAAGCTGCCTTTTATTTTCGAACCCTTTTACCGGGCGGGAGGAAAGGAGAACCGGGACCGCACAAAGGGATCGGGACTCGGCCTGACATTCTGCAGTAGAATCATGGAAGCGCACAACGGTAAAATCACCGGCGACTCACGTGAGGGCGAAGGAGCCACCTTTACTCTTCTGTTCCCCCGTTAAAAGGAGGACGTGAATGACGCTATTTGACGACGACAGTTATGAATTTCACGAAATGGACAACAAAGACCGATGCTTCAGGTGCGGATACCCGTCTGGCAGGTTCTTCGTGCTTCGGCAGGTGAAATCAATGAAGATGGTGCACCTCTGCGAAGACTGCCTGCTCAATAGTCGTTCAGACTACTATCTTGACAATACCCGCCCGTGGTCTTCTAAGAGAAGGCCCCCCAAGTAGGCCCGTTTCAGAGCCACCGTTTGCGCCTCTTATAGGACTTGACGTTCTTGAATGATTTCTGGTCGCCCGACGCAGCAAGACCGAGATAAAATTCTTTGACGTCGGGATTTTCCTTGAGGTCGTCCGCTGCCCCTTCCATGACGATCTTTCCGTTTTCCATGACGTACCCGTAATGGGCGATCTGCAGAGCCATGTTTGCGTTCTGTTCAACGAGGACAATGGTGGTGTGCTGTTCCGTGTTGATTCTTCGAATTATTTGAAAGATTTCCCGAACCACCAGGGGCGCGAGTCCGAGGGAAGGTTCATCCAGAAGCAAAAGCCGCGGGTGGGCCATGAGCGCTCTTCCCATGACCAGCATCTGGAGTTCGCCGCCGCTGCAATATCCCGCCATGGTTTTCCTGCGCGTGGCCAGGACGGGAAAATACTCGTATATCATTTCCATGTCACGTTTATACGGTTTTCCCCACCTCGTGGCGGTTCCCACCCTCAGATTTTCTTCAATAGTCAGGTACTTGAAGGGTTGTCTGCCTTCCAGGACCTGAATAATCCCCATTCTCGTTATTCTTTCCGGTGACGAGTTCTGAATAGGGTTACCGTCGAATTCAATGTTTCCATCCGTCACCTCGCCGTTCTCCGGCTTCAGCAATCCCGAAACGGCCTTCAGCGTCGTTGTTTTGCCGGCGCCGTTGCTTCCCAGAAGCGAAACGATCTTTCCTTCGGGAACGGCAAGGGACACGCCTTTCAACACCTGTATGACGTCCGAATAAACAACGCTGATATTGTTGATCTGAAGCAGTATAGTGTTTTTCATGTCTTCACTCAGCCCCGTGCGTCAGTAAGAAAACGGCCAGAGGCGAACGTTCGATTTGAGAATTCGCCACAATTCGGCGAGGCCCCGTGGTTCAAATATAATAAATAATACAATGGTGAGTCCGAAAGCAAATTCCCGAAGAGGCGCGAGTGTAAGTTCGACACCCTCAAGAAATCCTGTATTCATAAGAAGTTGAGAAATATTTCTGAGAATTTCGTTTAACATCGTGATGAAGGTTGCTCCGAATATGGCGCCGGGAATACTTCCCAGTCCTCCGATAATTATCATGGCTATGTACTCTACTGACAGCATCAGCGTAAACGGCTCTGCCGTGATGCTTACCATGTAATAGGCCCATAACGCTCCGGCGAACCCTGCGTAAAAGGAACTGACTGCGAAAGACAGCAGCTTGTAGCCGAAAATCGGGATTCCCATTCCCTCGGCGGCTCGGTCGTTGTCACGGATTGCCACAAACGCCCGGCCGTATCGTGTGCGCATGATATTGACGGCGATGTATGTCATGACGACCAGGGAAATATAGGAGACGTAAAAATAGGCCCGGTCGCCGTCAAGACTGATGCCGAATAATTCCGGGAACGGCAGGACGATGCCCTTCGTTCCTTTGGTCACGCTCTCCCAGCTGACGAGAACGTATTCGATAATAAACTGTCCGGCCAGAGTGGCGATGGTAAGATACAGTCCTTTCAGGCGCCCCGACGGAAGACCGAAGCCGATGCCCACCAGGGCCGTTACCAGCCCGGCCGCCGGCAGGGCGATGATGAAGGGACACTGGAATTCCGTTGAAAGCACTGCCGCCGTGTAGGCGCCCACGCCGAAGAAGGCTCCGTGCCCCAGGGACAATTGACCCGTGAAACCCACCAGTATATTGAGTCCCAGCGCCGCGATTGACGTTATAGCGATAATCACGAGAATATAAAGGAAGTACGCCTCGGCAATGAATGGCACGATGCCGAAGAGTGTGACAAGGCCGAGTGCCAGGCAAAGACGCCCGAAATCTGTTTCGAAGATGGCCAGTTCCTGCTCGTACCGTTCAAAAAAATTACCGCAGAGCCTGAACTTGAGATTAGTCGGTCCTTTCATGGTCGTTGATCCCGTGTTCCTTTCAGAGACGTCACTCAGACACGCTCAATTTCCACAAGGCCGAAAAGCCCGTAGGGTTTCACCAGCAGAATAAATATAAGACAGATATAGGGCACGACATCGCGCAGTGCGGGAGATATATAACCGCCGGTGAACGTTTCCAGCAACCCGATGATAAGAGCGCCGATGATCGCCCCGCCGATGCTGTCAAGTCCACCGAGAATGACAACGGGGAAAACCTTAAGACCGACGGCGGACAGGTCGTGAACATTAATTCCACTGATGATACCGAGAATAATGCCGCTCATGCCCGCTACAAGTGCCGCGATCGCCCATGAAAGCGCGAATACTCGTCTCACGTGGACTCCCAGCGACATGGCGGCCGGCTGGTTGTCGGCCACGGAACGCATATAAATGCCTTGTGATGAAAACTTGAAGAAAAAACCGAAAATGCCCAGAAAGACAAAACCGATAACGATGGCGGCTACGTAAACCGGCGGCACCGTAACGGGGCCCAGTGTAAATGACAGCCAGTCCGGCAGAAAATCAGGGTAAACGTAAAGATTGCCACCCCACAGGAGCAGCATGAGCCCCTTGAACATGGCCGCCAGCCCCACGGTGAGCATTATGACGAAAATAAGAGGTTCCCCGATGAGTGGACGCAGAAAGAGACGCTCGATAATGAATCCCAGGATGAAACTGCCGGCCAGCGACAGAAGAAAAGCCACAAGCACGGGAAGCTGAGCCCAGGTTACGAGGGTAAGAAAAATATAGGCCCCGAGAGCAAGGATTTCCCCGTGGGCGAAATTAAGCACGCGGGACGACTTGAAGATCATGACGAATCCCATCGCGGCAAGTCCGTAAAGAAACCCGAGGCTGATGCCGTTTATCAGCAACTGAAGAAAAAAATCCATCTCAATCCTCCGTCGTGCCGGGAGATTCCCCGGCGTCCTGTATCCGTACCGTTGTTTCTATGGTGCCGGTCTGCCCGTCACGGTAACGCACCTGCCCCTTCACGGGAAGTTCCTTTATGCTGTCGTACATGGCCTCGATAAGCTTCAGATACAATCCGTACACGAAACGGCGGCGCACTTTACCCGTTCTCGTTAATTCATCGTCGTCGGCGTCGAGCATCTTGTACAGCAGAATGAACTTTCGAATGCGCATGTGCTCGGGCAATCGCCTGTTGACATCCCTGATCTCTTCGAGCACAAGTATTTCCACCTGTTCCTGCCGGGAAAGATCCGTGTACGTCGTGTAGGGTATCATCCGGTCTTCCGCCCAACTTCCCACGTTCGCCATGTCGATGTTGATCAGCGCCGTGATGTACGGCCTGCCTTCTCCGAATATGACCGCTTCTTTGATAAAGGGAGAAAATTTAAGCCGCGTTTCGATGAAATCCGGGGAAAACACCCTGCCCTTCTTGTCCCTTATGATTTCTTCATTTCTGCCGATGATGACCAGGTGCCCGTCGTCGTCGATATAGCCCGCGTCGCCTGTCTTCAGTGATCCGTCGACGAAGGTATCCTCCGTCGCCTCGTAATCTCCGTAATACCCTCGAAAAACCGACCCACCTGACACGAGAACCTCGCCGTTTTTCGATATGGTGGTCCTGGTTCCCGGGAGCGGCAGGCCGACTGTTTCCGCCTTTACCTGGTTGTCGGGCTGCACCTGGAAAATGCCGCCCGCCTCGGTGAGACCGTAACACTGCTTGAGATTGAGCCCGATAGACCTGAAAAAACGGATCACATCGGGACTGATCGGGTGGCCTCCCGTGTAGGCACTTTTCAACCGCGAGCAGCCAACGCGGCTCAAAAGGGGGCGATACACCACTGCCGAGGCGATCCCGCGGGCCGCCGAAAGAAGGAGCGGTACCTGCCTGTTTCCCTGTACTCTGTCTTCCACGGCCTGGCCGATTTTCAGCGCCGCATCGTACATCAGACGGTTCATTCGACCCGCGTCCTCCATTTTCACCCGAATCAGCGATGCCATGTCTTCCCAGAAACGCGACGAGGTGATGATTATCTCCGGTCCCAGTTCCCGGAAATCCTGCGTGACCGTCTCCGGGGTCTCGGGGAAATTCATGGTCATGGCGCCGGTGAGGGCCACGCCCATGCCCCACATCTGGTCAACGATCCAGGAAGGAGGTGAAATGGAGAGCCAGTTTGAATTGATTCCGATGGGAGCTGTTTTCAGCCACTTGTGCCCCATATCAATGAAATTGCCGTGGGTCAGCATGGCGAGCTTCGAGACCCCCGTTGTTCCCGAGGTCATGATCATGAGGGCCACATCGTCAGACCTTCCCTGCGAAAGTTCGCGTTCGAAAAGACCGGGCTGTTCCGCGTCGAGCCGTTCCCCCATTTCAAGCAGGGCGCTGAAGCTGATGAGCCAGGAATCGTCGCCGTACGAGTGCATCCCCGTAGGATCGACGTATATAACCTTCTTCACGTGATCCAGCTTTTCGCGCTGCTCGATGAGCTTGTCAATCTGTTCCTGGTCCTGGGCAACGACGCAGGCAGCCTTGATCCTGTTCAGCGTGCCTGCAATTTCCGATGCCGGGGCCGAGGTGAACAGATTCAGCGATATGCCTCCAAGAGACTGGGCCCCCATCTCGCTGAACAGCCATTCCGCGTGGTTGTCCATGATGATCCCCAGATGTCCGCCCCGCCGGAATCCCAGCGCGTACAGACCCAGCGCGGTGCGCCTGACAAAATCAGCGTAATCCCGCCACGTGTAACATTTCCAGAGGCCGAAACTTTTTTCCCGTATGGCGATACAGTCGTCGTTCAGCGTCTCGGCATGATGCACAATAATCTGCGGAAGAGTCATGGTGTGCTGCGCTTTGAGCTGTTCGTCCGTGAGCCGCCTGGTCATGAGGAACGTTCCCGTCTCATTCGATATCGATCCGATCGCCCAGGTACGCCTGAACGACCTCTGGGTTATCCTGTATTTCAAACGGGTTCCCCTCGGCAAGTTTTTTGCCGAAATTGAGGGCCACGATCCGGTCCGATATAGACATAACAACCGACATGTCGTGTTCAACCAGTATCATGGTCTGCCCCCAGGACCCGTTGAGTTCAACCAGGAATCGCACCATGTCTTCCCGTTCTTCCAGGTTCATTCCGGCGAACGGTTCGTCGAGTACCAGGAGTTTCGGTTCAAGCACGAGCGCCCGTCCCAGCTCAACCCGTTTCCTGAGACCGTAAGGAAGCGATCCAACCAGTTGTTTCCTGATGGACTGCATTTCCAGGAAATCAATAATTTCTTCAACTATCTCGAGATTCTTCACTTCCTCGCGACGCACTCGAGGAAGGAAGAAGCAGGCATCGAGAAATCCGTAGCTGCTGGAAATATGGCGCGCCATGAGAAGGTTGGAAAGAACGGTCATACCCGTGAACAGCTCTATGTTCTGAAATGTTCTTCCGATACCTTTTCGGACGAGATGGTGGGTGGAAAAGTGCGTGACATCCTCGCCGTTGAAATAGACCGTTCCTTCCTGGGGGTGGTAATAACCGGTAAGACAGTTGAGAAGACTCGTCTTGCCGGCGCCGTTGGGGCCGATAACCGCCAGCAACTCGCCGGTAGCGAGTGAAAGCGATACGTTGCTCAACGCCGAAACGCCGCCGAACCGGAGTGACAGGTGTTCAATCCGCAACTCGGCCGGTTCCGGTCCCCTTTTTTCCGCGTAAACGCGGGGCTTTCCACGAAACGATTTCATTGATTACTGCTTAATTTCCAGTGCGTCTTCTCCCGGCACAAAAAACGGCGTCAAGGGCTGGAACGATCCGTCTTCATTGACCTGGACGATTCTTGCCGTGAACGATCCTTCATGATCCTCGGGTCCATATGTCACATCGGGCAACAGGCCGCCAAAGTCTTCGTTTTCAAAGGATTCCAATGCCTTGTTGATGGTTTCCCTCGTGATTTTTCCGGACTGTTCGTGCGCTCGAGTGAGCGCCCGCTCCATGATCATCGCCACGGCCACCCCTTCCCAGTAAGAAGCGTCGAAATCTTTTACCGTTTCATATCGCTTCCAGAGTTCCCTCATAAGCTTCATGCCCTCGGATTCATCGCCGGGAAGAGCGCCGGGAAACTGAATTCTTAAGCGGTCCCGTATAAGTCCCTTGCCCATGGTGAAGAAATCGGGATCCGTCGATGTCCAGGTTCCGAAGAACGGCGGCTGGTACCCGATCCTGTCGGAATCCCGAAGTGCCGTAATGATAGCCGCGGGAAGCATCTGCATGAATATGTATTCAGCTCCGCTTCGCTTGAGCCTGAGGAGTTCCGTTGACAGGTCAACGGTCTTGGGAGGAAATTCCTCGACGCTCACGATATCGACGCCGATTTCAGCGGCATACTCCCTGCTGGGCTCGTGAATCGATTTGCCGTAGGCGTTGTTGTAAGTAAGCAGACCGACTTTCGGGTTTTCCTCCCCCCCGTGAATCGCCTTGATGTATGACAGAATGGCGTAACAGTCCAGCCGGTAACTGCCGAAAGGAAGATACATGTAATCAACGGGATCTTCAAGAATTTCCCAACTCGTTGAATAATTAATCGTGGGGATTTTGTATCGCTGAACAATCGGTTTCGCGGCGATACCCTCGCCGGCTCCCCACGTGGCTATCATGTCGACGTTGTCCCGAACGGCAAAACGCCTCACGGCGGCAACGGCTTCCTGCACCTTGTACATGGAATCAACAAGCACCAATTCGATTTCTCGTCCCGCTACTCCCCCCTTCGTCTCGTTGACATATTTAAAATAATCCTGGTGTCCCTTCGCGTGATACTGGCCCCAGGTCGACGCGGGTCCGGTGAGGTTGATCGCCGCGCCGATCTTAATCGGTTCGGCCTGAACCGTCGTCGAAACAGCGACAGTGAGCATCACTCCCATCAACAGCAAAAACATTTTTTTCATTGTACATCCCTCCTTCGCTTTGCGCGAAAAAAATGGGCCCGGCTCCCCTTCTGCGCCGCGGCCCACATAAAAAAAGCCGCGGGAAGCTTCTTCGGGCTGCCCGCGGCCTATAAGCATTGTCAGATACTACAAGACCGACCGGCAGACCTCCCCGCTAAAAAAGTAAAAGCTGAAAAACTGAAACGTCTTTGTGCATGCGTTCATGCCGGTCGTCATGCTTAACCCCGCTATGTTCGTTGATCGTGAGGAACATAATAAATTAGCCGCGCTTATGTCAAGCGGAAATTTTTTAATTTTCGCCGAATCATGGAGAATCCGCCATTGTTTGTGTTACACTGCGACGCGGCGTCGGCCCTGAAACAACCGGCAGCCGGTTCTTGCGGCCGAAATGTGATGCAGAAATGTTGACGGCTGTGGTACAAATAAAAATAAAAAAGTACAAGGAGAACACAGGCACATGAATCCGGAAGTCTTTCGAGAATACGATGTGCGCGGCGTTGTCGGCAAGGATCTTACGGAAAATTTTATTTGCGATCTTGGCAAAGCCATCGGCACGTTCAGCCTTGAACGCGGTGTCTCCGTCATGACACTGGGAAGAGATTGCCGTCTCAGCTCGCAGTCGTACCAGAAAGCCCTGGCGGGGGGTCTCACCTCGGCCGGAATACATGTCATCGACATCGGATTGTGTGCGACGCCCATGTTGTACTATTCCATCAGGCGGCTGAACGCCGACGGCGGTGTAATGGTAACGGGAAGCCACAATCCACCCGATTTCAACGGGTTCAAGATTTGCGTCGGTCTCGACACCATCTACGGAGACGACATCCAGGAGCTTCGCAGGATCATGGAACGGGGAAATTATTCGAACGGTTCCGGAACGACGAAAAATGACTCCGTGACCGCAGACTACCTGAATCACCTTATCGATAATGTGACCGTTCCCCGTCCCCTGAGAATAGCTGTCGACGGCGGCAACGGCGTCGGCGGGCATTTCGGAATACCGGTTTTTGAACGCCTGGGATGTGACGTGACCCCCCTCTACTGCGAAATGGACGGTAATTTCCCCAATCACTTTCCCGATCCCACCGTTGAGGAGAACCTGACCGACTTGAAAGCCACAGTTCTAAAAGAGCAGCTCGACATGGGCATAGCCTTCGACGGCGACGCCGACCGTATCGGTGTCATTACCGGAAGCGGTCGCGTACTCTGGGGCGACGAGTTACTCCTTCTTTTTTCCCGTTTCATATTGAAGGATCATCCGGGAGCGGCCATAATCGGCGAAGTGAAGTGTTCACAGAAGCTCTACGACGACATAGAAAAAAACGGGGGGCGAGCCATTATGTGGAAGGCCGGCCACTCCCTCATAAAGGGAAAGATGAAAGAGGAAAATGCGCTGCTGGCAGGAGAAATGAGCGGCCACCTGTTTTTCGCCGATCGTTATTTCGGTTATGACGACGCCATATATGCCGCCGCCCGCCTTATCGAAATCGTTTCGACCAGCGGAATGGGTTTGGACGAATTGCTCTCCGACGTTCCGCAAACCTACACCACGCCGGAAATACGGATCGACTGCCCGGACGCGTTGAAATTCGACATAGTGAAACAGGTGGCTGAACATTTTCGCGACGGCTACGAGACTATTGATATCGACGGCGTCCGCGTCCGATTTGAGGACGGGTGGGGGCTGGTCAGGGCTTCGAACACGCAGCCCGCTCTCGTCATGCGTTTTGAAGCCTCAGAAGAAAAACGGCTCGTCGAGATCCGTTCGTTGATGGAATCGGCCGTCCGCACGGCCATGCGGAACGTTCAGGACGAACAACAGTAACTGTCACGTCGAGAAGGAGGTGCTGTTTTATGTATAATGTTTCTCAGAAACACACGAAGCTCACCACGTTCTACCTGCTGGAAACAAAAACAGAAGACCTCGCACCTCAACTGCGACGGAACATGAAGCGGAAAAAACCGGTTCTTGTAGTGCCGGCCCTGGCAACCGAGTTTACCCTCGAAGAAAACCGTCCTGTATTTCTCAATATTATCCGTCAACTCAAGCGCGTCACCTATCTGCAAACGATTATATTCGGTCTCGACGGCGCGACCGACGAAGAGGCGATGGACCTGGCCGATCTCTTGAAGAAAACGGGCCTAAAGAATGTTGTCATCCAGCACAACAGGGGTGAAGCGTTCACGGCGCTGTACAACAAGCTCACCGACGCGGGGTTCAATCTCGACCAGCCGGGCAAGGGCCGGAACATGTTCATGTCCTTCGGCGTCGCCCAGGCACTGGGAGCACAGTGCATCGGCGTCCTCGACGCCGACATCAAGACCTTTCACCGTCGTCAGCTTGACCGCCTGTTTTATCCCGTCATCGCCCGGGATTACGAATTTTCCAAGGCATTCTACGCCCGAATCAGCGAGGGCCAGATGTATGGACGCGTCAAGCGCCTCCTGGTCGATCCGCTGCTGATAGCCCTGAAGCGAAAGTTTTCCGAGTTCGGCGACAACAAGTTTCTTCGACTCGCCGACTACCTGCTTGCCTTCGATTACCAGCTTTCAGGAGAGGTCGCTTTCGACATGAGCCTCCTGCGGCGAATGCATTTCGCCACCAACTGGGGTGTCGAGATATTCACCCTTATCGAAGTATACCGGAAGGCGAACAACATTGCCCAGGTGCAGTTTTCAAAGAAGTCCTTCGATCACAAGCACCAGAGCGCGTCCACCGATAATCGTGATCACGGCCTGTATAAAATGGCAATCGACATCGTCACCACCATATTTTCGTCCCTCGTGGTGGAAGAAGGCCTGGAGATCACGGATTATTTTATTCAGGATCTGACAATCACCTACCGGAACGTGGCCGAAGAACTCATCAAGAAATACGCCGACAATTCGTCATTCTCGAACCTTAACTACGACCGCAACGCCGAAGAGGCCCTGGTGAAAACAATATTCACCGAGGCGATTCTCACGGCGGGTGATTATCTCGCCTCGCCCTGCCGCATGACGGACCGATTCCTGCGCATCGTCATGTCGGACGATCGCTTTCAAAAATATCTCGACATGGGACTTCAGAAAGATATGCTTGAGTATGAAAGCGACAACCGTTTCCAGCTCTTCGAAGTTCCTCAGACCGTGTCCTGGGAACGTATCATAACCAAAATGCCCCGTATACTTCTCGATATCGGCGACACGGTGAAACGTGAACAGAAAAAGTATCTCTGAAAAAAGCGAGAACTGCAGGCGGGGCGGTATTACGGTAGACTGATCTGCGGCAGCCGTTACTCAGGCCCGGCGACAGGACAACGCTTAAGGTGCAATTACCGGTCACCTGCCTGCTTGTTGGCACACACCGTCATGATATACAGATCCATCACGTTGGTCAGTGTCGGCCCCGTTATGAGATGTTCCCCCGTCCCCTCGAAAAATCGGTAGGAGTCGTTGCGTTTCAGGTAGTCGAATGCCTTCCTGCCCCGACGTCGTCCACGCTCGACGGTACCGCCGTCGACAACGGCGCCCGCTGCGTTCGTGGGGCCGTCGGTCCCGTCGGTCCCGCCGCTCAGCACGACGATACCGTCCATTCCTTCAATGGCCAGCGCGGCGGCAAGGGCGAATTCCTGGTTGCGTCCTCCCCTGCCCTTCCCGCGGATCGTCACCGTCGTCTCGCCCCCCGAAATAACACAGGCCGGTGGAGCGGCGGGATTTCCCGAATGAAGAATCTCGCGGGCGACGGCCGCGTAAATCTTTGCCGCCTCCCGCGCTTCACCTTCCATCGAGCTTGACAGAACGACGGTGTTATAGCCCCGCGCGACCGCTTCCCGGCGCGCGGCTTCAACTGAAAGAGACGCGCTTCCGATGATCAACGTATGGGTGTTGCTAAAGGCGGGATTTCCCGGCTTCGGCGTTTCTTCCTCTTCACCCCTGCTCCCCCGTTCAAGATACGCCAGGACAGACGGGGGAATCTCATTCCTGATGCCGTAAGCGTCGAGAACCGCCAGGCAATCTTCAAAGGTGCTTCGATCCGGCACGGTGGGACCGGACGCAATGACATCAAGATCGTCCCCCGTGACGTCGGACAGTATGAGCGACACCACGGTCGCGGGCGCTGCGGCGGCGGCGAGCCTGCCTCCCTTGACGGCCGACAGGTGTTTTCGCAGGGCGTTGATTTCATGAATCGTGGCGCCGCACTCCAGGAGTTTTTTTGTGAGAAGCTGTTTGTCTTCAAGTGTTACGTTCGCAACCGGGAGCGGCATGAGAGATGACCCGCCGCCTGAAACAAGGCAGACAACCAGGTCATCAGGACCGGCCGCCTCGGCGGTTCCCAGTATCGTTTTCGCGCCGGACACTCCCGCCTCGTCGGGTACGGGATGTCCCGCTTCGGAAATAGAAACAAACCGGAGCGGACCGCCGTGACTGCACTTGGTCGTAACGTCTCCGCCGCTGATGCGGGGACCGATAATATCCTCCAGGGCCGACGCCATGGGCCAGGCCGCCTTGCCCGCTCCCACCACGTAAATATTTTCGATGTCCTCCAACCGGCGCGATAACGGTCCGACAACCAGTTCACCCCGTTCCGTGATTGAAACGACGCGCTCCACCGCTTTCCGCGCGTCGGCCGCCGCGAGCCCCGCCTCGAAAACCGCCCGGGCGTCTTCCCCCAGTTTCCGGTTGCCTTTATTCACGACTCGCGTCCCTTAGAATTCCCGTTTTGCCGTCACATCACGCTTGACGGCGTCTATCAGATCGGTCATTACGGGAATCACGTTTTCCCGGAAATTCCCGGCCACTACCAGGTACATGATATCGTCGCCCGGGTGAAGCGTTCCCTCCAGAACCTTGGCCTGAATGTCAACGATTCCCTCTTTTCGTCGATATTCTTCGAGAATATGATCCAACGCCCGGTGATCCGCCCGGACCTCGATTTTCTCCACCGGGCTCCCGTCGCGTGAGGTCGCCCGAACGATGCCGTTATGAGCGAGGATCATACCGGCCTGATGAATATCGGGATGCGACTTGACCTGTTCAACGAGTTTCTGCAGTTCCATATGTTCCGTTTCCTTTCCGGCGTTGACGTTTGTCCGTCATTATGAGAGAAAAAAAGCATGTGCGCAAGACGTCGATCACGGAAAAAAACCTATCGCCTTGAACGTCTCGGGGAATTTCTTCCGGCGACGTTAATGAAACAACGAATATTCATCGATACGATTCCGCCGAACCTGACCAGACTCTGGACGAAAACAGTGGGCCCACAAATCGCCCGTCAAACCGGCCCCTGCCGGTTCAGGGACGGCATGCTTTCGGTCAGGGTAAGCACCTCTTCATGGATGCAGCAGCTCCAGTTCATGAAAGATGAAATTCTCGACAGGCTCAATGCCGCCGATCCGCAGCACACGATCAAAAAAATAAAATTTTTCATCGGTCATGTTCCACCACCACCGGTCCCCGTTGAGAAGACAGCCGCCGATATTTTCGACGAAAGCAGGCTCAAAAAACGCGACCGGAGGCTGATAGCCGAACGCACAGCCACCGTGGAAGACGAGGAACTGCGGGAAATAATTCGCAGGGCCATGGTGAAAGAGGCACTCACTCGCCATTTGCGTTCCTGACGTTTTTTCCATTGAAGATGCTGCCCACTTCGGCGGCATAGACACCCGGTGATTCGTAGATAATAAGCGGCGGTTCGACACGCAGCTCCTCGCCGCCCCTCTTGATCGCTTCAACCAGCACGAACGACGCCGGTGATTCTTTAAAGGAATGAACAAAGCGCAGTTTCTTCGGCTCAATTCCTTTCTTTCTCAGTCCCGTCAGGAGCGCTACGGCCCGTTTCGCCGGGTAAATCGCGTAAAGCCTGCCCTTTGCCTTCAGAAGAAATGCTGACGCTTCCAGGAAATCATCAATGGTGCCGTGCAGTTCGTGCCGTGCCGTGGCCTTGTGTCCCTGCGGATTCACACGCCCGCTTCCGGACTTCCGGTATGGGGGATTGAAAAAAACGACGTCGAAACTCTCCACGCCACAATATTTTCGAACGGTCCTCACGTCAACAGCAATAAAAGTCGTCCGCTTTTCGAACCCGTTCAGCGCTGCGCTCCGGTTCGCCATGTCCGCCATCTCATACTGTATTTCAAGGCCGGTAATGGAAACATTTCGATGCCGCTCCGCCAGCAGAAGCGCTATGACACCGCTGCCGGATCCCAGTTCCGCCGCCCTGTCGAAGCGTTTCAGCCGGACGAACTCGGAGAGAAGCACTGCGTCAATCGAAAAACGGTAGCCTTCCCGTTTCTGCAGAATAACGATGTTCCGGCCGGTTATACGTTCACGTGTTTCGTCATCGTTTCTCGATGTACCGCCAGTCATGATTCTTCCTTTTTCGACACCCGCGCTGCCTGCTTTCAAGAAACCCATATTTCTAATTTTTTTTCAATCGGAAACGAATTGTCGCATTCAGAAACTGAAAAAATGTAAAAAATACTTGGCATAAGGGCTGCAAATAGCTATAAAAAGCAACAAGGTAATAAGGGCAAACGGAGCGATATTTTGTTCATTGAAGCCAGAATATCTATTTCGTTATGTCTGTAACTTCTCACACTGTACCCCCCCGAGAGGAGAGAAATCGCCGTGATACGAGGAAAATTGAGATTGTCGATCTGTATGGGTATGATTGTGGCTCTGTTCTTTTTATTTCCCTGTTCACAGGGTTTCTGCGCGCAGACGCCCGAGGATGTGCTCAAGCAGGGTATCGAGGAATACCGCCTTGAGAACTACGAAGAGTCCGTCGAGACCCTCACGGAAGCCCGGAAACTACTGCCCGATTCATCGATGGCCGCTTTCATGCTGGGAATGGCGTACAAGCAGACCATGGACTATCAGTCGGCACTTCCAAATTTTCAGGACGCCGTCACCCTGGAGCCGCGCATCAAGGAGGCCCTGCCTGAATTGATCAACATTCACTATCGGCTGGGCAATCTCGAGGAAGCGAAACGCTGGATCGACGTGGCGGAGCGCGAAGAAATCATGCCCGCTCCGGTTTCGTTCCTCAAGGGACTGGTGCTCCAGAAAGAAGGGAACTACCTGGAATCGGTGGACGCTTTCGAACGGGCGAAAAGTCTCGATGAAAAAATGTCCCAGTCGGCCGATTTCCAGATCGGCGTTTCCTACATGATGGCCCGGCGGTTGCAGGAGGCCCGGGAGCGATTCCAGGCCGCCATCGTTGCCGATCCGGCGACGGACCTCGGCACCTATGCGCGCAGGTATCAGGATCTGGTGGAAGACCGCATTTTCCGTGAACGTCCCTGGCGTTTCACCGCCGGCCTTTTCGGACGATTTGACTCGAACGTCGTGGCAAAGCCGGAGGAATCATCATTCGCGGGCGGCATCACGAATGAAGCGAGCCTCGCTTTCGCTCCGTCCTTCCGGGTGGATTTTGTTCCCGTCCTTGAAGGAAACAAGCTGTTCAGCGCGAACTACTCCTTCGGTTCCGTTATCCTCAACAAGAATTCCACCACACACAATCTGCTGGGCAACACCTTTTCGGTAACTCCCGGTTACCGCTTCGGCCGGTCGGCGCTCAACCTCAACGTCAGTTACGGGCACTACCTGCTGGGCGGGCGGCGATACCTGGAAACCTTTTCCGTCGGCCCGCTGTACCGTTACCTCCTGAACGACCGCAACATTCTCGAAGTCTTTGCCGGATTCGTTTCGAACGACTACCTGAAGCCTCTCGCACCCGGCATTTCTCCGATTGAATACGACCAGGACAACGAGGGCGTGAGGGCCTACCTGAGCTGGGTCTGGCTGTTCGCACGCGATTCCTTTTTCAACGCGCGGTATGAATTCACCACCGAAAACGCCGACGGCGTCCGTTACGATAACGAGGGACACCAGTTTACACTGAATACCATCTTCCCCATAGCCAAGAACGTAAAATTTCAGGCAAGCGTCGGCTATTTCCTCCGTGACTTCAGTCACCGTCTTACCTATGTCGAACCGAATCCAGCGCCGCCGCCACTTTTTGTAGGCGTTGACATGGAACGAAAGGATCACCAGTATTCCGCATCGGCCGGCCTGACCTGGGAGGCGACACGGCAGCTCAATGTCATCTTCCAGTATTCCGCGACGCGCAATCGGTCCAACGATCCTTTAAACACGTACACCCGCCACATCTTCACGACGGGCATCGAGTACAAGTTCTGACATAAAGGAGCGGTCCAATGAACCGATACCGGGTGTTGGCATGCATGTTGGTACTGGCAGGTTTGTTCCTGGTTGTTTCGTCGGCGGCGTTTGCCGCGCCCGTGGGCACCGTTACGGCGGTCCAGGGGCGGGCGGACCTGACCCGGGGCGGTGATCCGGCGCGTCCCGTCGCGCTTGACGACGATGTATTCGTCGGCGACTTTCTACGGACCAAGAGCGACGCCCGTCTGGAGGTTACCTTCATTGACGGCACAGTATCCCGCATGTCGTCCCGTTCGCGTCTTCGGGTGACGGAGTTTCTCTTTGACGCGGGCAAGCGTGAGGGAACGCTCGATTTGTTGCGCGGCAAGGTGCGAAGCGTGGTGGCAGGCGCCTCGCCCGACAGTACCTATGAAGTGAATACCCCCACGGCGGTCTGCGGTGTCAGGGGAACCCAGTTCATTGTGGCCTTCCAGAACGGTATCACGCGGGGAGCGACTGTGAGCGGCACAGTATACACCTACAGTCGGAGCCGTCCCGGCGAGAT
>LQBH01000070.1 GCA_002030015.1 delta proteobacterium MLS_D
TTCGGAAGGCCGTTACGCGGCCCGGCGACAGGACAGCGTGCACGGCTGTCGCGAACGCCGTGGCGATGTCGGGATGTGTCTTTTCCAATACCGATGATTCTGTGCTTCACAGGCTGGCGCAGGCCGTATACGACATGCGGGGTGTTCACCCCGGCGTGACGATGGCCCTGTCGCTGCTCCCGGTTTTCGAGGAATACCGGGGCGGGGAAAGGTATGACATCGCTTCTCTGCTTCAGCCGCTGGCGGGGGACGAGACGTTCGTGCGGACACCGCCGGAAAAGCGGGCCGATGAGGCCCTGTCGGCGCTTGGGTCACTCGTCGCGGGTGTCCGGGAAGTCCCGGGGGTGAAAATGCCCCGAAACCTGGAAGAAGCGGGCGTGCCCCGGTACGTGATGGACGATATTTTCGAGGTGCTCGATCGGGACGCCGACGGTGCGTACCTGCGTTCCCTTGCCGGGCGGATTTGGAACGGGTCGCCGCCGGCCTGAAAGAGAGGGTTGATCCATGATACTGCCGGGTTATTATGAATTCTGCTGCCGCGTGACAATCGCCGCCGGCCACGACGCGCTGGAGCGAATACCGGAACTGCTCGCCGTGCGGGGAGCGGAAAAGCCGATGATTGTCACGGACAAGGGGGTCGCCGGCGCGGGACTCGTCGACATCGTATCCGACGCGCTGCGGGGTTCGGTTGATGTCAGTTTCGTCGCCGACAACGTTCCCCCCGACTCGGATTTGAAAGTAGTCAACGAACTGGCGGCGGTGTACCGGGAGAAAGGCTGCGATGCCATCATTGCCGTGGGGGGCGGGTCCGTCATGGACACGGCGAAGGGAATCAATATCGTCGTTTCCGAGAACGCGTCCGACCTGATGGCATTCAGCGGAATCGGCGCCCTGAAGCGGCCTCTGAAACCGCTGGTCGCGGTGCCGACGACGGCGGGCACGGGGTCGGAGGTGACGCAGGTCGCCGTGGTGAAGGACCACGAGAAACACCTGAAAATGGCGTTCGGCAGCTATTTTCTGCTCCCCGACGCAGCCGTTCTCGATCCGCGAATGACGCTCACCATGCCGCCCGCGGTGACTGCCATGACGGGCATGGACGCCATGAGCCACGCCGTGGAAGCCTATTACGGACTTCAGAAAAATCCCCTGAGCGACGCCCACGCCCTGGAGGCGCTCGGCCTGCTCTACAGGTACTTGCCGGTTGTCGCCGAACATCCCGACGACCGGGATGCGCGCCTGGCAATGGCCGTCGGGGCGTGCCTTGCCGGCATCGCCTTTTCCAATTCGATGGTGGGTATGGTCCACAACCTGGGACACGCGACGGGTTCGGTCTGCGGCGTGCCCCACGGTCTGTGCATGGCCGTGCTGCTTCCCTACGGTCTTGAATACAACATGCACAAGCGGCGGGACATCATCGGAGAAATCCTGCTGCCCCTGGCGGGCGAGGAAGCGTACCGCGACACGCCCGTTGAAGAGCGGGCGGAGAGGGTGGTGTCTTTGGTGAGAGACATGAATTCACGCCTCCACGAGTTGACCGGGGGACGGCACGCCCGGTGCCTGCGCGAGGTCGCCGATCGGGACGGAGCGCCGATGGTCCCGCGGGAAATCCTGCCGGAAATAGCGAAAGCCGCGCTGCTCGACGGGGCTTCCGTGTATAACCCGGAGGAATCGGATTTCGAGGACAACATGATGGTCCTGGAGACGGCCTGGGAAGGAACCCCGCTCGATCGCGGCAAGGTCAAAAAGGGATGAGAGAGCGAAAGGAATGTGCGTCATGAAAAAGCCCTATATGGGGAAGATCCTCATGGTCGACCTGTCCGGCGGCACCATCGACGAGGAAACCCCGTCCGACCAGGTATACGAGCAGTATCTTTCCGGCGTGGGACTGGGCGCCTGCATTCTTTACAATCGCGTGCCGGCCGGCGCCGAGCCGCTGGGGCCGGACAACATGCTCGGGTTCTGCTCGGGCGTGCTCACGGGAACGGGCAGTCTCTTTTCGGGCCGGTGGACGCTGGTGGGGAAATCTCCGCTTACCGGCGGCTGGGGCGACGCGAATTGCGGCGGTACCTTTGCTCCCGCCATCAAGCGATGCGGCTACGACGCGATATTCTTCAGGGGATTAAGTTCCGAGCCGGTGTACCTGTATATCAAAAACGGCAGGGCGACGCTGGAGGATGCGGGTGATCTGTGGGGCAGGGACGCCGTCGAGACGGAGGAGCTTCTCAGGGAGCGACACGGTCGAAAGGCCGCCGTGGCCGTCATCGGTCCGGCGGGAGAAAAAATGTCTCTCATCGCGGGTGTCTGTAATGACGGCGGCAGGATCGCGGCGCGGTCAGGCCTGGGGGCTGTTATGGGTTCGAAGAAACTCAAGGCGGTAGTCCTTGACGGCGTGCAGCGCATCGGCGCTCACGATCCTGAGGAAATGAAGCGCCTGAGCCGACAGTGCATCAAGTGGGTTAATTTTCCCCTGCCCCTCATGTCGGCCGGCGTGTTCGCCCGCGTGGGCTCGTTTCTGCGCGTTACGCCGGTCGTTTTCCCTCAGGACGGTCTCCTGTACAGGTCGATTCTGAAGAAGTGGGGTACCGGGGGCATGAACCAGGCGTCCATTGAAATGGGCGACGCGCCGGTGAAAAACTGGGACGGTTCGAACCGCGGTTTCCCCCCGGCGAAATCGAAAGCCATCAGTCCCGCGACGGTGAAAGACAGGCAGATCGTCCGGTACCACTGTTATTCATGTCCACTGGGATGCGGCGGCGTGTGCGTTTCAAGAGGGAAGTACCAGCGCACGCACAAGCCCGAATATGAAACCGTCGTGGCGTTGAGCGCCCTGTGCATGAACGAGGACCTGGACAGTATTTTTTACCTGAACGAACTGCTCAACCGGGCGGGCATGGATTCCATATCCGCCGGTTCCACGGTGGCCTTCGCCATCGAGTGTTATGAAAAAGGCATTCTTACCGGGGAGGACACGGACGGTCTTGAACTGCGCTGGGGAAACACGGAGGCCATCGTCGCTCTCATCAGGAAAATGATTCAGCGGGAGGGAATCGGGGATCTTCTTGCCGACGGGACCAGGGTAGCCGCGGGGAAGATCGGGAATTGCCCATGCACGACGGTCGTGGTGATCCCGGCTTCAATGCTCATTACAGCCTGGAACCGACGCCGGGCAGGCATACCATCGGCGCCTACCTGTACTACGAGATGTTCCAGCTCTGGAAGCGGGTGAAGGGCCTGCCGAAACCCGGCATGTTGTACACAAAGGGAAGCAGGTACACGGTCGACGCCGACAAGATACAGATGGTCGCCGCGTGCAGCAAGTACATGAACCTGGCCAACGCGGCCGGCATGTGCCTGTTCGGCCTTTTCATCGGCGCGACGAGGGTTCCCCTGTTCGAATGGCTCAACGCCGCCACGGGCCGACAGACGACGCCCGAGGAATATATGGAAATCGGCGGCAGAATCCAGACGCTGCGGCAGGCCTTCAACGTAAAGCACGGTGTCGAACCGCGTGACAACTTCGCGGCCGCGCGGGCCCTGGGCAAGCCCCCGCAGAAAGAAGGCGCCAACAGGGGACGGTCCGTGGATATCGAAGCGTTTGCTTCCGGTTACTGGGAGCAGTTCGGATGGGACGGCGCCACCGGGAAACCGACAACCGAGACCCTGGACAAACTCGGCATTAAATAGGGGGGAAGAGATCATGCCCTACAGGATCACGGAAGAATGCGACGGCTGCGGCGCCTGTGTGCGCGTCTGTCCCGCCGGCGCCATAACGGGTGAAAAAAAGAAGCTTCACGAAATCGACGGCGAACTGTGTATCGAATGCGGCGCCTGCGGAAGGATATGTCCCCGTACGGCCGTGCTGGACGCGGCGGGCGTTCCCTGCGTCATGATTAAACGATCCGAATGGCCCCGGCCCGAGCTCATCATCGAGAACTGCACGGCCTGCGGACTCTGCGCCGACGCCTGTCCCGTGGGATGCCTCGAGATGTCGGAGTTTCCCAGATCAGGCGGATTTGACGCCTATCCGTGGCTCCGCGAACCGAAGGCCTGCATAGGCTGCGGTTTCTGCAGTCTGGAATGTCCGTCGGACGCCCTGGTGATGAAAAAACCCGAAAAAACAATTAAAAAGGAGTCCGCGGCTGCTCAAGGTGCGGCAGAAGCCGCCCGATCCTGAAGTACTGCACGAGATCGACAAACTCTTCGTTTATCCAGGGATTGTTTCCCATGCCGAAGAGGTGGCTGTCGCAGGAACAATCGGAACAGCCGAATCCGGGAACAGACCAGTCGGCGATCCGGTCGAGCGACGCGGCGATGTCGCACTCGAGGCGGTCGCTCGAACGAATCGGCAGGGCGGATACCTGATCGGCCTCGTTCCGCAGATAGTCGATGTGCCAGTGGAGGGTTTTGCGTTTTCTGAGGTGCCGGGCGATCCGTTTCGACAATCCCTGTTTCGCCGATCCGGCGTAACAGTAATAGCCCGCCGGGAATAATACTGTTCCCAGCCGTCCAACTGTGATCCGGTGATCAGTATCGAGTCTCAGCAGCAGGATGTAGCTTCCCGAATCGCGCGCTTCCCGTTCCACCACGTCCCAGGGAATGGTCACCATGCGGGGAGGGGATGACATCGTAAGGTCGTCGTTCCAGTCAACGGCAAGAGGTGTGACGCCGATATGTCCACGCGTCGACAGCATGGCGTCGGCGAATGCCGGGTCCGTGTGATAGTCGGGCAGAAACCATCGCACGCCGGGTGAGTTGATAATAATAATAACCTCGCCCGCCGTCCCGGTTTTTGAACCTTCAGCCAGTTCGAGCAGGTGCCGCCGGCCCCGTGACGTGACGGCGTCGGGAAACATGGCTGTGGGACCTTCGAAAAGCGTGCAGGATTTGACTTCCACGAAGCGCCGGGCGCCGCCCTGTTCGATCAGGAAATCAAAGCGGCTTCGGCCGACCGGCGCCTCACGCCTGACGATGGTCGCGTCTTCACAACCCGGAACGGCGCCGTTTCGAAGCAGCCATTCCGCCACCCGGTTTGCCATGTGGGTATGAAGCATGACGGGCCGTCCGTCCCGTTCGACGGCGACGACGGTGTGGGTGAACGCGCCGGTTCCGTTGTTTTTCGCGAGGTACAGTTTCCGCCCCGGGAGAAGCAGCTCACGGAGGCGGCCCGGGTTGGGAAGATAGGCCGGGAGTGCCCGGTCGTCAAGCAGGCATGTAACGACGAACCGGTTGGGGCGATGAAGAAATGTCGCGGTTGCCGTTGTTTCGAAGAGGCGAAGGCGTTTCGGATCATGCGCGCGACGCGCGTCCTGTTGTCCCGGCGGGATCACAGGGCGCCTTTATTGCAGGTGTACCAGGGCGTCCCTGATCCTGTCGTGAATCAGCCGCGAGGCGAGGTTGTTCCCCGTGAGCCCCACCCTGACCGCCACCGTGGTGATCTCGGGCTCGAGATACTCAACGGTGATTTTCACATCTTCGCCTTCCATGTGGGCGCGCCAGGTCCCGGATGAAATCTTTTTCTCCGTTTCCATGACGACGGCGTTCATGTTATGCAGGGCCTTTTCCGCCGCCCGCCAGGTTTTCTCGAAGGACGCCGCGTAGTCGGTTTTCAGGGTTCCATCGGTGTAAAAGAATTTTCCCGATTTGACGCCTACGGTGCGATCCCCCATCATGACGGCGGTATTACAGCCGGCAGTGAACAGGAAAAAGAACGAACAGGCGATGGAAAGGAGATACCGGGTCGAGCGTTTCATAATCAATCCCCTTGTGTTTGTCCTGAAGGTTGGCGGTTACGTCGATTACCACTTGTCGTGATTTTAGGTTACACGACGTGCAATGTCAATTCAGAAGCTGTAGTAAAGCGCCCTCACCACTGACCAGAGAAGAATGATAACGGTTAATGCCGCGCAGGCCATTGAAAGAAAGCGGTGGCGGTGGTTTTCGATCTTTTTGTCATTGTAGCCGAGAAGAAAGGCCAGTCCCACACCGGCCAGCGCGCCCCCGCCGTGAGCCCAGTTGTTGATGCCGGGAACGAGAAAACCGAAGATGCCGATAAACACCAGCCATCCGAGAACCTGTTTGTAGAGCGCTGTGCCGAAGGAGCCGCCCCGGCTCTTGCCGTAATAGAGGACCGCTCCGATCAGGCCGCAGATGCTCGCCGAGGCCCCGATGGTAAAGGGAACTCCGGCCGCGTAGGACAGAGCGAACCCGGCGATTCCCGTGCCGGTGTATATGACGAAAAACCGGTGAAGACCGAATTCATGAATGACCAGGGGAGAAATCTGCCGGAAGGCGATCATGTTGAACAGGATGTGCAGGACGCCGCCGTGCAGGTACGAGGCGGAGACAAGTGTCCACCAGGCGCCGAAACGGTCAATGGGAATGACGCCCGTCGCTCCCATGAGCAGGAGACTGTTGCTGGACGGAGACAGCATGGAAAGTGGATTGCCGGACATCCCCACGGCCGAGGGGTCGAGTATGAGCGTCAGGAGATAAAAAGCCGCGTTCACGCCGATGATGACCGTGATGAAATCGTAGGGGTTTTTGAGCAAGATGCCGAGAAAGTCGCGTTTCAGAATGCCCGCGGGATTTTTTGTGCCGCAGTAGGGACAGACTTTTTCCGAGGCGCTGATCAGTTTTCTGCAGTTGGGACAGAGCAGGGAGTTGCGTTCACGTGGAGACATATGTCGTTTCCTCGTTCATGGGTTACAACCAGAGATAATTCATCATCAGGGGAATGGCGATAAACGTGCCCAGGGAGCTGCCCACGTTGACGAAGACCACCACCAGAAGAACGCGGGTTATCTTGTTGTGCCAGAAGCCTTTGAGGGTCGATATGTCGTCCCGTAGAGAAATGACATCCTTGACCTGCGGTTTCCGCAGTGATGCCTCGATGATTCCCGCAACCCATCCTGCCGCCATCATCGGGTTGAGCGATGTAAGAGGCGCCGCCGCGATGGAAGCGACTATAGTGGCGGGGTGTGCGAGAACGGCGAGCGCGCCCAGACCGGCCAGCGTTCCGTTGATGAGAAACCACCATTTCAGCATGTCCAGGCTTCTTTCCGCCCCTCCCTGAATGAAACCCGTCACGATAATCGCGATGACCAGCGCTGACAACCCCCAGGCGATCGCGCGTCCCCAGGGGCTTTTCGGGGGTATTTCATTCAGCGGCGCGATGTCCACGTCTTTGTCAAGGTTTTTCAGTATACCCGGTACGTGACCCGCGCCGACAACAGCGACGACTTTTTGTCCCGGCGCCGCGGCTATGGAACGGGCGAGATACTGGTCGCGTTCATCAATGAGGGTGATTTTCGCGCCGGGCAGTTTTTCACCGAAGGAAGCCAGGGCGATTTCGAGCATATCCTTGTTTTTCATTTCTTCGATATCCTGTTCCGAGATGTCCCGGTCAAACAGGAGAGAAAAGAGGCCCTCGAAAAAAAGCCGAATCTTGGAAATAAAACCGATTGTTCTCCAGGTTCTGGTCAGGGTCGTTCTGATATCGCGGTCGGCGAGGACCAGGTCGGAACCCGTCTGCTCGGCTTTCAACACGGCCCGGATCATTTCATCGCCCGGCGTGATGCCGAATTTATCGGCCAGCTTTTTCTGCACGGAGGCCATCAACAATTGGGAGAGGAGCAGAGATGTCTGTTTCCGGCGTATTATTTTAAAAATATCCGTCGCCTCCCAGGCTTCCTTCTGCTTGATCGCCTCGTAACGCGACCGGCACAGCTCGACGCAGATCGTGTCCGGCTGCTCCTCCTCGATGACGCGTTCGACAAGGTCGGCGCTGTGACGGGAAACGTGCGCCGTTCCGACCAGCACGATTGTTTTACCCTCGTGGACAATGCGAGTGACGTTTTCTTGTTCCATGGCATCCTTCACGCGATAATTTTGCGAAGCTAACAATATTTTCACCCCTTGTAAAGAGAAATGACGCCGCCATAATACGTGATTGGTTGAGCCTGTTCATGGTACAGACAGTTCAATGCCCCGTCAATTCGGCAAGATATGTGCTACTCCTCAGGGGGGCGGGGAAAGGTGTTTCACACTTCGTTTTTCCTCCTCCTTGAGGGGGACGGTCAGGGTGGGGATGAAAGAGCAGGTGTGAATGGTGGCGCGAAACCTGCGGAGAAGCATTCCGCTCGGTGCAGCCACCCCCTCCCCGTAATCCCCTCCCTCCAGGGGAGGGGAAAAATGATTTGGGAACACCCTCCCGCAAGGGTCGGGGGAAAGATAAAGACATGAGCTTCCCGTCCGGGGGAAAGGGAAAGATATTGTCGGCTCCTTATCCGGTCATCCTGAGCCCTTCGACGGAGCTCAGGACAGGCTTGTCGAAGGATAGACCGGGGGGTGGTGCTGCAGGTCGGTCGTCCGTACTTCGACAGGCTCAGTACGAACGGTATCTTAATCGGTCGTCCGTACTTCGACAGGCTCAGTACGAACGGTATCTTAATCGGTCGTCCGTACTTCGACACGGGCTCTCTTGAGCCCGTCGACGGCCGGGCGTCTGCACTATCTCTGTTATATCCTTCGACTTTGCATATTGATGAACCGAAAGCCCGCTGCATGTAAAACCCATCGCGGATTGTGGGACGCCGCCTTTTCGCTTGTCGCCCGCGCCCATGACAGGTATACAGAAGACAGGTCGTTTTCATGGAGGATGGTTTATGCAGCAGCACCGGTTCGTGCCGGGAGATCGCGTCACGGTGGAAATATCCGACGTGGCTTTCGGAGGGAAAGGCGTCGGCAGGAGTGAAGGCATGGTCGTTTTCGTACCCTGGACGGTGGACGGAGACGTGGTCGAGGTGGAGATCGACCGGGTGCGCCGAAACTATGCCGAGGCGGAACTTATTAATATTATTACGCCTTCTCCACACAGAATCGAGCCCGCCTGCCCGTATTACGGGGTCTGCGGCGGGTGTCACTACCGGCACATTACCGGTGAACATGAACGTGAGATCAAGGAAAAACAGGTGCGGGACGCGTTCGAACGAATTGGAAAGATTTCCTCTCCCCCGGTACATACCATTATTCCGTCTCCCCGAATCAGCGGGTACAGGCAAAAAGCGGATTTTCACGTTCGCGACGGCGGGCCGAACGGCTGTGCCATCGGGTTCATGCGGACGGACGGCACGACCCTGGTCGAGATCGACCGGTGCGACCTGCTCGATGAGTCGATAAATATCGAATTAGCCGCCGTCAGGGCGGACACGGCATGCCGAGACGACATGCCGGAACGGATGGTCGTCTGGGCGAACCTTCCCTGTGGAACGACGGACGACATCACCAGACGGGTGGGCAACCTGGACATGAAGGTACCTGCCCGTGGATTTTTTCAGGCCAACACCTTCCTGGTGGAGACCCTGGCGAAACGCGTTGCCGGTGCGTATCCCGAGTCGTCCGAGGGGGCGTTGCTCGATTGCTGCTGTGGATCGGGACTGTTTTCGCTTTTCGCGGCCCGGGAAGGCCGGCCGGTTATCGGCATTGATATCGATGGAGAGGCTTTGCGGTGCGCCCGCGAGAACCTCGCGAGCCTGGGCGTCGAGAATGTCACGCTGCACCGCGGAACACTTGAGGCGGTCCTGGGAAGACTCGATCCCGGCCCTGTCGCCGCTGCCATCGTTGACCCGCCGCGGGCGGGCATCACGAAACGCGCCGCGGACCGGCTGGCGTCTCTCGAACCGGCAACCGTTGTGTACGTGTCCTGTAATCCATCGACGCAGGCCCGCGATGTACGCCGTCTCATCGATCTCGGTTACGAGCTGGCCGAGGTGCAGCCGCTGGACATGTTCCCCCGGACGAAGCACGTGGAGACGGTAGCTGTTTTGACAAGGGCAGGCGTGCGATCGGAGGATGGCGGCACGACGGGAACCCGCGGTGGAACGGGCGATGAGGATCAATCCGGGAGAATTGTTTCATGACGATGGTGACGCCGAAAGACGCGGCGACGGTTATTATGCTTCGAGGGATGTCTCCTGAGGATACCGGGGGATTTGAGGTGCTGATGGCGCTGAGAAGTTCCCGGAGCGCCTTCGTGCCCTGTTCGCACGTTTTTCCGGGGGGGCGGGTCGACGATGCCGACCGTTCCGCAGGTATGCGACGATTCGTCGGTCCTGTCGATTCTTTGGAAATCGACCGTGTTCTCGGTGGTTCGAAGAAGGGTCGGGAAGCACTGGGTATCTGGATTGCCGCCGTCAGGGAAACTTTCGAGGAAGTGGGGATCCTGCTGGCATCGCCGCGAGGTTCGTCACGGGTCGTCACCGTCGATTCGCCGGACGAGAGGGGCCGGTACCGGTCCTGCCGCCGCGATCTTCTTTCGGAACGGGCGACGCTGGAGGACATCCTGAAGCGGGAGGATCTCACTCTCGCGTTAAATCGGCTGCATTATTTTTCACGCTGGATAACGCCGGAACAGTCACCGTTGCGGTACGACACGAGGTTTTTCATCGCTGCGGTGCCGCCGGGCCAGGAGGCCTGCCATGACGGCGAGGAGGTGACGGGGCACCGGTGGATAACGCCCGGACGGGCGCTCGAGGAATACCGCCTGGGCCGGTTTCACATGGTGGTTCCCACAATCGTCACGCTGGAGGAGTTGTGCCGCTTTCAAACGGTGGACGAGGTCATCGCGTCCACCAGGGGCAAGGTTATTACGGACAGGTTAAACCGGTTCGTCGACGAAGACGGGGAGATCACCGAGCACACGCCGGACGGCCGCGTTTTCAGGAATCTCGTTCCCCGCCGGTAAAGGGGTCGTTCGCGAATTGTTCAGGGCAGCAGTTCGTTCCTGGTACTTTTGTTTGCGTCACCGTCCCTTCATGCGGTAAGAAAAAGGCGCCCATGACGAAACAGTCCGGGCTGGACACGCGGGACAGGCATCATTCGCAATTATTCCATAAGAAGGAGGATACATCACATGAAACTGCAGGATCTGTTCAGACTTGACGGCAAGATCGCCCTGGTGACGGGCGGCGGAAGGGGACTCGGAAAATTTATCGCCACCGGCCTGGCCGAAGCGGGCGCGAACATCGTTATCACCTCGCGCAAGATGAAAAACCTCGAAGCCACGGCGAAAGAACTGGAGGAAAAATGCGGTGTGAGCGTGCTCCCCGTCGCCTGCGACATGAGCAAGCCCGAGGCGATCGACGACATGCTCGCGACGGTCAGGGAAAAGTTCGGTCGTATCGATGTCCTGGTCAACAACGCCGGCGCCACCTGGGGAGCGCCCACACTGGAATTCCCGCTCGAGAAGTGGGATTACCTGTTCGATGTCAATGTGCGGGGCGTCTGGATCCTGACCCAGAAGACGGCGCTTGTCATGAAGGAGCAGGGAGGCGGTAATATTATTAATATTTCTTCCATCATGGGATTCCGCGGTTCCACCGAGGAAGGACATCCGGCGGTTCCTTACAATTCCACCAAGGCGGCCATCAACCTGCTTACCATGAACCTGGCCGTCAAGCTTGCTCCCTATAATATCCGCGTCAACGCGATAGCGCCGGGGTTCTTCGGCACCGATATGATGGCCTATATCGAGAAACCCGAGTTCAAAGAAATTCGCGACGCCATTATCGCCGAGATTCCCCTGCGGCGGGTCGGCGGCGAAGATGATGTCAAGGGCGCCGCCGTGTTTCTTGCTTCCGAGGCGTCAGGGTTCATGACCGGTCACATCATGGTTATCGACGGCGGGACCATCGCGAAATAAGCTCTGCCTGGAAGCGGATGCGGGCACAATAAGGAAAGCCCCGGTCGTCAGACCGGGGCTTTTTACAATTTTCTTCGCGGTACCAATTATTGTGTGTTTCGGCAGCGTCTATATCGATATCACTTCATCCAGAATTGTCAGCTCGGGTTTTTCTTCCAGGTACGGACCCAGGTTCTTCGAAAATTCCTTGAAATATGGAGTTGCCCCATGGGCCTGGAGGGCCGAACCGTCCCGGTAGCGTTCGACGACGACCAGCGAATTCGGGGCGGCCTTGTCGCGGCAGACCGCGTAGGCGAGGGTTCCCTCTTCTTCCCGAACCTTCGGCGCCAGTTCCCTGAAGAGTGCTATCACGTTCTCAATTTCGCCTTCCTTGATTTTCATCCTGGCTATCAATGCTATCATTGTATTGTCCTTTCATGGCGGCGCCATAAAAAACCACCCTGTGAGGTGGTGGGCGTTTGACGAGACGCTCGGCCCGGCGCGTCGAGCGACAACGCCGGGCCGATCTCTTCAGGCTTGTTTCGAGAGGAGGCAAGCCTATTTCTGGGTGTAATCGTACCAGCCCTTGCCGGTCTTCTGTCCGAAGTGACCCTGGGCCACACGTTTGACAAGTTCGGGATTGGGCAGCATTGCCATGTCGCCGGTATCCCTGAAACGTTCCATGCCAATATCGTATGCCAGGTCAAGACCGGTCAGGTCGTTGAGGCGGAACGGACCCATGGGATGACCGGCGCCGTAGACGCAGGCCTTGTCGATATCTTCATACGATGCGACGCCCATTTCAAGCATCCACATGGCTTCTCTCTGAATCGACGAGAAAATCCTGTTGAGAACGAATCCCCAGACTTCCTTCTTGATGTGAATGGGTACTTTGCCGATTTTCTCGCAGAACTGCATGGATACCTGGGCCGTTTCGTCGGAAACGTGGGGACCCTGGACGACTTCCACGAGCTTCATGACCAGCGCGGGATTGAAGAAGTGCAGGTTGCACACCTTGTCCGGACGGCCGGTGGCGTCGGCGATCTTTGAACTGACGATCATGGAGCTGTTGGTGGCGAGAATCGCGTGCTTGGGAGCGAATTTATCCAGGTCGGCGAAAACCTGGCGTTTCAAAGCCAAACGTTCAAGTATGGCCTCGATGACGTAATCCGCATCACCGGCGGCCTCTTCGAGCTTGCCGGTAAAAGAGATTCTGCTCCTGATGGCCTTCGCCTCGTCTTCGTTCATTTTACCCTTCTTGACGCGCCCCGCCAGGTAGCCATCGGCAAAATCTTCGGCTTTTTTAAGAATTTCGGGAATAACATCGGTGCATTTGACGTTGAATCCCGAAATGGCGCACTGAAGCGCGATCTGGTGTCCCATGTTTCCGGCGCCGACTACACAAACATTCTTGATGTCTTCAATTTTCATGGTCGCATTCTCCCTTCCTGTATTGTTATTAAATGACATACATGAACCGGGTGGTTCATGTATTTACCGGTCTCACACTGTTTGAAGAAGGAGGAGGGCGCTGCCGATACATGCGGCGGACGCCCGTCCTCCCTTGACTTTCCTGTAACGTGAGATTCTTACCGCTTCAGGTTTTCGATCACCGTGGCAACGCCGAGACCGCCGCCGCAGCAGGAACCGAAAATGCCATACCGGCCGCCCCGGCGGATCAGTTCGCGCATGGTGAACATGCCGACCCGCGCGCCCGACGCGCCGTTGGGGTGTCCGAAGGCGATAGCGCCGCCGTTCGGGTTCCACTTGTCTATGTCGACTTTCTCGCCGGTCTGTTTTTCGATTTCCTTGATAACGGCCAGGTTCTGGACGGCGAAGGCCTCGTTGCACTCCAGCACGTCCATGTCTGACAGCTTGAATCCGCCGCGCTTGAGTGCCTGCGGCATGGCGTAGCCCGGAGCGATTCCCATGATCTTGGGATCAACACCCCAGTCGGCGCCGCAGATCCACTTCGCCATGGGTTCGTACCCGAGTTCCTTGGCCTTTTCCCTGGTCATCATGAGAACGAAAGCGCTTCCGTCATTCCGTCCCGACGAATTGCCGGCCGTGACGGTGCCGCCCTTCTTAAAGACCGGGGGCAGGGCGCTCAGGAGTTCCATCGAGGTGTCCCGGGGGTGTTCGTCAACCTTGAACTCGATGGGCGGTTTCTTCTTTCCCTGGGGAACGGTGACGGGAATGATTTCTTCGTCGAAATACCCGGCGTCCATGGCCTTCCGGGCCAGGACCTGGCTTCTCAGGGAGAATTTGTCCGATTCCTCGCGGGGAATGTCGTACATCACCTGCAGGTTTTCCGCCGTGAGACCCATGCCGATACACTCCTCGGGAACGGGAGAAAGCTGGGTTTCCATGGGCATGGGAGGAATCAGCTTATAGGGAGGCTGGCTCATTGAAAACTTGGCCGGAATCTGGCTGTAGGCTTCCATTCCGCCGGCGATAACGATATCGGCGTGATTGCACAGAATTTTCCATGCGGCGTGGTTGATGGAGTCGATTGCGGAACCGCACTGCATTTCGATGTAGCTCGCCGACGTTTCGTAGGGAAGACCGGCATAAAGAGCCGCCCACCGGGCGGGGTTCATGGCGCGGGAACAATGTGCCGCTGATCCGAGGAACACGCAGTCTACATGGGCCTTCTCGTTGATCTTCGTCTTTTCGACAAGACCCTTGACACCGATACCGGCCAGTTCTTCTGCCGTGATGTCCCGCAGGGTGCCTCCCATTCGTCCGAAGGCGGTACGCATGGCTTCAACAAAAACTACTTCTCTTTCACTCATGTTCTTAAAAACCTCCTGTTTTAATGGTCAAATATTTTATTAGCATGTCAGCGAAAAATTCCGTTTGAATACCTGGAAAATCCGCGTTGCTTTCCTGAGACAGATCATACCGCCGTGGAGGTTTCGGAGTGTCGGTAAAAGAAGGAGAGGTTCCCCCGAAACGGCCTTGAGAATCTTGCATAAAGATAAGGAATTGTCCAGCGAAAATTAAGGGAATAACCGAGGCGGCATATATGTCCGCCGATTCAATGTAACGGGGCCGGGGCGGAGGAGAAATCACCGACCGCTGGTCATGAAGAACACGAAGTGGGAGCACCGCCGGCTTCTTAAAATAAGATTTTCTTACCCGGATTTATCTGGTAGACTTTTCTTACATTCGCGCCTAAACACGCGCATTCCGAATTGAAAGGGGATATTCATGAATACCAGTGCCCTTCGAACGCTGAGTTACGGACTCTACATCGTCTCCTCCCGGTCAGGAGAGAAATTCAACGGGCAGATAGCAAACACGATTTTTCAGGTGACATCGGATCCTCTGAGAATTGTTGCCAGTATCAACAAGGAGAATCTTACTCATGCGTACATAGAGGAAAGCGGAGTTTTTACCGTGTCCGTGCTTGCAGCCGACGCTCCCATGACCCTGATCGGAACATTCGGTTTCAAGTCGGGCCGCGACATCGATAAATTCAGCTCTGTTTCCTACAGGACGGAAGGAACGGGGTGCCCTGTCATTCTGGAGCATACGCTGGCGTTCCTGGACGTCACAGTCACCGACACAATCGACGTGGGCACCCACACGCTGTTTGTCGGCGAAGTGACGGACGCCGACGTCCTGGCCGAGGGCGACCCCATGACATATGCCTATTATCATCAGGTCAAGGGCGGCAAGACTCCGGCGAAGGCAGCCACTTTCCTGCAGGAGGACGCCGGGCGGACGGAGAGGAAAGAAAAAGACACGGCGGCACAACAGCGCTATGTCTGTAACGTCTGCGGCTACATCTACGATCCGGCGACGGGTGATCCTGATGAGGGAGTTCCCGCCGGGACCCCCTTCGAAGAATTGCCCGAAACGTGGGTGTGCCCCGTCTGCGGCGCCTCGAAAGAAGAATTTGACAAAGTCTGAAATGAAATTACGTTACCCTGACACGATCTGCACTCGATAACGAACATGTAAAGGAGACATTATGGGAAGCACATTTGAAGCAGGCGACATTTTTCAGATTGCCGTGAGAATCGAGGAAAACGGGGCGAATTTCTACAGGTTCGCCGTCCAGGTGGCACGCGACGAAGAGACGAAGAAACTCTTTGAACGGCTCGCCGAGGAGGAGGAACAACACAAGGCGGTTTTCAGGGACATGCTCGCGGGGGTGGAAAGCCATGATCCTCCCGAAGGATATCCCGGCGAATACGGCGCCTACTTGAGAAGCTACGCCGACAACAATATTATTTTCAGCAAGGAGATCATGGACCGGGAGATGGCGGGATTGAATGACACCCTGTCGGCGCTCGATTTCGCCATCAGACGGGAGCTTGATTCCATCCTCTATTATCACGAGATCAAGGGATTCGTGGCGCAATCTCACCATGACGCCATCGACAGGATTATCAACGAAGAGCGAAAACACTTCAAACTGCTGTCGGAAGAAAAGAAACGTCGATCCTGAAAGGAGGAGGAACATGGCCGAGAAACTGGGAGTATACAAGTGCGAGATTTGCGGCAACATCGTTGAAGTGGTGCACGAGGGAAAGGGAGAACTCGTCTGCTGCGGCAAACCGATGAAATACATGAAAGCGGGTGAAATAGACGCCGCACAGGAAAAACACGTCCCCGTGGTAGAGAGAACAGCCGACGGGTTCAAGGTCAGCGTGGGAAGCGTCGCTCACCCGATGGAAGAAAAACATTACATCGAGTGGATCGAGATCATCGCCGACGGCAAGGCGTACCGGGAGTTTTTGAAGCCGGGCGACGTTCCCGAGGCGGAATTCTGCATCAAGGCTGACCAGGTAACGGCCAGGGAATACTGCAATATACACGGCTTGTGGAAAAAATAAGCGGTCCGCCGGTATGGTGGAGCGACCCCGCGGAACGAAACAGCGCCGGGTGTGACGAACAAACCCCGTACCCCTGGACTTATCGTCTGTGAAGTTTGATTGCCGGACGTTACGGGGGTGATTGACTGGTTCGGCGGTGGTTTTACCGGTTTCGGAGGTGAACCGATGAAGCGACTCAGTGAAATCCTGGCGACGGCGTTTCTGTGCGGCATGCTTGTCCTTTCTGTGTCCGCGGACGTTTCTGAAGCCGCGCCCCCGGTCGGCTCGGAATTCCCCGATGTCGAGATAGCCGTACCCGATTCGAAAGAGCACCGGAACTATCTCGGCCTCAAGCGGGGCGAATCGTTCAGGCTGTCCCAGGTTGCGGCGGATACGCTCATCGTTGAAGTCCTCAGTATGTACTGTCCCTTCTGCCAGGCGGAAGCGCCTGCCGTTAATACGCTTTACGCCATGATCGAAGACGATCCCGCGCTGAGAGAAAAAGTCAAGATCATCGGTATCGCGGCGGGAAACACGAAGCTGGAACGGGACATGTTCGTCGACACGTTCGATATTCCCTTTCCGGTATTTGCCGACGCCGACTTTCTGTTTCACAAGGCGTTGGGCGAAGTGCGAACGCCCTACTTTCTCGGCGTGCGGATCACGGGAGGAGCGGCTACGGTATTTCATTCGAGCCTGGGCGCCTTCGAAGACCCCGCGTCGTTCCTGTCTCTTATTATCGAGCGTTCTCGATCGAACAGCGCGGAGGTGTCGCCGTGAACGTTTCAAAATCCCTGATCTTTGTATGCGCGTTTTTCCTGCTGGCTTTGTGGATGCCCACCGGAGAAGTTTTCGGTTTCTCCGAGGCCTTTGAAGGCAAGGTTTTCGAACAGAAGGACCAGAAGCCGCGGGACAGTGTTCTGAAGGTCGCCGTAGGCGACCGGGCACCCGATTTCGAGTTGCCGAATCTGTCGGGAACAAGGACATCCCTCATTGAATTCCGCGGTAAAAACGTGGTGATTTCCTTTGTGCCGGCGGCATGGACACCCGTGTGTTCAGACCAGTGGCCCGGATACAATATTCTGGAAAACCTTTTCGCGGATTTCAACGCGATCCTCCTGGGCATTGCCGTGGACAACATCCCGTCGCTCTACGCCTGGACGCGCGAAATGGGCGGACTCTGGTTCCCCGTTCTTTCCGATTTCTGGCCCCACGGCGAGACCGCGGAACGCTTCGGCGTGTTGCGATCGGATGGTACCGCAGAACGGGCCATATTCATTATCGACGGTGAGGGAATCATCCGCTATATCGACGTTCACGACATAAACAGGCGTCCCCCGCTGGAAACAATCGTTGATCAACTGAAGCGCATGACATCGCCGGACGATGCCGGGCGGAATGATTGAAGGACGGCGTAAAAAAAGCAGCCGCCGCGCCGGCGCGTTCAGCCGGTCGCGAGACCGGCGATGCGTCGGGGGGTGACTCGTCGTGAAGCTGGACAGGTGGAAAATATTCTGGGGAATACTTCTGGTCGCGCTTTCCGCGTGCGCCTATATCATCCACTATTTTATTTTCAGGGATCCACACCATCTTTTCATATTTCTCGTGGGGGATTTCGCCTTCGTTTTCGTCGAGGTCCTGCTGGTGACCATGATTATCCACGAACTCCTCAATTATCGCGAGAAGAAAGCGGTCGTGGAAAAAATGAATATGATCATCAGTGCCTTTTTCAGCGAGGTCGGCTCGCCGCTGCTGCGATTATTCGCCGGGTTCGACCGGGGGTCGGAGGAATTGAAAAGCCGTCTTTCCGACTGCGGCCTGTGGTCCGACGTGGCCTTCGAGGGGGCGGCACGGACGTGCCGTCTGTATACAGGCGATATGGATATAGACTGTAATCGGGGAAACCTGGCGGCCCTGAGGGAGTTTCTCCTTGAAAAACGTACGTTCATGCTGAGCCTTTTGCAGAATCCGAAACTGATTGACCACGAAAGATTTACGGACCTGTTGTGGGCCATATTCCACTTGACGGAGGAACTGGCCTTTCGAGACGACATGTCAGGTCTGGGCGAGGCTGACAGCCGTCATATCGCCGTGGACATCAAACGGGCCTACGGGGCGTTGACGGAAATGTGGATAGGCTACATGCTCCGCATGAAGAACGAGTATCCCTACCTTTTTTCGCTGGCCGTCAGAATGAATCCTTTCGACCCGGAGGCGTCTCCCGAGGTGAAAGAGTGAGCGGCGGTTGACGCGCGAATTCATGCTGATATATAGGATGTCCTGACGGCGATCGATGAGTCGTTGCCGATACCGGAAAGGAGTGAATATGGATCAATCCGGAAAAGTCGCCATTGTAACGGGGTCGGCGAGAGGAGTTGGCGCCGCCGTTGCCCGTATGCTGGCCGAACGAGGCTGGAGAGTGGTGATCAACTACTCCAGGAGTGAGGAGCAGGCCCGGGACGTAGCGGAAGCCTGTCGCCGTGCCGGCGGGGAAACGTTACTCTGCCGGGCCGACGTGGCGTCCGACGGGGATTGCCGTAGAATGGCCGATGAAGTGATGGAAACATGGGGCCGCATAGACGCCCTGGTCAACAACGCCGGAACGACGAAGTTCTGCGACCACAACAACCTGGAAGGTCTGACCGCGGAAGACTTCCAGCATATTTACGCCGTCAACGTGATCGGTCCCTACCAGATGACGCGGGCCGCTGCGCCTCACATGAAGAACTCCGGCGCCGGAGCGGTTGTAAACGTGGCGTCGATAGCGGGAGTTACCGGTATCGGAAGCTCCGTCGCCTACGCCGCGTCAAAAGGGGCGCTTGTTACGATGACGCTTTCGCTGGCCCGGGTACTGGGACCGGAAATCAGGGTAAACTCGGTATGCCCCGGTTTCATCCAGGGAAGCTGGCTCAGGGAGGGTATGGGCGCTGAGACCTACGAGAAGGTGAAACAATTCTGGGAGAATACCACGCCCCTGCGCACGACGGCCACGCCCGAAACAGTCGCCGAGGCGATTTTATATTTTATTACCGGCGCTCCCCTGGTCACAGGCGAGACGCTCATGCTCGACGGTGGGTTTCACCTTGCCGTCGCGCCCCTGACCAGGCGCTAGCTGTTGACGGTTCGTCCGTCCAGGGCGATCAGGTCGCGGGGGGTCCGGACAATATAATCGGGCCCCGCGGCCCTGAGCCGCTCCTCGGAATGCCATCCCCAGGTAACGGCCACTGAACGGACCCCGGCCTTCCTCGCTTCCCGCACGTCGCCCGCCGTGTCTCCGATGTAGAATGTCTCGCCGGGTTCGTTTTTCCAGGTCTTCATGGCGTGATTGATCTTATCCGTCTTGCTCGTCATGTGGTCGGCCCCGAGAACATCCCTGAAAAAGCCCGACATGTTCTCCTGTTTCAGCACCTGTTCGATAGGTTCCGATTGGTTCGAAGATATGACGACGAGAAGATTCTCGCGCGAAAGCTCTTTCACGATCGGGACGACATCCGGGAAGGGACGCATTTTTGTGTAATCAACGGGTGCAATGGTTGCCGCCGCCTTCATAAAAACATCAACGGGAATATTCCTGGCGGCTATCGCCTCGTAAAAATTGTCGTCGAACAGCTCCAGGAAGTCCTCCGCCGTGAAGGAAAGGGACGCGTCTATCTTTTCGAGGCAGGAGGCGACGAACTCCCGGTAGACGGTAAGTGAATCGACGATAACGCCGTCGAAATCGAACAGGTAGAGTTTGCTCATTCAGTTTCTCCGGATTTCGTGTGTGCCGCGAACAACCCGCCGATGCCGCGGTCGAGTGGCGGCTCGATGAGGCCGTTCTCGGTGATGATGGCGCTGATAAGTTCCGCCGGCGTCACGTCGAAGGACGGATTCCGGGCTGCCGCTCCCCGGGCCGCCGTTTCGATCCCCGCGACACGCAGGACTTCATCGGGGTCCCGTTCCTCGATGGGAATGTTAACACCGGAAGCGGTGTCCACGTCGATGGTCGACCGCGGTGCCGCCACGTAAAAGGGGATGCCGTGGGCCCGCGCCAGGAGGGCCAGCGTATACGTGCCGATCTTGTTCGCCGTGTCGCCGTTGGCGGCGATCCGGTCGGCCCCGACGATGACCAGGTCGATGTCGCCGCGTGCCATGAAATAACCCGCCATGGAGTCCGTGATGACCGTCACGGGAATGCCTTCGCGGACCATTTCCCAGGCCGTCAGACGGGCGCCCTGGAGCAGGGGCCGTGTTTCGTCGGCGAAAACCCGGGGATGCCTGCCCGCCTCGTGGGCCGCCCTGATGACGCCCAGCGCCGTTCCATAACCGCCCGTGGCAAGCGCTCCCGCGTTGCAGTGGGTGAGCACGGCGCCACCTGGAGGAACGAGGTTACAGCCGACTCGTCCCATGCGACGGTTTGCGTCGATGTCTTCGTCGAGTATACGTTGCGCTTCATTAATAAGGTTCTTTGCGATCGCTTCGAACCCGTCGTTCCGGCATTCCTTGAAGCAGTTATTCATGCGTTCCAGGGCCCAGAAGAGGTTGACCGCCGTGGGGCGGGTCGCAGCCAGTTCCTTCCGGATTCTTTCAAGGGTGATCTCTTCGTTTCCCGGTGACTCTCCTCCGTGTTTCAGGAACCCCAGGGCGACGCCCATGGCCGCGGCGATGCCGATGGCCGGAGCGCCACGAACGGTCATGTCCCGAATGGCCGCCGCCACGTCAGTGTAATCGTGGCAGACCACGAGAGACTCGCGCGCCGGAAGCGCTTTCTGGTCGATCATGACCACGGTGTCGTCATACCAGTAAACGGGTCGAATCACAGGTCGGAGAGTTTCCTTTTTAAAATTTCGTTCACCAGGCCGGGGTTCGCCTGTCCTTTCGTCTTTTTCATGACCTGACCCACAAAAAAGCCGAAGACTTTCTCTTTTCCGCCGCGGAACTGCTCGACCTGGGCGGGATTCGCGGCCAGGACCTCGTCGACGACCGTTTCCAGTGCGCCCGTATCAGTAATCTGGGCCAGGCCTTTTTCCCCGATGATCGTCTCCGGTTTCTTGCCGGACAGCCACATGTCCTCGAAGACGTCCTTGGCCATCTTGCCGCTGATGGTTCCATCATCAATCAGGCGCACCAGTTCCCCCAGGTCGTCGGCGGACACGGGACAGTCCTCCATTTCAAGCTTGTCTTCCTTGATATGACCCAGGATGTCTCCCATAACCCAGTTGCTCGCGGCTTTGGGTTTGCTGCAGCGGGTGGCCACCGCTTCAAAATAATCGGCGATGGCGCGGCTCGCCGTGAGTACCCCCGCGTCATAAGCCGGAAGGTCATATTCGCGGATAAAGCGTTCACGTTTTTCCAGCGGCAGTTCGGGGAGTGTCTTCCTGATCTCGTCGATCCATTCCCCCGGCACGATTACGGGAAGGAGATCGGGATCGGGGAAATAGCGGTAATCGTGGGCTTCTTCCTTACCGCGCATGGGAGAGGTCGCACCACGGGCGTCGTCCCAGAGGCGGGTTTCCTGAACCACGGTGCCCCCGCTTTCAAGAACGTACTGCTGCCGCCGTATTTCATATTCCAGGGCGCGCTGCACGTTTCTGAAAGAATTCATGTTTTTCAGTTCCGTCCGGGTTCCGAACGTTTGTTCTCCCCTGGGGCGCAGAGAAACGTTGGCGTCGCAGCGAAAATTGCCTTCTTCCATGTTGCCGTCGCAGATTTCAAGATACACGAGAATCTCGTGAAGCCGCCTCAGGTAGGCTGCCCCTTCTTCGGGGTTCCGCATGTCCGGTTCGCTCACGATTTCGATGAGGGGTACGCCCGCCCGGTTCAGATCGACGTAGCTCACCGGCGCGCTCTCGTCGTGGATCAGCTTTCCCGCGTCCTCTTCCATGTGAATGCGGGTAATGCCTACCCGTTTCCCGGCGCCGTCGATTTCCAGGTCCAGGTAGCCCCGTTCCGCAATCGGACGGTCGTACTGCGAGATCTGGTATCCCTTGGGAAGATCGGGATAAAAATAATTTTTTCGCGCCCACTCGCTGACATGGTTGATGGTGCAATGTGTCGCCAGGGCCATCTTCACGGCGTATTCGACGACCTTGCGGTTCAGCACGGGCAGGACGCCGGGCATGCCCAGGCAGACGGGACAGGTGTGGGTGTTGGGCGGCGATCCGAAAGCGGTTGAGCAACCACAGAAAATTTTTGTTTGTGTACGAAGCTGGGCGTGGACTTCAAGCCCGATAACCGGTTCATATTCCATTACAGGGCGGGCCTCCTTTGCTCTGCAGACAGGGCTTTTTCCAGCGCCGCCGCCGCCTGTATCAGTTTGCCTTCCTCAAAATGGCCGGCGAGCAGTTGCACGCCCAGGGGCAGGCCGTTTACCGTGAACCCGCACGGCAGGGAGAGGCCGGGTATTCCGGCGAGATTAGCGGGAGCGGCGAACACGTCGGACAGATACATCTGGAGCGGGTCGTCTGTTTTTTCCCCAAGCCTGAAAGGTGGTGTCGGTGTGGCGGGAGCCAGAATAACGTCGCAGGCGGCGAATGCCTCGTCGAAGTCCTGCTTCATGAGAGTTCGTACCTGTGATGCCTTTTTGTAATAAGCCTCGTAGTACCCCGATGAAAGCGAGTAAGTGCCTATCATGATGCGCCGTTTTACCTCGGGGCCGAAACCGCCGGCCCTGGTGTTCCTGTAGAGATCAAGCAGCTCACGTTCGCCCGGCGACCGGAACCCGTAGCGGATGCCGTCGTAACGCGCCAGATTCGAGCTGGCTTCGGCCGGCGCTATCACGTAATAGGCAGCGATGCCGTAGCGCGTGTGGGGAAGAGATATTTCGCGGCATTCGGCGCCCAGATCCTTCATGGCGGCCACGGCGCGGTTCACCGCGGCGGCCACGGCGGGGTCGATGCCTTCGATGAAGTATTCCCGGGGAATTCCCACGGTCCAGCCCGCGATGCTCCGTCCGACAAAATCGCGGTAATCGGGAACCGGCGCGGATAACGAGGTGGAATCCCGCTTGTCGTGGCCCGCTATGACGGTGAGCAGGATGGCGCAGTCTTCCACGTCCCGTGCCAGTGGACCGATCTGGTCGAGCGACGAGGCGAAGGCCACCAGACCGTACCGCGAAACCCGGCCGTAGGTGGGTTTCAGCCCCACCACGCCACAGAACGCCGCCGGCTGCCTGATGGAACCTCCCGTGTCGGATCCAAGCGAGGCGATGCACTCGCCCGCGGCCACCGCAGAAGCGGACCCACCGCTGGACCCTCCGGGCACGCGTTCCAGATCCCAGGGATTCCGGGTTACGCCGAAGTAGGAAGTTTCGGTGGATGAACCCATGGCGAATTCGTCCATATTGGTCTTTCCGAGAATAACGGCGCCGGCGTCCCGCAGTTTTTCCACCGTTGTGGCATCATATGGGGGAACGAACCGCTCGAGGAAGCGCGATCCGCAGGTTGTGGGGGCTCCCATGGTGCAGATAAGGTCCTTGACGGCGACGGGTATGCCGTCCAGCGGTCCCCGGGCGGCGCCTTCACGCCGTCTTTGGTCCGAAGCGGAGGCGGCCTCCAGGGCCGTCTCCTTCATGAGAGTAATGTATGAGTGGATACGTTCCTCGACATCGTCGATGCGACGGAACATCGCTTCCGTTATACTAAGCGACGTCGTTTCACCCGCACGCAACAAACCTTCCAGTTCGTGAACAGTCAGGTAATATGGTTCCATGGATATATATCCTTTTATTCTATGACTTTCGGCACTTTGAATGACGCTCCGTCGTCATCGGGGGCATTGGCCAGGGCGGCGTCGACGGGAAGTGACGACCGGACAACGTCCTCTCTGAAGGTTTCCGTTCCTTCCATTGCGTGGGTCATGGGCGCCACGTCCGTGGTGTCGACGGAATTGAGCATGTCGATGTACAGTAATATGTCGTCCAGCTGCTTCGTAAATACTTCTCTTTCCTTTTCGTCGATGTTCAGCCTGGCGAGGTGCGCCACGTGCGCGACCTGGTCTTCTGTTATTTTCATGATATCGTGTATCCTCCGTTTTTCCTCATGATGGGGTCGTTACAGGTTCCAGAACGGGCGTAACCGCTGAAGTATGTTTCGCACCAGCATATCGGTCTTTTCGTCGGCCCCCTCCGGCGTTTCATCCGGTTTCCGCCCGCCGGTTTCGGTTTCTCCGCTCATCTCGAGAAGCATGGCCCCGGCCGAGCGGGCCATCATGGAGATATTGTAGCCGCCCTCGAGCGTGAAAACCAGGCGGCCCCCGCAGCAGCGGTCGGCGATATCCATGAACACGCGGGTGAGCTTGACGAATCCCTCTTCCGTGACGTTCATACCGCCCAGTGCGTCGCCCCGGCAAATATCGAAACCCGCCGATACCAGCACCAGTTCAGGCCGGTAGGCCGTCGCCAGGGGATCCAGTATTTTTTTAAATATTTTCAAGTACTCGGCATCACCCTGTCCCCGCTGAAGCGGCACGTTAACGGTGTATCCCTCCCCCGGTCCCACACCGAGCTCGCCGGCGCTTCCCGTGCCGGGATAAAAAGGATACTGGTGCGTTGAAAAATACAGCACGCCGGGATCGCCGTAGAAAGAGCGCTGTGTTCCGTTGCCGTGATGCAGGTCCCAGTCCGCGATCAGGATGCGTTCGAGACCGTATCGTTCCCGGGCGTGAGCCGCGGCCACGGCCACGTTGTTAAAAATGCAGAATCCTCCCGACGCGGCGGTTTCAGCGTGGTGCCCCGGCGGCCTGACGAAAGCGAAGGCGTTTCGCACGGTGCCGTCCATGACGTCGTCCACGGCGTTCATAAGGCCGCCGGCGGCCAGGAGCGCCGCGTCGTAGGAACCGGGTGACGCGATGGTGTCGATATCAAGCGCCGAATACATCATTCCCGCGGTGGCGGCGACGCGATCAATATAAGAATGGCGGTGAATGCGCGCGAGTTCTTCAACCAGGGCCTTTCTCGGTTCGATGCGAAAGAATTTATTTTTCATATCAGCGCCGTCAAGCATATCGTAAACAGCGGCAAGCCGCTCCGGCGATTCGGGATGTCCGCAGCCCGGATCATGATCCATGTACCGCCTGTCGGCGACGACACCCGTGATGTAACTCATGATAACCTCGAAACATAGGCGGATTCAAAGAAGATTCCCTCCTATCACAGACGCCGGGCAAAAGCAATCAGACCGCGATTCCGACGCAGCATCAGCGATGCATGGCGCCTGTTTATGACATACATGGTTCACCACACGAACCGCTGTCCCTCGAAAGAGGAACGTCCCCCCGGGAAAAGGGGCCACGGAAACGTACCGCCTATTGTCCCGCTCCTGCCTGTCCGGTCTAGCCTTCGCCGGTATCCGTTTCCGTTGCCTTTACGGTTTTTCGTGCTGATGACCCGAAAACCCGTTCCATGTAAAACCAATAGCGGATTTCGGGCCCGAGCTTCCTGTTGCGTTCCGGGTCTCCCGCGGGTATCGTTGGCGCATGAACGACAGGATTGGAAACATGCCATTATGAGCGGCCTTTTTGACGGCCCTTTCTGGCAGTACGCGATGCTTTTTGTTCTCGCGGCGACACCCTGGATCGAGCTGCTTTTCGTGGTTCCACTGGGTGTAGCCATGGGACTCGGGCCGGTCTGCGTGGCGCTCGATGTTTTCGCGGGCAACACGCTTCCGGTGTTTCTTATCGTCTTTGGTTACGACAGGTGGCGCGCCTCACGCCCCGGGACGGCGGCGACGGAAGGGCCACGCCGCGAAGGCCGCCGACGGACACGGGCGCTTCGCATCTGGAACAACTATGGCCTGCCCGGTCTCGCCATGGCAGGCCCCCTGCTGACGGGCATTCACCTTGCCACCGCCATCGCGCTGCTGTTCAATCCGGATCGTAAAAAACTCCTTTTCTGGATGACCCTGAGTCTCCTGCTCTGGACGATCGCTCTCGCCGCCGCGAGTTACGGCGGGCTGGAAGCGGTCCGCCACTGGTTGGCCCGTGCATGAAGGTCGCCCGGTATGACTGCCGCTGTTTTTGAGATTCCGTCGGTCGCCGCCGTGGCGCTTTCTCAGCCGATGGCAACCGGCCCCCGCTCTCCCGTACCGATACGGATGCACTCGGCCAGATCGAAGACGAATATCTTACCGTCCCCCGGCTTGCCCGTGCGGCAGGATCTTTCGATAGCCCCGACGGCGGCTTCCAGAAAATCGTCATTTACGGCGGTTTCCACCTTGATTTTTTTTAGAAGACCTACTTCCTTCGATCCCCGGTACACCTCGGTGAACCCCTTCTGGCGTCCCCTGCCGTGGACGTTGGAGACGGTTATAAGGTGGACTTCTACGTCCTCCAGGGCCTGTTTTACTTCTTCCAGTTTGTGGGGCTGAATGATGGCGACTATGTATTTCATCGTGTTCGTCCTCTTATTTTTGTTTCCTATTCAAGCGTTGTGTAGGCGCCTTCCTGGTGCTGCGTCAGGTCGAGACCCACGATTTCATCTTCCCTGGACACCCGAATGCCGATGACGCTGTCAACAACCCTGACGATAATCCAGGTTGCGGCAAGTGCGTAAACAATACAGACAGCCATGTAGATGAGCTGAATCGGAAGCAGTTGCGCGCCGCCGTAGAAAAAACCATTTGTCCCCGCCAGTGATTCCACGGCGAAGAGTCCCACGGCGACGGTTCCCCAGATGCCCGCCATGCCGTGCAGCCCGAATACGTCGAGAGAATCATCGTAGCCGAGGCGGGGCTTCAATATTGTTATAGCCCAGTAACACAGAGCGCCGGAACAAAGCCCGACAGGAATGGCCGCCATGGGCGTCACCAGCCCGCAGGCGGGGGTTATGGCCACCAACCCGCCGATGGCCCCGGTAACCACGCCGAGGATCGTGGGTACGCCGTGATGTTTCCATTCGATGAACATCCAGATCAGTCCAGAGGCCGCCGCGGCGATCATGGTGGTGACGAAGGCGTTGGCCGCCACACCGTCGGCGGCCAGAGCGCTTCCGGCGTTGAAGCCGAACCATCCGAACCAGAGCAGGGCGCCGCCGAGTACGGTGAAGGACAGGTTGTGGGGAGCGAAGGCCGTCTTGTCCAGACCCACCCTGCGGCCGATCATAACAGCGATTAAAAGGGCGGAAACCCCGGAGCTGACGTGCACCACGATTCCTCCCGCGAAATCGAGGGCGCCCATTTGACCGAGCCATCCGCCGTTTCCCCAGACCCAGTGGGCGATAGGATCATAGACAAACGTGGTCCATAACAGTATCAGCGCGAGGAATGCGGAAAACTTCATCCGTTCCGCGAATGCTCCCACCATAATCGCCGCGGTGATGATGGCGAACTGAAGCTGGAAGATCATAAAGACATAATGGGGGACCGTTCCGGCGTAGTCGTGCGGCTCCATGCCCACGCCCCGCAATCCCGCCCACTGGAGTCCCCCGATGACGCCCCAGCCCGTATCGGGACCGAAGGCCAGCGAGTATCCCGCGAGAACCCACTGAATCGTGACGAGGCACATGATAACGAAACACTGCATCAGGATGGAAAGAACATTTTTCCGGCGGGCCAGGCCCCCGTAAAAGAGCGCCACTCCCGGCGTCATGATGAATACCAGAACGGCACAGACCATAATCCACGTGGTATCTCCCGCATTCATAGAACACCTCTCATACATAAAAAATGGTACAACCCGGTATATGCTGTGATGAAAGCAATGATGGTGCCAGGGCAGGTTTTCTATTATAACTAACCGTAATAATAAATAATATCTCGCCAATGTGCTGACAGCAGAAATACGTGGATGGGTACAGAACGGTGTCCCGTGGCGGACAATCCTACATTATGGTGGGTTTTGTCTCGGTGGGCGTTTCTTGTGCCGGCTCTTCTTTTCCCATGAGGGCAATGATTTCTTCCCGGTCGATTTTTTCTTTTTCCAGAAGCAGGCGAGCGCCTTCCCTGAGAACCGACTCCCGCTCCCGCAGCATGTCGAGTGCCCTTTTATACTGCCGGGCGATAATGGTTCTGATTTCATCGTCGATGGCGCGGGCCGTCGCGTCGCTGTACTCGCCCCGTTTCGGCATTCCTATGTCCAGAAATGGATTCGTCTTTTCGGGGGCAAGATAAACCTGGCCGATACTGGCACTCATGCCGTATTCTTTCACCATGCTGCGGGCGATGTCGGTCGCCCGCGCCAGGTCGTTGTGCGCGCCCGTCGATATATCGCCGAAAATGAGTTCTTCCGCCGCGCGGCCGCCCAAAAGCGTGGTTATTTTGTTGAGCAGTTCGGTCCTGCTCATGAGATAACGATCCTCGGTGGGTACCTGAACGGTGTAACCGAGGGCGGCGATACCGCGGGGGATAATCGATATTTTCTGCACCGGGTCGGTCCCCGGAAGCGCGAGAGCTATCAGGGCGTGTCCCATCTCGTGATGGGCGACAATCTCCCGTTCGCGGGCGTTGATAAGCCTGTTTTTCTTTTCGAGCCCCGCGACGATGCGTTCCACCGCTTCCTCGAACTCCGGCATTCCCACCGTCTGTTTGTTCCGACGAGCGGCGAGTAACGCCGCCTCGTTGACAAGGTTAGCCAGGTCGGCACCCACCATGCCCGGCGTCATGTTGGCGACCGTTTCGATATCGACGGAATCGTTCAGCTTGATATTCTTCAGGTGTACTCGAAGAATTGCTTCTCTTCCGCGGCGGTCGGGCCGGTCAACCAGGATGTGTCGGTCAAATCGTCCAGGCCTGAGGAGCGCCGGGTCGAGAATCTCGGGCCGGTTCGTAGCCGCCATGAGAATGATACCGACGCGTGGATCGAAGCCGTCCATTTCCACAAGCAACTGGTTCAGCGTTTGTTCCCGCTCGTCGTGTCCCCCGGAAACGCCTATGCCTCGGGCTTTCCCGAGGGCGTCGAGCTCGTCGACGAAAATAATGCAAGGTGCTTTTCTCTTCGCCTGTTCAAAAAGGTCGCGCACGCGGGCGGCGCCCACGCCGACAAACATTTCCACGAATTCCGACCCGCTCATGCTGAAGAAGGGAACGCCGCTTTCACCGGCCACCGCCCTGGCAAGAAGCGTCTTTCCCGATCCCGGCGGTCCTACGAGGAGAATGCCCTTGGGAATTTTTCCTCCCAGGGCGGTGAACTTATTCGGCGTCTTGAGAAATTCTATGATCTCGACGAGCTCTTCTTTGGCCTCGTCTACGCCCGCCACGTCGTCAAAGGTGACATTGAGCTCGTTCTCCATGTAGATGCGGGCCTTGTTTTTGCCGAGGGTCATGAATCCGGGCTGTCCGCCGTACATGTGTTTCACGAGCAGGTACCAGATACCCACGAAAAAAAAGACGGGTAAAATCCAGGAAAGAAGATCGCGAAGAAAAGTTGATTCCACTTCTCCCTTGAACGTGACGTCGTACTGTTCAAGTATGCTAGACAGTTCCGGGTCGACCCGCACCGTGCGGAAGCTCGTGAGCCGGTCCCCAGAGGCGTCTTTCATCTTTCCGGCTATTTCATTCGCTGACACGGCTATTTCCGTGACTTTCCCCTCGCGAAGCAGCGATAAAAATTTACTGTAGGGAATTGTCTGAACGGCAAGCATCGACGCCAGATAGTTCTGAATAATGAGGACCACCCAGATTCCCAGGAACACGTACCAGGCTGAAAACTTGTGCTGTTTTTCCATTACTTCTTTCCTGCAGCGTTCCGCGTCTTCGCAAACTGAAGGTTATGGCGGAATAAGTAATTATTCTATAATAATATAATACGGAATTTCGATAATTCAAGGGTGGGCCGTCGAACGCTCCCGGGTGCAATTCACTTGACGGGAGGAAGTCAATATTTTAATGATCTTTAATACTCGAAACATCCTCGGGACGCTCGCCGGTATTGACCGCGGCGATATAGCGACGCGTGACAGTGCGGCGTAACGACAGATTTTCTCACGCAAAGGAGGGTTGCGATGAAGATATTCGCGGTCAACGGAAGTCCGAACATGAAAAAGGGCATGACCCATATTCTGCTGAATAATTTCCTGGAAGGCGCCCGCGAGGCAGGCGCCGAGGTGGAAACGGTTTTCCTGCAGAAAAAAAAGATCAACTACTGCATAGGCTGCTTCACCTGCTGGGTGAAAACCCCCGGTGTGTGTATCCACAAAGACGACATGGTTGAACTTCTGGACAAGGTCCGCGAGGCGGACTGTCTCGTGATCGGGACCCCTCTCTATGTGGACGGCATGACGGCACAGACGAAGACCTTTCTCGACCGCATTATTCCCCTTTCTGACCCGCACTTCGAACTGGTGGACGGCCATTACCGTCACCCGAGGCGGGACGGTGAAAAACCGGCCGACGTGGTGCTTGCCAGCGTGTGCGGTTTTTATGAGCGCGACAATTTTGACGGCCTGATTGACCACATGGAACGAATCTGCCGCAACATGCAGGTGCGTTTCGTCGGCGCCGTGGTACGGCCGTCGAGTTACATCTTCACCCTGGAGAAGGTCCTCGCCGATCCGGTCAGGGAAATAAAAGAGGCCGCGCGGCGCGCGGGACGCGAACTGGTCGAGACGGGAGAGCTGTCCGCACAGGTCCTCGACGACGTGGCACGCGATTACCTGCCCAGGGACGTTTTTCTCAAAGGATCGAACGAATTCTGGGACCGCTGCATCGAGGCCGGGGAGTTTCTCGCACTGTAGCCGGTTATTTTCGAGACAACGGCTACGCCGGATCGGCGGGGAGGTGAATGATGAAAATAACGATTATCTATGACAATGAAACAAGCAGGGATGATCTTCAGCCCGACTGGGGATTTTCATGCCTCGTGGAGGTGCGGGGGGGGATAATTCTCTTCGATACAGGCGCGAACGGGGATATTCTTCTGTCCAACATGAAAACGCTCGGCATCGATCCGGGATCGGTGGAGAAGGTCGTCATTTCGCACGGCCACTGGGACCACACGGGGGGGCTCGACGACTTTCTCGCGAAAAACAGGAACGTGGCGCTGTACGTTCCTTCGTCGTTTCGCCTGAGACCCGATGCGGCGAGGGAAATTTTCGCGGTGACCGACCCGGTGGAAATCGGAGAGGGAATTTTCTCCACCGGTGAACTGCGGGGCATTGAACAATCACTTGTCGTCACGACGGAGAAGGGTCCGGTCGTTATAGCCGGCTGTTCACATCCGGGGGTCGGCGACATCCTGTCCGCCGCGGCAGCCCACGGCGACGTGTACGCCTTGATCGGCGGGCTCCACGGTTCTACCGAATTTGAAAAGATGGAAAAACTCGGGCTCATCTGCCCGACGCACTGCACCGCCTACAAGGCTGAAATCGCGTCCCGGTGCCCCGATACCTGTGTCGAGGGCGGCGTCGGCGTGGTAATAAACCTCCCGGACTAGTCGCCGTCCGGGATGCGCGCCCGGCGGCGGTTATTGTCTGAAACGCTCACGAAGCTTCAGGTAAAACGCGGCGGCCTTTTCCGCGAAAGTGACTTTCCCGGCTTCATCGTCGCCGCCCTCGACGGAGGCGGTCGCCGGGTCGATCATTTTCGCGTCCGGTCCGTACATGCCGGCGAACATGTCGAGGATATTCTTCCTGACCATGCCCCGCAGGGGGATGCTGGCGATCATGCCGTACATGGCGGCGCCCCCCTGCAGCGCCAGTTCGGGATTGGCCCGCGCGGTTTCCACGGCTCGCGCCAGGTCGTCAAGGTATTCGTTCACCACACCCGCGTGAAGAGGCGTCACCATGGCGTGCAGCGCCTCGGGCCTTTGCAGGCGGTCGATGTGCCACCCCTTTTTTTCCATGAGGTCGCCAACGGCATAGATATTCACCTTTCTGTCCACGGACCGGTAGGAAAAGACGCTCGCGCTGGGACTGCCGATCACTTCCAGTTCCGGCATTCCATTGATTCCGTCAAGGAGACGTTGCGTGGCCTCCATTGTTTCTTTCGTGATCGCCGTGTATCCCTCGACGCCCAGGGCCTGCAGGGCCGCCCAGGCTGCGGCGTAGGCGCCGCCGGGACGTGTTCCCAGGAGCGCCGGGGAGGCGAAAACCCCGCCGGGCCAGTTTTCATACACGAACATCTGGTGTCTCATCAGGTCAATGTTCCGGTAGGTCAGGACCGACGCCCCCTTTGCGCTGAACCCGTACTTATGCGTGTCGGCGGATATGGAAGTCACGCCGGGGACACGGTAATCCCAGAGAGGAATGTCGTATCCGAGCCGTTCCGCGAAGGGAAGGAAGTAGCCGCCGAGGCAGGCGTCGACGTGAAGCGGCGTTCCGGTATCGAGCGCGACCTCGCCCAGTTCGGCGATGGGATCCACGATACCGTGAGGATAGTCGGGCGCCGACCCGAGAATCATGACCGTGTTGCGGTTCACCAGTTTTTTCACCGCCTTGACGTCAACACGCCAGTCATCGTCAAGCGGCGCGTGGATCGCCTTTACCCCGAAGTATTCCGCGCCCTTTTCCCAGGCCACGTGCGCCGTTTCCGGAATGACCATGTTGGGCCTGCGAATGCCGCGCGCGTGCCTGCCGTAATCGCGATACGTCTTGACCGGCAGGAGACAGCTCTCGGTGCCTCCCGAGGTGACGACGCCCACCACGTTTCTGTCGCCGTGCAGCAGGGTCGCCGTCATCCGTACCACCTCGGTTTCGAGACGTTTCAGGCTTTGAAAGGCCATGGGATTCAGACCGTTTGCGGAAAAAAACATTCCGTAAGCATCCAGGAGAAAATTCGTATGGTCTTCGCCGAGATAGTAGACAAGGCTCCAGGCCTTCATGTTTTTATAGTCCGGATCGTTCCGGCTGAATTCCCGGAGTTTCTCGAGAATCGCAGGCCTGTCGTTTCCCTTGTGGGGAAGCGTGAGGAGTCCGTCACCGTTGACCGTTTTGAACGGTTCCGCGGCATGATCGCCGTTCATTGCCGCACCCCCTTTCATGTCCAGTTTTTCAGCAACAGGGCGACGCTTATTCCAAGATAATTTCCCACAGCGTAGCCGATGATGCCGGTTGTCAAGCCCGAAAGGATAATTTCTTTGTTTTTCAGCCCGCTTGCCACCACGGGGACAAACGGGGGAGAGCATATCAGCGATGTCGAGGTGATGATGAACGTATCCGTGTCTATGTTGAAGAACCGGCAGAGCAGTGAATGGAGAAACATCGTTCCGAAAATCGCGATTATTATGAAGACCATTATTACGGCGTCGATATTGACGATGACCCGGTAGTTGGCCATGGAGCCAACGACGAGACAGAAAATATATATGATGTACATGCCGAGCTGAAACGTCTTGCCGATGTGCCTGATCGACGGAACGAGCGACGCGGCGATGCCCAGTGTGGTGATCAGCAGGATGATCGCCGACGTACCGTACTCGGGCGGAATGAACGATCCGGCCATAACCGAAACCCCCACGATTCCGGCCGACAGCAGCAGGGCGGCCGTGAGCGGCGGCGCGACAGCTCGGGACAAGATACCCGCGTAGGAATCGACGTCTTCTTTTTCCACCGGTTCGTCGTGCGCGCCGTCACTCACGAATGCGTTCCTGAACGGGGGAAGGTAGGTCAGAAAAACCCGCCGCGCGATGGTGATGCAGAAAATAATAAAAATAATGGAAATCACCGTGTCGTAGGTATGCACCACGATAAACCGCCCCGAATCGATGTGAAGGGCCGTTTTGATCGCGGCGAGATTCGGCGTTCCCCCCGTGTAGACACCCACCGCCATGCCGGAAAGTTGCCAGGGATTTTCCGTCATGCCGGTCATGATGAAAAATCCGGCGACGGCGATGACGATAATGGCCGCCGTGCCGAGCAGCATCGACAGAAGGGCCGGGCCGGCCAGGCGTTTCCAGCGCTTGACGTCCATGGAAAACAGAAGCAGCGGCAGAGCCAGGGCGACGGCCGATTCCGAAACGGTCGCCTGTACTTGTTCCGACCCGTCGGGCAGCACGCCGATATTTCCAAGCGTGATTCCCACGATATAACAGATCACCACGGCGCCGATCTTGTTGACCGCCGGAAACCGGTAACAGAGAAAGATGACGAGGACGGGAAAAAGAATATAGAAGGCGATCAACATCGGGATTTCCACGGCCGATCCCCCCAGTGAAACAGAAAAATTTCATTCAATTGAATTATATTTCACTATGGTGTAACAAAATTAAATGTCAACAAAAAAATAGTGTTCGCGGTCGGGTCGATCGTCCGGCTTCACCGGATGTCCGCAAAACCGACGATTCGAGAGGAAGATCGGAGCATGAAAAACGAAGCACGGAAAGCATGGGAAAAGGCGCGGCGACGGGAGCGTATCATCGACATCGCGCAGGAGTTGATGCTGAAAAAAGGCGGTCGCCGAGGTGTCGGTGTCGAAGACATCGCCCGGGCGGCGGGATATAACAAGAGGACGCTCTACCTGTATTTCGGCGGCAAGGATGAACTGTTTCTCGCGGTGGTGCTCCGCGGACAGAAAATACTGAAACAAACCCTTCAGGAAGCCCTCGAGGACAAGAAGGCGACACCCGCGATCGAGCGACTGGGCAGGGCCTTCTTCGATTTTTCCATTCGGCATGCCGGGTTCTTTTCCATCATCATGGAGTACGAATCGCGTATGCACGTCTATTACGGCGACCCGGTCGATGAAGACCCGGAATCCTTCAGGGCCGGGTGCCGGAAAGAATCAAACGACTACGGCCGGATCGTCACGGATGCCATCGAGCAAGACCTCTCTGCCGGCATAATCCAAAGTACCCTCGGTCCCCGCCAGTTGATGATTCTGCTCTGGGGTCAAATTTTCGGCGTGATGCAGATTATTCTCATGAGACAGACGATGTTTTATCCCACCTACGGCATATCGTATGAAGAACTGTTCGAGTATTTTCTCGCTATGGTTTTGAAAAGTCTGGCGCCTGAGAAACGGACCGGGTAATGTGGTTCCGGAATGATTGACGGTCCGGTTTGAATTGTCCCGTGGGCGGTACAACGGCGCCTCACTTTTCTTGTTGCCGGGGAGGTTGTTTCGTTGAACGACATGGTGCATAATGAAAATGTTCGACGACAGATTTCCGTGGGACTGTGCGAGTGGTGATTGTGAGCCGGCACCGGCGGGCGGTGTCGATTTTCGAGAGGGCCAGCGCCGTGCATCGTCTGTTCGACATAATGCGGGTCACCTGGCTCGGTTTCTGGGCGGCGGTCGCGACGATCATCCTCTTTGTTCCCATGACGGCGGCCGGCCTGCTGAGCCGTACCGGCAATCTCGCGTTCAACATTTCAAGGATCTGGGCGTACTTCGTGCTCGGTGTTTCTTTCGTCCGCTGCGAGATAATGAACGGGAAACATATTCGGAAGGGAACATCCTATATTATTGTTTCCAATCACCAGTCGCTTTTCGACATCCTGGCGCTGGTCACCACCCTGGGCGTCCAATTCCGCTGGATTATCAAGAGGGAAATTCTCAGGGTTCCGTTGTTCGGTTACGCGCTGTACGCGTCTCGCAACATTTTCATCGACCGAACCGATACCGCCCGGGCGATCGAGAGTATCAACCGGGGTTTCGACCGTTTGCCCGAGGGTGTCAGTGTCATGGTTTTCCCCGAGGGAACGCGGTCGACCGACGGGCGGATTCGCCCGTTCAAAAAGGGAGGGTTTTTCCCCGCGGTCCTGCGTAATATTTCCGTTCTGCCGGTTACCATCAACGGGAGCAGGCGTGTTCTGCCCAAAGGAAGCCTGGCCGTGAGGTCCGGGAAAATACAGGTTGTCATCGGCGACCCCATAGATGCCGGCGAATATACTGTTACTACGCTCGACGAACTCATCGAGCGAACCCGCCGGACGATTATGGATAATTTCGATCCCGCCTATGGAGAACCCGCGCGGCGGGAAGCGGGATGGTTCACCGGTGCCGGCGGGCAGCGGCCCGCCGGAAGGGAAAACTTGCAGTGACCTGAAAAAGGAGGAACATCATGACACTGTCCATTACGTCGACATTGCCGCTCAACGACGGGGGCGCCATTCCCCGTTTCGGACTGGGGACGTTTCTGTCGGAGGCGGGGAATGAAACGAAAAACGCCGTCCTGTGGGCGCTTGAAGAGGGGTATCGCCATATCGACACGGCCCGGGTCTACGGCAACGAACGGGATGTAGGCGCGGCGATACGTGAAAGCGGTGTTTCCCGGTCGGACATTTTTGTGACCACCAAGGTCTGGAATGACGACCAGGGGTATGACGCCGCTTTAAAGGCCTGCGAAAAGAGCCTTGAGCGCCTGGGCATGGATTATGTGGATCTCTATCTGATTCACTGGCCCGTGCCGGACCTGCGGAACGATACCTGGAGGGCCCTTGTCGAGCTCAGGCGGACGGGAAAAGTCCGCTCGATCGGTGTGAGCAATTTCATGATCCGCCATCTCGAGGAACTTCTCGCGACGACCGATGTCGTGCCGGCGGTCAACCAGGTTGAAATCAGTCCCTTTATTCAGAGGAAGGAGTTGACGGCTTACTGCCGGGAACGGGGCATTGTGGTTGAAAGCTACAGTACGCTGGGCAGGGGAGAGAGGACCGGCGACGAACGCCTTGCCGCCGTGGGCGGGCCCTACGGCAGGACACCGGCGCAGGTCGCCCTTCGCTGGGCCCTTCAGGCGGGATTCGTCGTCATTCCGAAGTCGGTGCACCGGGAGCGGATACTGGAAAACGCGGCCGTTTTTGATTTTGAACTGAGCGACGCCGACATGGAGCGGATCGCCGGATTCGACGAAAACGCTTCCGTCACGCCTCCGTCCTGGGACCCGGAAACATCGGAGAAATGGCGGTAGCAGCGCCGCTGATGCCGTGCAACAGAAATATGCACAAGGTGTACATCTGAAATTATTATTATAATTCAAGGGGAGGAGCGGAATGAAGAAAGTAGATTTTTCTCTGGATGGAAAAATCGCCCTGGTAACGGGGGCGAGCAGGGGTATCGGCGAAGCGATCGCCATGACGCTGGCCGAGTACGGGGCGCAGGTGATCCTCGTCAGCCGGAAAATCGACGCACTCACGGAAGTGGCGGAGAAAATCGAGGCCGAGGGCGGGACCGCCGTGGCCATCGCGTGCAACATGGGTCGTCCCGAGCAGATCGGGGAATTGTTTAATGAAGTGCGCGAAGGGTTCGGCAGGCTGGACATTCTCGTCAACAACGCAGCGACGAATCCCTACTTCGGTGAAATGCTGGGGGCCGACGAGGGGGTCTGGGACAAGACCAACGATGTGAACCTGAAGGGGCCGTTTTTCATGATTCAGCACGCGGCGAAGCTCATGGCCGACGGCGGCGGCGGTTCCATCGTGAACGTTGCGTCGGTGAACGGGATCAGCCCCGCTCTTTTCCAGGGTATCTATTCCATCACCAAGGCCGGAATGATTTCCATGACAAAGGCCTACGCGCAGGAACTCGCCGGCATGAACATACGGGTAAACGCGCTGCTTCCCGGACTGACCGAAACGAAGTTCGCCGCGGCGCTTTTCACGAACAAGGAAATATACGAAACCGCTACCTCGAAGGTGCCCATGAAACGGCACGCGGTTCCGATGGAGATGGCGGGAGCGGTACTGTACCTCGTATCCGGCGCCTCATCCTACACCACGGGAACATGTATCGTCTGCGATGGAGGAATGCTCATTTAAGCGTGGCGCGCCCTGCTGTTCGGTGTAAACAGCCCCGCGACCGCCGGGCGGTCGACACAACAGTGATGAAAGGAAGGGATGTCCTATGGAAATCGTCAAGATAATACTTGCTGTCGTGCTTCCGCCCCTGGGTGTTTTTCTTCAGGTCGGCATCGGGAAACACTTCTGGATCAACATTATTCTGACCCTGCTCGGCTATATCCCCGGCATCGTTCACGCGGTGTGGGTGATCGCGAAAAAAAAGTAGGGTGAACAAACAGGCTGCCGGCAATGATGTTTCCGCCGGAACAGCCGGCCCGCGGCGCGGATGCGCAGCGGGCCGGACGGTGCTTTATGGCTCCGGAATCGTGAAGCGCCAGGCGCAGAACCATTCGGGAGGATGCGGGTCGGGCGGGCATCCTACGCACTCGGTGTTAATCCGGGAGTCGATTCCCTCGGCGAAACGGCCGTATTCCACCAGTCCGACCGATTTGCAGGGGTAGTCATCGAGACCCCGGCGTTTGCGCGCCGACTGGACGCGGCAGTCATTCATCTGGAATACGACACTGCCCGGCCCTTCGTCGATGATGGATTGCACGTTGACCGTCGCGTACATCCGGAATTTCAACGCCAGCTTCAATCCTTCGAGCCCCGGCTGTTCGGGCAACTCCAGGAACTGTTTTATCGACCAGGCCTCAAAGGGAGAAAAACGCGTCCAGCAGGAATCGTTGCACCGTTTGGCGTCGTTCATGCCGTAGGTTCGTTCCACCGCCTGGAACCACACGCCGTCGCCGGCGATCCAGTTCACACCGAGCGCCTTGACCAGCTCAAGCAGTTTTTCCTGCGGCAACTCGAGCAGCGGCGCGGGGATGCGATCCTTCATTTCGAAACCGAGGACGCGGGCGAGACGTTTCACCTGCACGTCGTAGCTGTCCCGGCGGGCGTCTTCCATGATGCCCAGCGCTTTTTCGAATCCCATCTGGTGCTCCACTTCCCTGAACCAGAGGGTGTGGTGCACGATAATACGGTGCAGCATATCCAGAATAAACCGGGCCGTATCTTCGTGATTCAATTCATTGATGTTGTCGGCTTTGTCATTCATCGGCAATTCCTTTCTTCTGCTGTTTCACGGGTGAAGCTACAAGAATCCTCCCGCGCCCGTCAACGAAAAACCGGCAACGGCGTCGCGTGACCGTCCGGTTCCTGCGGACCGGGACGCCGTCTTTTCGGCGGTTCGAGGAATGTATTAGTCATATCAAAGGGATAAGATATTGCCGAGTAAGGAAAGAGATGTTATGCACCAGAGAAGAGAAGTACTATACAAAACCCTGTTCCCGGCGGCGGGGCAGTGAGCGGTGCGGTACGTACCGCACCGCAATTCACCGGACGGAGGAAGGAAAGCGTTTCCGGAGCATTCGCGGAATTTGCCGAACAACATCATGGTGGTCCTGCTTGTGCGATTTGCTGTCCGTCGTCGAGTGTTTCATCCGGATTGACGGAGGTGTGCCATGCAGGTAGGAAGAAAAGTGGTCGAAGATTTGCTCGCCGGGACCGGCGTTGAAATCGACGGTTCCCGTCCATGGGATATTCGGGTGCGGGATGATCGATTTTACGGTCGCGTCCTGAAGGACGGCAGCCTTGGTCTCGGCGAGGCCTACATGGAGGGCTGGTGGGACTGCGATCAAATCGACGAATTCATCTGTCGAATTCTGAGAGGGAAGTTACAGGAGAAAATCAGAGCGAACATCCGGACGATCCTGTTTTATATCGTTGCGCGGTTATGTAATCTTCAATCGCTGTCCCGCGCGGGTATTATCGCCCGTAAACACTACGATCTCGGCAACGAGCTTTTCTTTTCCTTTCTCGATTCCCGGAATCAATACAGCTGCGGCTATTTCGAAAACACGGACGACCTGGAAGAAGCCCAGGAAAAGAAGCTCGAGCTTATCTGCCGGAAGCTCGACCTGCAACCCGACGACCGGCTTCTGGACATCGGGTGCGGGTGGGGCGGCCTCGCGCGCTATGCCGCGGAACAGTACGGATGCTCAGTTACGGCTGTCAACATTTCGGAGGAGCAGATCAGACACGCGAGAGAAATCTGCAAGGGACTGCCCGTCGAAGTCGTCGCCACGGACTACCGGCGGATCAGCGGACACTACGACAAGATCGTGTCCGTCGGCATGTTCGAACACGTGGGAAGAAAAAATTACCGTGAGTTCATGGACGTCGTATCGCGCAGTCTCAATGATGACGGGGTATTCCTGCTTCACACGATCGGCGGTAATCTGTCGCGGGTCAATTGCGATCCATGGATCAACCGTTATATCTTTCCCAACGGGATGCTGCCCTCCATCGCCCAGATAGGTAAGGCAGCCGAGGGACGTTTTGTCGTCGAGGACCTGCACAACATGGGGCCGCACTACGAAAAGACCCTGTTGTGCTGGTACGACCGTTTTCAGTGCGCCCGCGACAGGCTTCCTGAAAAATACGACGATGTGTTCAAGCGCATGTGGGAGTATTATTTTCTCTCGTGCGCCGGGGCCTTTCGCGCGCGTCATATTCAGGTCTGGCAGATCGCCATGACCAAAACGGGAGCGAAACAGACGCCGCTTCTGCGCGCGTGAGCGCCGCACCCGGGCGCCTCCATTTCCTCGGAGGCCGGAAAGTGCGACAAATTAAACAGTACTGATCCCGAAAACGTTCTTTCCCCTTACCCGGCGGGATGTGCTGATTCCGAAAATTCTTTCCCCTCCCCTGGAGGGAGGGGATAAAGGGGAGGGGGATCACCTGCACCGCGTTCCCCGTCATTTCGGACAAGCTGTGCGCGCTGAGCTTCCCCCGGACTGGATTCGGGGGAAGCCAGGGAGTATTTGAAAATACTGGATACCGGCCTTCGCCGGTATGACGGGAATAACTGGATGCAGGCCTTCGCCGGTATGACGGAGGTGACTGGATACCTGCCCTTGACGGCATGACGGGGGTGACTGGATACCGGCCCGCGTACCACAAGGGTATTCGTCGGCTTATAGCGTTTTAAGGGGTATATGACGAACTTGGCGATTTTATAAAGTTGTACAAAAGTCTCCCTGGCAGGATGTACTGATCCCGAAAACATTCTTTCCCCTCCCCTGGAGGGAGGGGATGAAGGGGAGGGGGATGTTTGACGTGTTATAATGCTATCAACCTTTATCTGAGGAAATTCTTTTTTCTGTCATGCCGGGTTCGACCCGGCAAGATGTGCTAATGAGAATCTGCGAAGATCCGTGAACGGGAAGCCGGGCCGTGGTGTCCGCGGAAACCGGGACGGGTCGGATCGTTCGAGTGGGAACAGACCATGCCGCACGTTGGCCGTTGATACTGTTCATGCCATGTGGTAGTAATTCACGATCTTTCCGGTTTACATCGTGACCGGGACGAATAATAAAGGAGACACAGTCATGACGACAAAGGACAAGGATTATGTAATGCGCCAGGTCAAGGAGAGGAACGTCAGGTTCATCCGCTGCTGGTTTACCGACGTGCTGGGAATGCTGAAAAGTTTTTCCATTTCTCCTTCCGAGCTGGAAGGTGCCCTTGAAGAAGGCATGGGGTTTGACGGTTCCTCAATCGAGGGATTCGCGCGCATCGAAGAAAGCGATATGGTGGCGAAACCCGATCCCTCGACTTTTACCATTCTTCCCTGGCGCGCTCAGGACGGCATGAACGTCGCCCGTCTGTTCTGCGATATTCTCACGCCCGACGGCGAGCCATACGCGGGCGATCCCCGGTACGCGCTGAAACGCCAGCTCAAGGAGGCCGCCGACATGGGCATGACTTTCTACGTCGGTCCCGAGCTGGAATATTTTTATTTCAGGCGATCTGAGGGGGCGCCGGAAATTCTCGACCGCGGCGGCTACTTCGATCAGACTGCCGTGGACGTGGCAAGCGACCTGCGTCGCGATACGATTCTTGCCCTGGAAGAAATGGACATTCCCGTCGAATACAGCCACCACGAGGTGGCGCCCAGCCAGCACGAAATCGACCTGCGCTACGCCGAGGCGCTGACCATGGCGGACACGGCCATGACCTACCGCCTGACGGTAAAACAGATCGCCCTGAAGCACGGGGTGTACGCCACGTTCATGCCCAAGCCCCTTTTCGGAGAGAACGGCAGCGGGATGCACGTTCACCAGTCGCTTTTCCGGGGTGACGAGAACGCTTTTTTCGATGCCGATGATCAATATTATCTTTCCGACATGGCAAAGAGCTACATCGCGGGTCTTCTCAAGTATGCCCGGGAGATGTGCATCGTCGTGGCTCAATGGGTCAATTCCTACAAGCGCCTGATACCGGGTTACGAAGCGCCCGTCTATATTTCCTGGGCCCGACGCAACCGCTCCGCCCTGATACGGGTTCCCATGTACAAACCAGGCAAGTCGCAGGCCACGCGTATGGAATTCCGCTGTCCCGATCCCGCCTGTAATCCCTACCTGGCCTTCGCGGTTATGCTCGCGGCGGGCCTGAAGGGCATAAAGGAAAAACTGACACTCGTTGATCCCGTCGAAGAGGATATTTTTGAAATGACGGACGCCGAGCGCAGGGAACGCGGTATCGATTCACTGCCGGGAAGCCTGGGAGAGGCCGTCGCGCTGGCGGAAAACAGCGCCTTTTTAAAAGAAGCGCTGGGTGATCATATTTTTGAAAAATTTATTTCAAACAAAAAAATCGAGTGGGATCTCTACCGAATCCAGGTCAGTAGTTATGAACTGGAGAAGTACCTGCCCATATTGTAAGCCCGCATCGATCAGGGGACGCGATCTGTGGACGTTCTTAAATATTTAAAAATTTCCCCGAAAGTGATGCGAACATGCGAATCATGACCTTCAACCTGCTTTTCGACAGCGGCGGTGACGAACCGTTCGCCTGGCACAACCGGCGGGACGTGGTCGACCGGGTTGTCAGACGCTATCGTCCGCACATTCTCGGGACCCAGGAGGGTATGGCGCATCAGCTTGCGTTTCTTGCCGATCGCCTGGCGCCTGATTACGGCATGGTGGTCGAGGGACGCACCTGGGACGATACATCGCAATACCCGACGCTGTTTTACCGGGTTGACGCCCTTGACCTGCTCGAGACCGGCGAATGCTGGTTGTCGAAAACCCCCACGGTACACCTGAGCAAGGATTGGAACAGCGGATTCCCCCGCATGATGAATTACGGCGTTTTCTGCGAGCGGGAAACGGGACGGCGGTTCATCGCCCTGGTGACCCATCTGGACCACATAAGCGACGAGGCTCGTCTGGAGCAGGCCAGGCTGGTGGGATCCTGGCTCGTGTCCCGCCCGGAACCCGCCGTCGTGCTGGGTGATTTTAACGACGAGCCCGGTTCGGCTGTGCACCGCGCGCTTACCGGTGATTATCGCCTGATGACCGATAGCTGGCAGGAATTGGCGCTCACGGAAAATGACCAGAGCATGACACGGCATGACGGAAGGGGAACTCCCAAAAAATACCGCATGGACTGGATTCTTCACTCCCCTGAATTTGCTGTTTCCGACGCGGCCGTTCTGCGAGACAATATGAACGGTCTCTACCCGTCGGACCATTATCCCTACCTGGCGGAACTGGTCTGGAAAAGCGACCTGCCGGGCCGGCAGGATTCATGACGCCTTGTGATTGTATCGCTCGGCATATGAGGGGCGGCGGACCGCCGCCCTGCTCAGCCGGCTCAGGAAAAGCCGGATGATCCTGACGAACAGAGATTGACCTTGTCCCCTCCCAGGGCATTGATACAACTCATCAATTTGCTTACATTATCACTACCGCATTCGGGGCAGGGGGGATGCTTGTCCCTGTCTCCGGCAAACATCAATTGTTCAAAGCAGTGACCGCACGCTTTGCACTGATACTCGAAAATGGGCATGGTACTGTTCCTCCATGCGCTACATATAATAATTATTTTTTTATAGTCAACAGGAGTTATTCTGATTTATTTCCGGCGAAGGGGCCCAGGCTGAATCCCGCGTTCGGGAATCTATATGAAAACTCATGGTAATTCCTTGCATATATAGTATATTATAAAAGTCGTTTCATTCGAGCGGCGAAATCGAAAAAAGTCGGGATGCTTAAAACGCTCGCAAGAGGGAAACTCATGGCGGACGGTCAACCCCTTGAATGTCTTCGCTGTGGCAGGTGCTGCCTGGCCGATTTCAACGCCTACGTCACCGACGAGGATATCAGGCGGTGGCGGGAGGAAAACAGGCGAGATATTCTGCGTGTTCTCGAACGCGAACAGGCGTGCTGGCAGGGGGACCGTCTCGTGTCGGCCGTTTCGGGCAGGGTCCTCGAAGGCTGTCCTTTTTTTCAATTCGACGGGAAACAGTTCGGCTGCGCTATTTACGAGACACGACCGGCAGCGTGCCGTAATTTTGAACCGGGTTCATCTCCGTTGTGTCCTCTTTTCAACAAGAGGCGCGGAGCGGAACGGACCGCAGAACGTTCCAACGCCGGAACGTAACCAGGGAGGTGTACCATGTCGCTCATCACCGTTACCGCCGGCATAGGGTCGGAAGCTTATCCCGTCGCGCGGGAGTTGTCGAACCGCCTGTCGATCGATCTGTATGACGACGAGCGGCTCCAGCAGGAATTTCTTTCCATGGGTCTTGCCTCGCAGGACCTGAAAAGCCTCGATGAAAAGGCCCCCGGTTTTTTCAGCCGGCTTCTCGACCTGCGGCCGAGCAGGTACCAGGAACTCATGGACGCCGTTGTTTACCACGTGGCGCAGAGTGGCGAGGGCGTCATCATCGGCTACGGGTCGCCCTTTCTGCTGCAGGACTTCGGGTGCGCCCTTCACGTGAGGATCTTCTCGTCGGAACCGGAGCGGATCAAGCGGATCTCGCAGGAATGGAATATCGACGAGAACGCGGCCAGGAAGGCGATCCGCAAAAACGACAACGAGCGCCGAGGGTTCATGGAGTACGCCTTCAACATCAGTTGGGACGACCTGTCGTTGTACGATCTTGTCGTCAACGTGGACAAGCTGGGGTACGAATCGGCCGTGGACATGATCGCCGCCGTCGCCACCTCGGAAGTCATCAATTCGTGCAGCCTGACGGCTCTCGAGACGATGCAGCGCTTCAGTCTGGAAAAGAAGGTCGAGGCGGCGGTCAAAAAGACGGCCCTTATTCCGAAAAATATTCAGGTTTCCGTGTCGGGCGAAGGAGACGTGCTGATTACCGGACTCATAAATCCCCTGGAATCGAAGGACAAGCTGCTCGACGCCGTGCGTGCCGTCCCCGGCGTTCGAAACATCGATGAACGGATCGCAAACGAAAAGATTCACGACATCTGAGGGGCCGGGGCATACAATGTAGAGACGGGAGGGTGTCGTCCGGGGGCGCCCGGCATATACGTCGTTTCTTTCTTCGGTCACGCGGACGTCGTGGCCGCGATAAAGTCCCGCACCTTGCGCGGATCCTTGCCGCCGTTCTCATTTTCCACGCCGCTTATGACGTCGACGGCGAAAGGCCTGACCGTCGCGACTGCGCGGGCCGCGTTTTCGGCGTTCAGTCCCCCCGCGAGAATGACGGGAATGCGAAGACCATCGCGAATTGCGCGGGCCATGGTCCAATCGATGCTGTGACCTGTTCCGGCGACGCGCTTCTCGCTGACTGAGTCCAGAAGCAGTGCGTCCGCTCCCGCCGATTCGAACAGTTTCCCCGCCTCAAGCGGATCAATATCCGTGCCGAGGCACCGTCCCGTTTCCACGGAGAAGCGCAGGGCCTTTATGGCCGGAATGCGCAGGGCGGACAGTTCGGCGATGATGTCACGGGTCACGGCGGGGGACTCATTGCCGTGAAGCTGGACCGCCTGCGGTTTCAGGTATTCCGCGAGCGACAGCACGGTGCCGGGATCTCCTCCCACGACGATAACCCGGTAAACGAAGGGAGGGACCAGGTCCATGAGCCGCATAGCCTCGTCCCTGTCAAGGTTCCAGGGCACATCGGCGGGATACTCGGTGACGAATCCCAGGGCGTGAGCACCCGCCTCGACGCAGAGCCGCACTTCCTCGCCGGTCCTCATGCCGCATATTTTTACCCGTGTCATGGCGGCCACCCCACGTCTATGATGCTTTTCAAAAAGGCACCAGGGTCGCTCGATTGCAGCACCGCCGTCCCCACGAGAACCGCGTCCGCCCCGCTTTTCCCGGCGCGCCGCACGTCGTCGGGACCGGCGATGGCGCTTTCGCTCACCAGGATACGGCCGTCCCCGTTTCCGGCGGACAGTTTTTCCGTCCTCCCCACATCGCCGTCATCCACTTCAAAGATGGTGATATTCCGGTTATTTATACCCAGGAGGGTCCCCGGCAGTTGCCTGATACGTTCCAGTTCTTCCGGCGTGTGGGCCTCGACCAGCGTTTCCAGTTCTCGGCGCGCGGCCTCGTCTATAAGTTGCGCCAGCCTGTCTTTATCGAGTATGGCGGCGATGAGCAGAACCGCCGAGGAGCCGCAGTCGGCCGATTCTTCAATCTGTCGTTTTGTCGTGACAAAGTCCTTGTGCAGGATGGGCAATTCCACGGCGTTCGCGATGGTCTTGAGCAGTCCGATGGATCCGCCGAAATGCTCCGGCTCCGTTACGACGCTGATGCCCGCGACCTGAAGCGCCGCCATGGAACGGGCCAGCTCGACGGGATCGCGCCCGCGCAACAGGTCCCCTTCCTTGTCGGAACGAACCTTGATTTCCGCGATGACGGGGAACAGGCCTTCAGCCTGTCTGCGCCGTATCGAGGCTGCCAGGGATGGTCGTTGCGTGTCCATCATCATACCGATTTCGACGCCTCGATCAGCTCGTCGAGCTTGCGCATGGCCGCCCCCGAATCGATAAGAGACCGCGACAGGTCGATACCCTCCCGTATGCTGGTCGCCTTGCCGCTGACATAGAGCGTGGCGGCGTTGTTCAAGAGCAGAAAATCTCTTCGAGGGCCCTTTTCGGCGCCCGAGAAAATATCTCGTATGACCCCGGCGTTGAATTCCGGCGATCCCCCGGCTATATCCCTGATGGTGCAACGCTTCAGGCCGAAGTCCTCGGGGACGACCTCATAATATTTAATGGCGCCGTTTGTGATTTCGGCGATGGAAGTCTTGCCGATCAGCGAAATTTCGTCAAGACCGTCCAGGCCGTGGGCGATGATGACATGATTGAAATCCATTTCCGCAACCACGCCCGCCATCATGTTCACCAGCTCGGGCCGGTACACGCCGATGGTATGGTTCCGGGCGCCCGCCGGGTTGATCAGGGGCCCGATGATGGTGAAAAAGATGGTCTTGACGCCGAGCTGGTTTTCCGGGCCGAACACCTTGAGCATAACGGGATGGAAATTCGGAGCGTAAATAAAGCTGATCCCGACGGTCTCGATGAGACGAGCCGCCTGTTCCGGCTGCAGGTCGATGACGACGCCCAGCGCCTCCAGCACGTCGGCGCTTCCCGAGGGTGACGAGATGGAGCGGCTGCCGTGCTTGGCGACGGGAATCCCCGCGGCCGCCGCCAGGACGGCGTTCGCGGAACTCACGTTGAACGTGGTCAGCCCGCCGCCGGTCCCGCAGGTGTCGGTGAGATCGCCCTCCACGGCCACCTTCAGGGGCACGCAGTTGTTTCGCATGGCCTGGGCGATATAGGCGACTTCCTTGATGCTCGGTCCCTTGCTGAGAAGTCCCACCAGGAACCCGGCAATCTGCACGTCTGAAAGCTGTCCCGCGCTGATGGCGTCGATGACGGAATAAATTTCGCTTCGCTCCAGGTCAAAATTTTCCGTGAGTTTCGAAAGGATGGGCGTGATGGTTTTCTTGCCGTTTTCGACGATCAGGGCGTCGCCTTCGGAACCCATGAATCCGGCGGGGGCGTCTTCGTCCAGCGCGGAGAACTTGTATGTTTTAAACGCCATCATCGTCCGGGTGCCGAGAACGCCCTCCATGTTCTGCATTTTCTCCGTCACCACCTCGGAAAGCATTTCGTATTCACGGACCTGGATCTTGGCCATCAGGTCGTACTCGCCGGTTATGGAAAGCACTTCCACCACCTCGGCGATGGCCCCGAGCTGGTTGGCAAGATTGGGAATCCTTCCCTGCTCGGCCTTGAAAAGTACCAGTGCTGTTATCATCCGTCCATCCTCCCTTTTTTTCGTGAATTTGTGGTCGCGGTTTCCCCCATCGCCGTCTTAAACGCGCGTACTCGTTCGGCCAGGCGCTCCGCCAGGTCCGGGCTGTCACGGTATTCCTCTATGATGTTTTCAAAAGTGCTGCCGATAACGACGCCGTCGACGAAGGGCGCGAGCATTGCCGCGTCGTCGGGCGTCGAGACGCCGAACCCGACGCACAGGGGCAATTCCGACGCGGCGCGGAGAGTCGCCGCCTGTTTCCGGATTCCTTCGGGATCGAGGCCGCCGCTGCCAGTGACGCCGGCTTTCGATATCAGGTAAATAAACCCGGACGCGTTCTTCACGATGGCGCGCATCCGTTCCGGCGGGGTTGTCGGAGCGACCAGCCGTATCAGCGCGAAATCGTTTCCGTCCGGCAGGTACTCGTTCATCTCGGCCGCTTCTTCCGGCGGAAGGTCCACCACCAGCATCCCGTCGGCCCCGGCCGCCGGCGCGTCACGGAAGAAAGCCTCCAGTCCATAGGCGAAAATGGGATTGTAGTAACTGAAGAGAACAACAGGGACGTCGGTTTTTTTTCGAAGTGCCCCGGTTATCGCGATAGCATTGGCGAGGCTCGAGCCGCCTTTCAGGGCCCGCAGCCCCCCGCGCTGAATAACCGGCCCGTCCGCCGTGGGGTCGGAAAAGGGAACGCCCAGTTCAAGCACGTCGAGACCGGCATCGCACATGGCCGCCAGTAATTCGAGCGACCGGTCGAATGACGGATCGCCGGCGAGAACGAAGCCGACCAGTGCTTTTTCTCCTTTTTCCCTGAGTTCGGCGAATCGTTTATCGATCCTGTTCATTTCACGGTTCCTTTCTCGGCCGCGGCGCGGCGCGCTATGATATCCAGGTCCTTGTCGCCACGACCGGAAAGATTTACCACGATGATTGTTTCCGGCGGCAAAGCAGGGGCCTCCTTCACGCACCAGGCGACGGCGTGGGCGCTTTCCAGGGCCGGAATAATGCCTTCGAGCCGGGAAAGCAGGTGAAAGGCCTCGAGCGCTTCCTCGTCGTCGATAGAGGCGTAGCGTGCCCGCCCGCTGTCCTTCAGCATCGCGTGTTCCGGCCCGACGCCGGGATAATCGAGCCCGGCGGAAATGGAATGGGCCTCCCTGATCTGGCCGTCCCGTTCCTGGAGCACGTAGGACTTCGATCCGTGGAGCACGCCGGTTGTTCCCGCTCCCAGCGTCGCGGCATGTCTCCCGGACATGATGCTTTCGCCCGCCGCTTCCACGCCGACCAGTTCCACCGGGTCGTCGAGAAAGGGATAAAAAAGGCCCAGGGCGTTGCTGCCGCCGCCCACGCAGGCCACCAGCACGTCCGGTTGTCGGCCCGGGTTCGCGCGCGCCTGTTCCTTCACTTCCTCGCCTATGATCACCTGGAAATCGCGCACCATCATGGGATAGGGATGGGGACCGGCGACGGAGCCGATAACGTAATGCGTGTCAGTGACGGCGCTCACCCAGTACCGCATGGCCTCGTTCATGGCGTCCTTCAAGGTGCCGGCGCCCGACTCGACGGGAATAACCTCGGCGCCCAGAAGCTCCATGCGATGCACGTTGGGGGCCTGCCGGTCGATGTCCTCCACGCCCATGAACACTCTGCACTCCATGCCGAAGAGAGCGGCAGCCGTGGCCGTGGCGACGCCGTGCTGTCCCGCCCCCGTCTCGGCGATCAGCTTTTTTTTGCCCATGCGGCGCGCCAGGAGTCCCTGCCCGATGGTGTTGTTGATTTTGTGGGCGCCGGTATGCGCCAGGTCCTCCCGCTTCAGGTAAATGCGCGCGCCGCCGAGGTGTTCCGTCAGCCGCCGCGCAAAAAAGAGCGGCGTCGGTCGTCCCACGTAATCGACCAGGAGATCATGAAGTTCGCGCCGAAAGGACGGTTCTTTCGATATGCGGCCGTAGGCCTCTTCCAGTTCCAGCAGCGCGGGCATGAGCGTTTCAGCCACGTACCGGCCGCCGTAGGGACCGAAATGCCCGTGCCGGTCGGGTACGGGAACCCGCTTTTGCCTTGTCGCCTGAGTATCAGAATGTATGCCGTGCCGTTCCATTAGTATGTTCTCCTCGCAAAAAAACCGTGAACGCTTGCGCCGCTCACGGTTCCACTTGTTACGAAATTGTTGTCGGTAATCAGTGACAGGAAGACGCGCCGGCGGGTCCGTATGCGGGAGTGCGCCACCACCACTGAAGCATATCGCCGAAGAAATCTTTCCTGTTCACCGTTGCCGTGTCCATAATGTTTCTCTCTATAGAAACACCGTATAGTCGAAAGCGGGAGGCGCTGTCAAGTTATTTTTAAATATATTTTTTGTTTTCGTGTTTCACGGTACGACGTCAAGCATGCGCCGGCGCCAGTCACGCTCCCAGTCGGACATTGACCGGCCGTCACCGGTGACGACTTTTTGAAAGGTTTTAAGCGATTGTTCAGCCAGGATGGGGTTCCACGCTTCGAACAGTCCGCCGTCGTTCGAGCCGCCGATCGGCGTGTTTGCGGACAATTCGTGCAGGGCGGCCGCGAGGTCTGTCTTGAGAGTCGCTATGTACTTGTCGAGAAAGGTGTCGTTCATTCCATGTCGGCCGGCAGTATGGGCCAGGTCATACACGATGCCCCAGGCGACGGCGTAATCACCGGAGCTGAAGGGTTCGCCGTAGGACCGCGAAAGCACGCCGATCGCGGAAAAGCGGTAGTTGTTCCTGATCATGTTTTGAAGTTCGCGAAGACGCGGGAGATTGGGGATCCCCGTTACGAGCCGTCCGTTCACGAGTCGAGCCGACTCCATGTAGGTGGCCAGTCCTTCGTTCAGCCACAGGGGCAGACCGATGGGGTTCCGTTCTGCGGGGGAGGAGTTGTTACCGGTACGCGCGCCTGAAACCCGGCAGTCGAGATCAGCCCGCTGGTGAAGACCCTCGTGGAGGAGCAGGGGCGTAATGTTATCGAATGTCGTTTCGTCGAGCAGTACATGGACGGCCGCGGGAGCGACCGGCGAGTAGAAGGCCCTGACGGATGGCGGAAAACCGAGGCTTTCCGCGACGAGAGCAAACCGTTTCCACGTTCCGTAAACATAGATGGTGGATTTTTTTCTTCTTCGGAGGTGTCGATGTCCAGGAGCCTGTCATAGGCGTCGGCCGCCTGTTCCATCAGGTCGGCGACCGGGACGACGCGGGTTTGTCCGGCGTCGCTGTAAACCACGTAGCGGGGTGTGCGCAGTGAACAGCGTTGCATGTCCGGGATGACGCGGTCCATTGCCTCCCTGTACCGTCCGTCCCACGAGGGCCCGGCGCATGAAACCAGGAAGAGGATAAGTGCGAACGAAACCGCCAGTTCCGCGAGACGACCGCTGTAAGGTGATGAAGCCGACATATTGCATACTCCCGCCCGTCGATTGGTAATCATGTCATGAATCTACTACTATCATCGACAGGTGTCGCGCGAAAGAAAAAAGCCGCCGCCCCTGCGGGACGGCGGCCCGGAGAACCTGCATCATCTTTAGAATTCGAACCGGAGTCCCGCCTGCCAGTTATGGGCGTCGAAGTCGCTCCGGTATTCACCTTCATAGGAGACGAAGAGGGACAATGATTCCTGCACGGTCGTGGTCACGCCCACTCCGAGGAACGCGCTGTCCCGTTTCGCGGTCACGCCGCTTACGGTGAACGCCCCGGGCGCCCCGGCGAAGCGCGCCGTGACCTGCTGGTCGCGGTCGCCGAACTCGTGGCCCCACTGGAGACTCATCTCGGGCGTGATTCCCACGTCCTTGCTTACCCGGAAGAGCCTGTTCACGCGGAACCCGAGTTTGCTTACCAGGGAATCGGCGCTCGATGTGTCGACCGCCAGGTTGAGGCCGCCGGCGCCGGTTTCGGTGAATCCTTCCTCGCGGTGATAGCCGTACTGTAACGATGCCGTGGGAATGACGTTCCAGGTTCCCATCACCATGGTGTAGCCGCCGCCGACATACATCGCGTAATCCCGTCCCCGGTAGTCGCCCCGGGCGGTCAGGCCGAACGTGGGCAGGTGGCGGTAGGACAGATAATCGTTCACCGCGTACATGAGGGACCCGTCGACGTAGAAGGCTGATTCATTCCAGGTTCCGTAGATGCCGAACTGAGAGGAATCACCGTTGATTTCACCGCGCCTGTCGCTCGTTTCCGCCGAAGCCCGTCCGAGTCCGAGTGTCACACCCATCGTCAAGCGGTCCGAGACGGCCTTGTCGAGGCCGACGTTCAGGCCCGTGGAATCGTAGTTGTATCCCCGGTAATTGATGTCGCCGTCCTGGTCGGCCTTGATGTAGGAACCCCTGACCCAGGGCGACCAGCCGGACTGCCGCGTCGCCGGAACGGCGGCTAGCGCCGGTCCCGCACCGGTAATGCGGTTCGAGGCAATTGCGCGGAGCGCGCCGAGCCGGCTGTTTATGTTCGAGGTGAACCCGGCCCTGGACAGTCCGCTCATGGCTGCCCCCGCCGTGAATGACTCGGGCGACATCTGGTTGATGGCGTCGCTAAGCGCCGCCGCCGTGGGCAACGTATCGAGGATGAGTATGACGTCAGCAAGGCTGCCCGCGGCGCCCGTATCGATAAGATTCATCAGGTAGGCGCTGACGGCCGACTGGTTGGAGGTGAGACCCGAACCGGCCAGGGCCGCCTCGTATGACTGGCGGTGCGTGTCGAGAATGAGTGAATTGGCGACGGAGACATCGTCAATGGTAAACGAAAGAACCGTCGAATCCGCTGTCGCCTCGTCGAAGCCCGCACCCGCCAGGGTTCCCGCCGTCAGGACCGTGTGCGATTCGCCGTCCTGTATAATGTCAACTGGAACGACGAGTACCGTCCCGCCGTCTATCGTGGCCGTGCCTCCCACGGTCAGGCTGTCCGAGGCCCCGCTGCCCATGCCTACAGCAAGCGTGGCCCCGGCGTTATTCGTGTAATCTCCGGCGACGGTTGATACCGCCATGTTTCCGCCAAGATAAAGCGTCCCGCTGTTGACGGCGTTGCCGGCCGCGGTAAAACCACTGCCGACTTCCAGGACGGCGTCGGTGGAAACATCGACGTCATTGAACCAGTTTGTCTCGCCGTTCAGGAACGTCTCGCCGCCCACGGCGTTGACGGTCCAGTAGTTCTCCTCGCCGACGTCGATCTCGCCGCTGTCGTCGATATCGTTAAATCCCCAGATACTGCCGTCATAGGTAAAACTGAAGCCCGCGTCCGGGGTGCCGGGAACAGCGACGCCGTCCCCATCGGCGGCCAGGCCGAAATTGACCGTGGCGATGCTCGGGTCGTCGACGCTCCGTTTCGACAGGTTCAGCATGTCGCCGGTCATCTGCGCTCCGTTCATAACATTCAGCGTGTTGTTGACAACAGCAAAACCGCTGTCGGGGCAGCCGAAAATAACCGCCGCGGACTGTTCGCCGCCCGAGGCGTTAATAATGCCGCTCTGATGGATGGTGTTGTTGTCCTCCCGCATCCAGATCCCCGCGGAATAACCGGTGTTGCTGTCGTCGGTGAGCACGGCGTTGATCTCGCCGGTGTTGACCACCGTGGAGCCGTAGCCGGTGCGGATGCCGTAAACAACGCCGTTGTTGCAGTCCGTGGGGTCTCCTGAAGTAAGAGTGCCGGTGACATCGATGGTGCCGGTATTTGTGACGGTTGATCCGGAGCAGGTCCTCATACCGTAGACTCCGGTGTGCATACTGAAATTCTCACCGGCGGTCAGCTCTCCGGCCACGGTGATGGCGCCGCTGTTGGCGAGGACGGAATCATATCCTCCTCTGATACCATAAACACCGGCATGCTTTCTGATGCCGGCTTCCGAGGAGAGACTGCCGCTGACATCGACGGTTCCTTCATTGGCGATTTCAGAATCATACCCCGTCCTGATACCGTAGACGCCGGCTGTTCTGCCGATGACACCTCCGGCGGTGAGTTCACCGACCGCGCCGACGGAACCGGTATTGTCTATAATGGCGTATTCACCCGCCCGTATGCCGAACACGCCGGAATTGTAAGCGATATTACCACCGGCGGTCAGATCACCGGACACGGTAATTACGCCCGCGTTGGTAATTCCCGAATCGGCCGGTGGAGGCGTGGGATCAACCTCCAAAACCATGAACCCTAAAGGTATTGCACTTTCTGACGAACCGACCCGTATACCATACACGCCGGAATTGTAATCGATATTACCACCGGCGGTCAGGGCGCCGCTGATGTCGATAACACCCTGGTTGTCGATTGAAGAGTATTCACTCGCTCGAATGCCATAGACCCCGGCATTATAATCAATATAATCACCGGCTTTCACATCACCGGACACGTCGACGGTTCCGTAATTACGGAACATGAATCCATCGTTCGCCCCCTTGATACCGAAAAAGCCGCTCTGAGTGCCAAGATGGTCGCCTGACGTTATGGAGCCACCGGCTTCCATGAGCCCCCGGTTGGTAATGTCACTGTAGTTCCCCGTCCATACGGCGTGAGCCGCTGAACGGTTGTAATTACTGTCGGCGAAGTCCCAGTTTCCGAAGGCGCTCAGCACCCCGCCCGTTTCGTTAATAATGACGTTGGGGTTGTCCCAGTTATCGGCACAGCCGGCCCGAATGGCGGCCGCAACACTCTCATCGCTTAATGAACCGGTTGAAACAGTGATGGATGATTCCACGGTCCCGCTGTTGGTGATGCTGTCGCCGAGATCTCCGGTGAAGATACCGAAGCTCTTGCCAACGATGGAAGAGGTGTCGTCTTCCCCTTCGCTGTAGACGTAGGTTTCAATGAGGCCGGAATTGACCACTGTATCCGGTCCTCGGCCACCCTGTATGCCGAAAGCGACTGTATAATCTGAGCCCTCGGCTTCTGCCAGAATGCTGCCGTAATTAGTGACAACCGAATCTCCTGCATCAGCAACAGGCGTATCATCTTCACCAATCTGAATACCCATGGCGACAGACATTCCGTTATGGGAAAGAGCAAAGGCCTCGATCTCACCATAATTATCGATGGTAAATTCTTTTTTGTAATCGGGGGGATCATCCCATCCCAGCTGAATTCCTTTAGCCACCGTATGACCGTCAGCCTCAGCCCCAACGCTGATAAGGCCCTCGTTGATAATGGTGCCTCCGCCAGAATACTTGATGCCCTGACTCAGTGCGCTCCCAGTATCGCTTACAGCACGGGAAAGGATGTTTCCTGTATTCGTCACGTCGATTTCGGGATAATGACTGACCTTTACCCCTATTGATCTCGCATAGCCGGTCTCGTTGTACGCGCTGACGTCGATGATGCCGTTGTTGATGACCTCTCCCTGTCCTTCGTGACCCATCTGGATGCCGACGGCACGTGCATACGGGCTGCTGCCACAAGCCGAGCCACCGGAAACTGCCTCGGCGTAAACTTCAATAAGGCCGTTGTTGATGATAATATTATCGGTTCCTTCGTAACCGGTCTGAATGCCGAATGCCCGTGCCTCGTAATCAACGCCTGTCTGGACGGCGGAAACGGAAATCGCGCCCTCATTGGTAATGGTATTGCCGTACAAGGCGATAATGCCTTTGGCGTTGATGTCGGTAGTCGTTCCCAGGGCTGTGACGTTGATCGCGCCCCCTCTTCAACGGTGACCACGTTGTCGTTCAGGAACCAGTCGGCATTGTAGCCTGGATCAGCCGGATCGGTGATGATGGCACCGTCCGGGAACAGGATGCCGTTTCCCTTGACGCCGATGGTAACTTCCTCGTCCGTTGTGGCGACCGTCACCGTGCCGCCGTCAGCCACGGTGAGCGTACCGCCGGCCGGCAGTTCCACGGGGCCGTCGACGGCGGTGTCGATCACGACGTCGACCAACTGGGCGTTACCGACCGGTGCCGAAAAGGACATCAGGAAAAAGGTTAAAAGCCCGATGCCTGTGAAACAGAGTATTTTTTTCGTTTTCATAACCGACCCCTTTATAAGTGAGATGTTGTGTTTTTTTATGACTGGTTATGTTGAACCAGCCATGACCGCAAACGACGAACCGCTCGATACGTGTGGCACCCGGTCGCCGCTCAATGGACGGCGTGGATGCTGTTGATACACGGGCGGCCAATGGCCGCCGCCCTCCCATTTATATTTTTTTATATTTCCCGCGGTTGCTCCGTTGAATGCCTGTTTGAGTTCCCGCGCGTGATGTTTTGCAAAGAGCACCGTGCCGGCGTTACTGTATTTCCTGGTACGCCCGGCTGAACCCCATAAGAGAAATCGTGATCACCATGGCTTTTTCCGAACCGAAAGGACGTGAGAAAACACGGGCCCTGTTCCCCGATTTTAACGAGGCAAGAAGCTTCGCGTCGAGCGGCAGAAGCACCATGCATCCGTCTTTCGTGCAGGTCAGGAACGACGCTCCGAACTCCGGCTGGTCATCTACTTTGACGGCTATCCCGGCACGCAAATCCAGTCCCAGGGGGAGCATCAGCTCCATGATCGCCGTTCCGTCCGGGCGCGTGCCGACGGTGGCTCTCACCAGGCGGCCGCTCACCTGTTCAGTCTTGAGATCCTGTGTCTGCCGCATAGTGCAGACCGTTCCCTCGTCCTTCTCGACGCATATCACCATCCAGTCCTGGTACGCGGTGACTGCCGGCTCCGGCGGTTCGGAGAAGGCCGTTCCTGGAAACAGGACGACAACAAGAGCAAGGAAGGGAAGAAGGGACTTCATAACGGTTTCTCAATCGTCGTTATCGTTTTCGGTAACAATGCGAAGCCGGAAGTAATCTCGACCACTCTCCTCACGCCTTCATACATCTCGAACATTGCGAAGAAAAATATCTTAGAATTTCAAAGTCGGCTGTGTCGCCGATCTTCCTGTAAGGCGTGAAACAATTCTAACATATGTTACTTTTTACACGTTCGCAACAAAAAATAACACAAAAAATCCATATTATTGTATGGATCCCTCTATCTATCCGCGATCGGCGTTTGTATTCCCCCGGACAAGACACGTACCAGTCGTTCATGTCGGAAGATAGTGAGTTCCCGCCATCCAGGCAGAATGAACCAGTGAGGTGACCGTACCGGCACCAGAAACCGTCATCCCCGCGAATACACTGCAGGCACACGAGACGGGGATCCGGAAGGAGACGGCAACGACTGGATTTCACCCGTGCGGGCACTCTAGTTCCGCTGTGCGGGATTAAAACCGGCCTCCGCCGGAATGAAACCAGGATACCCTTGGCAATAATAATCGCTGATTGTGGTTGGTTTCGCGCGCTTTACAGAGAAAATTTTTTCTGTTATTAACTAATAAGTTAAACTAAACGGTTGGTAGAAAGGTGGGTCAGGGCTATGGTAAGCGGTGACAGAAGCCGGGAGACGATCGAACGCATCACGCGGGCAGCGGTCGAAATATTTTCCGAAAAGGGATTCGACGGCGCGCGGGTTGACGCCATCGCCGGGCGGGCCGGGGTCAACAAGGCGACGCTCTACTATCACATCGGCGACAAAGATGCTCTCTACCGAATGGTTCTGCGCAATGTCATCACCGACACGGTGGACCAGATCGAGTCGGCCCTGTCGTCCCTTTCCGCGCCGGAGGAAAAGCTTCGCGCCTACGTGCGGATTTTCGCCGGTTCCGCCGCGGACAATCCAGGCATGGCGCCCATCATGATGCGGGAGCTGGCCTCGGGATCGAAGAACCTGCCCGACGAGATAGCGCTCATTTACGGCCGGACGATCGACCTGGTCACGGAGATTCTGGAAGAAGGAATACGACAGGGTGTCTTCATAAAGGTATCGCCATTGCTCATTTACGTGATGGTGGCGGGCGGGGTCGTCCTGTACCGGCTGACCGACTCGGTACGGGAGCGTCTCGCTGTCGAGGCAGGCAAGCATTATGATGTCGAGGGGGCCGAAGAAGAGGGCATCATCAGGGAAATAGAAACGATAATCATGAACGCCGTCATGAAGCGGGGAATGAACGGGGAAGCGGAATGAACCACGCAAAAAAAGCGGTTCTCGCGGCGAGATCCTTGCATAATGTCCCCTCCCGTTATTCCGGGCTTGACAAGCCTGCCCCGGACTTAGATCCGGGGGAATCCGGCAAGTATCTGATAACACGGGATACCGGCCTTCGCCGGTATGACAAAATCGGTGGTTTTGTGAGGTTGCGCAAAGCTCTCGAAATGTGTGTTTCCGTAATGGTGCGCGAGGTTCTTCTGCCGTGTCTGGCGGCGGCCGTGATCGTGGCGGTCGGTTGTTCCGGCGAACCCCGGGACGCGGGCGAATCGTCGCGGCCGATCACGGTGGCCGAAGTGGAACCTTACGAGGTCATGGATTCGAAGTGTTTCAGCGGCGTCATATACGAACACGACCTGGTCAAACTGTCGTTCCGCGTGGCGGGCATGGTCGAGGAAATTCCCGTGGATGAGGGACGGTTCGCGCGGAAGGGTGATCTGCTTGCCCGTCTCGATCCCCGGGATTACCAGCTTCAATACGACGCCGTCAAGGCCGAGCATGACAAGGTGATCGCCGAGGTGAAGCGTTACCGGGAACTTTACGCGCGGAACAATATCACCGAAAGCGAGTACGAAAAGGCGATCGCGGGAGAAACGCAGATCAGGGCAAAATTCAGGTCCGCCGAAAACGCCCTTCGGGACACGCGGCTGACGGCGCCCTTCGACGGGTACGTCCAGGCTCTTTACGTGAGCGAACAAGAGATGGTCGACGCGGGCACCCTTATTGTTTCGCTGGTGGACGTGTCGACGCTGGTCGTGGAAACGAATGTTCCTCCGGCCTTTTACCTGCTGCGGGATCGCTTCGAGAGTTTTTCCTTTACTTCCACGCACTGTCCCGGCCGGAGCTACCCCCTGGAACTGATCGGCATGACGGCGAAAGCCGACACGGGAAATCTGTACAGAATCCGCCTCCGGTACCGTCCTGAACCAGGCTGCCTCCTGGCGCCCGGTATGAGCGTGCGCGTGCGGATACGGTACCGCCGCGATTATCACGCGCCGGTCTGCATTCCCGTCACGGCGGTCGCTGCCGGCGAGGATGACCGCTTTGTCTGGCTTTACCGGGACGGCAGGGTGACGAAACAGCCGGTGGAGACGGGCATGGTCAATCCGGACGGAACTGTTGAAATACTGGAGGGCCTGTCTCCCGGCGACGTGATCGTCACGGCGGGAATACACGGGCTGGCCGACGGGCAGGCCGTGAGAACGGCGCGATAGGTTTGTCATGAGCATCACCGAACTATCCTTCAGGCACAGCCGGCTTGTCTGGTTTCTTCTGGTCGCTCTCGTGGCGGGAGGCATTGCTTCCTACGTCATGATGAGCAAACTGGAGGACCCGGAAATTAAAATCAAAACGGCGCTCGTCATCACGCCCTATCCCGGCGCCTCGACGAACGAGGTGGAGCTGACGGTGACGGACCACCTGGAGGCCGCCATCAAGGCGATGGGCGACATTCAGGAAATCCGTTCCCGTTCCGTTCCCAACATGTCCGAGATCATGGTGACGTTGCGGAATACCATCGCCGACGACGAGGTTGAACAATACTGGGACATCCTGCGCAAGAACATCGCCGACGCGACATCCGGACTCCCCGGCGGCGCCTCGGACCCGCTGGTCTTCGACGATTTCGGCGACGTGTTCGGGCTCTTTTACGCGATGGTCTCCGACGGCCATTCCTACGAAGACATGAGCCGCCGGGCCGACGAGTTGAAGCGGCGCCTGCTGGCGGTCGAGGGAGTCCGGCGGGTCCATGTCAACGGCGAACAGAGCGCGGTGATCAACATCAACCTGGAAGAACACAAGATGTCCACGCTGGGCGTGCATCCGGTCCAGATAATCGCGGCGGTGAACAACCAGACGACCAGCGTCTATGCCGGCGCGTATGAAACGCCGGACAGAACACTGCGCATCGCCGTGGATCACCAGTTGAAATCGATCAGTGAAATAGAAGATATCGTGATCCAGGGTTCCGGTTCATCACAGGTGAAACTCGGGGATATCGCCCGTGTCGACCGCTCGTACGAAGACCCTCCGGCGCCGAAAATGTTCCGGGACAACTACCCGGCCCTGGGAATTTCCGTTTCCATGGAATCGGGAGAAAATATTATCACCATCGGCGAACGGGTGGCGCGGTGCGTCGAACAATTCACCGCCGAACTGCCTCACGGCATTCACTTCGAGAAGGTGTACTTCCAGTCCGATGAGGTGAACGTCGCCATCAACACCTTTGTGCTGAACCTGCTCACGTCGCTTGCCATTGTCATTATTCTTATCATGCTCCTGATGGGTCTCCGGTCCGGCATCGTGGTGGGGACGAGCCTGCTTATCGCTATCGCCGGCACTTTCCCTATCCTGTTTCTGCTGGACGGCACCATTCAACGCGTGTCGCTGGGGGCCTTCATCCTGGCCATGGGAATGCTGGTTGATAACGGTATCGTCGTGGTGGAGGGCATCTGGCGGGACCTGAAAAACGGGTTGGAACGCAGGCAGGCGGCGCTTTTCACGCCGGCGGTCACGGCACGGCCTCTGCTGGGAGCGACACTGATCGCCATTTTCGCCTTTCTCCCCGCTTTTTTGTCGCCGGACGACACGGGAACCTACACGCGGGATCTCTTTCTCGTGCTGGCCATATCGCTGCTCTTAAGCTGGGTGCTGGCCTTAACGCAGATACCTCTCATGGCCCATCACCTGCTCAGCGTTTCCGACAAACAGCGGGGGAAAAATCTCTACGACACGCGCTTCTTCCGGTTGATCAGAAAGGCCATGGAATGGTGCCTGCGTCACCCGGTTCCGGTTCTGCTCGGCGTGGTGTTTCTTCTGGGTCTCTCACTGTTTTCCTTCCAGTTTGTCAAACAATCCTTTTTCCCGGAATTCGTCTACAAGCAGGCTTACCTGGAATACCGTCCTCCGGCCGGGACCAGTCCTCACAAGACCGAGGCGGACCTGCGGGAGATAACGGACTGGCTGCTCGAACAACCGGGGGTGCTCGCCGTGACGGGAAGTGTGGGGGAAACGCCCACGCGATACAACCTGACCCGTCTCATCGCGGAGCGCAACCAGTCCTATGGCGAAATGATCATCGAGTTCGTCGATTATGAAACCCGCGTGGCCCTGAAACCGGTCATCGAGGACCACGTGCGGGCTTATTACCCTGATGCCTATTCCAGGATAGTAAACTACAAAATTATCTTTTCCCAGAACCTGGTGGAAGTGGAATTCAGCGGTCCGGACAGTTCGGTGCTGCGTGATCTGGCGGAGGGCGCCGAGAAGATCATGGCAGGCGCTTCCCGGGTCGACAAGGCGACCATCCGCACCAATTGGGAACCCGCCACACCCTGTCTGCAGGTGCACTACCACGTGTTCGACGGCAAGCGCGGCCGGATCGAACGGAGCAATATCGGACTGTCACTGATGGCGGCCACGTCGGGACTGCCCGTGGCGCGGTATTTCGAAGACGACCGGGAGCTGCCCGTCTTCGTGAAGATGACGGGAGACGGACGCGAACGGATCGGGAACCTTGAGAACGTACCCGTGTGGGGACTTAATATTTTCGGTATTCCGATGGAAGGCGTCGTGGCGCGTGAGCTTCCTTTCGACCGGATCGAAAAGGAACTGATGAAACCGACACCCTTGAGTTCAGTGGCTTCCGTGGACCTGGACTGGGAAAACCCCATCGTGCGGCGTATCGACGGGCAGCGTGCCATCAAGGCGCAGTGCGATCCCCTCCCGGCATACACGGCGGCCGATGTCCTGCGCGAGATCGGTCCCGCCATACGGGCGATGGACCCGCCCGAGGGATATTCCTGGCGGTGGCAGGGAGAGAAGGGCGACCAGCAGAAGGCCCTGCGCTACATTCTTCTCTTCCTTCCTGTCACGATCCTGCTCAGCGTGATGGTGCTCCTGATGCTCTTCGACAGTTACCGGAAACTGATCATCATATTCTTGAGCATACTGTTTTCCATTATCGGCATTGTGCCGGCGCTGCTCCTGCTGAAGGTCGATTTCGGATTTCTGACCATTGTGGGTTCCATCGGGCTCATGGGCATGATGATCAAAAACGGCGTGGTCCTGATAGACGAGATTGACCGGTACCGCGCGCGCATGGACGACCGCCGCAACGCCGTCGTCGAAGCGTCCCTGTCGAGGGTGCGCCCCGTCTTCATGGCATCGGCCACCACGGCCCTGGGCATGGCGCCGCTCCTGACGGATCCCTTCTTCAACAGCGTTGCGTATACTATAATAGGCGGCCTCATGGTGGGAACGGTCATAACACTTTTTATCGCGCCGGTTCTCTACTTCATTTTTTTCGGCGACGAACCGCCGCGGGCAGTCGCCGACGGACAACAAGAACGGGAGATGTCATGAGGTGAGAGCTTTGAAAAATCCCCTTCGCGTCAATGTCGTCATGCCGGACTTGATCCGGCATCAAGTGTTTACAAATATTTTCTTGATTCCCCCTTGTCGGGCTTTAATCCCATACAGAGGGAGATTAAAACCGAGTCGCGCTTTGCTTGCCCGGAATGACAGAAAAAGCAATTATGCAAAGTTCTCGAGGTACGGACTGACACTGGGCATCATACTGGCGCTGATGCTTGCCTGTTTTCAGGAAAGCACTGCCGGGACCCTCATTACGCTCGAGGGCTGCCGCGAGCGGGCCCTCGTAAACAGCGAAGACCTGCGGGTGGAGAAAACACGCCGTGAGCAGGCGCACCTGCGAACCAGGGAACAACGCACCCACTACCTCCCCAAGGTAACCGCCTCGGGCCACTACCTCGGCAGCAGGAACCGGTTCGAGTGGGACGTGGAATCTTCCCTCTTCGACCCCCTGGGCCGGATCATTTCACCCGCCACCATCAATCCCCTTACCGGGCGGCCCATCAACGACGTGAGCGGGCACCACATTATGAAACAAACGGCGTATTACACAAAGGTCGAGGCGCGACAGCCGCTCTACATGGGCGGGAAAATAAACGCCGCCAACCGGATGTCGGAAGTGGCGGAACACATCAGCCTGAAAGCCGTCGAGGCCAAACGGCAGGACGTCATCGTCGAGGCCGATCAGACCTACTGGCGTTTCGTGGCGGTGGGCGAAAAACTTCAGTCCGCCCGGAAGTACGTGGAACTCCTGGAGGCCCTGGAAGCAAAGGTGAATCATGCCGTGGACACGGGACTGGTGCACCGGAATGAACTTCTCAAGGTACGGGTGCGGCGTAACGAAGCCCTGCTGGACCTGGAACGGGCGAAAAACGGGCGGGAACTTCTGCGCATGTCGTTGTGCCGAATCATGGGTTTCGATCCCGGCACATCCCTGAAGATCGCCGACGAAGAAATCACCATCCCGGCAGCCGACGAACTTCCCGAGGCCCCCGTTCTTTCGGTCATAGACCGGCCGGACTACCGGATGCTGGAAGACAAGGTGGACCTTACGCGCGAGAACGAGCGTCTGGTGCGGTCCGACTTTCTTCCCCGTGTCGGTCTCACCGCCGGCTACCACTATCTGGGAGGCGTTGAACTCTACCAGACCTCTCTCGAAGGACGCGGCTATTACCTGATGGCCTCGGCCGAAATCCCGCTCTGGCAGTGGGGCGAAGGGAAATACAAGACGCAGTCGGCGAAACTCGACTCGCACATCGCCGAGCTGGACCTGCAAAAATATAAAAAACTGATGGAACTCGAAATCCGGCAGGCCTTCTTCGCTATGTCCGAGGCCCACAGCAGATGCGCCATGACGGAAGCGGCGCTGGAAGAGGCCGAAGCCAACATGGAAATGAGCCGCGACTTCTACGAACTCGGCATGGAACAACTCACCGACCACCTCGAAGCCCAGTCCCGCCGCCAGCAGGCCGAAGCCGAACATATTACCGCCAAGTCCGAATTCAAAATTGAAGAAACCAACTACCGCCGCAGCCTGGGGAAATGTCCCTGAGCAGGCGGTATATCGAGAATTTAGGAATGTGGTTTTTATTGACATGAGTAATAACATTATATAGGTTTGCGCGTGTCCAAACTGAAAGAACAAACAAAAAGAGAGGAAAAATACATGAAAAAAACATTGCTGATTCTGTGTGGAGGTCTCCTG